>NZ_CP046452.1:627554-1255109 GCF_009734385.1 Corynebacterium kalinowskii | reverse complement strand
GCCTGGCCGATTCACCGTGCGAAGGGGGTACAGGCGTCGGCAAGAGCGTCCTTTTACCTGTACAACACCCGCGCAGAAGTCGATCGCTTGGTAGCGGCAATCAAACATGCTCAAGAGTTTTTTGGAGTGGCAAAATGAAGCTAGAGCAGATGTACCAGGAAGTCATCCTGGACCACTACAAGCACCCACAGCACGCAGGTCTACGCGAGCCCTACTGCGCTGAGGTACACCACGTGAACACGTCGTGTGGCGACGAGCTAACGCTGCGCGTCCACCTGTCGGAGGATCAGAAAACTGTTGAGGATATCTCCTACGAGGCTGAGGGCTGTTCGATTAGCCAGGCGTCGACCTCTGTGATGGCGGAGGAGATTGTTGGTCGCCCAGTGTCCGAGGCTATGGACACTTTGGCAGCCTTTGAAACAATGGTTACCTCACGTGGCGAAGTCGAAGGTGATCCAGAGGTTATCGGCGACGGCGTTGCCTTCGCTGGTGTGTCGAAGTATCCCGCACGCGTCAAATGCGCGCTGCTGGGCTGGAAAGCATTCCAAGCCGCCACGGCGGAAGCTCTGGAAGGAAAGAAATAGATGAGCGAAGAGAACTTGAGCGAAGAAGAGAAGGTCGTTCCACCGAAGCCAGAGCAATCTGAGGCAGATCTTGCCAAGGCCTCTGATGTCGAGGAATACATGCGCGATGTCATCGACCCGGAGCTTGGCATCAACGTCGTTGATCTCGGCTTGGTGTACGACATCTACATGGTCGAGGGCACGCACGCGGTCATCAACATGACGTTGACCTCGCCCGCCTGCCCACTGACTGATGTCATTGAAGAGCAGGCAGAACAAGCAGTGGTCGGTAATGGTGTCGCCGAGAAGATGACGCTGAACTGGGTGTGGATTCCAGCATGGGGTCCACACATGATCACCGAGGACGGCCGAGATCAGCTCCGCGCGTTAGGCTTCTCCGTCTAAGTGAGCTAAGACGACTCGGTTTCGTAGGCTCCTAATAGGCAGCCACCGAACATGAGCAGTTGGGCCGGGTGCCCGGGGAAGTCCTCGATGCGCCCGGTCTCTTTTGCATCCTGCACCAGGGCGACGCAGGCACCAGGTCGGTCGGGATGGTCAGAAAGACCTCGCCCCTCCTCGACGGCATCTGAGGCTGCCGTCATATTGACCATGGCTACGAACAGGTAGAGCGCCACTGCTCCCTTCAGGAGAGAACTAAGCATGCAGCCACTCTTCGGTTTCACCGGCACCATTGGGCGTTGCTGTGTCTGGTGAGGTGAAGGTATCGCCAAAGGTCCTGGAGGAACCATCGGTGTTCCGCCAGTTTGTGCAGGTGCTACCTGCGAGCGATAAGTGGGCAATCCGACCGGGGTGAATACGCTATCGAGCAGTTCGGTCGGTTCGATACCGTAGCGTTCCAGTTCTGCCGCGATAGCGCGTTTCGACGGCACTGCAGCAAATCGCAGGATGATGTGGCCCTGCTGACCCGACTTGAGTGTGTACGTGACGTTATAGTCTTGACCTTGCTCGTTGCCCATACCTTGAACCTATCCCGTCCGCTGCCACAATGCTCGCAGGATACCGGCCTTGGTACCTATATCCACGCGTGCGAAAACCAATGCCATTCCCATGAGGGTGCCTCGGATATCGCCCATGCGGAGGAACCGACGCTGTATGTAGACAGGCAGCGTGAGCAGCGACCGCAATAATGAGTGCAACTGCTGTGGCGGTAGCCCGGTGAGAGTCTTAGACAATAGTCTCAAGAGGGCGCGATCCGCTCGGAACTCGCGGCTTCGCCAAGGCAACGCGCCACCTCCCCAAAGCGCATTCAGTGTGGATTCTGCCATGGCCAGCGAGGTAGCAAGACTGTAGCCGGTGATCGGGTTGACGAATCCAGCACGCGCCCCAAAAGCTAGTGCCGGTCCAGCAGTCTCGTGGCTGTCCAAGGGAATGAGTACATGCTCGACTGCTGTTGGTGTGGCTTGAGGGAATCGGCGCTTAAGCTGCTCCTCCAGCACCGACCAGTCCTGCACGCTGCTCGTCGCCAAAAAGGTTTCTTCCACTAGATGACCGCGGGGCGTGGCGAAGCTGTACAGGAATGTCTGACCGGCGAAATCCATCCACGCATTTGGTGCGGAGTCGATGAACCAGCCGAGCGCCTGCTGGACAGGGGAGTTTGGCTGTATAGCTGCGCCCCGTGCGTCGACGACCACATCTGCAAAGACTTCAGTGCCGTCGATAAGCACGCGGTTGGCAGATGGTATCTCAGCGGTGCCGTAGCGGACGGGGAAGGTGAGGAGCTGCTTGCGCCACGTAGCGGAGTCGACAATGGCGTACTCGCGCTCGATGACTCGTCCGAGCCCGCCGAACCGGACTGTTGGCTTGCCCCGCCAGTGCAAGGGCACATCGGGGAGCTCGTCGACCCAGCCACCGTACGTGGCTTCCCACTGCTCATTGCGATCAACTCCGAGGACCTTGAGGCCACGCGCTTGCGCGCAGTAGCCCAGGTAGGCGCCGGCCGGGCCAAGGCCAACGATGATCAGGTCGTAGGAGCTCATACTTCACACGCTATACTGACCTGCTGTGATTGTCACCGAAGATTTGGAAGTGCGCGTCGGCGCCCGCACCCTGCTCAACGCCCCCGGCCAGCACCTGCGCGTGCAGCCGGGCGACCGCATCGGCCTGGTCGGCCGTAACGGTGCAGGCAAGACGACGACCATGCGCATTCTCGCAGGTGAAGGGGAGCCTTACGCTGGCAAAGTTGTCCGATCCGGGGAGATCGGCTACCTGCCACAGGACTCTCGGGAAGGCAATATCGATGTTACTGCCCGCGATCGCGTGCTCTCGGCACGAGGCCTGGACCGTATCAAGAGCTCGATGGAGCGTCAGCAGGAGCTGATCGAGACCGGTACCGATGCGGTGCGGGACAAGGCCGTCAATAAGTATTCCCGGTTGGAAGAGCAGTATTATTCCCTCGGCGGCTACGAGGCAGATGCTGAAGCAGCCCGCATTTGCGACGCCCTCGGCCTGCCGGAACGGGTGCTAGATCAGCAGCTCAAGACGTTGTCTGGTGGTCAGCGTCGCCGTGTGGAACTCGCGCAGATCCTGTTCGCCGCCACCGCGGGTTCGGGTCGCTCGCAGACCACGCTGCTTCTCGACGAGCCGACCAACCACCTCGATGCCGATTCCATTACGTGGTTGCGTGACTTCCTGTCCAAGCACGAGGGCGGGCTCATCATGATTTCGCACGACGTGGAGCTGCTCGAAGCCGTCTGTAACAAGGTCTGGTTCCTCGATGCCGTGCGCAGCGAAGCGGACGTGTACAACATGGGCTGGAAGAAGTACCTGGATGCCCGCGCCACTGACGAAGCTCGACGACGCCGTGAGCGCGCCAACGCGGAGAAGAAAGCTTCTGCGCTGAAAACGCAGGCCGCGAAGCTGGGTGCCAAGGCTACCAAGGCAGCGGCAGCCAAGCAGATGCTCGCCCGCGCCGAAAAGATGGTGTCCTCCACCGACGATATTCGTCAGGCGGACCGCGTGGCCCACATCCAATTCCCGGAGCCAGCGCCATGTGGCAAAACGCCGATGAATGCCAAGGGTCTGACCAAGATGTACGGTTCCCTAGAGGTCTTTGCCGGCGTTGACCTAGCAATTGATAAGGGCTCGCGTGTGGTCGTACTGGGCTTCAACGGCGCTGGTAAGACCACTTTGTTGAAGCTACTCGCTGGCGTCGAACGCACCGACGGCGAAGGTGGCATCGTCACCGGACATGGCCTCAAGATCGGCTACTTCGCCCAGGAACACGACACCATCGATCCTGCTAAGTCCGTGTGGCAGAACACCATCGATGCCTGCCCAGAAGCAGGGGAGCAGGATCTGCGCTCTCTCCTCGGTGCCTTCATGTTCTCCGGGGAACAGCTCGATCAACCGGCTGGCACCCTGTCCGGTGGTGAAAAGACCCGTCTTGCACTCGCATCGCTCGTGTCCTCCCGTGCCAACGTGCTGCTCCTTGACGAGCCGACCAACAACCTCGACCCACAATCCCGCGAACAGGTCCTAGACGCATTGCGCACCTACACCGGTGCCGTCGTCCTGGTTACCCACGACCCGGGCGCTGTTCGAGCATTGGAGCCGGAGCGGGTCATCGTGCTTCCAGATGGCACCGAAGACCTGTGGAATGACGAATACATGGAGATTGTCGAACTCGCCTAAAACCTAGATGAATTCTAGATTTTTACATGAGTTAGTGGGCTATACATAAAAGTATGTGGATTTCTCCGACTCTGACTCTTGCTAACGATCACGTCCGTCTCGAACCTTTGAGCGTTGCACATACGCCTGAGCTACAACAGGCGGTGCGCGAGGGCAAGATTTATGAGAATTTCTGGACATCGACACCTAGTCCTGAAACGATGCACACAGACATCGAGGATAAGCTTGCGCTGCGGGACCGTGGGGATATGGCTCCATTCGCGGTCCGCTCGTCGTTTACTAACGAGACGCTCGGAGTAACTACCTTTTACGACCTAAAGCCCAAGGTTCCTCACCTAGAGATCGGCTACACCTGGATTCGACAGTCAGCACAAGGCGGTATGACAAATCCGGCGATGAAGCATCTCATGCTGGAGTACGCCTTCGAAGAACTTGGATGCGAAGCAGTGGGCATTCGCACCAAGTGGACTAATCGGCAGTCACAGCGGGCGATCGAGAAAATTGGATTCAAACTTGATGGTGTTATTCGCGCCAGTGCCCGTCACAAGAACGGGCTACTAGTCGACGAGGTACTGTACTCAATGGTGCGGAGCGAGTGGCCTGCGTTAAAAGCCGGACTGGAGCAGCGCCTCAGCGAGTTCTGATCACCACTGGCGGCTAGATTCTCTCTGGCCACCAATGGTGAACGACGTTATTTAATTCCTAAACCCGTGCACCGGCGCCGGAATGTAGCCACCACGCTGGATGAACTGCGTGTTGCCCACCGTGTTCACTGGAATGACTGGAGCGTAGCCGAGCAGGCCACCGAAGTTGACCTCGTCACCTGGCCCCGTGCCTGGGACCGGGATGACGCGTACAGCAGTGGTCTTATGGTTCATGATTCCGATGGCCGCTTCGTCAGCGATCATGCCGGAGATGAGCTCGGCGGAGGTGTCGCCTGGGATGGCGACCATGTCGAGGCCCACGGAGCAGATGGCGGTCATCGCTTCCAGTTTGTCGATGGAAATGGTGCCTGCGCGAACGGCGTCGATCATGCCCTTGTCTTCGGAGACTGGAATGAAGGAACCGGATAGGCCACCGACGCGAGAGCAGGCCATCATGCCGCCCTTCTTCACGGCGTCGTTAAGCAGGGCAAGCGCGGCAGTCGTGCCGTGTGTGCCCACCTGATCGAGGCCCATTGCCTCGAGGATGTTGGCCACGGAGTCGCCGACTTCGGCGGTGGGGGCGAGCGACAGGTCAACGATGCCGAAGGGGACGCCAAGTCGCTCAGAGGCGAGGTTGCCTACCAACTGTCCTGCGCGGGTGATCTTGAAAGCCGCTTTTTTGATCTCCTCAGCAATTTGGTCGAGGGTGGCATCGGCAGGCATGCGCTCAAGGGCACGAGCGACCACGCCAGGGCCGGAGACACCGACGCTGACAACGCAATCCGGTTCTTCGATGCCGTGGAAGGCACCGGCCATGAAAGGATTGTCGCCGACCGAGTTAGCAAAGATGACCAGCTTGGCGCAGGCGATGGCGCTGCGGTCAGCGGTGAGCTCCGCGGCTTCCTTGACCACCTGGCCCATCCGAGCCACGGCGTTCATGTTCAGGCCGGCGCGCGAAGTTCCGACGTTCACCGAGGAACACACGAGGTCGGTCACGGTGAGAGCCTCAGGGATGGAGTCGATCAAACGGCTGTCACCGGAGGTCGCGCCCTTTTCGACGAGCGCAGAGTATCCGCCGACAAAGTTCACGCCGGTCTCGTGCGCGGCGCGATCCAGAGCCTTGGCCAGATCAACCGGGTTGCCTGAGACGGACGCCGTGAGCAGCGCGATCGGGGTGACCGAGATGCGCTTGTTCACAATCGGAATACCCAACTCGCGTTCGATGCCTTCGCAGGTGCTCACGAGCTCCTGCGCCTGAGTAGTCAGACGGTCGTACACCGCCTGGCAGGTTTCCGCCATCGTGCCGCGGATGCAGTCGAGCAAGCTGATGCCCATCGTCACGGTTCGGATGTCCAGACGATAGTCCTGGATCATCTCAATGGTGTCCCAAATGGCCTGGCTGCGCTGCGCAAAGTTCATTGACATGGCTTAGATCTCGTTGGTCGCGGTAAAGAGCGCCTCGGATTGCACGCGGATGGCCAAGTTCTGCTTTTCGCCCACCACAGTCATTCGTTCCTGCACGGTGACGATATCCAACTTTGACTCGTCAAAAGCTACGTGAAGGATCATGGTGAAGTATCCCTCCATGATGGTTTGCGAGACGTTATGGATGTTGACGTCCATGGCAGCGAGTTCGGTGGCGACAGCTGCGATGATGCCCGAGTGGTCTGGGCCGGCGACAGAGATGATGGCGTACATGGGTATCACTTTAGCGTGCTCACGGGAGGCCAGCGGGCTTGCGTCTAAACTTAGGACTATGAACCCGAAAGTAGATGTCTTCAAATTTGATAACAAGGGAATGTCCGCACTGGACTGGTCTGACTTGGACAAAAGCGCACAGCGCTGGATCATCGGAGTCGCGGCCTACGAGGTACTGGAGAAGCTGGTGGTCTGGCACTTCATCTACCACACCCCGAAAGAGCAGACCCGTGGCCCGAAGTGGATGTGGTACGCACTGAGCCTGATCAACTTTGCGGGTCCGATTTCATACGCGTTGTTTGGCCGAAAGCGGGGGTAAACTCGGCCGGACTGGAAAATTCCTGACACAATACTTAGGTCGAATTATCAATTAATCGGTGGCTGCACGATACCAACTATTGATCGTGGAGCACAGGACCTAAGTAGCTAGGAAAGATATGGATATCTTTATCAAGGCCACCCCTCAAGACGTCGCCACACATGCGGCGGATGTCATGGCAGAGTACGTACGCAACGGACAGACCATCGGACTCGCTACCGGATCTACTCCGCTGCTGATGTACCGTGAGCTCATCGCCCGCTTCCAGGCCAAGGAACTGTCATTCAAGGATTGCACGGCCTTCCTGCTCGATGAGTACATCGGATTGCCACGCGAGCACGAGCAAAGCTACTACCGTTTCATCCGCGACAACTTCACCAGCCACATCGATATCGATGATGCCAAGGTGCACAGCCCCAACGGTCTTGCCGAGGACGTCCACGCAGAAGGGCCAGCCTACGACGCAGCCATCGAAGCCGCTGGTGGCATCGCCTGCCAGCTGGTTGGTGTAGGTGCCAACGGCCACATTGGCTTCAACGAACCCGCTTGCTCCCTCAACTCAGGCACCCGAGTTGAGACCCTGCACCCGAAAACTATCGCGGACAATGCACGCTTCTTCGATGACGATGAGTCCCAAGTACCCGTGCACGTCCTCACCCAAGGTCTGGGCACGATCTCCCGCGCCGGTCACGTACTTCTGATCGCCACGGGCGCAGCCAAGGCTCGGGCAGTGAAGGCCCTGATTGAAGGCCCGTTGTCCGCCTTTTGCCCTGCTTCCGTCCTCCAGCTCCACAACCACGCCACCGTCATCATTGACGAGGAAGCCGCGCAGCTCCTGGAGTACTCGGACTACTACCGGTTCTGTGCCGACAACCGAGTCTAATCAGCGGCAAACGCCACGAAGTTGTGCAGAATGCGCTTGACATCTGAGGTATCAACCTGCTTAACACGTGACATTATGTTGTCGAACTCCGCAGGGTCAAAGTACCCTTTGTTCAGGTAATAGAGCATTCTGGCTTCCAACCCTTGGGCATCCATTTCAGCGTGGAACTGGCATGCCCAGGTGTCCTCTCCCAACCGAAACATCTGCACCGGGCAGGTCGGCCCCGTGGCCAAGAGCACCGCGCCCTCGGGCAGCTTTTCGACGCTCTCCGTGTGGCCAGTCAACGCCTCGAACTGCCTCGGTAGCCCCTGAAGTAGCGGGTCAGCTTGGGCGGCTTCAGTGAGCTCGACAACAGTCGAGCCGGCAGGTTCGCTGTAGGAAGAGCCGACCACTCCGCCTAGTTCAAAGGTCAGTAGGCTCTGGCCGAAGCAGACGAACATCTTCGGTACCGGGAGATGAAGCAGCGTCATCAATTGTGCTTGGACGTGGGACTGTTCGGGCGCATAGTTTTCGTCCATGACATTGAATGGGCTGCCGCCAACGAAAATGCCGTCGTAGCTAGACAGGTCACCCACTTCGGCAGACTCCGAGTCCAGGACCACATGGTCGAGCTGCGTTGGCAGAAGTCCCGTCGACTTGATGAAGTCGCGGTACTCCGAATCGAGAATTTCCTTGCCCTTGCGGGCTGCTACCAGCACGAACTTAGACATACCGCTCAGTCTAGTATGCGTTGCACGAGGAAAAGACTGGAATGGTCTTCGGATTTACGTGTCGCGCCGACGGACAGAGTCCTCAACCAGGTCAAGCACAGGGGAGAAGGCCGAACTATCGACGCCCGAGGCGACCTTCGCCGTCAGACCGTCGAACATCGTCTCCAGGTAGAGGTACAGCACTTCCGGGTCGACATCGGTGCGCATGGTGCCCGCGTCTGCGTTGGCCTGTAGGCGGCGGCGGATGGCGTCGTCAAGCACTGCTTGTTGCTGTTGCCACCGATCTCGAAAAGCAGCGTCCGTGCGAAGTAGGCGGGTGATTTCGAGGCGAGTGGACAGCCAGTCGAATCGCTCTGGGTTAGCTAGCATATCCCGCATAACCTGTACGAGACCCTCTTCGGCAACGGTTTCTGCCATGCGCAGCGCATCTTCTCGCCCGATCTCCAGGAACAGCGATTCCTTGTCCGTGAAGTGGTGGAAAATTGCGCCACGGGACTTACCAGTTGCCTCTTCGAGGAGACGCACAGTGGCCCCCTCATATCCATGCTCCGCGAAGCAACGGCGAGCGCCCTCGAGGATTTCATGGCGACGCTCGTTCAAAGCAGCGCTGCTTACCCTAGGCATGCTGGTGCTCCTTCGCGTCTGAAATGAAAAGTCTGAAATAGAACTGGGGCTGACAGTGCCCGCTGCTAGCGGGAACTAGTCAGCCCCAGTCACGTGATCGAAAGGGGATTAGCCCTTAATCATGTTGCGCAGTACGTACTGCAGGATGCCGCCGTTGCGGTAGTAGTCAGCTTCACCCGGGGTGTCGATGCGGACAACAGCGTCGAACTCGACCTTGTCGCCAGACTCCTTGGTTGCGGTGACCTTAACCGTCTTAGGGGTAACACCGTTGTTGAGCTCCTCGATGCCTTCGATGTCGAAGACTTCGGTGCCGTCCAAGCCCAGGGAAGCGTGGGACTCGCCAGCAGGGAACTGCAGCGGGATAACGCCCATGCCGATCAGGTTGGAGCGGTGGATACGCTCGAAGGACTCGGTGATAACAGCCTTCACGCCGAGCAGGTTGGTGCCCTTAGCAGCCCAGTCACGGGAAGAACCAGTGCCGTATTCCTTACCAGCCAAAACGACCAGCGGGGTGCCAGCAGCCTTGTAGTTCTGGCAAGCGTCGAAGATGAACGCCTGCTCGCCGCCCTTGGTGAAGTCGCGGGTGTAGCCACCTGCGATGTCAACCAGCTGGTTCTGGAGGCGGATGTTGGCGAAGGTACCACGCATCATGACCTCGTGGTTACCACGACGGGAACCGAGGGAGTTGTAATCCTTGCGCTCAACGCCGTTTTCATCCAGGTACTGAGCAGCTGGGGTGCCTGGCTTGATGGAGGAAGCAGGGGAGATGTGGTCAGTGGTGACCGAGTCGCCCAACTTAGCCAGAACGCGTGCGCCCTTGATGTCGGTGACAGGAGCTGGCTCGAGCTCCATGCCGTCGAAGTAAGGAGCCTTGCGGATGTAGGTAGACTTCTCATCCCACTCGAAGGTCTTGCCCTCTGGGGTTGGGAGGTTCTGCCACTGCTCGTCGCCCTTGAAGACGTCAGCGTAGTCAGCTTCGTAGAGCTCGCGAGAGATAGCCTGCTCGATGGTAGCTTCGATCTCTTCGGTGGATGGCCAGATGTCCTTCAGGAAGACATCGTTGCCGTCCTTATCCTGACCCAGTGCCTGGGTCTCGAAGTCGAAGTCCATGGTGCCGGCGATGGCGTAAGCGATGACCATGATTGGCGAAGCCAAGTAGTTCATCTTTACGTCAGGGGAGATGCGGCCTTCGAAGTTACGGTTACCGGAGAGAACTGCGGTAGCTGCGAGGTCGTTGGCGTTGATGGCCTTGGAAACCTCGTCTGGCAGTGGGCCGGAGTTACCGATACAAGTGGTGCAGCCGAAGCCGGAGAGGTAGAAGCCCATGGCCTCCAGGTCCTTCCAG
The DNA here is from genome assembly GCF_009734385.1 of Corynebacterium kalinowskii. NCBI lineage: Bacteria > Bacillati > Actinomycetota > Actinomycetes > Mycobacteriales > Corynebacteriaceae > Corynebacterium > Corynebacterium kalinowskii. The sequence continues at coordinate 1,244,672 of NZ_CP046452.1, read as the reverse complement.
AGGTCAGCGCGCTTGTAGTAGCCGTCAACAACCTGGGAGCCCGGTGCACAGATGGTCTTAACCCATGGCTTGGACTTGAGGCCCTTTTCAGCAGCCTTACGAGCGATGAGGCCAGCGCCGATCATCACAGATGGGTTAGAGGTGTTGGTGCAAGAGGTGATGGACGCAATCGCAACCATGCCGTGGTCGAGGGTGTACTCGCCGCCCTTAGGGGAGGTCACGGTGATTGGGTTGGATGGGCGACCAGTTGCGCCAGCGGCTGCGGATTCGCCGCTGCCAGCCTGGGAGACGTTGAGCTCGGTAACCTGCTCGGACGAGGTCTCCTCCATGGCTTCACCTTCGGCCTCCATGCGCTTTGCAGGCAGGGACTCGTCGGTGCACACTGCATCGGTGGTGTAGTTGGCCAGGTCCTTGCGGAACTGCTCCTTGGACTCGGTGAGCAGGATGCGGTCCTGAGGACGCTTCGGGCCAGCGATGGAAGGAACCACGGTGGAAAGGTCCAACTCGAGGTACTCGGAGTAGACAGCTTCTTGAGCGTCTGCATCGAGCCACATGCCCTGCGCCTTAGCGTAAGCCTCAACGAGTGCGCACTGCTCTTCGGAGCGACCGGTGAGACGCATGTACTTGGTGGTCTCTTCGTCGATTGGGAACATCGCACAGGTAGAGCCGAACTCTGGGGACATGTTGCCGATGGTTGCGCGGTTTGCCAGTGGAACAGCCTTCACACCGGAGCCGTAGAACTCAACGAACTTCTGAACCACGCCGTGCTTGCGGAGCATCTCGGTGATGGTCAGAACGACGTCGGTAGCGGTAACGCCTACTGGGATCTCGCCGGTGAGCTTGAAGCCAACGACGCGAGGGATGAGCATGGACACTGGCTGGCCAAGCATGGCAGCTTCAGCTTCGATGCCACCAACACCCCAGCCCAGGATGCCCAGGCCGTTTTCCATCGTGGTGTGGGAGTCAGTACCAATACAGGTATCTGGGTATGCGAGACCATCGTTGTCGAAGACAACGCGAGCCAGGTTCTCAATGTTGACCTGGTGGACGATGCCGGTTCCTGGAGGCACAACGCGGAAGTTAGAGAAAGACTTAGAGCCCCAGCGCAGGAACTGGTAGCGCTCTTCGTTGCGTTCGTACTCGATAGCGACGTTGGTCTTGAGGGCGTCGTGGGAAGCGAAAGCTTCAACGATGACGGAGTGGTCGATGACCATCTCAGCTGGGTTCAGTGGGTTGACCTTTTCTGGGTCGCCGCCCAAGGTCTTAACAGCTTCACGCATGGTTGCGAGGTCGACAACACAAGGAACACCGGTGAAGTCCTGCATCAGCACGCGAGCTGGGGTGAACTGGATTTCGATGCTTGGCTCAGCAGAAGCATCCCAGTTAGCGATCGCATTAATGTGATCGGCGGTGATGTTGGCGCCATCTTCGGTGCGCAGCAGGTTCTCGCCGAGAACCTTGAGCGAGTATGGCAGTTTCTCCATGCCTTCAACAGCGCTGAGGGCGAAGTAGTCGTAAGACTTATCGCCAACGGTCAGCGTGCTCTTGGCACCAAAGGAGTTCTTGCTTTCAGTCACAGTCAGCTCCACTTCCTATTTTTATGGGTGAGTAAACGAAAGGCTAAAACCATCGTTTGCAGACAGCTTAACAGTACGGGCGTTCTGTTGGGGTATTTCTACTCAAACACGCCCCAATTAGGGGAGTGAAAAGCAAACTAGAACGCTGCAGGCTCTGTCTGACTACTAGGGTACGTGGATTTAGGACTTCCTACAGGCGCGTCAAACCTAAGGCCACGCACTGTGACATTAAACTCTCGCCTATCCGTATCGATACAACTAAAGGGAAGTGCGTTCCATGACACTGGAGAACATCGATGTTGCATCGCTGCGCGAGCAGATCAATGTCGATTCAGTCGCCATCGGAGATCTGGGGGTCACCTATCCCAGCCTGGAGCAGGAGCTTATCGACGCTTCCCGACATGGCATGGATACCGGGTTCGGTCGCACTGCCTTTGTCGTGCTCGACGACGCGCCCACCGGCATTGCCACCACTCGTGATGTGGCGCAAGAGCTGCTTAATACGACGAGTTTCGACACCATCATCGTGCGTTCTCCATATTCGGGTGCCATTGTGAGCCATGACTACTCACGCGCAGCCATTGAATCAGCACAGTATGATTTTCTGGCAAACCCACAGATTGCTAATGGGGCACGGGAGTTTATGGACACTCTTAATGGGCAGTTCTATCCATGGTCGACGATAAACATCATTATCGGCTTAGTGGTCATACTCGTGGTCGCATTCACCGCTTGGATCACAATACGTCAAGCGAAAAGCCTTGACCGTTGAGTTACACCTAACCCCTAACCGACATCAAATCTTTATCTGACCGCAACACACCCTCCGTAGTCAATTGTGACATAATTCACATAGGCAACAACCGTTAGTCATTTTCGCAGGCCAGCACCGCAAAGTAAGTCATGGTGCTGGCCTTTACTTGTGTGACTACAGTTTCTTAAGTGTCAACTGGGGGCCGATGTGCCCTATTGTTTTGTTGTCAGCTCATGAGTTGCTTTGTGAATCGTGAGTCAACAGTTGAATCACTTGAATCAAATCGCTGGTGTGGGGAAGCATTGCGCGATATTCAAGCATCAGAGGTTGACCATGAGGCCAAAACTCTCGCACTGAGCTGAAGTAGCACTAGTTCGGTCAGCACCGCCAAAGTATCCGCCTGAATGACGGTGGTGGAATGGAGTTTTCAGTGGCAATACAAAAGCCTTCGCCTAAGCACACGAGCACGACTAAGTCGTGGATTGCTGCTGCGGCTTGCTGCGCATCCCTCGGTTCTGGGGTTGCCATCGCTCAGCCTGTGGCTCCACCGAACCCGTCCGATGCTGAGCTCAAGGCAGCAGACGACGCTGTTGCATCTGGTAGCGGGGATGTTGCTCGACTAGCAACTACCGTCTCCCAGAAGGAGGCGGAGATCTCCAAGCTCGAGAACGAGATGGGCGGACTACGCGAGGCAGTCAACAAGGCCCTCGTGGATCTCGAGACTGCCCGTACGGAAGCAAAACTGGCTCGTGAAGAAGCCGACGCTGCCAAGGCGGACCTTGACAGTAGCCAGAAGGCTATTGATGAAGCTCAGAAGACCCTGGACGAAGTCTCTCGTTCGGCTTATCGGCGTGGCACGACCAATGGAGCTGTGGCCGGCGCAGCCGGTACGGCAAACACCGAAGACGCTTTGGCCCGGCAAACTTACTTGCGTCAGAATGCTGCCAAACAGCGCGCCGCGATTGAAGAACTTGACCGGCTACGTGCAGAATCCGCCAACAAGGAATCTGTGCTGCGTGAAAAGCGCGCTGTAGCTGAACAGCGCGAGCAGGAGGCAACCGCAGCCGAACAGACAGCTCAGGCGGCACTCACCACCAACACGTCGCTGCTCAATGCGCGCGCTGCAGAACGCCAGCGACTCGTGGAAGAACGCAACCTGGCCAAGGCACGACTCGAGGCAGCCAAAGCCAACAGTGGCACCCTTAATCAGCAGCGCAAAGAGTACCAAGACTTCCTGAAGGCTGAGGAAGAGCGAAAGGCAGCTGAAAAGGCTGCGGCTGAAGCTGCCGCAGCCAAAGCTAAAGCGGAAGAAGAAGCTCGGGCCCGTGCCAAGGCCGAAGAGGAAGCTCGCGCCAGGGCGGAAGCTGCCGCCGCAGCGGAGCGTGCTGAAGCCGCACGTGCGGCCCAAGAGGCTGAACAAGCAGCTGCGGCCGCTAAACGGGCTGAAGCCGATCGCGCCGCCCGCGAAGCAGCGCAAGCTGCGGCCGCAGCTCAGGCTGACGCAGAGCTGAAGCAACAGGAAGCTGCGAATTCCCAGCAGGCACAGCAAGCAGCCGTAGCTGCGGCGGCCACCGCTGCAGCCGCACTTGCCGCTGCGCAGGCTGCCGACAACGCGCAAGCCAGCCCAGTCGAAGCCCCTTCAGAATCGGTAGCTCAGCCGGGGACTGGCGTTTTTGGTGCGGACGATTACCTTGATTTGGGTCCATCGGTAGGCGCTGCTGGCACTAGTGGTGTCGATACGGCTGCGCCAGCAGTGACCTCGGGTAGCCGATCTGAGAAGGTTGAATCAGTCATCGCCCGCGCAAAGTCGCAGGTTGGCTTGCCATACGCATGGGGTGGCGGCACCGCCAATGGCCCTAGCCGTGGCATCCGTGATGGTGGCGTCGCTGACTCCTTCGGCGATTACAACAAGATCGGTTTCGACTGCTCAGGCCTAGTGCTCTACGCTTTTGCTGGCGTTGGCATCGATCTGCCGCACTACACCGGGTACCAGTATCAGCACGGCACCAAGGTAAGCCCGAGTGAGATGCAGCGAGGCGACCTGATCTTCTACGGTCCAAATGCCGAACACCACGTCGCCATTTACCTTGGCGACGGCATGATGATCGAGGCACCTCAGTCCGGCTCCACCGTCTCTATCAACCCAGTTCGCTGGAGCGGCATGAGCCCATATGCCGTTCGCTTGATCTAATTTAGGGTGCGCTAATCTGGTCTACATGACTAGCACAAAGCTTCCGTTCGACGCCCTCCTCGTGCTCTCCTTCGGCGGGCCGGAGGGTCCGGAGGATGTTCGCCCTTTCATGGAGAACGTCACTCGAGGGCGCGGCATTCCGCCGGAGCGCCTCGATGAAGTTTCCCAGCACTACTACTTCTTCGACGGCATCAGCCCTCTTAATAGGTTGAACCGCGAGATCATTGATCAGTTGCAGGTGGCATTGCCTGAACTCCCGATTTTCTTCGGAAATCGAAATTGGCACCCCTTTGGTACTGAAGCAGCCGAGGCAATCGCACGCGCTGGCCACCGCAACGTCGCCGTGTTCGCCACCTCGGCTTGGGGTGGCTACTCAGGGTGTAGGCAGTACGACGAAGACCTCGCAGCGCTGCGCCAGCATTTGGCCGAACAAAATCTGCCCGAGGTGACCTTCACCAAGCTGCGCCAATTCTTCGACCACCCGCTGTTTGTTGAGACCAGCGCTGCCCTGATCGAAGAGGCCTACCAAGAAATCGGCACCGACAAGGCCCGCTTGGTGTTCACCGCGCATTCCATCCCCATCGCTGCCGACGAAGCTTCGGGCACGCCTGACGACGGCCCGTTGTATTCAACCCAGGTAGCCGAAGCGTCTCGTCTCATCGCCGACCATCTCGGCATCGCAGACTATGACTTGGTCTGGCAGTCCCGCTCCGGTGCACCCCACATCCCGTGGCTCGAACCGGACATCGTTGACCACGCAACTGCACTGTCTGAACAGGGAGTGACCGACATCGTCGTGTATCCCGTCGGCTTCATTTCGGACCACATCGAGGTGGTGTGGGACTTGGATACGGAACTGAAGCAGGCAGCCGACGAGCTAGGTATTCGTGTGGTGCGGGCAAAGACGGTGGGACCGACCCCTGAATTCACTAAGTTGGTCGTCGAGCTCTTGACGGAGCACGCTGGTGCGGAGCCACGTTCGCTGGGCAACGTCCCGGTAAAGGGTTGCACGGTCAATGGGGCGCCGTGCGCGGAAAACTGCTGCGTGCCTGCGCGGCGTCGATAAGCGTGGCTAGGCGCGGCTGAGCTCGAGCACAGCGTGGCTGACTCCGGCCACGCGGGCGGCACGCACGTGTCGCATGAGCGGCAGCAACAGCGGATCTAGGGCTCGGTCGCCGACATGGGTGGAAACGGTCTCGATGATCGCCGCGACGCGGTCGGCGCGGGCGAACAGTTTCGCGGCACGTGGCGGAGTACAAAAGGGCAAGCCAGGGGTGTCATAGAAGTCGGAAAGCATGCCGACGGTCAACCGAGGATTTGGTAGGTCGGCAGGCGCTGCGCCGTTAAGCTCGATGAGTCTCGCGGCTTCCCGCGTTGCCTCCGTGAGCAAAAGATCGGCTTCACCAGGGGATAGGTAGGCCGGAGCGGGTAGCAGCTGATTCTCGGCGAATACCGTGAACTCCCAGCTGCCAGCGCCAGTATTTCGGGGCACGAGAATGTGGTGTTGAAAACGATCCGTTCCCGGAAAGACCAAAGCTCCCACTCCAGATTCGATAGCTGCCCGCGCACTTTCACTGCCTGCGCGCAGCCCCAATGCTTCGCCAGGCCCGGTCAGCACCAGCTGGATGCTGGGTTCGTCGGAAGCCAAGGCATCCTCGCCGATCCGCCGTACGGCTTTGAGCACGTCGATGCCCGCATCGGGCGCTTCAGGGTGAGTTCCCGCCAGATGAACCCGGCCACCAAGCGCCATGAGCGCATCCAGACACTCGTCCGAGGAGACTTGTCCATGCAACCAAGCGGCCAGCCACACGGCAACGTTTTGCAGTGGTGAATAGACATGCGCGCGGTGATCCATAGTTCGTAAAGGGTACCCGATAGGCTTAACACCCATGAACGACCCCTATGCAGGAGACATCTTTTCCGGACATGCCCGCACTCGACGGCCAAGCTACCCCACGGTGCCTGCCAAACCGGGTTTGGTGGTGGAAGTACTTGGTGACGACTACGTAGGAGCCGTTGTCGGCTTCGAACGCACCTATGACGGCGACTTTGTCCGCTTGGAGGATCACCGAGGCATCACCCGCTTGTTCAAACTAATGACCGGGGGATTCTTGGTCGATGGCCAACGAGTTTCGCTCTCGCGCTATGTGCCAAAGCAAGCCCCCGCACGATCGAACTCCGGCTCGATCAAGGTCAGCCACGTGGAGGCAAAGGTGGCAGCGCCCTCACGCATCTGGGTGGAGGGCATTCACGACGCCGCCATCGTGGAAAAGGTATGGGGCCACGATCTTCGTGTGGAGGGTGTCGTGGTCGAATACTTGGAGGGTCTGGATAACCTGCCCGACCAGTTGGCAGACTTTCAGCCGGGTCCGGGGCGTCGCGTTGGTGTGCTCGCAGACCACTTGGTGGAAGGCTCTAAGGAGTCCCGACTGGTGGCCAATGTCGGCCCGCATGTGCTGGTCACTGGCCACCCATTCATCGACATTTGGGCGGCAGTGAAGCCACAAAAGCTCGGGATACGCGCTTGGCCAGAAGTGCCATATGGCGAGGACTGGAAGACGGGAATCTGCGAGCGTCTTGGTTGGTCTGACCCACGCGAGGGTTGGCACCGGGTGTACAACGCAGTCGAGAGTTTCCGGGATTTGGATCCCGCGCTCATTGGCGCCGTGGAGAAGTTGGTTGACTGGGTAACCGTCCCGGATCTAACTAAGGCTGATTTTCGTTAAGCAGGACAACTATGCAGATTATTAGGTAGGTTGATTGGTGTGGGACCCCTCATTTGGCTCATCGCAGCTCTCGTTCTTGCCTCGGCGGAAATGCTCGCCGGCGAGTTCACCATGCTCATGCTGGCAGGGGCGGCGTTAGCTACCGCTGGTATCGCTATCGCTGATGTGCCGCTGTGGGCGGAAATCGTCTGTTTTGCTGCCTCCGCCCTGGTCTTATTGCTGTTTCTCAAGCCTTATCTCCACCGTCATCTGAAGAGCCAGCCGGTTCTGGATACCTCGACAAAGGCTCTTGAGGGTGCTCCAGCCGAAGTGCTTGAATCTGTTTCCAGCACCGGTGGGCAGATTCGTTTGGACGGTTCCATCTGGTCGGCACGCAGCATTGATCCCACTTCTTCGTTCGCCGTCGGCGAGCGCGTATCAGTAGTTCGAATCGATGGCACGACAGCCATCGTGTGGAAGGAGCTGTAAATGGAGGGGATCATTGTCCTCTTTGTACTGATGATCTTCGTGATCATCGTGCTCGTCAAATCGATCGCCTTGATCCCGCAAGGCGAAGCCGCCGTGATTGAACGTCTGGGTCGCTATACCCGGACGGTGTCCGGTGGCATCACTTTGTTGGTGCCTTTCATCGACCGCGTCCGCGCCAAGGTGGACACCCGTGAGCGCGTCGTCTCATTCCCACCGCAGGCGGTCATTACCCAGGACAACCTGACGGTGGCCATTGACACTGTGGTCACGTTCCAGATCAATGACGCAGCCCGCGCGATTTACGGCGTGGACAACTACATCGTTGGCGTGGAACAAATCTCCACTGCAACGCTTCGCGACGTCGTCGGCGGCATGACCTTGGAAGAGACCCTCACTTCCCGTGAAGTGATCAACCGTCGACTGCGCGGTGAACTTGACGCCGCAACGACTAAGTGGGGTCTACGCATTTCCCGCGTGGAGCTGAAGGCTATTGATCCACCTCCATCGATTCAGCAGTCGATGGAGAAGCAGATGAAAGCGGACCGCGAGAAGCGCGCCACGATTTTGACAGCAGAGGGTCAGCGTGAGGCTGACATCAAGACTGCAGAGGGTGAGAAGCAAGCGAAGATCCTCGCGGCGGAGGGTGAGAAGCACGCGATGATTCTCGCTGCAGAAGCCGAACGCCAGGCAATGATCCTTCGTGCTGAGGGTGAGCGCGCGGCCAAGTACCTGAAGGCTCAGGGTGAGGCACGCTCTATCCAGAAGGTTAATGCCGCGATCAAGTCTGCTCAGTTGACTCCGGAGGTATTGGCGTACCAGTACCTGGACAAGTTGCCGAAGATGGCACAGGGCTCAGCCAATAAGACGTGGATCATTCCAAGCCAATTTGGCGATTCTCTAGAGCAGTTCGCCAAGGCCATGGCCAAGAAGGATGACGAGGGAATCTTCCGCTACGAGCCTGCTGCGGTCAACGAAGAAACTAAGGAGATGGCCTCCGAGGAAGACACGGCGGAGTGGTTCAATACTGAATCCGATCCGGCTATCGCTGCTGCTGTAGCTGCCGCGAACGCGGTGGCAAACAAACCAGTTGAATCTCCGCTGGAAGAGCTGTCTACTTCCCGTGAACCCCAGGGACAGCGGGAGTTGACTCAGTTTGACGAGCCGGTTCCTAGCTTTGAAGCTCAGCCTGTGCCACCGCAGAATCCTCGGCCCTACGAATCAAATTAACGGCGAGCTGCCAGCCAGCAGTTTCCGCCTGCCAGCCAGCTGCCTGCAGCCGCTGTGACATCGCTTGCTTGGTGATGCCCAGCTCTGCGGCAGCTTCGTTTTGGTTGTAACCGCGTCGCATCATCGAGGTTGCTTCTCGGCCTTCAGGGCTCCGCTTAGCAAGGAGCGTCGCCAAGAGTAGGAAGCTGGCAGCGATGTCGGAAGCCCACCGATCAGCGTCCTCTTTGCCCGCACGCGATGCCTTGACCTTCACCTTTACAGTGCCAATGCGGGCGCGAGTGCCCAGCGCAGCACCCGCGAGCTTCTTTGCCTGGGCACTTGCCAACTTAGGCGCAGCTACAGACGTCGGGACAATACCGATACCCACAGCCCATTCTCCGGCGGACAGCAGAGCCATCGTGGTGTCTGCGATGGCCTCGGGAGTATCCACTAGAGCGCAGATGTCCTCGACCCCCAGCACCTCGAACGTCCCGACGCCTTCCAGCGTGGACAAGGCCTCAGCGGAACGAGCTACGAGCTCGGCGCGTCGTACCGCCCGGCCACGGTAACGGGCATGAATGGCAAACATGGGCCAAGTCTACGCTTTAGACTTGACCGGTAGCAACAGATCGACAACCAATCCCACCATGCCGACCAGGCCGAGTGCACCCAAGAGCAGTGCCGTGCTTTGATGCTGCCCGGTAGTCAGCGAATCGCCGAGGAGCACGCCAATGATCGTGGAAGGCGCCGAACCCACAAAGGTAGCGAAGGCGAAATCGAGACGCTTGACTGGAGTGAACACGCAGGCATAGTTCAGGATGGAGAACGGCAATCCCGGAATGAGTCGCAGGCACATGACCGAGAACCAGCCGCGGTGTTCCAACCGCTCGTTCACTTTGGACAAGGCTGGGTGTCCTCCCTGTTTGCGCGCCCATCGGCCGAGGACAGAGTCAGCGGCCTTGGTGGGGTCGGAAGGGACGTCGAGAAGCGCCCGCAGCAGGGTGAGGGACACCACGGCGGCGACAGTTGTGCTCAGCAGCGCAATCGTGATGCCGAGCGCTGGGCCAAAGAGAATTCCCGAGGATACCGTGAGCGCGGTGCGCGGGATGGGGAACTGAGTCACAGTGACGTAGAGCAGTGCGAAGAGAAGGATTGACCAAGCACCGTACACCTCCGTCCAGTGGCGCAGCTGTTCCAGCGAGGGGAGATCAACTAGGAACGCCAACAACAGGCCACACACGAGAAAGAGGCCGAAAGCGATGACTCGCCAGCGTTCGATGAGTTGGTTGCGCACGTCTTCACACGCTACTCGTGCCTGCAGCGCTATTCGTCATTGACATTCGGGTGTAGTGTGATTGCCCCTTTGAGCCAAAGGTTCCCCCGTTTATCTGCATGTTTAGGCACTGCCTACCACTGATTTGGAGAGTGTCGGCCCCAATGTTCCGCTAGTTCGTGCGCTCGTCGCTACACTTGAGGTGTAATTGTGAGCTGCATTGTATCCACATGGTGGTCGCGGTGTGCTCATGGTGACTCAAGTAGTGAACTCAAACGATTCGAGCGTGGCGTTATGCCTTCGTTCGAGTTCAAGCACAAGGGGAGAAGGTCCGTAGTGACTGATGTACAGTCTGACGCGGTAAATACCTCACTGCCTGCCGATTTCGCTGACAACCAGCAGGATTGGTACAAGCAGGTTGCAAAGGTGTTTGCACGTGTACAAAAGAAGGACATCGCTGATGTCCCACTTGACGTGTGGACGAAGCTGATCCACACCACCTATGAGGGTATCGACGTTAATCCGCTTTACACTCGCGCAGATGAACTCGCTGAAGTCTCTGCACCAGGCGTGTTCCCATTCACCCGCGGTGGCGTTGCAACCTCTGCGGAGCGCATTGGTTGGGATGTCACTGAGACGTTCGGTGGCACCCTGTCCGGCACGTCCGGCGACCCAGCAGCCACCAACAAGGCCATCTTGCATGCCTTGAATAACGGCACCACCGTGGTAGTCGTAGACCTCACTGCTGGTCTCACCGCCGCTGATCTGTCGGTCGTCCTGAAGGACGTACTGCTCGACCTCGTCGAGGTTCGCGTAGTCGCAGGCACTGAGGTCAAGGCTGCTGGCGAGGCGCTGAAGAAGCTGGCCGAAGATGCCGGTGTCGCGGATAAGGCTCGCTTCGAGCTGGCTGCCGCTCCACTCACCGACAGCATCGTTGGCGCTGAGGGCATTTCGCTTGCCGACGCCGTTGCCATCGCCGTCGAGAATGCCGCCTGGTCTGGCACCATCCGCACCCTGCTTGTCGACGCCACTGTCTTCGCCAACCAGGGCGCCACCGACGCTCAGGAAATCGGTTTCGCACTTGCTGCCGGCGTCGAGTATGTCCGCGCGCTGACCGAGGCTGGACTTTCCGTGGAGCAGGCGCTGTCTCAGATCGCCTTCCGCTTCGCTGCTACTGACGATCAGTTTGCTCAGATTGCTAAGTTCCGCGTCGCTCGTACCCTGTGGGCTCGCGTCGCCGAGGTGCTGGAGGCTCCTGAAGCCGGCTTTGCTCCACAGCACGCCGTGACCGCACCAGCAATGTTCTCCCAGCGTGATCCGTGGGTAAACATGCTCCGCGTGACCGTGGCTGCGTTTGCTGCTGGTGTTGGCGGCGCATCGGACGTCGAGGTTCTGCCATTTGACTCCGCTATCCAGGGTGGCCTACCTGGCACCTCGCGTGTGTTCGCTGCCCGCATTGCACGCAATACCAACCTGCTGCTGCTCGAAGAGTCGCACTTGGGTTATGTCGTTGACCCTGCTGGTGGCTCGTACTTCGTCGAGTCTCTGACTAAGCAGTTGGCGGAGAAGGCTTGGGCTGAGTTCGCTGGTGTTGAAGCAAAGGGTGGCCTCCGCGAGGCGGACATTCAGGCAGACCTGGACGCTTCCTACGAGAAGATGCGCAGCGACATCGCTCGCCGCGTGAAGAAGGTCACTGGCATCAACGAGTTCCCGAACTTGGGCGAAAAGCCACTGCCAGCAGAGCTTCGCACGGAACCTACCGGCATTCGCCGTTGGGCTGCTGATTTTGAGGCGCTGCGCGACCGCTCGGATGCCTTCCTCGATGCCAACGGCAAGCGTCCACTCATTGGCATGATCCCGGTCGGGCCACTGGCCAAGCACAACATCCGCACCGGATTCACCGCCAACCTGCTGGCTTCTGGTGGTATTGAGACGGCCAACCCTGGCCAGGTCACCCCTGGCACTGACGAGTTCGTGACGGCTGCCAAGGCTTCCGACATCGTCGTTGTCTGCGGCACCGACCAGGAATACGAAGCAACCGGCGCTGACGTGGTGAAGGCACTGCGCGAAGCCGGTGTCAGCACGATCCTGATCGCCGGCGCTGAGAAGTCCTTCGAGAACGCTGACGTGAAGCCAGACGGCTATGTCAACATGAAGATCGACGCTGCGTCGACCCTGTCCGACCTGCTCACCAAGCTGGGAGCGTAAGGAAATATGACTACCATCCCGAATTTCGCCGAAGTACCGCACACGGCTGACGCTGGTGCCCAGACGGAAGCCCCAGCTGCGTCGACCGCAGACAAGGTGTGGGCAACCCCTGAAGGCATCGACGTTAAGCGTGTGTACACCCGCGCCGACCGCGACGCAGCCGCAGAGGCTGGCCACCCAGTCGATTCCTTCCCAGGCATCGCGCCATTCATGCGCGGCCCGTACCCAACCATGTACACCAACCAGCCTTGGACGATTCGCCAGTACGCTGGCTTCTCCACGGCCGCCGAGTCCAACGCGTTCTACCGCCGCAACTTGGCCGCTGGTCAGAAGGGTCTGTCGGTCGCTTTCGACCTGGCAACCCACCGTGGTTACGACTCCGACAACGAGCGCGTTGTCGGTGACGTCGGCATGGCCGGCGTGGCCATCGACTCCATCCTGGACATGCGCCAGCTGTTCGAGGGCATCGACCTCGGCAACGTGTCCGTGTCCATGACCATGAACGGCGCTGTGCTGCCGATCCTCGCGCTGTACATTGTGGCAGCAGAGGAGCAGGGTGTTTCCCCTGAGCAGCTCGCCGGAACCATTCAGAACGACATTCTGAAGGAGTTCATGGTTCGTAACACCTACATATACCCACCGAAGCCTTCGATGCGTATCATCTCGAACATTTTCGAGTACACGTCGCTGAAGATGCCACGCTTCAACTCCATCTCCATCTCCGGCTACCACATCCAGGAAGCCGGCGCGACCGCCGACCTCGAGCTCGCGTACACGCTTGCTGACGGCATTGAGTACATCCGCGCTGGTAAGGACGTCGGCCTGGACGTGGACAAGTTCGCGCCTCGTCTGTCCTTCTTCTGGGGCATTTCGATGTACACCTTCATGGAGATCGCCAAGCTGCGCGCTGGCCGTCTGCTGTGGAGCGAGCTGGTGGCCAAGTTCGAGCCGAAGAACCCTAAGTCCCAGTCCCTGCGTACCCACTCGCAGACCTCCGGTTGGTCCCTGACCGCGCAGGACGTGTTCAACAACGTCTCCCGTACCGCCATCGAGGCTATGGCTGCAACCCAGGGCCACACCCAGTCCCTGCACACCAACGCGCTGGATGAAGCACTGGCTCTGCCTACTGACTTTTCCGCACGTATTGCTCGTAACACCCAGCTGCTGCTGCAGCAGGAGTCCGGCACGGTTCGTCCGGTTGACCCATGGGCTGGTTCTTACTACATCGAGTGGCTGACCAACGAGCTCGCTAACCGCGCTCGCAAGCACATCGAAGAAGTTGAAGCTGCTGGTGGTATGGCGCAGGCTACGATCGAGGGCATTCCAAAGCTGCGCATCGAAGAGTCCGCTGCACGTACCCAGGCTCGCATTGACTCCGGTCGACAGGCCCTCATCGGCGTGAACAAGTACATCGTGGACGAAGACGAGTCCATCGAGGTGCTCAAGGTCGAGAACTCCAAGGTTCGCACCGAGCAGTTGGAAAAGCTCGTACGCCTGCGCGCCGAGCGCGACGAGACTGAAGTTCAGCGCACCCTGGATGCCCTGACCGCTGCGGCACAGACTGAGGAGCGCGAGGCTGGCGATCTGGAGTCCAACCTGCTGAAGCTGGCTGTCGACGCAGCGCGTGCGAAGGCCACCGTGGGCGAGATTTCCCTCGCACTCGAGAAGGTCTTTGGTCGCCACGAGGCTGAAATTAAGACCCTGTCCGGCGTATATAAGGACGAGGTCGGAAAGGAAGGCGAGGTGTCCAACGTCACCAAGGCTATCGCTATGGCCGATGCTTTCGAGAAGGAAGAAGGTCGCCGTCCGCGTATCTTCATCGCCAAGATGGGCCAGGACGGTCACGACCGTGGCCAGAAGGTCATCGCATCCGCATACGCCGACCTTGGCATGGACGTCGATGTTGGACCACTGTTCCAGACCCCTGCGGAGGCAGCGCGTTCCGCTGTCGACGCTGACGTCCACGTCGTGGGCGTATCCTCCCTGGCTGCCGGCCACCTCACCCTGGTGCCTGCGCTGAAGGAGGAGCTGGCCAAGCTTGGCCGCGAGGACATCATGATCATCGTCGGTGGCGTTATTCCTCCAGGAGATTTCCAGGAGCTCTACGACATGGGCGCTGCAGCGATCTACCCTCCAGGAACGGTCATTGCGGACTCCGCAATCGACATGCTGACGAAGCTGTCGGCAAACCTGGGCTTCGACATCGAAGTCTAGTTTCGACCACCAGCGGCGTATGAGCTCCTGTCTTGCAGGGCTTGTGCGCCGCTGTGTTTTATCCGCTTATCGACGACCATAGGAGTACTTTCCATCATGGGCAATGACTTCCTTGAGCATTCGCTCGGCTCCCTGACCACCACCGCCGGCACCGACTTGGGTGCGCAAACAGCAGTTGCACCGGAGGTGGTCAAGCGGGCTCGCCAGCGTATCGACGTCGATAAGCTTTACGAGGCCGTCCTCGCCGGCGACCGGACCCAGATCGCCCGCGCGGTGACCCTGCTCGAATCATCTGCTCCGGCACACCGCGTGCTCGCCCAGGAGTTGCTGGTCAGGCTGCTGCCGCATTCTGGCAAAGCGCTGCGCGTGGGTTTGACTGGTGTGCCGGGTGTGGGAAAGTCCACGACCATTGAAACCTTGGGTATGAAGCTGATTCGAGAAGGGCATCGGGTTGCCGTGCTGGCCATCGATCCTTCCTCGACCAAGACCCGCGGCTCAATTCTTGGCGATAAGACTCGCATGGCCAAGCTGTCTGCCGAGGACAACGCCTTCATCCGTCCTTCGCCGTCGGCGGGCACCCTCGGTGGCGTGGCAAAGGCGACGCGTGAGTCCATGGTCGTCTTTGAGGCAGCTGGGTACGACGTCATCATCGTCGAGACTGTCGGTGTCGGCCAATCCGAAGTTGCGGTATCTCAGATGGTCGACGTGTTCTGTTTCCTAGCACTCGCTGGCGCCGGTGACCAGCTGCAGGGCATTAAGAAGGGCGTGCTGGAGATGGCTGAGATAGTGGCCATCAACAAGGCCGACGGACCTAATCTAAAGCCTGCGAAGCGTGCTGCCCGCGAACTGGCAGCCGCAATGCGCATGGTGCGATCCGAGAATGAGCTCTGGCACCCGCCGACGATCACCATGTCCGCGGTGGAACATGAGGGCATCGATGAATTCTGGGGCCACGTCATGGAGCACCACAAGGTGATGCAGGATTCAGGCCAGTTTGAGGAGCGCCGCCGTGAGCAGCAGGTGGGGTGGATGTGGTCGATGGTCCACGAGACGCTACTGCAGCGGCTCAACACGAATCTGAATGTCGTGGAGACGCAGAAGCGCGTGGAACACCAGCTCAGGCAAGGCGAAATCACCGCTACGTTAGCGGCGCAAGAGGTGCTCGCAGCCTTTGATGCGGTTTCCGAGCCATAGACTGTATGCAAACACCTGTTCTAGCTAGGATCGATTAAGTCCAGTACACTGGGGTGTCATAACCTGTCATTGAAGAGCAAAGGAGCCCAGCATGACTGATTTGCTGAAGGACCACGGACCAAACCCGTACGTCTTGGACATTGAAAAGGCAACCCTAGATAACGAGAATTTTCGCGATACCCTCTGGACTGGCAAGTTCCTCCAGATGACCGTGATGTCGATTCCAGCTGGCGGCGAGATCGGCGCTGAGGTTCATGAGGATCATGACCAGTTCTTGCGCGTAGAAGCGGGCAAGGGCCACGTCATGATCGGTGATGACGAGAACAACCTGGACGTTGACCAGGTCGTCGAAGACGATTGGGCTATCTTTGTGCCCGCAGGCAAGTGGCACAACGTGGTCAATGAAGGCGACGAACCACTCAAGGTTTATTCCATTTACGCAGCCCCCGACCACAAGCCAGGTACCGTGCACAAGACCAAGGAAGACGCTGACAACGACCCTAACGAGCAGCACTAGAGAGTCGGCCGAAACATCCCCACCTCGTTCGCCCACGCGTCCGGGGTGGGGATTTCCGCTTTCACTTCGAACCCATGTCGCTCATACAGCCGCCGGGAGCCTGGTGTGGTGGCCTCAAGATAGACTCCATGGCCGGAGTCATCTGCGCGCTGCAAGCCATGCCCCAACAGCTGAGAACCAATCCCGCGCCCCTGCGCATCAGGGGAGACCACGATGGTATAGAGATACCAGTGCGGCTCAGCAGGGTGGTAGCGCTTGGAATAGGCGTCACGAATCGCCATGCGGAACGAGTGAGCGCCATACATACGCACGTACGAGCCGAAATTGAACCCTCCGCGTTCGAATGGTGAGTTCCAGCTGGCAGCACCCAGAATCTCGCCGTCGTCTTCGAAGACGTCAACTACGCCCTCGGGGACGTACTCGACTTCCAGCTGGCGGGCGAAAATGGGGGCAAGCGCTTTTCGACGCTCCTCGGCGCCCACCGCGCGATCCACACCTGCAAAGCCCTTGAAGTACCTGCGAAACGCATCGTCATCCCAGAAGGCGGTAGCCATCAGCTCAGCGATGACTGGAATATCGGAGAATTCAGCAGACCTAATCACAAAGCGTCAGGCTACCACGGGTGAGGTCGGTAGTCTTTCAGGAAGCAGCCATACAGGTCGACGCCGTTTTCGCCTTGGACGATGGGGTCGTAGACCCGGGCGGCACCATCGACAAGATCCAGCGGAGCTTTGAATCCTTCAGTCGCTAGGCGTTCCTTGGTGGTGTGGGGACGTTCGTCGGTGATCCAGCCAGTGTCCACTGCGGTCATGAGGATGCCGTGTTTGAACAGCTCTCCCGCAGCGGTACGTGTGAGCATGTTCAGTGCTGCCTTGGACATGTTGGTGTGCGGGTGTCCCGGTCCCTTGTATCCGCGCCCGAAGACTCCTTCCATCGCGGAGACGTTCACCACGTACTTGCGACGGAACTTAGAGGCCTCAAGTGCCGGTCGCAATCTGTTGACCAGGATGAACGGCGCCGTCTGGTTACACAGCTGCACTTCGAGTAGCTCGAGCGGATCGACCTCTCCAATGGTCGCGACCCAGGAGTTGTGCGACACCAGGTCCGGGATGAGGCCACCGGCATCAATCGCGGTACCTGCTTCAATTCGGTCCAAGGAGGCCGATCCGCCGAGCAGGGCCTCGTGGGCCAACAATTCCGCGTGGGTTGCTCCACCACCAGAGACCAAAGCAGCCGGGTGCAGATCCGACGAGCGACCAAGCGCGAGCATGTCCACGCCCTGTTGTTTTCCTTCAAGCGCCACCATCTCGGCATCGACTAACCCGGAATATGCGCCAGGGGAGCGGCGCACCGTTTGCGCTGCGTTGTTGATAAGAATGTCCAACGGGCCTTGGGCAGCTACATGATCTGCCAAGTCGGCTACCTGTGCTGGATTACGCAGGTCAATGCCCACTACATGCAGGCGTTCCAGCCACTCAGAGCTATCTCCAATAGCTGTGAATCGGCGCACCGCGTCTTTGGGGAACCGCGTGGTAATCGTGACGTCGGCGCCGTCGCGAAGCAGCTTCAACGCAATGTACATACCGATCTTGGCGCGCCCACCGGTGAGCAACGCACGCCTCCCAGTGAGGTCTACTCGGGCGTCGCGACGTGCGCGGTTGTCCGCAGCGCAATCCGGGCACAGTTGGTGGTGAAAGGAATCCACCAGCGTGTAGGGCTTTTTACACACGTAGCAGTTCTGCGCCCGGTACAGCTCGCCAGCCCAGCCGTGCGGTGTTGCCACCGCTCCGCGCTCGAGTGCGACCGGTTCTGCGCCGGCGGGACGGACGAGAATACCGGCGGTCTCGTCGTCGATACGCTGCGGGTTCGCCGTCGCGGTCCTGGCGAATACCGCCTCGTCGGCTTCTCGACGCTCCGACTTTGCCTTCGCGCGGCGCTGCCGCTTGACCTCCTTGAACAGCTTGCCCACAGCGCGTTGCAGCGTCACAGAGTCCTCAGAGGTGGGGTCGAGGGAACCGGCTTGCTCCAGCACGTTGAGGCAAACAGCCAGCTCTTTTGGATCAATCGACATAGTGCTAGTCAACCACACAGAACCCGCGGCTCCGCGACCAGATACCACCTAAAGTGGAGCTATGAAAGCAAAATCCCTCATCGCAACGGCTGCCTTAGCCACCCTCTTAGGCGGGGGTGCGGCCGCGACCGCATACTCCTTAGTCGATGTGCCAGAACCTTCCGAAGTGGCAGTCACTGCGCCGATCCAGCACGGCATCAGCAAGGTCGAAGTCCACGACCCAGGGAACATCCTTAATGAAAGCGATGAAGCACGCATGCTTCGCGACGCCGGCTCCATCGACACCGTCTCCAGCGTCCAGCAACTCCACTACATCGTTTTTGACAAGAACCGTGACAATGTCAACGACTCGGTGGAGGAGTACCTGAGGGACAACCGCCCAGAACTGATTGGGAAGGATAAGTTCGCCGATGGCGTGCTCATCGTGGGTGTTGGCTTAGATCCCCGGCAAGCTTTCGTCTTTGCGGGCGAAGACGTGGCTGATGACCTTGACCTGCGTGAAGGAAGTCATCTTGACAAATCCTTGGATGCGATCAAGCCGGGTGTGAAGGATAACAACATCCCAGCAGGCCTGTTTGCAGGTGTGCGGGAGGCGACGGACGTCGAAAAGCTTGCGGAATCTCGGATCGAGTCCGCAGAATCTGATCGTACGGCAGCCAGCGTGGTCAGTGGCCTTGTCACGGGAGGCGGCTTGGTTTTGGGTAGTGGAATCTGGGCCGCCGCCCGCCAAAAGCGGGAGAAGAAGCTGGCTCAGGCGCGGGAGGACTTGGCGTTTGTCTCAAAGGAGTATGGCGAGTTGGCGCAGCGTCTCGACGGTATCGATATCCGTGCTAACTCACTGACCTCACCGCTGGCGCACGCCACGCTCCGCTCGCAGTGGGCAGAAGTACGGGACCACTTCCTGGACTTGCACGACCAAGTGGACCGGTTTGGCGGGCTAACAACCTCGGCGGAACCGAAGCAGATCCTGGCACAAGCTGAAGAGATTGGCTCGGCGGCCGAGGTTGCCCGCAAGGTCGGGTACGCCGAAGGCAATATCGACGCGCTATTCAAGCTTGAAAACGGAGATGAGGTGGTGCGCAAGCAAGAAACCACCGAACTTCGAGCTGACATCGTTGCCGCGCAGGGCGCCGTGACCAATACGGATTCGGGGCTGTTTGTTGCCTTGACGCAAGCTAGGGCAGAAGCGGACGCGCTACTCCGGGACGTTGCTGAGCCCAATTTCGTCGAGCGCTACGCCCGACTGCTTTCCGACTATCAAGCCGCGCTCACCACGCTGAAGGCCCAGGAATTCTCCGACGTGAAGAAACCTAAGACCCAGCCGGAAGCGCCAGCTATCTACGATCAGAACTACCGCCCTGGCTATGGCTATGCCGACTTTGTCCCGTACTGGGCTCTCAGTACCTGGCATAGCGATGCAGTGGCTGCGCAAGCCGAAGTATCGAGTTCGACCAATTCCTCATTCAGCTCGGGATTCAGTGGCGCGGGTGGTTCGTCGAGCTTCTAGCAACGAAAAAACCCTGGCCATTGCTGACCAGGGTTTTCATTTTGTGCCCGAGGGGGGACTTGAACCCCCACGTCCATTAGTAGGACACTAGCACCTCAAGCTAGCGCGTCTGCCATTCCGCCACCCGGGCAGGGTGATTGTTTTCAGCCTCTCGGCTGGGCACTCGTAAACAATAGCCCGAAGTGGCAAACAAAAACAAATCTGCAGGTCAAGTTAAGTTCCACGGACGTAATTAGGGTATCCTCAGTTCTCATGTTCACCCCACCGTCGAAAGTTCCGCCACGCATGCGGACCTGGGCCTGGTTCGTGCCGGAACAACCTCCCGTGCCACCACGCCCGCTGATGTCGAGCGCCACCACCGCACGGTCATTAGTTCGAAAAACCCTCATGAGCCATCGCACTGCTTTCTGGATGCTATTCGCGTGCTGGACGCTGTCCTCGGCAAACGCAGCGCTCATGTCTCGCATCATCGGCTACGGCGTCGATAACGTGATTCCACACGCGGACGTTGCCCAGGTGTTAACCGCAGTAGGAGCGGTGGCGTGCACTCTGGTACTCATGTTCTTCCTCGACGCGACGGGGGACTCCCTTACCTCCTTGTCCGCAGCACGCATCGCGCACGACCTGCGATTGGAACTGATCGCCAAGCTCATTCGGACCAAGGTGGATAAGACGCCCGGGGAGTTGCTCAACACGACCGACGAGGATATCCAACAGCTCAGCGACGTCAAACAGGTGTTGAACTTCCCCCTGGGGATGGTGGCCTATTTAGCCTCAACAGCTGTCGTCGTGGGCCAATTCTCTCTTCCGTTGTCTTTGATTGTGCTTTGTGGCGGGATTGGTACTGCGATCGCTTCATATTTCACAGGAAAGGCAATTTCCCGCGCATCCAGTAACCGTCGTACAGCTGAGGCTGCGTCGATTTCGCTGGCCACTGATTACGCCCAGGGTTCCCGGGTACTGAAGGGTCTCGGCGCGGTGGAAGAGAGCGAGCGCGCTTTTTCTGTCGCCGCCCGCAGCGCTCTTGATGCCATGATCAAGGATGCGAGTGTGGCTGCGGTAACCACATTCTTGCGTCAGATCGTTCCGTTGGTAGCTAACATCGCGGTACTGGCAATTGCCGGCTGGTTCGCAGTTTCCGGCAAGATCACTGCTGGTGAGTTCTTCACCGTCACGTTGCTCGCTCCTCCTGCGCTCACGGTGACAGGTCACGCTCTCGGCTTCTTTACGGAATTTTGGGCCCGAGCCTCAGCTTCAGCTACGCGTGCTATCGACCTGCTCGAAGGCGCGTCTCCAATCGAAACCCATGAATTGGGGAGCGCTTCCCATCGAGTGGGCTTGGAGGTGTGGATCGCGCAGGATTCTGCTGCCCAAGAGCGAGCAGAGCAGGAGCTGAATAAACTCGGGGCGATTCGCGCGCCACACGCTGCAAACATTTTCGAAGGCACGCTGGTAGACAACATCGATCCAACCGGCTCAGCCCCACTCGTCCACGAAGCCCTGCGGGCTGCCGCATGCACCGACATCGTCACTCGACTAGGCGGCTACGGTGCCCATGGTGAACTGCCACAGGCTGCTATTGGTGAGGCTGGTCTGAACCTTTCCGGCGGACAACGCCAACGCGTCGCACTCGCCCGGGCACTCGCGCTCAATCCGCAAGTACTCGTCTTGGATGACCCAACGACCGGTCTCGACGCCGTCACCTTGGACGAAGTTGCTCGGAATGTCGCGCAACTGCGCAAACATCGTCTCACCATCGTCCTCACCACCTCCCGCAGCTGGCGCGCAATCGCGGATCGTGTGATGGATTTCGATGCGGAGGTGGCGCGATGAGGACGGCGTCGATAAGCGAAATTGCCCGCTACCTGGGCACCCTTCCAGACCGCCCAAACCGCCGCTGGTGGTTGATGGCCAGTGCGGTGTTCGTGACCACGCTGCTGTCCATGATGGGTGCCACGGCGCTGATTGGCCGGCTTATCGACGTCATCGGCGGCGCGCCTACCTCCTATGTGTGGCTTGTCGCATTGATTGCCCTGGCTATGACGCTGGAGGCCGCCGGACGCGCGTGTGCGCAGTATTTGCTGCAATCGCGGGCCAGACGACTCTCGGTGAACGTCCGCGAGGCAGCATTGTCCGCAGCGCTGCGGGCTCCGGTGCCGGACATGCTGGAGCTGGGTACCGGCAACGTGATCTCGCGTCTGACGAAGGACATTGATGCCGCCGTGCGCATGGTGAACGCCATGGGCGTGCGCGTGGTGATCACGGCGCTCATGTTCCCGTTCACCCTGGTGTCGCTCACTCTGGTGCACTGGAGCTATTTCTTTGTGTTCGTGTTCGTGGTGCTCGCGATATTTCCGCTGGCCAAGGCAAACACGCTACTAGTGCCTCCGCTTACGACCGCTGTGGCGGACGCCGATGCGAAGCGCAACAATCAGCTACTGGACACGATCCGTGGTTTGCCGACTTTGCGAGCGTTCGGTCTAGAGGAGTGGGCCACCAACCGTCTGGAGCGCACCTCATGGAATGGAGTTCGCGCCATGGGCGATCGCGAGCCACTGTTCAATCGGCTGACTTTCCATGGGGTGCTCGGCTACGGCAGTTTAGTCATCCTCGGGTTTTCGCTGTCGGCGTACCTCGTCCATGCAGATCAGCTCACTCTCGGAGGCGCTTCCACCGCGATGCTGCTGATCTCCCGCTTGGAGATCCATGTTTTCAACGTGATGTACTTCGCGGGCGAAATCCACAATGCAATGACCTGCCTCGGACGCGCAGTGGCCCTGGCCAAATTGCAGCCACCCGCGATGGACGATCCAGCACCGTTGGTGTCCTCTCCAGAAATCGTTATAGAGGATCTAACCTTTGCTTATCCCGGTGGCGCCCCCATCCTGGAGGGACTGAATCTGACCCTTGCGGCGGGAACAACCACGGCGCTCGTGGGCTCCTCCGGCGCTGGCAAATCCACCCTGGCCGGGCTGATCGCAGGGCTCCAGCGCCCAACCGCAGGCCGGATTCTCATTGGAGGAGTTGATTCGGCAACCGTCTCCGACTCGTGGGTGTCCCAGCAGGTTGTGCTCATCAGCCAGGAGGTGCACATTTTCGCCGGCACGCTTGCCGACGACCTTCGCCTGGCTCACCCAACGGCCAGCGATGACGAACTCGTCGCCGTCCTTACTCAAGTGGGGCTGGGGGTCGACACACCCGCCTGGCGTCGTTGGCTACCGCAAGGACTGCAGACCAAGGTGGGTGCCGGTGCTAACGAGCTCTCTCCCGAGGTCCAGCAACAAATTTCCCTGGCCCGCATCATCCTATTGGACCCGCCGGCTCTCTTGATGGATGAGGCTACAGCCGAAGCGGGTTCGGAAAGTGCCCGTGACCTGGAGCGCGCCGCCACCGCAGTTGCCAGCAGTCGTACCTCCTTGATTGTCGCGCATCGATTAGACCAAGCTCGGACTGCTGACCGGATCATTGTGATGTCAGAGGGACGAATCATTGAAGACGGTACCCACGATGAGCTGCTCAAACACGGCGGGAAATACGCACGCCTCTATGAAAAGTGGGAAAGCTAGAAATGCGAGTCAGAACGCAGGTATAAGGGAAGTATGACTTCCTACACTGATTCTCGATTCCCTGGCCCAGATCCATACGCGCCTCTCGGCGATAAGCCGTCCTTTCCACTGAGCTCGTCTGACTTCGTTGACGGTGGCACTTTCAAGCCCGAGCAACTCGGTGGCTCTGATGTCTCGCCACAGCTCGAATGGTCCGACTTGCCTGAGGGCACCAAGTCTTTGGCCATCACGTGCTTCGACCCGGATGCACCAACCGCTTCCGGGTTTTGGCACTGGGCTGTGTTCAATATTCCAGCTTCGGTGAATGAGCTGCCATCGGGCGCTGGTGACGAAACTTTAGGTGGCATCGAGGGCGTTGTCACGCTAAAGGGCGACTCCGGTAAGCGGGGCTACTACGGTCCTAACCCTCCAGCCGGGCACGCGCCACACCGATACCTATTTGCTGTCCACGCGCTTGATGTGGACAAGCTTGATATCCCTGAAGATGCTACCCCCACGGTGCTGGGTTTCAACCTGTACTTCCACACCCTTGGGCGTGCAATTACTTGGGGCTGGCACGAGAACCACTAAGCTGACCAGCTATGAGTGATGTAGCTAACACCGAGTTGCCGCTGCCGATTCGCGTCGGTGGCGCATTTGTTGCCGTTGCAATCGTCCTGGTGATCTTTACTTTCGTCGCCGTGGTCACCCAGGGCTTCCTGGTTCCCTTCGATGTGACCCCGCGTTTCCTATTGATTGTGGTCGCAGCAGCGATCCTCGGTGGCTTCGGCATGACCGCCCCCGGACAGCCGCGCAGTGCGTGGAGCGTTTTCGCACTCGCAGTGGCGCTGCTCTTAGTCGTGGGTGGCCGGTTCATTCCGAATGACCCGCTGTACACGATGGAACAGTGGTGGCTTCCGGCCTACGCCATGCTCGCTATCCTGTGTGGCTTGGTTTTGCGCCGGGCAGCAGTCCGATAAGCAGTTCATTTACTTTGGCTCTCTTCAAAAGCGCGCAATTCCAGCTATGTGAAACCAGCTATTCGGGGTAGAACTAGTGCTATTTCGCCGATTTGGCCATAATAGCACACTTGCTACTCCCAATAGCTGGTTTCACATAGCTGAGTTACGCCCTTAAGTCCCTAAACCCCGGGAAACCCAGAGAAGCTAATCCAGCCCGCAGCCCACAGCTTCAGAGATGTTGCTAAAGCCATGCTGACGCAGCTTCTCAGCGATGCCCAGATGAATGTCGCGAATCCAGTCCGGACCACCGTAAATGAACGGAGTGTATCCCTGCAAAAGGGTCGCTCCTGCGGCAATGCGCTGCCACGCTTCTTCAGGCGTGGTGATGCCGCCGACGGAGATTAGGACCAGCTGGGATCCCACGCGCGCATGCAAACGGCGCAAGACTTCCAACGATCGAGTAGCGAGCGGGGCGCCAGAGATGCCGCCGGCACCCATGGCTGCTACGTCAGCGGATGGCGTCGACAAGCCTTCGCGTGAGATTGTCGTGTTGGTGGCGACGATGCCGGCCAACCCCAGCTCGACTGCCAGGTCGGCGACGGCGTCAATGTCTTCGTCGGAAAGATCCGGAGCAATCTTCACCAGCACTGGGGAAGTGGTCGACTCTTGGACGGCTGCCAGGATTGGGCGCAACGATTCGACAGCCTGGAGGTCGCGCAGACCCGGCGTGTTCGGGGAGGAAACATTGACCACCAAGAAGTCGGCGAGGTCACCGAGCAGGGAAGCGGAGGCGCGGTAATCGGCCACGGCTTCGGCTGCAGGAACGACCTTCGTCTTGCCAATGTTGATGCCGACCACATCATCGGAGCGACGAAGTCGCAGCTGCTCAGCAGCAAAGGCTGCGCCACGGTTGTTGAAGCCCATGCGATTGAGGATCGCCTTGTCCGCAGGCAGGCGGAACAGGCGAGGAGTCGGGTTGCCGGGCTGCGCCTGTGCGGTCACAGTGCCTAGTTCGGCGTACCCGAAACCGAGCGGTGCCCACGCGTCAGCGCAGGTGGCGTTCTTGTCAAAACCTGCGGCGAGTCCAAGGGGGCGAGGGAAGTGCACGCCGAACACGTCCTGAGCGAGGATCGGATCGCGCACCGGAAGCACCCGGTTCATCGCGCGGTTGATAGGCGTTGCCTGGTGCAGCATCCTCAGGGCCTTAACCATCAGGATGTGAATGCGCTCCGGGCGCAGCGTGAACATGCCGGAAAGAGCCAGCTCGTAGGCCTTGGTGCGCAGAGGATGATGTGTCACGGTAGCTGTCCTTTAAGGTTGTGCTGGCTTTTCGACGGCCGCTGCTGCGTCTTTCGCTGGAATAATCTGCAGGCCATCCCCGGAATCCGAGATGGCATAGATGGTGCCATCGCTGTCGATGGTCATGCTGCGAACGTTCGCGACGGTGTCCACGGTGCCCTGGAGTTCGGGAACTCCCGAGCTAATCTTAAAGGCCTGGATCTTGTTGGTCTCGTTGGAGGAAATCCAGGCGAGTTTCCGCTGGGTGTCCCAGGCGAGCGCCCACGGGGACTTGTCGGTAGGGATGGTCTGGTGGAGCATCAGGATGTCATCGTCAGTGTAGATGCCAAGCTGGTGTCCGAGTGCGTCCGAGGCGAGGAACAACCCGTCGTCACCGGCTGCGATGGAGCCGACACCCACACCCATGCGTAGGGCGCCACCGGCACGATTGTTGGTGTAGTCGACGCCCTGGATGACGGTCTTGTCGCGCTCAATGAACACGACGCCATCTCGGCTGCCACTCACCGGGCTGGCAACCATTTCATCTGCTTTGCGGGACGTGGTGATCTTCTTCGAATCGGAGGAATCCGTGCCACGGAAGACAATGACATCCGGCTCTTCTGAGCTGCCTCCGACGACTTCGCCGCTGGTGGTGAGCACAGCGGAAGTGAACTTCATGTCCGCGCGACGGGTGTCTTTGAGCCCTGGGTTCTTCGCGTCGATGAGGTAGATGACTCCGCCACCTGCGCCACCCTCAATAGGCACGGGGCAAGGCAGCACGAAAGTATCGCCCGTAGCAGTGATGTCGCCACAGTTAGCATTGATCTCGAGGGTGGTTGCAGAGTTGGTGCGGAACTTGTCTACGGTTCCTAGAGCCAGCTGGTCACCGGCACGAACCGCCAGGACATCCCCAGCCATTTCGATATCGCTGGCCTTTGCAAGGCGCCCCTCGAGCTTTACTACCTCGCCGGCTGGGTTAGCTGATGCAGGAGAAACCGCCGGGGTAGCTTTGCCCAACGCGCCGGAAACGGTCTGACCTGATCCCGCCTGGTCCTGCGCTTGCTTTTGTGGATCTTCCACACCCGGAGGAGTGCAGGAAGCAAGGAGAATAGAGCTGCTCGCGGCAACCGCGACGAGTGAGTTACGCAGGGATTTCTTCACGGCTCTTTAGGTTACCAGAGGGTTACAGCGCCGAGATGTCATCCAGCGCAGACACGATGGCCGCGGGCAGCGTTCGAGACAGCGCCAAGACGATGTCCTCGCACTGCGTCGGATCGCTCACACTGACCAACGTGGAGCTCACACCAGGTCGAGACTGCGCCCAAGCCAGCGCTGCGGTCGCTGGGGAAATACCCAAACCGGCAGCTGCCGTTCCCAGCGCCTCGACGATCCGATCACTGCGACTATCCAGCCTGCTGTGGACTTCGGCGTCCGTGGGAGCCGCGCCGTCCCGGTATTTGCCCGTCAAAATGCCGTGTGCCAGCGACGAACTCGAAATGAAGCCGACCCCGAGGAACTCACAAGCAGGAAGCAGTTCCTGTTCGGCGCTGCGATCGAGCAAGTTGTACTCCGATTGCGTAGCCACGATGTGCGGAGAATGGGTTACTGCCAACTGCCAGCTGGAGTAGCCCCGAACTCCTGCATACCGAGCACGACCGGTGCGAACAATGTATTCCAGCGTTTCCTGAACCTCATGTGGCGGGGTGAGCTCGTCCCAGTACTCCACGCTGAATAGGTCAAGATAGTCTGTCCGCAAAGCCCTTAAAGTCGCATCCAAAGTAGCGAGCACGGACTTTCGCGAGCAGTCCACTCGTTGTCCTACCGGGGCAGTGGGCCGCACCCCCGCGGCGGAAGAGAGCACGAGTTCTTCGCGGTCATTGCCCTGCAGTGCGGCGCCGAGCAGGGACACTGCACGGCCATCGTGTGCGGACCATGAGGCGTCGATAAGCGTGCCACCTGCCGAGCGGAACGCGCTGAGCACCTGGCCAGCACCCTCTTCGGTCATGTCCGCACCCCACGCCCGAGTACCGAGGCCGATGCTGGAGACCCGCAGTCCGCTGCGCCCAAGTTGCCGTTGCTTCACAGCGCCCAAGGATACGTCGCTGCCGTGTCGAATGGGGACAGGCAAGGCCGTGGGGACTAAGGTTGTGCGAGTGAATACCGAAGCTATGTCATGGTCACAGACCATCGTGTTGTCCGTCGTCCAGGGACTTACCGAGTTTCTTCCGGTGAGCTCATCGGGACATCTGCGCATCATTTCCGAGCTGTTCTGGGGCCAGGACGCCGGAGCATCGTTTACGGCCGTGGTGCAGCTGGGCACGGAGGCCGCGGTGCTGGTGTACTTTGCGCGCGACATCTTCAGCATCGCTAAGGGCTGGCTGCAAGGCCTGTTTAACAAGAGCAAGCGCGGTTTCGACTACCGCATGGGCTGGATGGTAATCGTCGGTACGCTGCCGGTTGGCATCCTAGGCTACCTGGGTAAGGACCTGATTCGCGACAACCTGCGCAACATGTGGATCACCGCCACGGTGCTCGTGCTGTTCTCCTTCGTGTTCATCGTCGCCGAGAAATTCGGTAGCAAGAAGCGCTCTTTTGATGAACTCACCATGAAGGATGCCATCATCATGGGTTTCGCCCAGTGCCTTGCCCTCATCCCGGGCGTGTCCCGTTCCGGAGGCACCGTCTCCGCGGGTCTGTTCACCGGTTTGAACCGTGAGGTCGCTACCAGGTTTTCCTTCCTGCTCGCGATCCCAGCTGTGCTCGCCTCCGGGCTTTTCTCGCTTCCCGACGCCTTGAACCCCGAAGCCGGCCAGGTGGCATCGCCGGCACAGCTGGTCGTCGGTACGGTGATCGCCTTCGGTCTGGGTTACGCCTCGATTGCATGGTTGCTGAAGTTCGTCTCACATCACTCTTTCTCTTGGTTCGCTGCTTACCGCATTCCTGCAGGTCTAGCTGTTATGGGCCTGTTGGCGGCAGGGGTACTACAGCCTTAAGTGACGCATCCCCTAGGTGGTCCACGCTAAGGTTTCAGTTATGCAATCGTGGCCACGTCCAGAAGTTCCCCGTCTAGACCCTGCGCTCGGCACCCCAGTGCCGCTGGTGCTCTTTGACACCGCAGATCAAGATCTGACTCCCATCTCTGCTCAAGAAGGGAAGGTGGGGATGTATGTCTGTGGCATCACCCCCTATGACGCCACCCACCTAGGGCATGCGGCGACATACCTCGCCTTCGACCTGGCTTATCGCCAGCTCTTGGACAACGGGCACGAGGTGCACTACGTCCAAAACATCACCGACGTAGATGACCCGCTTTTTGAGCGCGCCGAGCGCGATGGCGTGGACTGGAAGGAACTGGGCAACAGCCAGATTGACCTGTTCCGTTCCGACATGACTGCCCTTGAGGTGCTGCCACCGCAGCACTACGTGGGTGTCATGGACGCGGTAGACGAAGTGATCGAAATGGTGCAGGGGCTGCTGGATAACGGATCCGCTTACCAAATCGAGGGTGACGAGTACCCGGACATCTACGCCTCCATCGATGCGACAAAGCATTTTGGCTATGAGTCAAATTACGACCGCGAAACGATGGAGAAGTTCTTTGCCGAGCGCGGGGGAGACCTAGACCGCGCTGGCAAGCGCGATCCACTTGATGCCCTCATTTGGCGCGCTGCCCGCGAAGGAGAGCCTTCCTGGGACGCACCATTCGGCAAGGGGCGTCCGGGCTGGCACATCGAGTGCTCGGCCATTGCCACCAATCGCCTCGGTTCCCACTTCGCCATCCAGGGCGGTGGCAGTGACCTGATCTTCCCACACCATGAATTCTCTGCTGCCCACGCGGAAGCACTGCACGGCGAAGAGCGAATGGCGGACGTCTACGTGCACACCGGCATGATTGCCTTGGATGGCGTGAAGATGTCCAAGTCTTTGGGCAATCTAGTGTTCGTTTCCAAGCTGACCGCAGCTGGGCACGATCCAAGTGCGATTCGCCTGGGAGTGTTTGCGACTCATTATCGCAGCGACCGCGACTGGTCGGATGCCGTTCTCACCACTGCCGAAATGCGCCTCGACCATTGGCGTCAGGCCATCGTTCGTGCGGGCAATGAACCTGCGGCAAAGGCACTGGTGGCCGAAATGCGATCCGCGCTTGCCGACGACCTGGACACCCCACGCGCCCTGGCCGCAATTGATTCCTGGGCGTTGAGCGTCCCAGAAAACGACAACACTGAAGCCAAGGCGGCCGGACGAATCGTCCAGCAGGCCGTGCATGCCTTGCTGGGCGTGCGATTGTAACTCGTGTTGTAACCCAGCACACGAAGCAGATTTAAGGGAGAATTGAGAGCATGACCATTCGCGCAGAGTTTCAAGCAGAAGTCGACGAGTTTATTGCCAACCTGGAAGAGTTCGCCACCGGTTCTTACCTTCGTGAGGACGAGCGCGAATTTTGGGATCAGCCTTTTGATCCTGCCGTTTTGCCTGAGCTTCGCACGATCTTGGAAGCTTTCCTCGATGAGCTGGATGCCCTGCCAGTGGAGCCAGACCCGGATGCAGTGACCAGTCTGGTTGGAACCACCGTCAGCGCCATTGACGCTTTCAACGCCAAGAACGCCGATGCCGTGGTGGAACCGGAGGAGCGCGAGGAGCTCAACGCTATGTTCCGCAAGGCTGTGGCATCGTCTCCAGCAAATGCTGAGGTAATTTCTTCCCTTCCAGAACTGGAATAGTCTAAGCTGTCTAGTTTATGAAGACTAGTACGACTTTCCTCGACGCTCTGTCCACCCGAATTCTCATCGGCGACGGTGCCATGGGCACCCAGCTGCAGGGCTTCGATATGTCCATTGACCAAGACTTTCTTGGTCTGGAAGGCTGTAACGAAATCCTCAACGCCACTCGCCCCGACGTTGTCGGCAGCATTCACCGCAGCTACTTCGAAGCTGGCGCCGACTTCGTCGAAACGAACACTTTCGGGTGTAACCTCCCGAACCTCGCGGACTATGGCATTGCCGACCGCTGTGAAGAGCTCGCTCAGGCAGGCGCCCGCATCGCCCGAAACATTGCCGACGAGTTTGACGGCAAGTTCGTCGTTGGCTCACTCGGCCCCGGAACCAAACTGCCCTCCCTGCGGCATGCGCTTTTCGACGACCTCAGCCACCACTACTTCCTGGCCGCCCGCGGCCTCGTATCCGGCGGCGCCGACGCGATCCTCATCGAAACTGCGCAGGACTTGCTGCAGGTAAAAAGCGCAGTCCAGGCTTGCCACCAGGCCTTCGAAGAAAGCGGCACCCAACTTCCGATCTTGGTCCACGTCACCGTGGAAACCACCGGCACGATGCTCCTCGGATCAGAGATTGGCGCTGCTCTCACCGCGCTGGAGCGCCTAGGGGTGTCCGCCATTGGTCTGAACTGTGCCACCGGACCAGCAGAGATGAGCGAACACCTGCGCTACTTGTCTCAGCACGCTTCGATTCCCGTGTCAGTCATGCCTAACGCGGGCCTGCCCATCCTCGGAAAAGACGGAGCTGTCTACCCGTTGACGGCTCCAGAGTTGGCGGAAGCGCTCACCGGGTTCATCGATGAGTTCGGGCTCGGCATCGTAGGGGGTTGCTGTGGTACTACGCCGGAGCACATCGCTGCGTTGGCCGAGGCCGTCGGCAAGCGTGCCCCTGCCACGCCGCGGCAGGCAGCCCCGGAGGACAATGTGTCCTCCTTGTACCAATCGGTCCCGCTGACGCAGGAGACGGGCATCACGATTATCGGCGAACGGACGAATGCAAACGGGTCCAAGGCGTTTCGCGAGGCGATGCTGGCGGGGGATTGGGAGAAGTGCATTGACATCGCTAAGGGCCAGACCCGGGATGGCGCCCACTTACTCGATGTCTGTGTCGATTACGTAGGCCGCGATGGCCGCCAGGACATGCATGAGTTTGCCGCTCGGCTCTCTACGTCCACGACCCTGCCGATCATGTTGGACTCCACCGAGCCTGCGGTTTTGGAGGCAGGACTGAAGGTACTCGGCGGCCGCTGCGCGCTGAACTCCGTGAACTTCGAGGATGGCGACGGGCCTGATTCGCGATATCAAAGAATCATGAGGTTGGCCAAAGACCATGGCGCGGCGGTGGTAGCGCTGACGATCGATGAAGAGGGCCAGGCGCGCACCGCCGACCGCAAGGTTGAAGTTGCGCAGCGACTGATCAAGGACATCACCGAGACCTGGGGGTTGGCGGAGCAAGACATCATCGTCGATTGCCTCACCTTCCCAATCTCGACCGGCCAGGAAGAAACTCGCCGCGACGGCATTGAAACCATCGAAGCCATCAAGCGTCTGAAGGCCGAGCACCCTAACGTGCACACCACTCTTGGCCTTTCCAACATCTCCTTCGGACTCAACCCAGCTGCCCGACAGGTGCTCAACTCCGTCTTCCTCAACGAGTGCATCAATGCCGGACTAGACACCGCGATCGCGCACAGCTCCAAGATCTTGCCGATGAACCGCATCGATGAGCGCCAGCGCGAGGTGGCCCTGGACATGGTCTACGACCGCCGCACCGAAAGTTATGATCCGCTCCAGGTGTTCATGGAGCTTTTCGACGGCGTAGACGCCACCAGCGCCAAGGACGCCCGCGCTGAAGCGCTAGCTGCGATGCCATTGTTCGAACGCCTGGCGCAGCGCATCATCGATGGTGAGAAGCAGGGGCTAGAGGCCGACCTCGATCAAGCGATGACCGAGAAAAGCCCGATCGAGATCATCAACCAGGATCTTTTAGCTGGCATGAAGACGGTGGGCGAGTTGTTTGGCTCAGGTCAGATGCAGTTGCCGTTTGTATTGCAGTCCGCCGAAACCATGAAGACAGCGGTGGCCTACCTCGAGCAGTTTATGGAGGCTGCAGATTCTTCGGGCTCGAAAGGCAAGCTCGTCATCGCCACGGTGAAGGGTGACGTGCACGACATTGGTAAGAACCTGGTGGACATCATCTTGTCTAACAACGGCTATGAAGTGGTGAACTTGGGCATCAAGCAGCCGATTCGCGACATCGCTGCCGCCGCACAGGAACACGGAGCCGATGTCATCGGCATGTCCGGATTGCTGGTGAAGTCCACCGTGGTGATGAAAGAGAATCTCCAGGAGCTCAACACTCTCGGGCTTTCTGACTATCCGGTGCTGCTGGGCGGGGCAGCCTTAACCCGCACCTACGTGGAAAACGACCTGGATGAGGTCTACGACGGCGACGTCCACTACGCCCGTGATGCCTTCGAGGGACTCACCCTCATGGACAATGTCATGGCCGGCAAGAGGGGAGAAGTAGACCCGGAGCAGTTGGAGGCCGCGCGAGTAGCAGAGGAGAAGAAGGCGGAACGCAAGGCGCGTCGAGAGCGTTCGTTGCGGATCGCCGCTGAGCGCAAGGCGAACGCGCCGGAGGTCGACCTGCCGGAGCGATCCGATGTGGCAGTAGACGTACCTCGTGCGACGCCACCGTTCTGGGGAACCAGAATAGTCAAGGGCATGACACTGTCCGACTACCTGCCACTCTTGGACGAACGCGCTCTCTTCCTGGGGCAATGGGGCCTCAAACCAGCCAAAGGATCTGAGGAAACCTATGAGGAACTCGTCGAACGTGAGGGCAGGCCACGCCTGCGGATGTGGCTGGATCGGCTCAAGTCGGAAGGCATCCTGGACCACGCCGCAGCTGTCTACGGGTATTTTCCGGTACACGCGTCCGGAGAAGAGATCCTGGTACACGCCGAACCTTCGCTTGAATCCCCGATTATCCAGCGCTTTGCGTTTCCGCGACAAAAGCGCGGTCGATTCCTGTCCATCCCAGACTTCGTCTCGCCGACCGAAATCGATGTTCTCCCGTTCCAGCTCGTGACCATGGGGCAGCCCATCGCAGACTTCGCCAATGAACTGTTCGCGGCTAACAATTACCGCGACTACCTTGAGGTGCACGGACTGGGTGTGCAGCTGACTGAAGCTATGGCCGAGTGGCTGCACAGCCGGATTCGCGCCGAGCTGACTCTGCCAGACGGTGCCTTTGTAGGAGATAGCGATGCCACCGACCCGCGTCGCTTCTTCGACCTCGACTACTCCGGCGCACGCTATTCCTTTGGCTACGGCTCCTGCCCAGACCTCGAATCACGCCGCACCTTGGTGGAGTTACTACAGCCTGAGCGCATTGGCGTCAGTCTTTCTGAAGAGCTCCAGCTGCATCCTGAGCAGTCAACAGATGCCTTCGTGCTCTACCACCCGGAAGCAAAGTACTTCAACGTCTAAGCTAACGAGTTATGTATAACGCTGTTTTGTGGGACATGGACGGTACCCTGGTGGATTCCGAGCCGTTGTGGGAAATTGCCACGTATGAGCTGAGTGAGTCGCTAGGTCGACGAATCACTCCGGAGTTCCGTGCCCGCACCATCGGCGGCACCTTCCAGAACACGCTGCAGTTATGTGCGGACTTCGCGGGAGTGTCAGTCAGCGCCGAACAAGCAGAGCAACTGCAACGCCAGATGTTTACCCGCATGCACGAATTGCTTTCCACCCGGTTGGAGTTGCGACCGGGCATCGAAAAGCTGCTGAGCGAACTCGCGAATTCCGGCACGCCGATGATGCTGGTGACCAACACCGCTCGCGAGCTCGCCGACCCAGCCATCGAAGCCATCGGCCGCGACTTCTTCACTTCGACCATCTGCGGTGATGAAGTTGCCAACGGCAAGCCGAATCCGGAGATTTATCGCACCGCCGCTCTGCGCCTCGGTTTCCAACCGGATCAGTGTTTGGCATTTGAGGACTCACCAACTGGCATGGCCTCTGCCACGGCGGCTGGCTGCAGGGTAGTGGGGCTGCCTGAGCGCGGCGAGGTACCAGCGGAAGCACTGGACATGCGTGATCTCCACGGCAGCACCTCCTTTTTAGGGGTAACTGCGGCTGATCTTGCTGCGTGGTACGCAGCCTTTGACAACTAGCAGCCCATGGCTGTGAAACAATGGTCGGGTGAAGAATTTTGACTCGCTCTACGAAGAACTTTTGACCCGCTCCCAGACCCGTCCTGAGGGCTCCGGCACTGTCGCTGCCTTGGATAAGGGTGTGCATCATGTGGGCAAGAAGATCATCGAGGAAGCGGGCGAAGTGTGGATCGCCGCTGAGTACCAGTCCGATGCGGAATTGGCTGAGGAAATGTCCCAATTGATCTACTGGACCCAGGTCATGATGGTGGCCCGTGGGCTCAAGCCCGAAGACATCTACAAGTACCTGTAAAGGATCCACCATGCTCAAAGTTGCCGTTCCCAACAAGGGCTCGCTGTCCGAGCGTGCCGTCGAAATCCTCGAGGAAGCTGGCTATGAAGGCCGTCAAGACCCGAAGGCCTTGACAGTTCTCGATCAGGCAAACAAGGTGGAATTCTTCTTCCTGCGCCCGAAGGACATTGCCATTTATGTCGCCAAGGGCCACCTCGACCTCGGCATTACCGGTCGCGATCTTGCAGCCGACTCCATGGCGAAGGTTCAGGAAGTCATGCCTCTCGGCTTCGGCGCTTCCACTTTCCGCTACGCCGGCCCTAAGGATGCTCAGCTGGACGTCGCGTCCCTCGCCGGGCTGCGCATCGCAACCTCATACCCGAATTTGGTTCGGGAGGATCTGAAGGCTCAGGGGATCGAAGCTGACGTTATCCGACTGGATGGGGCAGTAGAGATCTCTATCAAGCTCGGCGTAGCGGACGCTATCGCCGACGTGGTCTCCACCGGACGGACCCTACGCAAGCAGGGCTTGGTTCCCTTCGGCCCGGTCATTTGCGACTCTGAGGCTGTGGTCGTAGCGCGCGAGGGCATTGAGCTTCTCGACGCCCACCAGGTATTCCTACGCCGCATGCAAGGCATTTTGCATGCACAAAACTTCCTCATGCTCGACTACAACATCCACGAAGACCTGCTGACTGAGGCCACCAAAATCACTCCGGGACTATCCGGACCAACGGTGTCACCACTTGCTCACGAAAACTGGGTAGCAGTGCGCGCTATGGTTCCCAAAAAGGAAGCCAACCACATCATGGATCAGCTCTCCTTGCTGGGGGCCAAGGCCATCCTGGCTTCCGAGATCCGGATCGCACGCATGTAGTAGCAGACCTCATGTCAGTGTCCGCCCGTACTTTTAGTACGCGGCGGATTTTTGTTTTGTTGACAAATGTGACTGTGAGAGATCCAGAAAATAGTTTGCTTTTCTGTTTCGTGGGGGTTGGATTAACACATAATTCGGACACGGATTCATTGTTGACTGAATTTCAGCTACCCCCATTTGCGCCTAGGTTTGACCGAGCTTTAATTGCAGTCGCAATCATTAGAAACTTTCTTGCCTGCAAAGCAACACTTCAAACCGCCCCTACCTGCATTGTTGAACAATGTTTTGTCAACCTTGTCGGCCACTTTGATGGGGGTGAAAGTTCCTTTTGATGCTGGTGTGGAATACCACATCTAAAAGGCCTGAAACGGTGGTTTTTCCCTTGGTTTTCTCACATTAGCTGGCTACCATAGGTAATAGACGCCATCTTTCAATAACTATTGTTAGGTGCGCCACAAACAACAGCCCCAATTCGGGTTGTTCATAACACTCAACCACATCCTGGACACGATCCACCTCGTGATTCGCCCTTTCAATATCAAAGGAGAGCATTACCGTGACCGACGCAACCTTCGCAGAAGGAACCCGCATTGAAGAAGACCTGCTGGGCACAAAGGAGGTGCCAAACGATTGCTATTACGGCATTCACACCCTCCGTGCTGTGGAGAACTTCGTCATTTCCGGAAGGACCCACAATCAGGTTCCTGACTTCATCCGGGGCATGGTGCAGGTGAAGAAGGCCACGGCGATGGCGAACCGCAAGTGCAAGACGTTGCCCAAGGACAAGTACGAGGCCATTGTCTGGGCCTGCGACCAAATCCTTGAAGAGGGCCGTTGCATGGATCAGTTCCCAACCGATTCCTTCCAAGGCGGTGCCGGCACGTCCATGAACATGAACTCCAACGAGGTAGTAGCTAACCTCGCTCTCGAGCACATGGGCAAGCCAAAAGGCTCCTACCATGACCTGAATCCGAACGATGATGTCAATATGGCGCAGTCCACTAACGATGCATACCCAACCGGCTTGAAGCTGGGCATCTACCACGCAGCGGTCGGCTACATCAAGGAGCTGCGCAACCTCGCAGATGCTTTTAACGCTAAGGGCGAGGAATTCAAGGACGTTCTCAAGATGGGTCGCACCCAATTGCAGGACGCCGTTCCAATGACTCTAGGTGGGGAATTCAAAGCCTTTGGCTATGGCCTCCATGAGGAAGCGGATTTCCTCGAGCAAGCCATCAAGATCCTGCTCACCACCAACCTTGGTGCTACCGCTATCGGCACTGGCCTCAACACCCCAGAGGGCTTCCAAGATGCCATCGTCGCTGCGCTGGCAGAGGTCACCGGCCTTCCAATCAAGGGAGCCCCAGACCTCCTCGTCGCCACCTACGACAACTCCTGCTACATGCACGCACATGCAGCTGTGAAGCAGTCGGCGATGAACCTTTCCAAGATCTGTAACGACTTGCGCCTGCTGTCCTCCGGTCCACGCGCTGGCTTGAAGGAAATCAACCTGCCAGAGATGCAGGCCGGCTCCTCGATCATGCCTGCCAAGGTCAACCCAGTGATCCCAGAGGTAGTCAACCAGGTCTGCTTCAAGGTCTTCGGCAATGACCAATGCGTCCTCATGGCTGCTGAAGCCGGGCAGCTTCAGCTCAACGTCATGGAGCCAGCTCTGGCACAGGCAATCTTTGAGTCCCTCGAATTGCTGACCAATGCCGTCGTTACGCTGCGTGAGAAGTGCGTCGTGGGCATCACCGCCAATGAAGACATCTGCCGCGCTTTCGTGGACAACTCCATCGGCATCATCACCTACCTCAACCCATTCATCGGCCACCTTGCCGGCGACAAGATCGGTAAGGAAGCTGCAGCAACCGGCCGTTCCGTCCGCGAACTGGTGCTGGAGAAGGGATTGATGGACGAGGCTCAGCTGAATGAGGTTCTCTCCACCGAAAACCTGATGAAGCCTGTCTACCGCGGAAAGCTGTACGAAGACTAGTTCTTCGTGCTTGGGTGTCATTGGGCATGGCCCGCTTAGTGACACCATCCTTGGGTAACTCCTTCCGGCTGCGCCATCGTGGTCGGAAGGGGACCCACATAATCTTTAGAACTAAATACTTTGTGAAGCCATTTCAAGTTGAGCTTCACACGTGTGATGCCACCTTGTTTGTTTCGGCGACACCACTTGACGTGCGAAGCTCTTTTCACCCAAGGGAAAAGAACAGTGTTACTCACACTCCAAATCATCATCGTGCTCGGTGCCATCTTCCTCGGCGCCCGGCTCGGTTCCATTGCCATCGGTATGGCCGGTGGCGCCGGCG
The DNA here is from genome assembly GCF_009734385.1 of Corynebacterium kalinowskii. Lineage (NCBI taxonomy): Bacteria > Bacillati > Actinomycetota > Actinomycetes > Mycobacteriales > Corynebacteriaceae > Corynebacterium > Corynebacterium kalinowskii. The sequence continues at coordinate 1,206,560 of NZ_CP046452.1, read as the reverse complement.
TCCTGCTGCTGGGACTCACCGGCATACCCGTCACTATTAAAGACATCCCCTTCGATGTCATCGGCATCATCATGTGTGTTATCGCAGCTATCGCTGCGATGCAGAAAGCCGGTGGCCTGGATTACCTCGTCTACCTGGCGGAAAAGGCCCTCCGCAAGAATCCAAAGCAAATCACCATTTGGGCGCCTATTGTCACCTGGTTGATGACGGTGTTCTGCGGTACCGGCCACACGGCATTCTCGACGCTGCCAGTTATCGCCGAGGTCGCTAAGGAAGGTGGCGTCCGCCCATCACGTCCACTGTCCATCGCGGTCGTTGCGTCTCAGATGGCCATCACGGCATCGCCAATCTCAGCAGCAGTTGTCTTCATGGCCTCGATCATGGAGCCACTCGGCGTTGGCTACGTGTCCATGCTGGCCGTGTTCATCCTGTCTACGTTCCTGGCAATCATCATCACAGCCTTTGTCACCAACTTCTTGGGCAAGGACTTGGCTGACGATCCGGTCTACCAAGAGCGTCTTGCCAACGGAACCGTGAAGCCACCAAGCGGTGTTCACGACTACACACCAGTCAAGGGTGCTAAGGCTTCCGTGATGATCTTCCTGGTTGCCATTCTGTTGGTCATGTTCTACGCTACCGCCATCTCGGATCAGGTCGGCTTGATCAAGGAGCCTACGATCCCTCGTAACGAGGCCATCATGGCCATCATGCTCGGAGCTGCCACGGTTATCACCCTGGTATGCAAGATCAAGGCTGACACGATCTTGCAGTCCTCGGTCTTTCGTTCCGGTATGTCCGCCTGTGTCTGTGTCCTCGGTGTTGCTTGGCTCGGAACCACGCTGATTAACCACTACATCGACGACATTAAGGAACTATCCGGCAACGTGCTCAATGATTACCCATGGATGCTCGCGGTGGTTCTGTTTTTCGCAGCCGCTCTGCTGTACTCCCAGGCCGCTACCGCAAAGGCACTGCTACCTGCAGCCCTGGCAGTCGGTGTCAGTCCTCTGGTTGCTGTTGCTTCCTTCGCAGCTGTCTCCGCTCTGTTCATCCTGCCTACCTACCCAACGCTGCTCGCAGCTGTGGAAATGGACGACACCGGTTCGACCAAGATTGGCAAGTTTGTCTTCAACCACTCCTTCATCATTCCGGGCACGTTGGCTATCGCCCTGGCGGTCGCCTTCGGCTTCCTCTTCGGTAGTTTCATGATCTAAATCTCCTCCTGACGAAAGCCGAGTTCGCACTAGTGTGAGCTCGGTTTTCACTATGTTGGAGGGTATGAACCTCACCGATGCGGACATCGCTCGAGCGCACCAACTCGAGCCCATGGAGGTCATCGCCGAACGCGCTGGGATCGATCCCCAGTTCGTCGTCGGCTATGGCCGTGACAAGGCCAAGATTGATGTCGCAGCTCTTCCTGAACAACCACGTAAGGGCAAGCTTGTCCTCGTAACCGCGATGTCTCCGACCCCAGCGGGGGAGGGCAAGTCAACGGTGCTCATCGGCCTTGCCGACGCCGTACGCGCCACGGGCGCCCGCACGATCGTCGCCATCCGCGAACCGTCGCTCGGCCCCGTCTTCGGAATCAAAGGCGGCGCTGCCGGCGGCGGCTACGCACAGATCGTTCCAATGGAGGACATCAATCTCCACTTCACGGGCGATCTGCACGCCATCGCGGCCGCCAACAACTCGCTCGCCGCGCTCATCGACGCCCACATCCACCACGGCAACGAGCTGAGCATTGATCCACGCAAGGTCACTTGGCGCCGCTGCCTGGATGTCAATGATCGCAACCTGCGCCACATTGTTACCGGTCTTGGAGGCGTCGCCCACGGCGTTCCCGCCGAGTCTGGCTTCGACATCACTGCGGCTTCTGAGATCATGGCTGTGCTGTGCCTGGCGAGCGACCTCACCGATTTGAAGGAACGTCTCGCGCGCATCGTCATTGGACAAACCTATGCGGGCACGCCGGTGACCGTGTCCGACTTAAAGGCTCAGGGCGCATTGACGGCCCTGCTTCGCGATGCGCTCAGCCCCAACCTTGTTCAGACACTCGGAGGCACGCCAGCCATTGTCCACGGCGGTCCGTTCGGAAACATCGCTCACGGCTGCAACTCATTGATTGCCACCGATACCGCGCTGCGGCATGCGGACGTCGTCCTGACCGAGGCTGGCTTCGGCTCTGACCTCGGCGCAGAGAAGTTCTTCGACATCAAGTCTCGCGCTGGCGACCTCGATGTCTCGGCTGTCGTCATGGTAGCCACGATTCGTTCGCTGAAGTTCAATGGCGGAGCGGCAAAGGACGAGCTCCAGCAGGAAAACCTTGCGGCGCTTCAGGCTGGCCTGGTCAACCTCGCACGCCACTGCGATAACATCCAGAAGTTCGGGCCCACCCCGACGATCGCGCTCAATCACTTCATTCATGACACCGACGCCGAGGTCGAACTGGTCCAGCGCTGGGCCGAGGACCGTGGCCTGAGAGCCGTGTTGACTAAGGTCTGGGCAGAAGGTGGGGCAGGAGCGGCGGAGCTGGCAGACGTGGTGCTGGCTAGTGTCGTCGATAAGCGCAGCGCCCCGCTGTACGACCCAGCGGCAGGCACCCTGGCGTCCCTGCAGACGATCGCACGCGAGATCTACGGCGCTTCGGATGTCGAGCTCAGCCCGCAGGCGCAGAAGGATCTGAAGATTATTCAGGACAACGGCTGGGACACGTTGCCGGTGTGCATCTCCAAGACGCAGTACTCCTTCTCAGATGACCCACGCAAGCTCGGAGCGCCGAGCGGGCACACGGTTAAAGTCCGGTCGCTGGTTCCTCGCACTGGAGCTGGTTTCGTCGTGGCGATGACCGGCGATGTGATGACGCTTCCGGGGCTGTCTAAGCGGCCGGCAGCGCAGGGTATCGATGTGGACGCTGAGGGAAATATCACCGGATTGTTTTAGGTCCCATGGCGTCTGGAGCGGTTACAGTGGAAGGAAAACGTTAACCAACCGGTAGCGCTGTCCACCTCATCACTCGGATCGTTCGGCACGTACCTGCCGATGAGAGGAAAAGTTCACATGGCTAATGTCACTTTCGACAAAGCAACCCGCATCTACCCGGGCGCCACGAAGCCGTCCGTCGACAAGTTTGACCTGGAAGTTGGCGATGGCGAGTTCCTGGTTCTGGTCGGCCCTTCCGGCTGTGGAAAGTCCACCACGCTGCGTATGCTCGCGGGGCTCGAAGACGTCAACGAGGGTCGCGTCTTGATCGGCGACCGCGATGTCACCAACGTCGCTCCCAAGGATCGCGACATCGCAATGGTCTTCCAGAACTACGCCCTGTACCCGCACATGAGCGTGCGCGACAACATGGGCTTCGCCCTCAAGCTTTCGGGCATGTCCAAGGAAGAAATCAACAAGCGCGTCGAAGCCGTCGCGGTTTCTCTCGGCCTCACCGAATACCTCGACCGCAAACCAAAGGCCCTTTCCGGCGGTCAGCGCCAGCGTGTGGCCATGGGACGCGCCATCGTGCGCAAGCCAAAGGTATTCCTGATGGACGAGCCGCTGTCCAACCTCGACGCCAAGCTGCGCGTCCAAACCCGTACCCAGATCGCCTCACTACAGCGCGAACTCGGCGTGACCACCCTGTACGTCACCCACGACCAGACCGAAGCGCTCACCATGGGCGACCGCATTGCAGTTCTCAACCACGGTGTGCTGCAGCAGGTGGGTACCCCGCGCGAGCTCTACGAAACTCCAGCTAACGAATTCGTCGCTGGCTTCATCGGCTCGCCAGCCATGAACCTCGGCACCTTCGATGTCCGTGGCAACTTTGCGGTTACCGGCGAAACCAAGCTGCCACTTTCGCAGTCCATCCTGAACCAGCTTGCCGAACGAGGCGAGGACAAGATCATCATCGGCTTCCGCCCAGAAGCGCTCGAGCTTATCGACGGCCCTGCCGAGGATTCCTTTGCCATTACCATCACCATGGTGGAGGAGCTAGGCTCCGACGCCTACATCTACGGCCACCTAGTTGGCGGTGGCCAGCTCAGTTCTGGCTCGGATTCCAACCCGGATGATGAAGAGCACGATCTCGTGGTCATCCGCACCGCGCCACTGACGGCGCCGGAGAAGGGTACAACGATTCACGCCCGCATCAAGGAGGGACAGCGCCATATGTTCTCTTCGAAGACAGGGGAGCGCCTTAACCCGTAGGTTATAACCATTCGTTTCGCCTGTTAGCCCAACACTTGTGCAAGTGTTGGGCTTTTCTCGTTCAAACCAATAGAACTGGTAGTGATCAAACTAATATAAAACTTGTTATGTAAGTTCGCCAACTTTCACTAGCATTGAATACATCACGCTATTCATTAGGATGTGGTGTAGGTAATACTGAACCATTTCAGGGTTGCCGCACCGGAAGTTATAACCACCTGATGAAAATGCATTCCGCTTCACCGACTCGTAAGGGAGCTAAACACATGAAGCAAATGAAGCGAATCTCCGCGGCTGTTGCAGCCCTCGTTATCGCAACCGGTGGCCTAGTGGCCTGCTCCGGTGGCGGCGATGACGACAAGGGATCCGTCTACTTCCTCAACTTCAAGCCAGAGCAGGATGCTGCCTACCAGAAGATTGCCAAGGACTACACCGCCAAGACCGGCGTTGAGGTCAAAGTCGTAACCGCAGCCTCCAACAGCTACGAGCAGACCCTGAAGGCCGAAATCGGCAAGAAGGATGCCCCAACCCTCTTCCAGGTGAACGGCCCAACTGGCCTGAAGACCTGGGAGCCATACATGGCTGACCTCTCCGATGCCACGATCACCAAGAACCTGAACCCAGACGTCCCGGCCCTCAAGGGCTCCGACGGCAAGGTCTACGGCGTGCCATTTGCAGTGGAAGGCTACGGTCTGATTTACAACGCTGCCATCTTTGACAAGTACTTTGCCCTGCCAGATGCTAAGGCAAAGAGCGCAGCAGACATCAAGGACTACGCCACCCTGAAGGCCGTGTCTGAGGACATGCAGGCCAAGAAGGCCGAGCTGGGCATCGAAGGTGCCTTCGCCTCCACCTCGCTGGCTTCTGGTGAGGATTGGCGCTGGCAGACCCACCTGGCAAACCTCCCGGTCCACCAGGAATTCAAGGACCTGGGCACCAAGGAAACCAAGGATGTGAAGTTCAAGTACAACGAGAACTTCAAGAACCTGTTCGACCTGTACCTGAAGAACTCCACCATTGATCCAAAGCTCGCCCCATCCAAGGCAGTGACCGACTCCATGGCCGAATTCGCAATGGGCAAGGCCGCCATGGTTCAGAACGGTAACTGGGCCTGGAGCCAGATCGAAAAGGTTGACGGCAACGTGGTGAAGCAGGACGACATCAAGTTCCTGCCTATGTACATGGGTCTGCCTGACGAGGGCAAGACCGGCATCGCTGTGGGCACCGAGAACTACCTGGGTGTGAACAAGAAGGCCTCCGAGGCCGACCAGAAGGCATCCATCGACTTCGTCAACTGGCTCTTCACCACCGACGAAGGCAAGAAGTACGTCATCAACGATCTCGGCTTCAACGCACCGTTCAACAACTTCTCCAAGACGGACACGCCAAATGACCCATTGGCAAAGGAAGTTGCAGCCGCAATCGACAACAAGGAGCTGACCACCATTCCGTGGGACTTCCAGTACTTCCCATCCCAGAAGTTCAAGAACGACTTCGGCCAGGCGCTTGCCCAGTACGCTTCCGGCAACAAGTCCTGGGAAGAGGTCGTGAAGATCTTCACCGAGGGCTGGGCGGCTGAAAGCAAGTAGCGGACTCGGTTCCTCCACGTAGGTCACAACTAGCGATGCGGGCGTTTATCGAGTAGGCCAACCTTCGGCCCGTCGATAAGCGCCCGCATTTGACTGAAGAAAAAGGTAAAACCATGCAAGGTACCTTGAAGAAGTATTTCCCCATCTTCGTGTTGCCGACTCTCATTGCGTTCGCGATCGCGTTCCTCGTCCCGTTCATCATCGGTTTCTTCCTCTCGTTTACGGAATTCACTACGATTTCCGACGCAGAGTGGGTCGGCGTTGACAACTACTTCGAAGCGTTCAGCGAACGAGAAGGCTTTGTCCACTCCTTCGGATTCACCGCGTTGGTGGTGATTGCTTCGGTGATTTCGGTGAATATCTTCGCGTTTGCCATCGCGTGGATTCTCACCCGAAAGCTCAAGGGCACCAACTTCTTCCGCACGGTGTTCTTCATGCCGAACCTCATCGGCGGTATCGTGCTTGGTTACACCTGGCAGTCGATGATCAACGCTGTGCTGGCGAACTACGGCACCACGATCGTGTCGGACTGGAAGCACGGCTATATCGGCCTGGTGGTGCTCATTAACTGGCAGCTCATCGGCTACATGATGATCATCTACATCGCCGGCCTTCAGAACGTGCCACCAGAGCTGATCGAGGCCGCGGAACTCGACGGTGCCGGCCGCTGGGAGCTCCTGCGACACGTCACGATCCCGATGGTCATGCCATCGATCACCATCTGTTTGTTCCTGACCCTGTCGAACACGTTCAAGCTGTTCGACCAGAACCTAGCGCTGACCAACGGCGCACCAAGTAGCGAGACCGAGATGGTCGCTCTGAACATCGTCAACACCATGTTCAACCGGATCGGCGTCGAGGGCGTCGGCCAAGCAAAGGCAGTTATCTTCGTGGTCGTAGTGGTCGTCTTCGCGATGTTCCAGCTGCGCGCCACCCGAAGCAGGGAGGTGGAGGCCTAAATGCCTGCCCAAACAGCACAACCCAAGGGCGCGAGCCGAGCACTGATCTACGCGATCCTCGTGTTCCTCACCGTGGTTTTCCTCGGCCCGATCGTCTTCATCTTCCAGAACTCTTTCAAACAAAAGTTCGCCATCTCAGACAATCCTTTCGCACTGCCGCTGGGCGAGATGTGGGCCGGATTCGAAAACTACGCCGTCGGCCTGATGAAGGAAGGCTTCCTCTCCGCAATTTTCTGGTCCTTCTTCATCACGATCCTCTCCGTCATCGCGATCGTGTTCTTCTCCTCCATGACCGCGTACTACATCACCCGCGTGAAGACCTGGTGGACGAACGCCCTCTACTTCCTGTTCGTGTTCTCCATGGTCATCCCGTTCCAGATGGTGATGTTCCCAACCGTTAAGATCGCCGACACCCTCGGCCTGTCTAACCCGCTCGGCATCATCGTGCTGTACCTGGGTTTCGGCGCGGGTCTGTCGGTGTTTATGTTCGCGGGCTTCGTCAAGTCCATCCCGCTTGAGATCGAAGAAGCAGCGCTTATCGACGGCTGCGGTCCGCTGCAAAACTACTTCAAGGTCGTCTTCCCAATGCTCAAGCCAACGGCAGTAACCGTGGCAATTCTGAACGCCATGTGGGTGTGGAATGACTACCTGCTGCCATACCTGATCATTGGCCTGTCCACCGAGTACAAGACGATCCCGGTGGTGGTGCAGAGTTTCGTCGGCTCCAACGGCAACCGCGACATGGGCGCCATGATGGCAATGCTGGTGCTCGCAATCATCCCGATCATCATCTTCTACCTGGCAACGCAGAAGCACATCATTGAAGGAGTCGCAGCTGGCGCCGTGAAGGGCTAGCCTTATTCTCCATGGATCGGTTCCTCAGTCCAGACAGCAAGTTCTCGGCGGCCATGATGATGGCCGCCGACTTGGTTATCTTGAATGTCCTCGCAGTGGTGTGCTCGCTGCCCATCGTCTCGCTCGGAGCGGTGCATCGTTCGTTGCATCAGGTGACCCGGGAGATGGCTCAGGATAATGCGGTGCGCCCTATCAGGGACTTTTTTGCTGCTATGGGTAAGTACCCGGCTCGCATGGTCGCTTGGTCGTGTGTAATGGTGGGCTTCGTCTTGCTTGCGACCTACGAGTTCGTCGTTATCGCCCGAGCTGGCCTGGCAACAGGGGAGACAGTCGCGCTTTCCGCAGCGGTGCTCTCTGGGATCGTCCTGATCACCGCGGTGGCCCTGTGGTACCTCCGCGTGCTCTCCGTACCGGAAGCTCTCGGAAACGCCATCCGCCAGCTGCCACGCACATTGCTTGCAGTGTTGGCGCATACCTGGTGGGTCCTTGTGCTGCTGTTCTTGCCTGGTCAGTGGGGAGCGGTTCTGGCGTTTCAGCTCATCATCGGGTTCGCGCTGTCAGCGTACTTAAGCAATCTCGCCCTGCGCTGAATTGTCCGCGGTGCTGCCCGGCCAGCCTGGGTACTCCGGCGGGGTGCCGCCGAAAGCTGGGCACAGCTCCTGGAAGGAACACCAGCCGCATAGCTTCGACGTCTTCGGGCGGAAACTGCCCTCCTTGCCGTCGCCCTCGATCTTCGCCCACAGCTCGCCCAAGTCGCGCTCGAAGTATTCCAGCTCTTCCTTCGAAGGGGTGAGGATCAGTGAATCCATGACCTTCAGGTACATCAGGCGCAACTGGGCAGGGATTTGGTCGAAGAGCCGCCAGTAGACCAACGCGTAGAAACGCATCTGGAATTGGGCGTCCTGCGAATACTGGGGAAGTGGCTTCTTGCCGGTCTTGTAGTCGACAACTCGGACCTCGCCGGTTGGGGCGATATCCACGCGGTCGATGAATCCGCGGACGGGGACGCCGTTCGGCAGCACTTCGTCGACGTACATTTCGCACTCGTGGGCGTCGAAGCCTTGTGGGTTTTCCATCTCGAAGTAGCCGCGAAGCAGGCTGCGGCATTCAACGAGGAAGTCGTACAGCTCCTCGTTGGGGACCAGCTCATCCAACTCAGCATCGGCGGCGGTCATCTTCGCCCAATGCGGCTTCAAGCGCTTCACCGCCGCCGGGTAGGTGCGCTGCTCCCGAGGCAACTTGTGCATTTCCTCCAGCACAGCGTGCACCAAGGTGCCCTTGACCTGCGCCACCGTGCTCGGCTCTGGGAGCTTATCGATCGCTCGGAAGCGATAGAGCAGCGGGCACTGCTTGTAATCGGAAGCACGGGAAGGGGAGAGGGCGAGCAGTTTCTTGGGAGGCATAATGCCTTTCAGTGTAACTGCTCGCTCGCTTCGACTAGGCCCCAGCAGCACGTACGGCAGCGATAGCTTCACTAGCGAGTGGCTTGGACAGCACGTGCCACGGCTGGTAGTTCCATGATGCAAGTTGTTTCAAAGAAGAAGACGGCGCCTGCCCATAATTCAGATCATCGGCATCAAACTTGCCAGCCAGCAAATAGACGCCGTTTACTTCCGTTTCGTCTTCCATGAATTCGTATTCCACAGAAAGTGGATCGAACTGCACCACCGCAGTGATATCCGCTCCGTCAAGATAGCGGTAGAACACGCCATAAGCACCGTTGTCGAGTACCGCACCCCGAGTCCATCCCGCACGCTTGAGAGCCCCGACAAAGCGACGCGAATCGATCGGAGCAGTTGCGACACCTTTTAGCTCCAACTCGTCACCTTGATCTGCCGGGAGCTCATGCACTACGCGACCGAGCTGCGGGAATGCTTCCTGGAGTTCAAAATCTGCGAATACTTCGCCCCATTGAGACTTTTCGGCGTCGCTAAGCTCGGCCGGGTGAGCAATGGTGAGGACGCTGTCGCTGATGTCGATGGGTTCGTCGTTGGCGTCGATAAGCTCGCCGGTCTCATCCAAGCGACCTAGCGCCACGCGCTGCTCACCGTCAAACACACCCCATACTGTTCCAGACAGCAACGAGCGGACCATTGGGTTAGGAGCGAAGTAGCTGTTGAAGTCCTCACCACTCCAACGGCGCCCCGTGACCATAGCCTCTTCAAAACGCATCTTCTGAATCTTCGCTCCGGCGGTCAAGCTCTTTTTCAGGAGGGAGTATTCCTTCTTCGACTCGGCTGCGAGTTCCGGGTCATCAGATTTGTTCGGTGCTGGCAACGAAGTCTTTGGCTTGCCGGTCGGACGGCCATCACTGTCCAGCAAGCGCGCGACAACTTTGCCCTCTGGGGTCAAAGTCGCAACGAACTGCCGTGGGCCATAAGAAAACACCCGACGTCCGGTTTCATCGAGGCCACCGTCAGGGATGATTCGATCCTCGAGTTCATTTCGGCTCAGCCCCAGCGACGCCGCGATTTCCTCCATCGCCTCGCCAGCGCGCTTCTTGATCCCTGCGAACTTCACTTTGGCGGCAATGCCCGCGATCTGCTGCAACGCGTGATTGCTGCCAACATTACGAAGCGCATCAAGGCCATAAGTGGCTCGCTTGTGCTGGGACTGGCCAGGCCACTCGCGGATCATCGGGGTAAGCGTGAGCACGAAATCATCTCCACCGATGCAACCAGCGCCGGTCATGAGCCAGCGGTCCTTGGCCACCGCACCGTTATTGAGCCAGAACTGCAACAACTGCACTGCGAACGAATCCAGCACCGTGGCTGGTACTCGCTCTCGTAACGCCTGGAAAATAGGCAACGTGCGGTCTTCCGTTTGCATCGCCTTGAGCAGTGTTTCCTTCTCTGAATCTGCCAAGCGTGCCCCGTCGATGATGAGGGGTGGCAAAGCTGCGGCCTGCGCGTAGGAGGGCAATTTCTTCGCTTTGCCCTGGTACGCGACCTCGGCCCACCAATCAGTTGTGGGATCAAACTCTGGCAGCTCGGACTCGGCGATGATGTCGCCGATAAGCTTGGCGAGCTCTGGGCACACCGCGTCCCGATGCTCACGCAGCTTCTCGACGTCCATCATGCGCACAGTCGCCTGTACACCCTGGATTTCTTCAGCCGTCAATTGCGCCTGCAAGATCAGATCGGTGTTTTTGCCGAGCCAAGCAACTGCTGGTTGCGCGTGCTTAGTGGTAGCCAGCTGGGCGAATAGTGGAACTACGCCCGCGCCGCTGAGACGTTGCCCGAGGACGTCGATAACGGGTTTCGCCTCATCCTTGCTGCGTTCGCTGAACCTATTGACCAATTGTGCAAACCCGAGACGTCCGGTGTTGGTGATCCAGAGCAGCGCGTCTTCAGGAGTGGAAGCAATACTGATCAGTTTGCCCAGTTTCACCCGATCTTCCACCCTCTTGGCAAAGTAGATCATGGATGTTTCTAACAACGAAGTCGGCTCACCAGCTGCCACGTCCCGCAGCGCCTTTTCAATGTGCGGTTCGCAGGCTGAAGTGTCGCCGACTAAGACAGCCCTGAGCACCGCGGCACGTTGCACCGGTTTGTTTAGAAACTGTGTGGTGTTGTCGGCATCGCTCGTGAGACGATAGAGCTGCTCCCGCTGGTCCAGGGTGAGGTGCTTCCATACCAAGCGCCATCCTAGAATTCGCAGGATGTCGTAGGAGCCGACTCGCGACGGATTTAACACACTATCCCGATAGACCTTAATGCATTGATCTGGGTCGGCTGCGCAATGCAGCAGCAAATACAGCGCTGCCGGCGGAGAAAAGGTATGACTCCAGTGGGGTTCCTTTGGGTCCTGATGTTCAGGGTCGGCAAGGTAGTCGAGCCACCACTTTGCTTCTTCTTGCGACGGGTACCCATTGACGGGTGCCTCGGAGAAATGCCAGCCCTTCAGACACCACGGCGAATAGCGGTGCGTTGCAATCTGATCGGCACGCTCTCGAGCCGAGTCAGCATCGAACACCGTTGACTCCGGAACTGTGACTGGGTCAGCCAGGTTCCAGACCTGTTCATACCAGAGTAGATCTATGAAGATTTCATCTTTAAGGCAAAGCTGCGAATCCATGCAGCCGATGATAACCGACCCTTATGGTCACGGCAGGGAATTACTCAGCCAATGCCGCGGCCAACAACAGCCTCCTGATGGCTTCCGGACTGTGGGCGTCGACAAGCCCAGCCAACCATGAGGATCCGAGGTTGCGGAGCTGCCGCGCGCGAGATGGAAAAAAGTCGGGATCACGCTGTAATCGTTCGGTTCCGGCAACCAAGACATGCCCGAGTGTTTCGGACAAAATTTTATGTACGCGGGTAGCCGCAGATTCAGACACCTGTGCTGCGGCGATGCCGACTGATTCCGTGATTTCTGCGGTCTCGCCCACATGCGGTTGAACGCTACCGAGCTCACCGATCAACAGAAATGGATCAACAACCATTCGTCCTTGCTGCGTCCGCCATCGGCCAGAAATCGAGATCTGTTGATGTTCGTGCTGCGCGCAGAAATCAGCAAGTGCGTTCGCATCGAGTCCGCCGATGTGTGGCGCAAAACGAAACGATGCGTCATGGCCAGCGCCGTCAACCAGAGTGCCGACGATTCCTCGAGTGCGAACATCGTGCCCCCACGCGACTAGCTGGACGTTTCTCACCGCGCAGATGCCACTGCCGGCTGTGCGCGGACCAAGTGCTGCGGGAACTCCGTCGGTTGCCAGCGCCGCGAAGGAATCGACTGCCCACGGAGAAAACAGTTCAGTTAGGGCTGGGGCAGGGAACGCTTGGCACTTGTACCTCGTCACGTTCAATTGGCCCCGGGTATCTCTCCGGCCACCGTTAATGAGTACTTGGCCGCCTCCCCAGTTGTGTAGCGGGACGTTACTGACAACAGCTTTCACTGGGTTCGCAGGCTCACCTTCGACCACCTTCCGCACTGTCATGGGAGATCCGCTGCGAGCATCCACCAAGTGTGCGACGACTTCGCAACCTCCGGGAAGTGCGAGCACCTCGGTGCCGAGACCGATGAGTCGGCAGCGCGAAAGCTTCACTGGCTCGGCGTTAACCCCTGCCACCAAGCGGTGCGGCACATTCGGCTCTGCGAGTTGCAAGCTTGCAAGTCTGGCTGCGAGTTCACCGACCAGACTCAACAGGCGATCTGGGTCAAAGGAACAGTCTCTGGATTCACGGCGTTCTTGCAGATCAACGATGGTGTCAATCAGTTCGACCGCATTCGGCATTCCTGCGCTGTCACAGCGCTCGCGAACCCTGCGCCAACTGTTCACAAGAGACATGTGGCTCGACTCGATTCCGACAGCACACATTGTGTCGATCTGTGTACTGACCGCAGTGAGTACGGACTGATAGGGGCACCAATCGTCCGTTCCAATCGTTCGCACGGGTGAATCGGGCGCATCCAGTAGCGCAAGTGCGATAGGGACGTGGGAACACGGATCTATCTCCGCGCAGGTACAACGGGCATAAGCAAAGTTACTACCTTGGAGAAAACGGACCGTGACGGGCTCCGGGAAGGCAATCCGAACAATTGGGACATCGTCGCGCAGGAAGACGGTGCCCACCGCGGGGCCAGCCATTGGCACGCTTGCCGACGGCGTCGGTTGTTCTTCCACTTCCACAACATCGTGCTCGTTGCAGGCTTGCTGGTAGCCGAGCACCGCCGCCACAATGTGGTGACAGGATGTAGCTTTGACGCATGTGCAGGTCCAATCCGGGAATGCCTTATTGGCTAGCAATTCACAGTGATTGTCGCCTAGTACAACATGGACATTCCCGTTATCCGAGGTTGATATTTCGACAGTGGTGGTTTCAAGCAGCTTGTGGGCTCTGCGCAGAGTTCCTCGATTAGTTAAATCAATCAAAACGGACTCACTGAGCCCAAAGATGTCTGTCCGGATCATGCCATTACCTCTGCGACCCAATCGGCGAGCTCTAGTGGGGTCATGACACCAACTTCGGCACCAAGCGACGCTAGGGTCCGTGCGGCCATAATGTCGTAATTGCCGGCACCCGATTGATCAAGGGCGCCCAAGATCATCACCTTCGCACCCGATTCCACCATCCTGCGTACAGCTTGTTCCATTCGCCAACCTCCCGCACCTTCGAATAAGTCAGAGATGAGCACGATCATCGTTTTGTTCGGTGTTTCGATGAGAGACTCGGCATACTCCAGTGCGCGATAGATCGAAGTTCCGCCTCCAAGTTGTACCTGCAGCAGCGCTTCAACTGGATCAATAATGTGACTGCTCAGATCAACGACCTCGGTGTCAAAGGCCAGCAATCTAGTATCCAAAGAGGGCATACCAGCAAAGATCGCTGCGCAAACGGCAGCATGGATGACGGACCCCATCATCGAACCAGACTGATCGACTGCCACCACGATGCGCCACCGCTCCCAGTACCTGCGCGAACGCGAAGAAAACAATGGATCACTGATGATCAGTCGGCCTAATTCTGGCGAGTAGTTTTTCAGGTTTGCTCTGATAGTCGCCTTGGGGTCGAAGTTATTCGCAACTTTTCTGCGACTGCGCCGCTGTGGATCTTTTCGGCCAGTTAATGACTCCCGCATTTCACTGCGCAGCTTTTCCATCATCTCGTTTATGACAACACGGACAATGTCGCGCGCGAGATCCAAGACTTCTTCATTCATTAAGTGCTTGGTGTTCAAGATGGCATGCAAAAGGGCCTCTGAAGGCTGGATTGTGCGTAGGATTTCCGGGTCAGTCACCATCTCTGCCAGGCCGTAGCGCTCAAACGCATCACTTTGGATTCGCTCGCAGACTTCGGTCGGAAACAGTTCCTTAATCTCGTTGATCCACGTCGGAATCGTCAGGGCCGACGGCGCTATTCCACCGATTCCTCCGGTGGTTTCTCTGGAATAGAGAAAGTCGAGTGCTTCCAGTTGGCGGGCTGCGATCCCATCGACTTCTCCCAGAACTTCGGAACCTTCGCCGAGGATGAGCCGCCACCGTGTGGTCCGTTCATCAGTCATTGTCCACTCCCAGGTAGCCGGAAAGTCGATCCAATAGGTAATGCTCAAAGGAGATAACTTCTGCTAGGGCGAACTCGTCGATGTCAAAGTCCGCAACTGCTTTGACAGCAGTGTCTCCTAGCAGCCTAGCCGCAATGTCGGCGCGCTCCCGCGGCGGATATGCAGCAAAGGCGCGGCGCAGACCAGGCAATGCTGCCAAGAACTGTGCCGGTGACAATCTGCCGAGCTCCTCGTCGAGAGCGTCGACGAATTCAGGTCGTCTCGTAACCACCTCTCGCGCGAGCTGGAGCAATCCAAAGACAAATTCACCGAGGTCAACCGGGGAGTTGATCCGATTGAGTTGCTCTTCAATCGCGCCGGTGCGTGTGGTGGCCACATCCTCCATCACCCAGAGGGCACCGGTCGCGGCTCCACGCACTGCCAGTGCCTGTTCTTGGTCGCGGGCAGTAGAAACGAGCGCTGTACGCCAGATCGTAGCTGATAGGTCCAGACTCGCGCCGCGCTCCATGGCTTGGAGCGGGCTCCGCAGGCTAAGCACGATGTCCGTAGCTTCTTCGTCGGATGCGGGAGGCAACGCGAGTAGCAATTCGCAGAATCGTGCATGACTTGCCACGATGAGATCACCGATTGCGGATAGTTCACTATTGCCTGACAGCCCGCCAAACCGATATGCATCCACAAGTTTGTTCATCGCCGCGCCTAGCGAAGTCAGTTGGCGTGCCTGGCCTATCAACGAGCTACAGCGCATGGTGATGGTCTGGACTAAGTCATGGACGCCACACTGCAGTGCAGCCAGCAATACATCGGCTATGAACTCTGGATCGTCTGAAGCTAAACCAAGACGTTCTAATAGCCTCGTGATGACAGCTTCTTCACGGTTCCCGCCGTAACGTGCTGCCTCCACCAAGGTGGATTCAAACTCAGGAATCCAACCGAGTTGCCACGTTTCCACGCCATTACGCTGGGCAGATTCTGTCAGAGTTACCCCAGCAACGCCCAGTACTAGAAGACTGTGCAGCAATTGAGATTGCGCGGGACCTTTGGAAACATCAATCGAGACCAGGCGCTGCGTCACTTCTGGTTTGAGTCCTAAAGTTTCCAATTCAGTGAGCAGTTCCACCACCAGTGGGGGCCGAGTGCTACCTGCTGCCAGCGCTCCAACCTCGGTACCACGCAAGAGGGTCCTGATTCGTTCGATGAGGGGATGATCCTCTCCTCTGTTGTCTTTGACAAGGCTTGCAGTCATGGCGTCAAGCAGGTCAGTGCGCCACACCTCGTCGTGGCCACGAAGGGCAGCGAGTCCGCGCGCGGTAGTTAGCACCGCAATGGCATCCGCGACAGATACCCGTTGCTTAGCCTGGCGTAGCTCAGTGATGAGTTCCATCAGGAGGCGCTCGGCGGTGCCGCGGATGCCACGGGAGCGGTCGTCGAAAAGCGCGGCGTAAAAGCCCGGGTTAGGTTGACCTGCGCGATAGCCTCGGAGAGCGTCAAGGGCGGCATAGGAGGTGGGGGTGAGCGCACTACCGTAGCGGTCGTCTTCGGGCTGCTGCCATTGTGCAGGCCGCTGGTTATGGGAGAGTTCGGCGCGCAGGCCGTCGATATGCGCGGCACCACATACGACGAGGATAGTGCCATCGGTGAGTGCCTGCATTTCTCGGATGCGATCAGCCATGAACCTTTCACGCTGTTGGCCCGCTGCATCTTCGCGACGCAATATCGAACCGAGCATTTCCATGCGGTGACAGTACTCGTCATAGCTGAGGTTTCCTGCCACATCAATGAGCTCGTCGATCGCGGCGTCCAGATCATCAACGCCGAACTTCCGGCACAGCTCCGAGACCCTATTGGACGCTGGAGAGGGTTCTTCGTCATCGTTGATGAGGTAAAACGGCGCGTCGATGAACCGGACCGGAATTCCTGCTGCCATAGCTGCCCGCAACGCAAGCCACTCCGGTGAATAGCTGCTCAACGGATAGTAGACACCGCGACGCCCTTCGTCTTGGGGCGCCCAAGAATAGATCATGATTGGCAGAGTGTGGTCCAGCGACAGCTCTTGGATAGCAGGATTAAATTCCGTGGGTCCTTCAATGAGCACCGCGGCGGGAGGGCGCGATTTAATCCGCTCGGCAACCAGCAGAGCGGCGGTCGGGGAGTGGTGTCGCACCCCGAAAAATTCGACGGTGTGCTTCATCAGCGGGGCGTGTGCTTTTCGACGTGATCAAGTTCCAGGTGTTCATAGAGCGAAGCCCGAAGGGGATTTTTTGAACCATGGAGATAGCGTTCGCTGTAGGCCTTTAACCTGGCGATGTCTTCCTTACTATCTTTCAGCGCCGTCCCGACGATAGCAGCGGCGAGTTCCTTTCCACCTGGCGTGCCGGATCCGAACCATGCGGATTCGAGCCCTGCGGAAACTCCTGCGGCAACCGCTTCGGCGGTGGACATTGCTGAGCTCATGCGTTCGACGCCTGTCCCGCCTGCGGTTCCACGACGCAGTTCGCGGAAAATGCTCACGAGCACCTCGGTGAAATCGTGGGGCAGTCGGAAAGGTATGCCGGCTCGCTCAAGCGCATAATCCGTTTCCCGCTGGACCAATTGGGTTTCCACGTCAGCGTCGCCAATGGCACCGATGGTTTCGAAGTTGAAGCGTCGTTTGAGCGCTGCCGACATCTCGTTCACGCCGCGGTCGCGAGTGTTGGCGGTGGCGATGACCCCGAACCCCTGAACAGCATGAGTGTTGCGTCGGGCCCCTTCAAATTCAGGAATGGTGAGTACTCGGTCGGACAAGATCGACAGCAGCGCATCTTGGACTTCTGGGGCGCAGCGCGTAATTTCCTCAAATCGCACGACGGCACCCGAGGTCATTCCTTGATACATCGGGGCTGGCACCAATGCTTTTTCGCTCGGCCCTTCGGCAAGCAGCATGGCATAGTTCCAGGAATATTTAATAGCATCCTCGGTTGTGGCGGCAGAGCCCTGAATAGTCAGGGAACTATCGCCGGAAATTGCCGCCGCAAGCAGCTCAGATAGCAGCGACTTGGCAGTCCCAGGTTCACCGATCAACATCAGACCCCTGTTGGTGGCAA
This sequence comes from Corynebacterium kalinowskii, assembly GCF_009734385.1. Taxonomy (NCBI): domain Bacteria; kingdom Bacillati; phylum Actinomycetota; class Actinomycetes; order Mycobacteriales; family Corynebacteriaceae; genus Corynebacterium; species Corynebacterium kalinowskii. The sequence continues at coordinate 1,188,875 of NZ_CP046452.1, read as the reverse complement.
GCGTAACCACGCACCGCTGAACTTGAGCGATCGGCCCGATGAACTTTTGAGTCACGTAGTCCTTGTCGCCAGGTTCACCTCGGCCGACAATGAACTCAACCACTGCGGGTGCCGATAGCCGCCAACCCTTGGGAGCGGTCCGACCCAACTCTGCATCCAGACGAGCTAGCAATTCCAAATCGGCTGCGTATCGAACCTCTGCGGGTGGCCGTTGTAGCTCCTGTGCCATTGCGTTAGTGACTCCTCATCGGTATTGCGCTGTGTTGTTGTCCATTATTGCCAAGGTTTAGCGGGACCGTGGCAAGCTTGAAGGTATGTCGTTCCTTTCTTTTATCGAATCTTCTCCGAGTTCGTACCACGCGGCGGCCACTGTCGCTGCCGCTTTTAAAGACGCTGGCTTTACGGAACAGTCGGAATCTTCCGCCTGGTCAGCAGCTCCTGGCGGTCATTACATGGTGCGCGACGGGGCAGTGCTCGCCTGGAAAATCCCCTCAGGTTCGCCACGGGGTTTCCGGATCATCGGCTCCCACACGGATTCCCCGGGCTTCAAGCTCAAGCCTCGCCCAGATCTCAGCGCAGCGGGATTCCAGCAGGCAGGCGTGGAGGTCTATGGCGGGCCGATCATTGCGTCCTGGTTCGACCGCGAACTTCGTCTTGCCGGTCGGATTGTGCTAGCCGACGGCACATCCCAACTGGTTGCGACCGAAGCCGACTTCCGCATCCCACACCTCGCCATTCACTTGGACCGTTCGGTGAATGACTCGATGACGCTGGACCGCCAGGCTCACACGCAGCCGATTTATGCGGTTGGGTCTGCGGATACTTCCGTGCTCGATGTCGTGGCTGCGGCGGCCGAAGTTTCGGCCGCTGACATCGTGGCCCACGATCTCATTACTGTGGACGGGCAGCGCGGAGCGGAATTTGGCGTCGATAAGCGCCTGATCGCGGCGGGACGCATAGACAACCTGTCGTCGGTGTGGGCGTCGTTGCAGGCTTTCCTACGGGCTTCGGCAGGTGAGGATATTCTCGTCTTTGCTGCCTTCGATCATGAGGAGATCGGTTCGGCAACGACCACAGGTGCGGCGGGACCGATTTTGGAGACGGTGTTGTCGCGCACCGCGGCTGCTTTGGGTTGCGGGTTTGAGGAAACTCAGCAGATGTTTGCCCGTTCTACCTGCGTCTCCGCGGACGCAGCGCACTCGATTCACCCGAACTACGCATCCCGCCACGACCCAGTGAACTACCCGGTGCTCGGCGCGGGGCCGGTGGTGAAGGTCAATGCCAACCAGCGGTACGCCTCCAACGCGGTGACGGTGGGGATGTGGGAGCGCGCGTGTCGCGAGGCTGGCGTGCTGTCGCAGGTCTTCGCGGGCAATAACAACAGCCCATGTGGCTCGACGATTGGTCCGATCACCGCGACGCGTCTGGGTATCGAAACGGTGGACGTGGGAATCCCGCTGCTGTCGATGCACTCCGCGCGCGAATTGGCGCACGTTTCTGATCTCGAATGGTTCGAACAGGCGCTGTTTTCTTACCTGACGTTGGCCGATTAAACTACAGCGCATGGCTAATACGGGACCTTTCCAGGCGGGCGACCGCGTCCAACTCACCGACGCTAAGCGCCGTCACTTCACCATCATCCTGGAGCCTGGCGGGTCCCTGCACACCCACAAGGGCATCGTTGAGCACGACAAGATCATCGGCGCCGATGAAGGCACCGTCGTGGAATCCGTCATGGGCGGCCAGTGGCTGTGCTTCCGCCACCTGCTGGTAGACCACATCCTGTCCATGCCACGTGGCGCGGCCGTGATTTACCCGAAAGACACTGCGCAGATCCTCGTCGAGGGCGACATCTTCCCAGGCGCCCGCGTCCTTGAGGCCGGCGCTGGCTCCGGCGCCCTGTCCATGGCGCTGCTGCGCGCCATCGGTCCGGAAGGGGAGTTGGTTTCTTACGAGATCCGCGAGGATCACCTGGAGTTCGCAGAGTCCAACGTGGACGGCTGGTTCGGTGGTCGCCCTGCCAACTGGTCGCCACGGCTCGGAGATCTGCAGGAAGTAACCCTGGATGATCTCGGCGGTCAGCCCGTCGACCGCATCATTCTGGACATGCTCGCACCGTGGGAGTGCCTCGAGGTGAGCTCCAAGCTCCTCGTCCCCGGCGGTGTGTTCATGGCGTACGTAGCCACGGTCCCACAGCTGATGAAGGTCATGGAAGGTATCCGCGAGCAGAAGTGCTTCACCGAGCCGAAGGCCTGGGAATCCCTCGTGCGCGAATGGAAGGTCGAGGGCCTGGCCACCCGCCCCGAACACCGAATGAACGCCCACACCGCGTTCCTGATTTGGGCACGCAGGCTTGCCGACGGCACCGTGGCTCCTCGTCCGCAACGACGCGGGCGGAAGTAGCTCATCGAATACACACACCCCAAAAAGAGCATTATTAGCTATTGTGTTCTAATTTTGGCGTGGTAGAATTTAGGTAGCTAACCGGGAGGGGGAAACCATGATCGCACAGGCCACGCAAATTCTTGAACAGGCGCTTGTTGACGATCATTCTTTCGAATCGTTTGGCGATTTGCTTCGTTTGAAGGAAGTGGTAGCCCGGCTCGAAACCAGAATGGCCGCGGGAAAAAGTCGTAGGGAGCTGGAGAAGGCCGGTGCCAGTGCTTCCGAAGGCTACCGCATCGAACGACGCGCCAACAATTGGTGGAATCCCGACGTACCTGTCGAGCACCAGGACCTCATCTTGGGCGCGTTGGACAAGCTTTCCCCATCTTCTGAGCGTCGCACAGAAATTTATCAGCTCGCAGCTGCGGCCGCGCTGAAATCCACCCCGCGCCAGACTCATGAGTACACCAAGAAGTTAGTGCGCCAGGAAAACGAGGAACTGGCTCAGGACCCGTTTGAAGCGTATCGCCAGCGTCGTTTTTCCCTGGGCAACCAAGACGAGCACGGTGGTTGCAAGTTCAACGGTTACGCCCCTGCAGCTACGGCAGCGCTGTTCAAAGCCCTTATTGATCAAGCGTTCCGGACTGACCAAGCTACCCGAGATGAAGACGAAGATCGTCGCACCATCACGCAGCGCGAAGCCGACGCTTTCGAACAGGTACTGCGTTGGGCATCCAGCGACCGTCGCTCCCACACCGGACATTGCTCCTTGATCGTCAGCGTCACGGAATGGGACGAATTCGATTGGCAAGTCAAGTTCGGCACCAATGTGGGGCTCGACCTCAATCTAATGGACGTTGACTATCTGAGTGGTGACAAAGTCATCGACTACATCCAAGTCCACGACCACAACGGCGCAGTAAAGGCCCTGGTCACTGCCAGCAGATCTGCCAACTTCCATCAACGGCTCTCACTTTTTGGCCGAGATGGGGTCTGCCAACATCCTGGCTGCAATGTTCCAGCAAGCAGATGCGACGCCCACCATGTTGTGCCGTGGTCGCGGGGAGGACCGACATCCATCGACAACCTCGCACTCCTGTGTCCAAAACACCACAGGCTTATCGACGACAGTTGGCTCGAAGACCACCTCGAAATGGAACTAGGTCGAGCCGTCATGGTACAAGCCGACGGCACCCGAAAACGCAATGAATCCCCAGCAGCTCAACAAGCCGGCGGCTGGCAAGTAGTGTATGGCCATCCAACCCGAATAGCGTTCACGCTATCGTAGAAACATGACTATCCCGACGCCCGAAGAAGCACAGCACACAGCAGAAGTGCGCCGCCTCAAAGGCCGACTCCGTGAGTTCGCAGACCGCAACACCAAACTCGCCGAGCTACTCAAAGCCTCCCGCGACAAATTAGCGCTCCTCTACGAAGAAATGGAGGGCCTGAAAACCCCGCCTTCCACCTACGGCGTGTTCCTGGAATATGCGGAGAACCAAAGAGCCGCCGAGATCTTCACCGGCAACCGCCAGATGCGCCTCATGGTTGATCCAGCGATGGAAAAAGAGTCACTGAAGCCGGGTATGAAGGTTCGACTCGGCGAAGGCTCCGTCGTCGTAGAAGCCTGCGGGTACACCGAAGAAGGCACGCTAGCTACCCTCACTGAACGCTTTGACGAGGACCGCGCACTCATCGCAAACCAAGCGGGGGAAGAGCAGGTCATCCGGCTGGCCGCAGCGTTGCTCAAGCAAGAACGCAAACCCCGACCCGGCGACACATTGCTCGTAGATCTCAAATCCGGCTACGCCTTCGAAGTGATCCCTAAGACTGAGGTCAGCCGCTTGGCACTGGAAGACGTCCCAAATGTCACTTATGCAGATGTCGGTGGGTTGAACGAACAAATCGAGCAAATCAAGGATGCCGTCGAGCTCCCGTTCGCACACCCTGAGCTGTTCAAGGACTACCAGCTAAGCCCGCCGAAAGGTGTATTGCTGTATGGACCGCCGGGCTGTGGCAAGACCATGATCGCTAAGGCAGTTGCGCACTCGTTGGCCGAACGTCTTGGCGTGCAAAAGGGGTCATACTTCTTGAATGTGAAGGGCCCCGAGCTGCTGAACAAGTACGTGGGCGAAACTGAACGACAGATTCGACTCATCTTTGAGCGCGCCCGTGAGCTTGCCGCCGAGGGTCGCCCGGTCATCGTCTTCTTCGACGAGATGGAATCCATCTTCCGCACCCGTGGCTCCGGAGTCAGTTCAGACGTCGAAACCACGGTAGTCCCACAGCTCCTGGCAGAACTCGATGGCGTGGAGTCGCTCTCGAACGTCATTGTCATCGGCGCCACCAACCGCGAAGAACTTATCGACCCCGCCATCCTGCGCCCCGGCCGACTCGACGTAAAAATTCGGGTCAGCCGCCCAGGAAAAGACCAGGCCAAAGACATCTTCACCCGCTACTTGACCAGCAATATCCCGTTGGCCACTCGCCCCGAAGTACTGATCCAAGAGGCCACCGACTACCTCTTCGAAGATAAACAGTTCGTCGAACTCACCCTGCAGGACGGCACCAAAGAAACCCTGCACTACCGTGACTTTGTTTCCGGTGCCATGATCGCCAACATCGTCGGTCGTGCGAAGAAGTTCGCAATCAAGGACCAATTGGAAGGTGGCCAGCCCGGCATCTCCCAAGATCACCTGATCAAGGCGATCGACACTGAAAATCGCGAGAACGAGGACCTGCCGAACACCTCCAACCCTGACGAGTGGGCTCGAATCACCGGCCGCCACGGCGGAAAAGTCATCGCAGCAAAGATTGTGGGATAACACATGCCAAGATTCATGGGAACCGAAACTGAGTACGGCATCGCCACCCCGAGCGATCCGCTGCTCAGCCCGATCATTACCTCCACTCACGCTGTGGTGGCCTACGCGGCGTCGATAAGCGCCCGGCGGGCACGCTGGGACTTCGGTGGCGAACACCCCCTTCGTGACCTGCGCGGATTCGACCTCAAGCGCTACCACACCGTACCGGTCATCGATCCGAACGCCGTGGGCGTAGCCAACGTCGTCCTCGGCAACGGCGCCCGGTTCTACGTCGATCACGCACATCCCGAGTATTCCGCACCGGAAACGACCAACGCGTGGGATGCCATGCTTTTCGACGCAGCCGGCGACATCATCCTGCGCGAGGCCGTAGTGGCCGTTGCGGAACTGACCAGCCAGGGACTGTCTGCGCTGGATGGGCACGCGCCGTGCCCGGAGCTAAAGATCTACAAGCACAATGTGGACGGCAAGGGTGCGTCCTACGGCAGCCACGAAAATTACCTTTATTTCAGGGCGACCGATTTTGATGTGTTGTCTGCGGCGCTGATCCCGTTCTTTGTCACCCGACAGGTGATCATTGGTGCAGGACGAGTTGGACTAGGGGCTAGGGGAGAGCAACCTGGCTTCCAGATTTCGCAACGTGCCGACTACATCGAGACAGAAATTTCGCTGGAGACGACGCTCAACCGCGGCATCATCAACACTCGCGACGAGCCACACGCGGATGAGGAACGCTTTGGGCGCCTACACGTGATCATCGGCGACGCGAACATGTCGCAGACGGCGAACTTCCTGAAAATGGGCATGACAGCGCTGGTGCTGGATGCCATCGAAGAGGGCGTCTCATTCGAAGATCTGGCGCTGGCGAACCCAGTGGCAGAAGTGCAAAACGTGTCACGGGACCTGACGTTGCAGCACCGCTTGCAGCTCAAAGACGGCCGCCAGCTCACCGCCGTGGAAATTCTGCGGGAATACCACGGACGAGTCAGCGGCGGATCCCGCGAACACCAATTGTGGGGTCAGGTGCTGGATATGCTGGACAGTGACCCGCTTAGCACGAGCCACCTGCTGGATTGGACCGCGAAGCTCGCCCTGATGCAGGGATTTGTCGACAGGGGACTGACCTGGGACCACCCAAAGATGCAGCTCATCGACCTCCAATACTGTGACATTGACCCAGCTAAGTCGCTGTACCACGCCCTGGTACGCAAGGGGCGCATGAAAACTCTGGTCACCGAGGAAGAGATCCTGCACGCTGCGAAGAATCCGCCACTAGACACCAGGGCCTACACCCGCGGCACCCTGATGCGCGACCACAGCCAGCGCGTTCTAGCCGCTAGTTGGGACAGCATGGTCGTCGATGAGCAGCGCATCAGCATGCCCGAAGTGGATTCCTTCACCGCCGACGACCCCCGCGCCCTAAACTTGATCCAAGGAAAGGACTAATCATGACCCAAAGCTACGCATCTGGACCAGGCAAGAAAGACGAGGACGTTCTCAGCGAGGCTGGCCAGGTTCAGCTCAACACACAGGGCACTGACGACCTCCTCGATGAGATCGACGGACTGTTGGAAAACAACGCGGAAGAATTCGTTCGTTCTTACGTACAAAAGGGTGGCCAGTGACGGCTCTGACCCGCAGGATCAAGGGGATCGAAACCGAATACGGCATCATGGCGACCCTGCCGGGAAACATCGCCCCCATGACCCCCGATGATGTCGCCCGGTACATGTTCCGGCCCATCGTCGAACGCTATTCAAGTTCAAATATCTTCCTGCCGAACGCCTCCCGCCTGTACTTGGATGTCGGCTCGCACCCAGAATTCGCCACCGCCGAATGCGACTCGATCAGCCAACTCATCGCCTACGAAAAGGCCGGAGATCGCATTGTCTCTGACCTGGCTATCCAAGCCGAGGAAGCGCTCGCCGCGGAGGGCAAACCTGCGCAGATCTACCTGTTCAAAAACAACGTTGACAGCCAGGGCAACTCCTACGGCTGCCATGAAAACTACCTGGTGTCGCGGACGGCCGTGCTCAAAGTACTCGGGCGCAAACTGATTCCGTTTCTCGTCACTCGCCAGCTCATCGCAGGCGCCGGCTTGATTTACCGCCCTTTCCTGGGCAGCGCGAGCTCGCACTTTGGCACCGGTTGGTGCGTCTCCCAACGCGCCGACCACGTGTGGGAAGGGGTGTCCTCGGCGACCACCCGTAGTCGCCCCATGATTAACACCCGGGACGAACCGCATGCCGATTCCTCGCTGTACCGCCGCCTGCATGTGATCGTCGGCGATTCGAACCTCGCCGAGCCCACCATCGCACTCAAGATCGGTGCAACCGAACTGGTGCTAGAAATGATCGAAGCTGGCGTCGAGCTGCCCGACTTTGGGCTTGCCGACGACATCGCCTCCATCCGCCAGATCGCGCGCGACAGCACGGGCAGCACAGTCATCGAGCTGAAAAATGGCGGGACGATCACCGCGTTGGCCATGCAACGCGCGTACCACGAGGCGGCCGCTGCGTGGCTGCACGAGCGTGAGCCGAACGAAGACCTTAACAAAGTCGTTGATTTGTGGGGCCGGATGCTCACGGCTCTCGAGTCTCAGGACTTCTCACAGGTCGATACTGAAATTGACTGGGTGATCAAGAGAAAGCTCATCAATCGCTACCTAGAGAAGAACAGCTGGGACCTCGACCACCCGAAGCTGGCCCAAATCGATTTGATGTATCACGACATTAAGCCAGGGCGGGGAATCTTTCCGGTACTCGAGGCCAAGGGGCTGGTACAGCGCTGGGTGTCAGATGAGGTGATCGAGGTGGCCAAGGATCAGGCGCCTCAAACTACTCGTGCGAAGCTACGCGGTGATTTCCTCAGCGCTGCACTCGAACGAGAGGCGAGTGTCACCGTAGACTGGATGCGTCTGAAGATTAACCAGCCCGAACCGCATATGGTGGAGCTTGGTGATCCCTTTGCCTCCGTTGATTCCCGAGTGGAAGAACTCATCGAGTACTTATGACCAAAAAAGACCCAGGCCTGGAACGGCTGACTAACCTGACCTTTGCCTTTCTCAACGCCAGGCAGCTAGGCAAGCAGTTCCTCACTGCGCACTGGGTCAAGAAGAACGTCTTTGGCTATCCAGAGCGACACTTTGACAAGGCATTTCAGCGCGATCGCGCGGTACTGATGAAAGTCGGAGTGCCCATCGAAGCGATCGCAGATGCCGCCGTCGAAAACGGCGAGCGGGTCACGGGTTACCGCCTCCAGGAAGAAGAATATTCCCTTCCTGAGGTGCGCTTTACCGCCGAAGAAGCCACCATCTTAGGCCTGGCTGGCGAACGCGGCCTCACCGGCGAGCTCTCCGTCTTCGCCCGTTCCGGCTGGACCAAGATCGCGGCTTCCGGCGCATCTCGCACCTTCACCGATCCCACCACCATCGGTGCTGTTGGAGATATGCAAGCTCTCAAGGCAAAAACTCTGGACCAGATTGTGGGTGCCTGCGCTGCCGGACACCGACTAACTTTTACTTACCGGCCGCACCAACAGGCAGCTGACCAGGAGCGGCGCATGGATCCCTGGGGTCTCGTCCCGCTCCGGGGACGCATGTACTTGGTCGGATACGATCCAGACCGCGAAGCCGTGCGTGCTTTCCGCATCACCCGCGTGTCGGACATTCATGTCTCCGGGGCTGCTGAACAGCGCAAACCCCAGAATGTCAACCTGCAAGACATTGTGGAGACCGCACTGCGCCGAGGAAAAGAACTCGTCACGGCAACGCTTCGGGTGGCTCCGGGCGCCTCGCCCGAGTTAGAAGCACAAGGTGAGCGCGTGGGGGAGACGATTGTGGTGGAGGACGTCGATAAGCACTGGCTGGTGCGTGAGTGTCTTGCTACCGCACCCGAGATTGTCCTGCTCGAACCAGCGGAACTGCGCGCGGAGATCGTAGCCGGACTGCGCCAAGTGAAGGAGTCACACTGATGGCACGCGGAAGTGAAAGGCTAGCCGACCTCGTCCGGATGCTGAACTTGCTGCCATACTTCGAGGCACACCCCGAACGCACCGTGATGGAAGCCGCCCGCGACCTGGGTCGGGAGCCCCACGAAATCATGGACGACCTCAATCGGCTTTGGTGCTGCGGACTCCCCGGACTCATGCCCGGCGACCTCGTGGATTTGAAGCACTCCTACCAGAGCGTGCGGGTGGCTAACGCCCAGGGCATGGACAAGCCACTGCGCTTATCGACGACAGAGGCCGCCGCCCTCCTATTGGCCCTAGAGAACCTCGAGGCAACGCCAGGGCTCGTCAACAATGCTGCGGTGACATCTGCGGCCGCTAAACTGCGGGAAATCATGGGGGAGCAGGTCAGCGCCGTAGCGGATGCTGAAGCGGCGCCCGAAGGTACTTCAGTTCTCGATCTCATTCGAACCAGCATGGACGAGCGCAAGCAACTGACTTTTCACTATTTTTCGCAGACCACATTCAGCACCTCAGAACGCGTCGTCTCAGCAGCTCATGTTTTCACCAGCGACGGATTTACCTACCTCCGCGGCTGGGATCACGGGGTGGACGAGCACCGCACCTTCCGGATCGACCGGATGAGTTCAGTGGCTTTGGCCGAGGAAGAAGCGGTCCCGCACGCCGACCTCCTGAAGTTTTCACTGAAGGATCCGTTCGCATTCGGCAGGACGCAAGCCGAAATCCGGGTGGCGAAGAGCTACGCCTGGATCGCTGACTACGTCCCGATCACGCTAGGCGCACAAGCGGATGACGAATGGATCCATGGCACCATTCCCGTCGGGTCCGAGGAGTGGTTGATCCGCTTCGTGCTAGCCTGCGGGGGACAGGTTCAACTAGCAGCTCCGACACACCTTGCGGAGGCTGTTGCTCAGCGAGCAGCTGCCGGACTCAAGGCGTATGATGAACCGACGAACTCGTTCAATTCTCTGTAAGGACTACACATGCCGAATCTTGGCCCTACCGAACTGATCATCATCGCAGTTGTGCTCATTCTGCTGTTCGGTGCGAAGAAGCTCCCAGACGCAGCGCGTTCCCTGGGCCGATCCATGCGCATCTTCAAGTCTGAGGTGAAGGAAATGCAAAACGATGGCCAGCCACAGCCAGCCATCGAGCAGCAGCCAATCCAGCCACAGCCGATTCAGCAGCAGCCAGTTCAGCCACAGCAGGTACAGCAGCCTTACCAGCAGCCACAGCAGCCGTACCAGAACCCACAACAGGGTCAGCAGTAATCCGTTAAGAAAGTGGCAACCGCTCGCAAACAGAAGAAACGGCGCAACGACGACGGCGCGATGACCCTCGTCGAACACATCCAGGAACTGCGCCGCAGGCTGCTGATCTCAATCGCAGCCCTGGCCTTGGGCACCGTCCTCGGCTTCATCTGGTACCAGCATTCCTTTTTCGGGCTGATGTCCCTCGGCGAAATCCTGCGTGGACCATACTGTCAGCTGGATCCGTCGATCCGCGCTGATTTCTCGCCGGACGGCAGCTGCAAGCTGTTGGCTACCGCCCCCTTTGAGATGTTCATGCTGCGCCTCAAAGTCGGCGCGCTGGCCGGAACAGTCCTGGCTTCCCCGGTGTGGCTCGCTCAAATTTGGGGCTTTATCACGCCAGGCTTGATGAAGAATGAGCGTCGCTGGACGTTCACCTTCGTCTCCATCGCCGTGCTGCTTTTCGTAGCTGGCGCTGGACTGGCCTACTTTGTGATGGCCTACGGCCTCGAGATGCTCCTGCAAATCGGTGATGAAACCCAGATCACGGCTTTGAGCGGTGAGCGTTACTACAGCTTCTTCCTCGCGCTCTTGCTGGTCTTCGGCGTGAGTTTCGAGGTACCGCTGATCATTATCATGCTCAACATTGCGGGTGTGCTGGAATACGAAGCGATCAAGGACAAGCGACGAATCATCATTATGTCGCTGTTCGTCTTCGCGGCATTCATGACTCCTGGTCAGGACCCCATGTCCATGCTCGCGCTTGCCTGCGCGTTGGTGGTGTTGGTGGAAATCGCGATGCAGTTTGCTAAGTTCAACGACAAGCGACGTGCAAAGAACCGCCCCGATTGGTTAGAAGAGGATGACGATCACGCATCCAAGATGGACCTTGGGCCGGGTGGGGTAGACGGACCGGCGCCGGTTGAACCTACGGCTCCGGTGAATCCGACCTCGCCTACGATGATTCGCAGCAATACTGAGTTAGGCAGTCTTTCTGAACGCCCAACGACGGCGTTCGACGACGTGCTCTAACCTGGTAGCTATGACTCACCTCGCCGCCTTTTCCGCCGCGCTCAGCTTCCCCCTCGATGACTTCCAGATCGAGGGGTGTCAAGCGGTGGAGGCAGGCCACGGCGTGCTGGTGTGTGCCCCCACTGGCGCCGGTAAGACCATCGTTGGAGAGTTCGCCGTATCGCTAGCCCTGAGCCAAGGCCTCAAGTGCTTCTACACCACGCCAATCAAGGCGCTGAGTAACCAGAAGTTTCATGACCTCCAAAAGGTTCATGGCGAGGATGCCGTCGGTCTGCTCACGGGCGATGTCTCGATTAACGGCGGCGCCGAAATCGTAGTGATGACTACCGAAGTGCTGCGCAACATGATCTACACAGAATCGACCAATTTGGAGCGACTCGCCTTCGTGGTCATGGATGAAATCCACTTCCTGGCCGACCAATCCCGTGGCGCGGTATGGGAAGAAGTCATCCTCAACCTTGATGAATCCGTCCAGATCATCGGCCTGTCCGCTACAGTGTCCAACTCAGAGGAGTTCGGCAATTGGATGTCTACGGTCCGCGGCGATACCAAGGTCGTGGTCACCGACAAGCGTCCAGTGCCACTCGATCAGTACATGCTGGTTGGGCGCAAGATCTTCCCACTGTTCGAGAATGCTGATGGCAAGGTCAACCGCGAGCTAGAAGAATACATCCGCCGCCTGGAATCCGGCCAAGCACAATCCCGCAGCAGTGAGTACAACAAAGCGGCTGGCTTTCGTTCCCGTTCGAAGCGCGGGGAGGTCAGCGAGCGCCTCTCGCAGCGCAGTGGCAAGCCCCGCGAGTCCGACCGCTTCCGCCCGCTGGGCCGACCAGAAGTGTTGCAGATCCTGCGCAATCAAAAGATGCTTCCGGCCATCACCTTCATTTTCTCCCGCGCAGGTTGCGATGGTGCCCTTTACCAATGCATGCGCTCGCAGCTGACTCTCACCACCCAGGAGGAAGCCGAGCTCATCGCGGAGATCGTGGACAAGGGCGTGGAAGGGATCCCCGAGGAAGACCTCGCGATCCTCGACTTCAAGCGGTGGAAACAGGCCTTGATGCGCGGTTTCGCTGCCCACCACGCGGGCATGCTCCCGGCTTTCAGGCACGTGGTGGAAGAGTTGTTCGTCAAGGGACTGGTGCGGGCAGTGTTTGCCACCGAGACCCTCGCGATGGGCATCAATATGCCAGCTCGCTCCGTGGTGTTGGAAAAGCTGGTCAAATTTAACGGTGAGGCCCACGTCGATCTCACCCCAGGCCAATACACCCAGCTCACCGGCCGCGCCGGCCGTCGCGGCATCGACGTCCTCGGCAACGCTGTCGTGCAATGGGCACCCGCTATGGATCCCCGCGCGGTCGCGGGTTTGGCGTCGACACGCACCTATCCGCTGATCTCGACCTTCGCGCCCGGCTACAACATGAGCGTGAACCTGCTCAAAACCATCGGCTACGAACCTGCTCACCGCCTGCTGGAAAAGTCCTTCGCGCAGTACCAAGCCGATGGCTCCGTAGTGGACGAGGTACGCGAGCTGGAGCGCGCCGAAGAGAAGGTCGAGCAACTGCGTCGCGAGCTTAGCGACGCCATCGCCTCCTTCAACCCACCCGCCACCAGCGGTGACCCGATCGCCGAGTTCATGGAATACATGCAGATCCGGCGCGAGCTCAAGGATGCAGAGCGTAAAGCAAAACGGCACAACCTTGAGGAACGCTTTACCGAGGTCACCAGGGTACTGGCCAAGCTGCAGAACGGTCAGGTCATCGCGATGCCAGGGCGCAAACATCCACTGCTGGCCGTGGTGGTCTCTGCCGCTAATAACGCGAAGGATCCCAAGCCTTGGGTGATCATGGAAACAGGCTGGTCTGGACGTATCGATGTGGAGAGCTTTGCCATCCCTCCGATCGTCATTGGCCAGATGCGCCTGTCTAAGGATGTCACCCATCATCCAAAGCGCCATGCCCGCTATGTGGTGGAGCAGTTCAAGCGCAATCACTATCCGCGCCCGAAGAACATGCGTCTTGAATCCCGTACCCGCGGTAATGATGAAACCGCACAGCTCCGCGTGCAGCTGCGGGAACACCCGGTACACAAGTGGTCAGATCTGGAACAGCTCGCTCGTATTGGGGAGCGGCTGACCCGTCGCCAGCGCGATCTAGACCGGCTCGACGGACAAGTCTCCGCCGCAACCGATACCTTGGGTCGCACCTTCGATCGCATTCTGGCGCTGCTGGAGGAAATGAGCTACGTCGAGTTCGCTTTCGAAGAGGACGGCACCAGAACCCCGATTATCACGGACGAGGGCGAGCGTCTCGCCCAGATTCACGGGGAAGCTGACCTGCTAGTGGCGCAGTGTTTGCGACGCGGAGTATGGAATGAGCTCGACCCCGCGGAGCTCGCAGGCGTGGTGTCCATGTGCGTCTTTGAGAACCGCAAGGAAACCCAAGGGGAGGCCGAGGCAGCAACGGATGCCATGGCCGATGCGATGAACGCGACGCTCAGCATTTGGACTGAACTGGAGGCGGATGAACGCCGTCATCGACTGCCAGTGACCAAGATGCCGGAGGCGGGATTCTCGCTGGCGGTCCACCAATGGGCGGCCGGCGCGCCGCTGGACTACTGCATGCAAGCAGCCGCAGCCTCCGGGGCCGAACTCACGCCAGGTGACTTCGTCCGCTGGTGCCGCCAGGTGATCGACGCACTGGAACAGGTGAAAAAGACCGGGTACACCGACGACATCAAACGCAACGCTCGGAAGGCTGTCGAAGCGATCCGACGTGGCGTGGTGGCTATCGGCTCATAGCCGCCTTAATGGCTACCAAGTGTGGCGCCAACAGATTGATTGCCGCCAATCCAACTGGAACTCCTAGAGGCATCGCTACCATCGATTGAATCCCCACCAGCTCTCCTGAAGACAGGATGGGTCCGCCTGAGTCACCCCGGCGCGCCCACTGCAGGCCCATTGGCAGCAGCACGGCTCCATGGCGGGCCCGGGTACGCAGGTCATAGGTAGCAAACCAGGGCAGTTTGCCCAGTACCCGGCTGAACACCAAGCGGGGAACCAGGCTGTGAGCAGGAACACGGGCTTGATCCGAGAAACCAGCGGACACTACTTTCTGGCCGAGTCGTGCGCGCGGGGCGATCGGCACCAGTTCACATAGCGGCGCTGGGGCATTTAACTTACCGATTGCGATATCTGTTCCAGGAACAACGTAGAAATCACGAGCGACTCCGTTGACCAGGGGAGATGAGACCGAGGCCTGGGTGATGTGGCGGGCAAAGTGCGCTGCCGTAATCACGTGTGTTGCCTGTGCGGTGACCGATTCGCAGGTCGCGCCGGTGAGGTGGGCGCTGAGGGAGGCGTCGATAAGCTGCTCGCTGGTGAGGACGCCGCTCGCGAGGCGGCCACGGGCGGTGAGCCGAACTGCGCTGCGCATGGGTGGGGCTCCTAGAGTGGGTGCTATGAAGTTTCCTGATTCAGTGTATGTCCAGCGCGTGGAAAAGGCTCAGCAGCTCATGGGCGAGCTTGGCGGTCTGGTTTTTGGGCCGAGCGCGGAGCTTGCTTACTTGACGGGCGCCTGGGAGGACACGCACGAGAGGTTCTCGGGGCTGGTCATTCCGCGGGCTGGAGATCCTGTGTACGTGGCCCCTGCGGTGGACGCTGGCAATCTGTCGGTGCCGTTTCCAGTTCAGGGCTGGCAGGACGGGGAAAATCCTTATGCGTTGGTGGCGCATGTGCTGGGCCATGCGGGCACGTTTGGCGTCGGATCGGCGCTGGAAGCATCGCATTTGTTGGCGCTCCAAGACGAGCTTCACGGTGCCGCTCAGCTGGCCACGCCAGTGCTCAAAGAGCTTTTTATGCGCAAGTCGCCGGAAGAAGTGGCTCAGCTTCGCGAGGCAGCCCACGCGATCGATTCGGTGTTTGGGCAGGTACGCATCGAGGCAGGTCGGACTGAGGCGGAGGTTGCTGCTGAGTTGCACGAGTTGATTCTTGACTCGGGGCACACCGAGGTGGACTTCGTCATCGTTGGCTCTGGCCCCAATGGCGCAAACCCTCACCATTCCTTTTCCGATCGCGTGATCCAGCCGGATGACGTGGTGGTCGTCGACATCGGCGGCACTTGGGGCGTGGGCTACCATTCCGACTGCACCCGCACCTTCAGCCTTGGCGAGCCGCCCGCATGGCTTCCGGTGCTGGTGGAGGCTCAGGAACTCGCCGTCCAGGCAGTGCGCCCGGGTGTCACCGCCGCGCTTATCGACGCCACCGCCCGCGACCACATTTCCGCCGCCGGCTACGGGGAGTATTTCATTCACCGCACCGGTCACGGCATTGGCCTGTCGCTCCACGAGGAGCCCTTCATCATGGCGGGCAATGAATTGGTGCTGGAACCAGGCATGACCTTCTCCGTTGAGCCGGGAATCTACCTGCCAGGTGAGTGCGGCGCGCGCATCGAAGATATCGTCGTGGTGACGGAGGATGGGTGTGAGAGGTTGAACCGTTCGCCTCGGCACGGCTAAGCATGCTACATTGATGACATGTCAACAATTAATGCACTTTTTGTAGGCCACGGCTCCCCAATGAACGCCGTGGAAGAGAATAACTTTACCCATGGCTGGCGCGATCTCGGCCAGGAGATTCTTAAAGAACGCAAGCCACGCGCCATCGTGGCAGTATCCGCGCACTGGTACACCCGCGGCACCGCGGTCACCGCAATGCAGACTCCTCGCACTATTCACGATTTCTACGGCTTCCCGCAGGAGCTATTCGATGTCCAGTACCCAGCACCCGGGGACCCGGAGATCGCAGAATTAGTGCAGGACATCGCCAAGCCAACGCTGGTAGCGAAGGATTATGACTGGGGCATCGATCACGGCACCTGGTCGGTACTTACTCATATGTTCCCTAAGGCTGACATTCCGGTTCTCCAGGTGAGCATCGACGGCACCAAGCCGCTCAGCCACCATATGGAGATGGGGGAGAAGCTCGCCAAGCTCGCCGCCGAGAAGGACGTACTCCTGGTCGGCTCTGGCAATGTGGTCCACAACCTCGGCGCGGTCGATTGGCACGCCGGCAACAAGGGCTTCGATTGGGCCGAACGCTTCGACCTCGACGCCCGCGACATTATGCTCGAAGACCCATCCCGCATCGCAGCTCTTACTAGCCACCGCGACTTTGCCAAAGCTGTTCCGACTCCCGACCACTTCCTGCCCTTGGTCTACCTGGCCGGAGCCGCAGCGGCGTCCACTGGCACGGTGGAAACCTTTAACGAGATGCGCAGCCTTGGCTCGTTATCTATGACGGGGTATACCCTGTCTGCATGACAGTTTTGATTCTGGGCGCGACCAGTGACATCGGCGGCGAGATCGCCAAGATCCTTTGTCCTGGTCGCACCGTGGTGATGTGCGCCCGTCGCCCCGACGCGATCCCAGCGCTGCCCGAGGCCAAAGAAGTGCACGTCATCCCTTTCGAGGCCTCCGACCTCACATCACACCGACTCATCGTGAACGAGGCCGCTCAGTTCGGCCCGATTACCCACGCCGTGGTCTGCTTTGGCATTCTCGGCTCCCAAGAACGCGCCCTGTCGGATGAAGCGCACGCCGCCGAGATCGCCACCATCGATTACACCGCGCAAGTCAGCATGCTCACCGTGCTTGCCGACGTCCTTCGCCAGCAATCCGAGTCCAGCACCATCTACGCCTTTTCCTCCATCGCCGGTTGGCGCGCTCGCAAAGCCAACTACGTCTACGGATCCACTAAAGCAGGGCTGGATGCGTTTTGTCAGGGACTCATGGATGAGCTGCATGGCAGCCGAGTGTCCTTGGTGTTGGCTCGTCCGGGATTCGTCATTGGTTCCATGACTGAAGGTATGAAGCCAGCCCCGATGTCGGTGACCCCGCGTGTGGTGGCTGAGGCCGTCGTTAAGCAGCAGCGATCTGGAACCATCTGGATCCCCGGCCGCTTGCGTCTGCTCGCGTGGGTGATGAAGCTCGTGCCGCGCCCCGTTTGGCGGCATATGCCACGCTAAGCTCAAGGGTATGTCCAGTCCGGTACCCGTTACAGATGACGTCCTGCGCCCCACACTCTCGGCGGTAGACGCCGATTTTTCCGTACGGATCCCGTACTCGGGCGTGACGGTGGTGGGGATTAATCCGGGTGGGTTTGATGACCTTTCCGGGAGTGCGCAGCGGGCGATTCGTGAGGCTGGCCTCATTATCGGCTCGGCGCGGCAACTGGATTTGTTGCCAGTGGGGCTCACGGCGGTATTGAAAGCCTGGCCGTCGCCGCTAGTCCCATCGATTCCGGGGATGCTGGCGAACTGGCGCTATCAGAACATCGTGGTACTGGGTTCGGGCGATCCGATGTTCCATGGCATCGGCACCACGTTGGCACGCGAGTTTTCCGGGGAGTTTCGGGTGATTCCAGCGCCGTCGTCGGTGGCGCTGGCCTGCGCGGAGTTGAAGTGGGCGCTGCAGAACACGCCGGTGGTGTCTCTGGTTTCCTCTCCGACGCCAGCGATTATTCCCCTGGTCGATGCGGGACAACCGTTTCTTATTCTCGGGCGGGATCGTTCCACGCCGCAGGAGGTCGCACGTCTGCTGGTCGAGATGGGGCAGGATTCAGCGCAGGTCACAGTACTCAGCGATTTAGGCTCGGTAGATTGCGCCGTGACGACGTCCACAGCATCCGAACTCACTGAGCCGCCAAGTTCGCTGAACGTCATCGCGGTGACACCGGTTGGCTCCCGGTCGCTGTTGCCCGGACTGCCGGATGATTCCTATGACACCGACGGCCAGCTCACCAAGCACCACGTCCGCGCCTTGACGGTCGCAGCGCTGCAACCGCGCCAAGGACAGTTGCTGTGGGATGTGGGCGGTGGCTCTGGATCGATTTCCATTGAATTCCTCCGCTCCACCCGGGGGACCAAGGCGATTTGTTTTGAGCAATCTGAACTGCGCCGAGCCCGCATCCGCAATAATGCAGATCGCCTCGGCGTGCCACACCTGGACGTGCGCGGAGCATTCCCGGCCTCTGCGCCGACACCCGACGTCGTGTTTATCGGCGGCGGGCTCACCGCACCAGGGGTGTTTGAAGGCTGCTGGACCGCGCTGAAACCGGGCGGACTGCTGGTGGCTAATGCCGTTACGCTCGAATCCTGTTCCTTGCTCTACGATCTCCACGCTCAATACGGAGGCACATTGACCCAGCTTGCCGTGGCGCAGTCACATGAAGTCGGGTCCTTCCGAGCCATGAAATCCGCGCTACCCGTGCTCCAGTGGCAGGCAACCAAACCGCTATAGTTGCTTGCATGACGGTTTACTTCATTGGCGCAGGCCCTGGCGCTGCAGATTTGCTTACTCTTCGCGCCGATCGATTGATCAGATCCTGCCCTGTGTGCCTCTACGCTGGCAGTATCGTACCGGAAGAGGTACTGGAGAACTGTCCGCCAGATGCCGAGCTGATCAATACCGCCCGCATGCCGCTGGATGAAATCACCCGACTGCTGCAAAAGGCCCACGAGGAAGGCAAGGATGTAGCCCGCTTGCAGTCCGGCGACCCGGCCGTTTACTCGGCGCTCGCCGAGCAGGCCCGACGCCTGGTTGCGCTGGACATTCCGTATGAGATCGTGCCAGGTGTACCTTCCTTCGCCGCCGCTGCGGCTTCCCTGGGGCACGAACTGACCGTTCCGACCGTCGGGCAGACCGTCATCCTGACCCGAGTCTCCGGTCGCGCGTCTGCGATGCCGGAAGGGGAGGACTTGGACACGCTCGGCAAATCGGGCGCAACTTTGTGTATCCACCTCGCGGCACATGACATCGACCGCGTGGTTTCAGAGCTCGTGCCGAACTACGGGGCGGATTGCCCGGTTGCTGTGGTTGCTTTCGCTTCTCGCCCCGAGGAACAGATCCTGCGCGGGACTTTAAACGACATCGCATCGCAGGTGAAGGAGGCGGGCATTTCCCGCACCGCGATGATCATTGTCGGTCGCGTCCTAGGAGCCGAGGGTTTCCCGGATTCCTACCTCTACTCCGATGATCGCCCTCGCGACGAGCACGGCAGGACCATTCCATGCGCGCACTAATCCTCGGTGGTACCGGCGAAGCCCGCGAACTCGCCCGCCTCATGATGGGGCAGGGCTGGTGGGTCACCTCCTCACTGGCCGGTCGTGTCTCTAACCCGCACTTGCCCGTCGGCGAGGTCCGCATCGGCGGCTTCGGCGGCCCGGCTGGCATGGCGCGCTGGATCTTCGAGAACGGCATCGAGGTCATCATCGATGCCACCCACCCCTTTGCAGAGCGCATATCGACGTCCGCAGCTGAAGCCTCTCGTGCCACCGGCGTGCCGCTCATTTGTCTGCACCGTCCAGCATGGACTCCTTCGCCAGGAGACAAGTGGATTCCCGTTGCTTCGATGACCGAAGCGGCCTCGGTTGTCGCGCGGGACTACCACCACATTTTCCTCACCATCGGTCGGCAACAGCTGGAGCCGTTCGCGGCTGATAAACACAACTTGTACGTGATCCGGTGCGTCGAGAAGCCGTCGGTTCAGTTGCCGGCTAGGCACCGGTTGATCCTCTCGCGGGGGCCTTTCGACGTCGCAGGCGAGAAAGAACTCATGGTGGGCAACCAGATTGATGTCGTGGTGACCAAGAACTCCGGAGGGCCATTAACCGAGGCGAAGCTTGAGGCTGCGCGTTCGTTGGGTATTCCGGTGGTGATGGTGCAGCGACCGCCGCTGCCTGGAGGCTCGCGTGCCTACCTCGTACACACTCCGCTGGAGGCACTGCGAGCGCTGCGGGAAGTCTAGGCCCTAGCTGTCGTTCTTCCAGGCTGATCGCACTTTTCCGTCCGTGAAATCTGCCTCGAAGGAGTAGCCCTTCGGCCACTTCTGGAAGAATCCTAGCGCTCGAATCATAACGTCAGCTCCGATGTCGCGTTGTCGGGCGAGTTTCACCTGGTCAAAGGTGAGCGAAAAGTGACCGGCCTCCAATGTGTAGGGGCCACTGATTGAGCCGCCCTGTGGCCGAATGTCCATGCTCACTCGCCCTTCACCAGATGCCGTGACATCTAGCGGCGGCTCGAAGGTAATGCTGTGCGACCCCATGTCGATTCGCGCCAGGGCATCACCGGAAAAGACGTACACTACCTGGCCGTCAACGTATCGGTCACCCGTAGTCTGCACGTGCTTCACGTCCTGATCGCGTTCCGGAAACACCTGGTAGAACTGTCCATCAGTGCAGTACTTCACAAAATTGCGCATTTTCGATTGCAGTGGGAATCGACTTCCTTCTTCCCGCATGGCGACCCCATCAATGGAAATGTCTATCGTCGCGCCCGTGGTGTTCATGAACGTGAAGTCATTCAGGACGAACAGCGGGAAGAAGATTGGTTCCTTGGTGCTCAAACCGACTGGGGCGAGAATTGGGACTGGGACGCCTTGATCGTCTCCCGAGACCAGATTGATCTTCACGTGCCGGCCATCGTGGGTGTCGAACTCTGCCTTGAACTCGTTTCGCGTCAACGTCGCATTCAGCTCCGTCTGCACATAGTGCTTCAGTCCCTTACCAATGACCTGCCCGCGCTCGTTTGGGTCCGAGGTCATGCCCGGGGAGTCGTAGATGTCCGCGTAGCCATCGGCTCGGTACGCAATCAGACCATAGCCATCTGCAAGATGCTGCAGCTCAAAACCCGTGTACTCAGGATCAGAATTCGGTGCGAGTGCGACCAAGGCGACTCGATCCATTGGGAATTGCACCACCTCGAGCGGCAGCGTCACAGTGCGATCAGAACCACCAAAGTCAGTCCTTTCTGCCACAGAACCGTACGGCCTAAGCAGCGAGATCACACTCCAGCCAGTAAATAGGGTGGCGACCGATAGACACGCAATGGCCGCTTTCCGCGTCCGTTTCGCCCACCGCAGCGATACCACGCCCAGAACCAGCAGCAGGCCGGCTCCGATGCGACTCACCAACGCCGACACTGCGGCGAGTATGGCCAACAAGATCGAGATCATGATTCCCCCTCGGGATAGATGCTGGAACAGCCCAAATTTAGTGATAGGGCGTTGAGAACGCGCAGGCAGGCAGCGGTGTCGGCGGGGTCGATGCCGTCGAAAAGCTGCGTGAGGATGCCATCGCCACGGTCGTTGTTGGCGCGCAGATACTCGCGCGCGTGGTCGGTGAGCGCGACGGACCGCGCGCGTTTGTCAGACGAAGGACCGAATTCGACGAATCCCTTCGCCTCGAGTGCGCGTACGAGTTTGGCGGCATTTTGGTGCGAAGTGCCAAGCTTATCGACGACCTCCGCCATCGAATCCACTTTGCCTTCAGAGGCGATGATCACCAGGCACAGCCACTGTTTGAGGGTGAGCTCGGGGAGTGCCTGGTCAAGCGTGGTTTGTATGCGATTGGCCAGAAGTAGGATGCCACTGAAAGTGAGTGCTTGTTCTCGCATGATGCCTCCATTTATGTAACTAGTTACATTTTAGCACCGGCCTCGATGTTCGCAAGAGCCTCGAACCTCATTGACAGAGTGTATCTCAACGCGATACGCTTTCGATGTGATCGTGAGTTTTAAACATCGCGGACTGGAGAGCTTCTTTAGAACGGGTTCCAGGAAGGGAATACAAACCGAACACGCCAGAAAACTCTCTCGTATTCTCTCCGTGCTAGACGTGGCAGAATCCATCGACCCGCTTCTTTCGATTCCTGGCTACCGCACTCACGCCCTTACGGGAAACCGGTCGGGTTTTTGGTCACTGAAGGTGTCAGGGAATTGGCGAGTCGTATTCCGGTTCGTCGGTACTGACGTGGAACTTGTCGACTATCTGGACTACCACTAGCAGGTGAAAGATGAATATGCATAGTCCCTCACATCCGGGTGAGGTGATTTTGGAAGATGTCCTCAGTGAGTTGGAGATCAGCATCGCCGAGGCTAGCCGTCGTCTCGGTGTATCGCGCGTGGCACTGAGCCGTGTTCTACACGGTCATGCTGCGATGTCGCCCCAGCTCGCGCTGCGGTTTGAAGTCGCCGGAATCGGTAACGCCAAGCTGTGGCTCGATATGCAAGCGGCTTACGACCTTGCACACCTGAAAGAGCAGGGACTTCCCAAGGTCGAGTCCCTGCTCAGCAACTAGCTTTCGTACCGCCGCGAGGTAAACACCCGCTTACCATCAACGCCTTCGTAGACCTGGGTGGTCGAAGCGCCGATGATCACCATGGTGCGCATATCGACGATCTCTGGATCGAAATCGCGCAGAGTGGTCACAACGACGTTTTCCACATCTGAGCCGACTGCCCGAGCCACGATAACCGGGGTCTCTGGAGTCTGGTACTCGGCGACGATGTCCCGGAGCAAGGCGACCTGTTCCCGGCGCGTCTTAGACGCCGGGTTGTACACGGCAAACGCCATGTCGGCACCAGCGAGCGCACGAATGCGCTTTTCGATGACCGGCCACGGCTTCAATCGATCCGAGAGCGAAATCATGCCGAAGTCGTGTCCCAGTGGCGCTCCGACTCGGGAAGCGACAGCCTGCGCTGCCGTCATACCGGGGACGATGCGAACCGGGATATCGCGCCACAGGTCATCATCCGCAGTCTCGAGCACAGCTGCGGCCATCGCAAATACTCCTGGGTCACCAGAAGAAACAACCGCCACGCGGGCGCCACGCTTCGCCATATCAAGCGCCATCGCAGCGCGCTCGGCCTCGACCTTATTGTCTGACAAGTGTCGGTTCTGCCCCTTACGTTCGGGGACGCGGTTCACATACGTGGAGTAGCCAACAATGTCGGTGGCCTGCGCCAATTCGGCAGCAACTTCTGGGGTGGTCCAGCGGTCAGCGCCTGGGCCGAGGCCCACGACGACTACCTCGCCTTTGTGCTCTGGGGTTGACGCCACGACACGCGAAGGCACCACAACGCATGCAAAGTAAGGCACCTCAGTGGCTTCGAGGACGGGAACCACGTTCTGCTCGGCCATCGTTGCCCGGATTACCACGTAGGAACGCTCAGCCAGGCCAGTAGCAATGAGAGCGGAACGTACCTTGTCGAAGGTACGGCCGAGTTTCATGATCACCGCGGTATCGGTCGTCGATAAGCGGCGGATCAGATCTTGCTCGGGCAGGGTGCCGGGCAGGACGGTGAGGACTTCCTCATCCTCCGCCAGTGGCATGCCGAGCACGTCGGCGGCCGCAGTGATGGACGGGATACCCGGGATGATCTCGGCTTCGTCAGCATGCTCCAGCAGCGCGCGGTGCAGGTGCTGGTAAGACGAGTACAACATTGGATCGCCGAGGCTGAGCACGGCGACGGTCTTGCCTGCAGACAGGTGCGCGGCCAGGCGGAAGGTGGCCTCTGAGTAGAAGTCAGCCAGCGCACCGGCGTAGCCGCCCGGGTGGTCGGTGCTGCCCGTGGTAACGGGATATTCCAGCAACTCCTGGTGCTGGCCGTCGCGGAAGTACTCGCGCGCGATCTTGGCCGCCGTGGAGGACTTGCCCGGCGCGGCGTGATAGGCGATGACGTCGGCTTCTTGGATGGCTTTGACTGCCTTAACCGTCAGCAGCTCCGGGTCGCCGGGGCCGACGCCGATGCCGTACAGCTTGCTCATGGCAGGATCTCCTGATGGGTAGCCAGCGCATTGATCGCAGCGCAGGTGATGGCGGAGCCACCGCGACGGCCGTGAACAGTGAGAAACTCAATGCCCAAATCGTGCGCAGCATTGGCCAGGTCAGCCTTTGACTCCGCAGCACCCACGAAGCCGACCGGGATGCCGAGCACGGCAGCCGGGCGTGGCCTGGTGTCGTCCTCCGCCAGCCATGTCATGAGGTGCACCAAAGCGGTCGGGGCATTGCCGATTGCGACTACTGCTCCCTCAAGCACCGGCGCCCACAGCTCAACGGCTGCGGCGGAACGGGTGGTTCCTAGTTGCTTCGCCAATTCCGGAACCTTCGGATCACGCAAGAAACACAGCACCTCATTGTCCGCAGGCAGGCGCTTGCGAGTAATGCCGGAGGCCACCATATTCACGTCGGTGATAATTGGCTTGCCGTTTTCCAGGGCCTGGCGAGCGGCGGGAACAAGATTGTCGGAAAACTCGATGTCATCAGCCAGATCGGTCTGACCGGCGGCGTGGATCATGCGAACTGCGACCTGCGCTTGCAGGTCATCGAACGAAGACAGGTCGGATTCCTCGCGGATCATGGCGAAGGACTGGCGGTAGATCTCGTTACCGTCGGTGATGTAGCTGTGCATGCTTCTAGACTATACGGGGCGAATTTGGTTATGGAGATTGACGTTTCCTACCCAATTTCGATAGTTTCCATTACCAAATTCAACCTCGGTTCTCTGTGACCTCATACTCACCGTCACCCAACGCCAGATAGTCCGTGTACTCAACCCGAGGATGACCACACCGGCGCTCGCATCCGGAGAAATGCACTCGTCCCTCCGAATCGCCGGCGACCATCAGCTGCAGAGCATCCCTGCGCACATCCGACCGGGACTTCGCACACCCGGGCAACCCGGTACACGCGGTGACCTGCAACTTAGGGGAGTGCGCGTCGAAGATGAGCCCCATCGGAGCCAGCACCTTAGCCACCGCCTCGGCTTCGCCTTCGTCTAGGTTATGTACGAGGACGCTGTGCCACGGCGTAACCTGCACTGGCTTTTCGACGGCGCACAGCAGCTCAGCCACCTTGCGCGGCAGCACTCCGAATGGCAAGCCAGCCCCCAGGGACACGGTGCCGTCTTCACGGTCGAACCAGCCGATGTGGGTCGGATCGGAGCTAGTGAAGGTCATGGTGTCGAAGGCGATAAACTCTGGCTTTTCTGCTACCCGCCAGGCGTTACCGCGCGCCCGCTGCCATTGCACTGAGAGCTGCGCGATATCTTCTGCCGGGTTGGCAAGTGTTTTGGTGGTCAGCTTTCCGCCCAAGATCAGCTGAGGTTGTTCACCCATGAAAATGCCAAAGTCAGGTTGCTGGGCAAGGATGGCACCATCGCCGTTGTCGAGACCAAAGAGCGTGCGACCGGAAAGACCGGCTAGTTCTTCGTCTTTAAGCAAAGCTCGGTCGAGCTCCGCAACTAATTCTTCCAAACCCGAAAGGGGAGAGGCGATAATATTGCGAATCTTGTCGTGGGCAATGCTGGGAACGAATCCTGAAGACAGGACGGACGTCGAAAAGCCTGCTTCGTCGGAGATCCCGCGGATTTGCACGTTGCCGCGGGTCGTGAGGTGGATGTCGCCGTCGCCGAAATCTGTCGCAAGCTGAGCAAATTGCGCGAATTGGGTAGCCGACATCACACCACCGGGGAAGCGAACTCGGCCAATTGCACCATCGGCGGCGTGGTGAAAGCTGAGCGCACCGGGGCAGCCGTCAACACGCGAGCGGTCGCCCAAACCGAGGTCACAGGCTACTTTGTCGGTGGAGGCATGAAGAGGGATAGTCATGCCCACTATTTTAGGCCTTGGAGCTAGGACTACTTTTGCGGCCATTCAGCCAACTACCTAGCCAGGTAGAGCGCACTAACACGCGGTAAGTGAGCAAAAGCAGAGCCGAGGTTACGATGAAGTTCAGGCTAGCTTTCACCATGATCGGCCAAGCCAGATGCGCGATAAAGACTTCAAAAAACGTCAACAGGACAAGATGCATCAGGTACATCCAGTAGGAAGCATCAGCAAGATAGCGAACCCATGGCCGAAATATGGTCAGATAGCGCACCGACAGTCCTAGCAACGCAAAACAGCATGACCAACCTGCCAGCGCTTGCAGGGTTGACCACACTGGTTGAGGTGCGTCGATGCCGATAGAAATGGCACCAGTGGTAACCAATGTCAGGGCGGTAGCCACCACAGCAAAAGCACTGTGGAACCATGCGTGATTGCCAATCCGTCGGAGTGCGGAATCATCGGAGGAGAGAACCCAACCCACCCCAAACGCACCCAAATAGGCAACCAGCGCAACCGGGTCAGGCATCAAAGTGGTAGGTGCGATAAGGCCGGAAGCCTCTTGCTGGATATTCGTCGTAATCGCATAAGGAATTGCCGCCAGCAACACACCCAGTCGAGCACTCAGGCACCGAGCAAGGAGATTTCGCACGGTGGCGGAGGATTCAGGCATCAGTTTGGTAGCTGCCCAACGCAGCAAGAGGGCGATCACAATGCACTGAGCTAGCACCCAGAGGAACCACAAGTGTCCAAGGTCGAATGCGCCAAGAGCGCCGCCGTGCCCAGCAACGTCGGGGCGCACCAGCTCTTTACCGACTCGGCTCGCGTGCCAAGCTGCCAACAAACCGAGTGGCAAGACGGCAAACGGCCAGAATACAAAGAGTGGAAGCACGATCCGGATCAGTCGATCCCGTAGGTAAGACCGAGTACCTCGCCTTGAGCGGACTAGCCGACCAAAGTATCCGGCAAGCACCAGAAAGAGTGTCATGCGGAAGAAGTGGATCGCAGAGATCACTACCAAGGGCCATTCCGCGCGCTGAGAGTCATCGACAAGCCAGGGGATCTGAGCGGTGTAGGGCATAAGACCATGCAAAACGATGCCAAGCAACAATGCTGCAGCACGGACTGCGTCCAAACCGTGAATACGGGTCTTAGTTGACTCAGTCGTCGACATCGGTGATTCCAAATGCTGCCAAGACTGCCTTGGTGGTGTTCATTGCACTGTCATAGGTGTGCTGTCCAAGAATGATGTCGGTGGGGAGGGATTCCATCAAGGACCACAGCGTTTCCGCTGCTTCCTTCGGATTCTTAGCTCCACTGTCGCCTAAGAGTTGTTCAAAGAGCTGTACAACGGTTGCTCTACCTTCACCTAACTTGGCAGCTGTGGGTTGATGTCCGAATGCCCGCGACACAAACATCATGTGTACCTTTTGGAAGGTCAAGTTCGTTTCATCCGCAAAGAGAATTTCTTTAACCATCGCCCACAGCATTGAATTTGGTTGTGGATTCTTGAGTTGCTCAATCGCGCAGCGAATCCGATCGCCACGCTGTTGCTGTACGTAGTCCAAGACGAAGTCGAGCATGGCTTCCCGGTCGGTGAAGTAATGCTGTACGGCGCCCATTGAGAGCCCAGCTTGCTTTGCGACGGCCCGAAGGGTCGCCCCTTTTAATCCCTTTTCTCCAGCAATGTCAACGATGGCTTTTGCCAGCGTACGGCGCCTTTCCTCATGATCAACCACTTTTGGCATCAGTAGCTTTCCTTTCGCTCCATTGCTATTATCGTGCATATGCATGAAAAAAGAAAGTGGCAGACTTCAGATATTCCCTCCATGGCCGGGCGCGTAGCACTCGTCACCGGCGGAGATCATGGCCTAGGTGCCGAAATCACCCGCGTTTTGACGCAACACGGGGCAACGGTGATCATCGTTGGCAATGCCAGCGCGCGAATGGAGGCGTTCGCCCAAAAGTTCTCGCCTCGTTTGGCTCACTATTACCTAGACCTTGGCAATCTCAACTCGGTGACTAAGTGTGCCGCCGAAGTCCTCGAACAGTACGATCACCTTGACCTGCTGATCAACAACGCAGGTGTGATGATGTTGCCATATGGAGTTTCCAAACAGGGGTTCGAGCGCCACTTCGCGATCAATCACTTGGGGCACTTTGCCCTCTCTGGGCTATTGTTCCCACTGATTAGCAAGGTACCGGGAGGCAGAGTTGTCACGATGTCGAGCAACGGACACAAGATTCCCGGCCTATCTTTTGCAGACGTTCGCAGTGACAAGGACTATCATCCGATGAAAGCGTACGGACGAAGCAAACTGGCGAATCTCCTGTTTACTCAGGAACTCGCGCGACGGCTAGCGTCCGCTGGTGTTGATATGTTGTCGCTCGCGTCCCATCCTGGCCAAAGTTCTACCAACCCGCATGGGACTACTGGTTTTAAGACACTGCTTGACCGGATCCTCGGGCAAAGCACGGCCCGCGGCGCTGAGCCTGCGCTCCGGGCAGCAACCGATCCAACGGCGCAGCAGGGAGATTACTTCGGCCCTGGAGGATTCCTAGAGCTTCGTGGAGACGCAGTCCGAGTTCGACCTGCGCCGGCCGCATTGGACGAAGCAGCAGCTCGGAAGCTGTGGGAGCTATCAGAAAAGTGGACTGGGGTGCAGTTTCCTGGTTAGGCCTGTTAGTTCATCTACTCTGCAACGGGACGCGCGATAGGCGGGTACGCGCGCTATGGACCGACAATTTCGCCTCATCTCAGTATTCTGGAATCCATGTTCTCCCAGCGCCCCGAGAAGCTTCGAGGTTACCGGCTTGCCGATGCCTCTCTTCTAGCGCGAGTTTCCGCACCACTGAGAGCGGACTTCCTCCGCTTTCTCCTGCGTCGACAACCCGTGAAGCGCCACATCGTCACTGATGTTAAGGTCCCTCATTTCGGCGGTTCGGAACGCGTTTTTGGGATGGAGCCTGGCACCGTCACCGATGTTGGTGCGCTGCACTTTCTGGGTGCAGGCAAGAACCCGAGAAACGCGAAGCGCTTCGAATACGTGACTACGGATTCCCACGGTAGGCAGCTCACCGCGACGGGAGCACTGATTCGCTCGGAAAAGCCCTGGTCGGGCACAACACGTCCCGTCATCGGTTTTGCCCCGTCCACCCAGGGCGTGGCACAGCATTGCGACCCCTCGCACAGTTCAGCGATCGGTTTCAAGATCTTCCGCGAGGAGCCAAAGGATGTGATCATGGCCTATGAGCTGCCCGTCATGCTCGCGTTCCTGCGACAGGGCTGCGATGTGGTCTTCATTGACTACCCGCGCGACCCTGATGCGCACATCCAGTACTACGTCGACCACATCGCAGCCGGCCAGTCGCTCTATGATGCGCTCAGAGCCGCGCGCACCTTGGGTATCAGCGAGGATCAACCCATCGGCTTGTGGGGCTTTTCCCAAGGTGGCGGGGCAGTAGGTTGGTGCGCGCAAAACCCAGTGCTACCCGTGCGCGCTGCCGTGGTGGGCGCGCCGCCGTCCACGCTCGAAGAGGTAATGAAGCATGTGGACGGCTCGCTGGTGGTCGGAACTCTTGCCTATTCTGTTGCCGGTCTGATGGTGGAGACTCCCGAGCTGTGGGAGCAGCTGTGGCCACTGTTCAACGAACATGGTCGCAAAAAGATTCTTGCCAACATCACCACTTGTGCGGGCGGCACCGTCTTTGCGAGTGGTTACGAGCGCACACGCGATTGGACGGTTGATGGCCGGTCTTTCGCCCAAGTCGTGGCATCTTTGCCCGCCGTCACCGCAGCTTTGCGACGCCAAGAACTCGGCCACTCAGCGCCGACGATCCCGACCCGGTTGTGGGGCTCCCGCAATGACGACGTGATTCCTGTGCAACAAGTGCGTGCGTTACGCGACAGGTGGCTTGAGCTGGACGGAGAAGTCTCCTACGTCGAGTCCCGATTACCGCGCCTACCCGGACGGACTGGTGCGAATCACTTCCTGCCGTACTATCTATCGGTGCCGCAGCAGATGGAGTGGTTACTGGAGCGTCTGCGCTAGTTGAGGAAAAACTCGCAGAAGGTGCTGTCTGGCAGCATTACTTTGATTCCACCGTCGATTTCTGAAACGCGCGAGTTACGCTTGGCAGCCCACAGTCGAAGTGCGTCCTCAATGTTGTCCGTGTTGTGGAATGCCTGTTGGGTGTAGCGGTTGAGATCTTCCATCTTGGGTTCATCAAGTGGAACGTCCACGGCGAAAAACATCGTAGCTTGACCAGTATCTCCGCCGAAGAAGGCATTGAATCCAATCAACTGTGCAGCCACGGATGCCAACCCAGCGCCGGGCAGCAGACCGAGGTTGCTTAGCTCGTCGATTTTGATGGCAGGTTCCGCAAATTCGGGAATCTGCAGTTCCTGTGCGCGACCTCGCAGCTCGGTGATTCCACTAATAGCTGGGTGATCGAGGCGATCGGCAAAGCCCCTATCGTGCCAGGCCCACTGCCACACTGAACCTTCCAGGGTGCCCAGCACCTGCACAGGAAAGATGGACTCGCCGAAGCTGATCGTGCCGGTGGAAATATCTACAGCCCAATCTTCGTCACCAGCGTAATCGCCGAGTGTTTCCTGAGCTTCTAGAGTCAGGATGGAATGGTCTGCAATCAAAGTGTGGAGGACGGGGGATTGGGCACGAGGTACACGGTTGAACAGGGCCATGCTGCCTAGTCTAAAGTCGGCAAATCGAGTCCGCGAGCGATCCATACGAGCAATCGAATTCTCTCGCTATAGGTGATGAAATAGCCCGGAGAGGAATTGCGTAACCAATTGGGCACGCTGTGAAGCCCTTGGGGAGGGAAGACTTGGTTTTAGACAGCCATGCCGATTTATGTTTTACCGCATCCCACTTCATTGTAGGAAAAGCTTTGATCCGCCAGTTTCAATCCCAGCAGCGTTGCAGCCAGCCCAGCAGAAATCGTTTGTCCAGGGCTCCTAAAAGCAGCGCCGAGCACAGAATCCAATGCTTGACTTACAACCATCACCGTGAGCAGATCCGGACCAATTTTGCCTCGGGCGGCTGACAAACCGAACACGATGCCCAGAGGAACAGCTCGGGAGGCAAACATAAGTGAATAGTAGGAAGCCACGGATTGATCATTTGGGACTAAGAGTCTCGGCCGAATCAACGCGATAAAGCCAAACCCCGCCGAACCGAAACCTAGGGAAACCTCAGCAGTTCTTTTCCAATATGCCAATTTTTACCTCTTTGGTCTCAAGGAACGAGTGAGCACTAGCACTCCTGTCATCCCACCAATAACAGTCAAAACTCCGGCCACTGCCCACCTCCAGTTTGGGCCTTTGAGCGGTTGGCAATCACCAACGCAGGCTATGGGGTCAATTTCCACGAGTCCGAAGCCCTGAGCAGCCCAAAGCACACCGAGCAAGGTGACCGGGATAGCAGTTATCAAACCGGCCCACTTCAGTAGTGCCTTCACTTTTCTCTTCCTTCGCTGATGACGTGCTGCAAGGTCAAGAATGCGCCTTCTACAGCTTGGTCGCCTAGGTGATTACGCCAGTTTTTCTCACACTCTCTGAACCAAGTTTCAGTCACCCAAGCGACCGCTAGCCCCTTTTCGCTCCAACGAACTACCTGGGCACGTTTGTCTGCTGGATCTGGGGTCCGGTCAACATACCCCAGTGAAACCAACTCGGTTATGAGCAAGCTGGTTCCTTGTTGGGAGATGCCAGAAAGCTCCGAAATTCGGGCCGGCCGAATGCCTTCTTGAGACACAAAACGCAAAACGTTAAGAAAATGACTAATCGTCAGTTTCTCGTGTCCGCGATCATGCCAGTATTTGAGTAAATCTGAGGTTTGTCGATCGAAGGCTTCTGCAATCAAAGACTGCAATGATGATTCCGGAAATCCATTTACACAAGTCATATGTTCAAGTTACTTGTCTATATTAGATCATGTCAAGAGCAAAGTGAATGCAATTGTTTGTAACGTGATGCCCAAACTGGTCCTAAGAGGTCCGTCACGTACCATGTCAGGTACGCCACAATCATGCCAGTGTCACATGAGGGGTCTCGCGGAATCCGGTGCAAGTCCGGTCGGTCGCGCCACTGTCACAGTCAGACCTGCAACCCCGTCTTTTGTGTGACGCAGCGAATGGGCGCGTAACCCTGACCACTGCATTTGTAAGGACTAACCACACGTGATTGCCCTGCTGTCCACTTCGGATACTGACCTGCTCTCCGCCAAAGCCGCCAACGAGGCCGAGAACGTCGAGTTCAAGTACGCCAACCCAATGTCGCTGAAGGCCGACCAGGTCGCAGAGTGGCTGGGCGATGCATCCATCGCAGTCGTCAGGCTGCTCGGTGGCAAGCGCGCCTGGGAGGCTGGCCTGGAAGCCGTACTGAAGACCGGCATTCCCACTGTGGCGGTCTCGGGCGAGCTGGCCGTGGACGCCGAGCTCACTGAGCTGTCCACCGTGCCAGCGGGCGTGACGACGACCGCCCACACCTATCTGGCCGAGGGCTCCGCCAAGAACCTGGAGCACCTCTACCGCTTCCTCTCGGACACAATCCTGCTCACCGGCTACGGCTTCGACGAACCGGAACACATGCCGATGTGGGGATTCTTGGAGCGCAATACCTGGGCGACCGGAGATGCCCCAACTGGTCCGCGCATCGCCGTGCTCTATTACCGCGCCCAGCACTTGGCGGGTAACACCGAATACATCAAGGCCCTGTCCCGCGCTATCGAGGAGCAGGGTGCGACTGCGCTGCCGATCTTCACGGCGTCGCTACGCCAGGCCGCGCCGGAATTGCTTGCCGAGCTCGCCAAGACGGATGCCGCCATCACCACCGTCCTCGCTGCTGGCGGCACCAAACCGGCCGCTGCGCAGGCTGGTGGCGACGACGAAGCATGGGACGTCGCAGAGCTCGCAGCCCTCAATATTCCGATCATCCAGGGCCTCGCGCTCACCACGCCTCGCGCCGACTGGGACGAAAACGACGACGGTTTGACCCCGCTTGACGTGGCAACGCAGGTGGCGGTGCCGGAGTTCGACGGCCGTATCATCACCGTGCCATTCTCCTTCAAGGAGTACGACTCCGACGGCCTCATCGCCTATGTCCCGGATGCGGAGCGTTGCGAACGACTGGCAGGAATCGCGGTGAGGCACGCGCGCCTGCGGGCTTTGGCGAATTCCGAGAAGAAGATCGCTGTCATGCTCTCGGCGTACCCGACTAAGCACGCCCGCATCGGCAACGCCGTCGGCCTGGACACCCCGGCTTCAACGTTGCGCGTGCTCAAGGCCATGGTCGAGGCGGGCTACGATCTTGGCGACCTGACTAAGATCCCTGGCTACGCCAACATGGACGGCGACGCCTTCATGCACGCCATCATCGAGGCCGGCGGCCACGACCCCGAGTGGCTAACCGAAGAAGTGCTGGCGAACAACCCGTTGAAGCTCTCGCGCGAAGCGTATGAAGAGTACTTCGCCACCCTCCCTCAAGCCACTCAAGCAGAAATGACCGAGCACTGGGGCGAGGCCCCTGGCACGCACTACGTGAACCCAAGCACGGGAGAGATCTACATCGCTGTTCTGCAGTTTGGCAACGTCGTCGTGATGGTGCAGCCACCGCGCGGTTTCGGCGAGAACCCGGTGGGCATCTACCACGACCCTGACCTGCCGGCGAACCACCACTACCTGGGCACTTACCACTGGCTGCGCAGCGTGTTTGGAGCCGATGCGATCGTCCACATGGGCAAGCACGGCAATATGGAATGGCTGCCGGGCAAGACCGTCGGCATGTCCGCCGAGTGCTACACCGACCAGGCCATCGCGGACATCCCGCTCATCTACCCGTTCCTGGTCAACGACCCAGGCGAGGGCACCCAGGCCAAGCGCCGCGCACACGCCGTGCTGGTCGACCACATGATCCCGCCGATGTCCCGCGCTGAATCCTACGGCGACATCACCCGCCTGGAGCAGCTCCTCGACGAGCACCAGAACATCTCCGCTATGGACCCCTCCAAGCTTCCGGCCATCCGCCAGGAAATCTGGACCCTATTGACGGCGGCCAAGATGGACCAGGACCTGGGATGGGAGGAGCGCCCGGACGAAGAAGTCTTCGATGACATGCTCATGCACATCGACGGCTGGCTCTGCGAGATCAAGGACGTCGCCATCCGCGGCGGCCTGCACATCCTCGGTGAGCCGATCGAAGGCGAAGTCCTGGTCGAGCTCGTCCTCGCCATGCTGCGCGCCCGCCAGCTTTGGGGCGGCGAGCAGTCGGTCGCCGGTCTGCGTGAAGCCTTTGGCCTGTCCGAGGCAGGGGACGAGACTCGCGCCCGCGTGGACGAGGTCGAATCTCAAGCCAAACAACTGCTGACGCAGCTTGCGGAAGCAGGGTGGGCAGCTGAGGCCGTCGAAAAGCTTGAGGCTCCGGAGCAGGTGAAGGACATCCTGCGGTTCGCCTGCACGGAGATGGTGCCCCGCCTGCAGCAGACCCCGCGCGAGATCACGCAGATCCTGCGCGCGCTGAACGGCGAGTTCATTGAAGCGGGTCCGTCTGGTTCCCCGATGCGTGGCCTACTCAACGTGCTGCCGACCGGTCGCAATTTCTACTCAGTGGATCCGAAGTCGATCCCGAGCCGGTTGGCCTGGGAGACGGGCCAGCTACTGGCTGATTCGCTGGTCGAGCGTTACCTCGCGGAGCACGGCGAGCACCCGAAGTCCGTCGGCCTTTCGGTCTGGGGCACCTCCGCGATGCGAACGTCGGGTGACGACATCGCCGAAGTTTTCGCGCTGCTGGGCGTGCGCCCGGTGTGGGACGAGGCTTCCAGGCGCGTCATTGATTTGCAGGTGATCCCGCTGGAAGAGCTGGGGCGCCCGCGCATCGACGTCACCGTCCGCATTTCCGGCTTCTTCCGCGATGCCTTCCCACACGTGGTGGCATTGCTCGATGATGCGGTGCAGCTCGTTGCAGGCTTGGACGAGCCAACAGACATGAATTTCGTTCGGGCGCACGCTGATGCTGGCAAGCCAATCCGCCGCATCTTCGGCTCCAAGCCGGGCACTTACGGCGCTGGCCTGCTGCAGCTCATCGAATCCGGCAACTGGCGTGATGACCAGGACCTCGCCGAGGTGTACACCACCTGGGGAGGCTACGCCTACGGCCGCGGTGTCGACGGTGTCGAAGCCAAAGACGAGATGCGCGAGGCCTACCAGCGCATCTCCGTGGCAGCAAAGAACGTGGACTCCCAGGAACACGACATCGCTGACTCGGACGATTATTTCCAGTTCCACGGCGGCATGGTCGCCACTGTGCGCGCCCTGACCGGTAAGGATCCGGAGGCCTACATCGGAGATTCGACTCGCCAGGAAACCGTGAAGACCCGCACCCTTCACGAGGAATCCCGCCGCGTGTTCCGCGCCCGCGTAGTCAACCCACGCTGGCTGGAAGCTATGCGGAACCACGGATACAAGGGCGCGTTCGAGATGTCCGCCACCGTGGACTACCTGTTTGGCTACGACGCCACCACGGGCCTCATGGATGACTGGATGTATGAGACCTTGACGCAGGAGTACGTCCGCGATGAAACGATGCGCGAATTCTTTGAAAAGTCCAACCCGTGGGCGCTGCGTGACATCTCCGAACGCCTGTTAGAAGCAGCGGACCGTGGCATGTGGTCCGAGCCTTCGGCGGAGGACCTGGACACCCTGCGCCAGACGTTCTTGGATATGGAAGGCAACCTGGAGGACCGGTAGTCGGGGTTCCACGCTTTTCTCAGCCCCACCATCTACAGTGGTGGGGTGCCACTCATCATTGCAATCCCGTATTTCCTCATCGAGGCGCTCGCGTTTTGGGGTGTCTCGCAGCTGATCGGCGTCGGTTGGGCGCTGGTCGCCCTGTTCCTGACCTTTTTCGGCGGCCTGGTGCTCGCAGCCTTTGAGATGAAGCGCATCGGGCGCGTCGCGTTGCACCAGCAAAAGGTTAATCCGGGCCGTCTGGCCGGCGACTACGGTTTGCTTGCCGCTGGCGCGATTCTGGTCGCGCTGCCGGGCTTTGTCACGACGGTACTGGGCCTTCTTTTCATTTTGTCCCCAACCCGCGCGCTCGTGCGGGGGATGTTGGCAAAGAAACTGCGCGTCAAGGTGGAGAACCTCGGCATGAAGGGCTTTGAACAGGCCAACCGCTACCGCGAGCAGGCAAGTTACGGATCCTTCATGGACCCAAACAAGCCCGTCATTGACGAAGAAGAGATTCACGACTGGTCTGAGAACGTCAAACCGGAGGACTTCAAGTGACCCTCGTTCTTCGGCTGCTGCTCGCCGCGCTCGGCGGCGCAGCCTGCTTTACCTCTTTCGAACCGCTGGGCTGGTGGTGGGCCGGGATCCTTGGGCTCGGCCTGCTTTACTTCTCACACACGTGGGGCGACAAGTCACCTCGCAAACGCACCGGAGCTCTCCTCGGATTCGTCTTTGGATTGGGCCTCTACCTGCCGTTGTTGCCGTGGGTGGGGGAGTTCGTCGGCGCTGTCCCGTGGGTGGCACTGGCGATCACTGAATCGTTGTATTTCATCGTCTTCGGGGCCGTCGCCGTACCGATCGCACGCCTCAAACATTGGGGCCCACTCGCGTTCGCACTGTGGTTTATCTCTGCCGAGTTTGTGCGCAGCAACTGGCCGTTTGGCGGCTTCGCCTGGGGCAGACTCGGTTGGGGTCAAATTGATGGGCCGCTGGCGCAATGGGCGTCGATAGGCGGGCCTGCACTGGTCACCTTCGTCGCAGTGCTCGCGGGTGCCTGCATTGCGGGGGCAGCGCAGAGCCGGCGCTTTTCGACGACCATCGCAGGCCTACTCGTCGTCGCGAGCTTCCCTGTCTTGAATTTGTTCGCACCAACGATCCCGGATTCCGGTGAAGTCAAGGTCGCCGCGATTCAGGGCAACGTGCCGCGCATGGGTTTGGACTTCAATGCCCAGCGCCGCGCAGTGCTCGCTAACCACGCCCGGGTGACTGGAGAAGTGGATGAGCCCGTTGACCTGGTTATCTGGCCCGAGAATTCTTCGGACGTGAATCCGTTTGCAGACCAGGAAGCTCGGAAAATCATTACCGAAGCGGTAGCGGACGTGAATGCCCCAACTCTGGTGGGCACGATCACTGTTGATGAGGTGGGGCCCCGCAACACGATGGTTGTATTCAACGCTGACGGAACAACAGGGGACTATCACCACAAGAAGTTCCTCCAGCCCTTTGGCGAGTATATGCCTTACCGGGACTTTTTCCGGAAGTTCTCTTCCTTTGTGGACATGGCCGGCAACTTTCAGCCGGGCACGGGCAACGGGATAGTGCACATGAATGGAATCGCCGTTGGCGTCGCCACGTGTTATGAGGTTGCGTTCGATGCGGCGGCGCGAACGGCCGTCGATAATGGTGCGCAAATCCTGACCACACCGACCAACAACGCAACCTTCGGCTTTACCGACATGACCTACCAGCAGATGGCGATGAGCCGGATGCGCGCCATAGAAACGGACCGTGCGGTGATTGTCGCTGCGACGTCCGGATCCTCGGCGCTGATCCGACCAGACGGTTCCATTATCGAGAAGACTGCGATTTTCCAGCCCGCGACGCTGATCGATACGCTGCCACTGCGCGATACCCGTACGATCGCGTCACGATTCGGTCACATCATCGAATGGTCGCTGGTGGTCGCAGGCCTCGCTTCAGCCATCCTGGCTATCCTGGTGTCACGCCGCGACAGGTAAACTGTTCTGAAACATCAAATCTTTTCGAATCCAGGGGAGAGTTAACTAACAATGAGCAACCCAAGCGATCTCACGCTCGTCATCATTCCGACGTACAACGAGTTGGAGAACCTCCCGCTCATTACCTCCCGCGTGCGCAAGGCAACTCCAGACGTGGACATCCTCATCGTCGATGACAACTCGCCTGACGGCACCGGCGAAGCCGCCGACAAGCTCGCTGCCGAGGACAACCACATCAAGGTCCTCCACCGCACCGAAAAGACCGGCCTGCTCGGCGCCTACCTGGCTGGCTTCGAGTGGGGCCTGCAGCAGGGCTACACGGTTATTTGTGAAATGGACGCCGACGGATCCCACGCCCCTGAGCAGCTTCACCTACTGCTCGAGGCAGTGGACCAGGGCGCTGACCTCGCTATCGGCTCCCGTTACGTCCCAGGTGGCAAGGTGGTCAACTGGCCGAAGGAGCGCTTCTTCCTGTCCAAGGGTGGCAACCTCTACATCGGCCTGATGCTCGGCACCGGACTGACCGACATGACCGCTGGCTACCGCGCTTTCCGACGCGAACTGCTCGAAGCCATCGACTTCGATGAAATCTCCCGTAAGGGCTACATCTTCCAGGTGGACGTGGCACGCCGGGCCGTGGAGCAGGGCTTCGACGTTGTCGAGGTACCGATCACCTTCACCGAACGCGAGATCGGCGAATCCAAGCTCGACGGCTCCTTTGTCAAGGATTCCCTCCTCGAGGTGACGAAGTGGGGTGTGGCTCACCGAGGTGAGCAGGCCCGTGAATTGGCCAAGGAAATGGTCGGTCTGGTCAAGTACGAGATCGACAATAAGCGCAAGAAGAGCCAGTTCTAGCGATTGGCTGAATTCTAGGCCCGGGACCGAATATGGTCTCGGGCCTATTGTCTTTTCGGGGTACTGGTTTCGGGGCCGATGAAATTCGACCGCCTAGACACAATTTCATTTCAAGGAAGCAAAACAAACAAAAATCCGCCTACCAGTAAGTAGACGGATCAAGTGGGGAAGTAACTACTGCTGCGCAGCGGCTTCTTCTTGCTGCTGCTTGAGCAGGCGAGCTGCATTGCGACGACGCTTGCGGAGGAGTTCCACACGCTCGTCCAGAAGTACGTCGAGTTCTTCGATGCTGCGACGCTCACGAAGCATATCCCAGTGGGTGCGAGGAGGCTTTACTTCCTTGGCTTCCTGGCCTTCACCTTCCATGAGGGTTCCCACTTGGCCGTTCTTGCACAGCCAGGTGCTTGGGATTTCCGCATCGTCTGCGAATGGGACTTCATAAACTTCGCCGGTATCGGTCTTGTACTTAACCAGCTGCCGAGGGGCGAGGTCGTGGTCGCGGTCGGTTTCATAGGAAACGGCGCCCATGCGGCTGCCACGAAGTACGCGATCTGCCATGTATCTTCAGTCCTTTTGTTCTTGTGGTTGCGGTCATCTGGGGTTAAAGCACACCCACGAATAGGTGACTGCGGGACAGTATTTGGCCATTATAGCTGTTTTGTCTCGTCACCCGCACAAATGGTTTATGTAGACCTGCGAAAGTTCGGCTATGGTGAACGTCGTGAAACCGTATATTGCTTCGGCAACGACCCATGCGGGAGCAGGGAAGCCAGCCACATGTGCTTGGTGTGGCAAGACTATCGAAGCCGGTGGCCGGGGCCGCCCGAAGAAATATTGCAGTCACTCGTGCAGGCAACGTGCTTACGAACAACGTAACAACGTCGCCGGCACATCTATTCCCGCCGAGGCGGTCATTTTACGCCCCGAAAAGGTAGCTCAGCTCAAGGATTCACTATTTGAATTGCGCTGCGCTGCTGAGGATGTCGCTACGGCGGCATCCGAGGGAGCTAATGCAGAAGAAATGCGACAGCTGTGCGAAGATCTAGTCGAGCTTGCGTGCACCATCGAGAAACTACGTTAGGTTACTAAGGCACTGATGAATCAGACTTACAACAAGAAACTAGTCATTGGCCTCGCCATCGCGATCATCATCGTGGCGCTGGCCAGTGTGGCTCCGGTGGCGTACAAGGCGTACATGACGCCCGGCGTAAAGACCGATGGTATCCAGGTCGAAGGTGCGAAGAAGGCATCGACCGAAATCAATGGCACCTGGTCTGTGGTTAAGGCCGCACCAGGAAACCCAACCTCGGTGGGCTACACGTTCCATGAGATCTTGCCAGGCGAGCGCCGCGAGACCTCGGGTAGCACCGAAAATGTTGATGGCAGCGTTGTCATCGACCAGGGAAAACTCAAGAGTACGGACATTACAGTTGACATGACAACTATTCGTACTGATCGGGAAAAGCGCGATATCAACGTACGAATGAAGCTCCTGGAAACGGACAAGTACCCAACGGCAAAGTTCGTCGCCGATGAAAATGCCTCAGTCAACGTCGCCGACATTCCAGATAACGCAACTGTTGGCAAAGTGACCGTCCCGGGCACGCTGACGATCCATGGCGTCGCAAAGCATATCGACGCCGAGCTGGACATCCTACGCACGGGCGACAACATTGTGGTCGGCGCCAACATTCCATTCAACCGCCTGGATTACGGCGTAGAGACTCCAGACTTTGTAGCGGCAAAGATCGATACCGAGGGCCACCTGAACATTCGCCTGGCGCTGGAGAAGTAACCCATGATGACCAAGCGGATGATTCCGTGGCTGTGGTTCCGGCTCGTCGTGATCCTCGGATTCTTCATCTTCGTCATGATCAAGGGGATGCCACTGATCGGGCTGATCGCGATCGGCTTGTTCGTTTTGAGCGCGCTGCAGTTGCGCACCGCATATCGATCCCAAACACCTCAAGAGCCACAACAGTAGACCCCCGCAACTTACGTCACAGTGACATTAGTAGTGGGAATTTCCATACGGAGCCAGCGCCTCACCAACGTGCGGAAATTACCCCAATTGTCCGATAATGTACATTATGTCAAATAGGAGGCGTGGTTAACGTCCACATTACACTGGCGGCCATGACGAGCACCGCGAGCTATCCTCCCCAACTGCCTCACATGGACATGGCCCAGCATCTTTTCGGCTACGTCCGTCACTATCACGCCGACCTTGAACGCCAACTAGGCCTAGTCTCGAACATCCACGAACCACTAACACCCAGTGGCTGGTCCGCGGCGGAGCTGGCGAACCACATCTTCCACATGGAGCGCCGCTGGATCCTGTGGGGCTTCCATGGTCAAGCGCTTCCCGATGTCTGGGGCGACTGGCATGACGGACGTCCCGGAACGAGATGGTTTGCGCCGACCGTGACGCTCGCCGATGCCGTCGCCAAGCTTGCACAAAATCTAGACATGTTTGAGACCACCTTGCGTGAGCACGACCTGTCTGAATCTGCCACTACCAGTGGCAAATTCCTAGAATCGGATCCGCCACAGCTGTCCTGGATCATGCTGCATGTCATCGACGAATTGGCCCGCCACCTGGGCCAATTGGATGCGGCTCTTGAGTTTCAGCGCGACCCGCAGGCCGCTAATCCCACTTAGCGCTGTTCAGAATTTCCCTTGGTGACCTTTTTATATTCAACCGACATCAAGGCAACGAGCACTATTTGTGCACAGGCCAATAAAATAGCCAGCCAAGGACTGATATCGCCAACCAGGTAGAGGACAGCTAGAAGCCCCGCGA
The DNA here is from genome assembly GCF_009734385.1 of Corynebacterium kalinowskii. Taxonomy (NCBI): domain Bacteria; kingdom Bacillati; phylum Actinomycetota; class Actinomycetes; order Mycobacteriales; family Corynebacteriaceae; genus Corynebacterium; species Corynebacterium kalinowskii. The sequence continues at coordinate 1,147,554 of NZ_CP046452.1, read as the reverse complement.
TGAGACGGATCGCGATCGAATATTGCGTTGACTTGTTTGACATGATTCCCTTTCCGGCTGCGTAAAGCTTTCAAATCTGATTGTATACTATACTTTACATTCCGTCGACTGTATTGGTCTTTTTGCTTAGCCCTGGTTCTGCGAACAACGCCTAAGGGCTTTATTATCAACCGTCATGACCAAAGTTCAGGGCAGCCCGTGGGAAGTCCTCAAAGTGTTCAGCACCCTCGGCCTCACGTCCTTCGGCGGACCTACTGCTCATTTGGGCTACTTCAAGACGGCCTTCGTTGACAAGCGCAACTGGCTCACCGAAGCCGACTACGCCAACACCGTAGCGCTGTGCCAGTTCCTCCCTGGTCCGGCATCCTCGCAGGTCGGCATGGTTATCGGTTTCCGTCGCGCGGGATATCTGGGCATGCTCATGGCTTGGCTGGCCTTCACGTTGCCGTCTGCGGCTGTGCTTACCGCGTTCGCCTTACTCGTCAAAGACTCGACGCTCGTGGATCCCGAAGCCGGATGGTTGAAAGGATTGCTGGCTGCTGCAGTTGCCGTGGTCTTTCACGCTGTGGCAGGCATGGCAAAGAACTTGGCGAACACCAGGGTGACCGCCACCATTGCTGTCATTGCGGGGTTGATCGTTCTCAGCGTTCCGAGCCCCTGGACGCACGTCGCAGTCATCGCAGTGGCTGCGCTCGCTGGCGCGTTTGTGTGCCAAGCATCTGCACCGACGGAGACCGACGACTCTCGATCAGTACCGCAAGCCGTCGCATTATCTGCGCTCGCGTTGTTCGTCGCGGCGCTGATCGCGCTCCCAATCTTGGCGCGCACCACCAAGGATCACACCCTGGAAATGATCAACGCCTACTTCTCCTCCGGCGCCCTCGTCTTCGGCGGCGGCCACGTGGTGATGCCGCTTCTCGAACAACACACCGTCGCCCCAGGCTGGGTCTCCCAAACCGAGTTCCTTGCTGGCTATTCCGCCGCCCAGGCTGTCCCTGGCCCGCTGTTTACCTTCGCGTCCTTCCTCGGTGGCGCCGACGCCGGCCTCCTTGGAGCCGCGATCGCCACCATTGCGATCTTCGCCCCCTCTGCGCTCCTGGTCCTTTTCGGCCTCCACTACTGGGACCGACTCTCCCACTCACTAACCATCCGGAAGGCCTTCGCCGGAGCGAACGCCGCCGTGGTCGGACTGCTGGCAGCGGCCCTGTACAACCCGGTGTTCACTCACGGCATCAGTGGCATCCCGTCCATGGCAATTGCCGCCGTGTGCTGGCTGGGCATGGCAAAGTGGAATGTTCCAGCGTGGGCCATCGCCCTCGGAGCGGGCATCGCGGGCTGGGTACTGCTCTAAGCAGGGCTTATCGACGCCCAGACCGGTTTCTCGTCGTGAGCGTCAGCTGCACCGCTTCCAAGTGTCCGAGCCGGAACAGGGCCTCAAGCAACGCAAAGTGGTAAATCCACATTCGGCGAAAAACTGGGTCATACCCTGCCGCTGCCGCCTCGCGGAGATGGCTTTCAAAAAGCTCGCGCTGGATTCGCAGGCTCTCTAAGTAGTGGTCACCGAAGTGCTTTTCTGCGATGATCCGCAAACCCGATTCCTTGTCGACCAAGGTATGCAGGCCTGTGATCGTCGAAAAGCGCAGGGCGGGCCACACATAGCTGCGCAGTACCGATAGGGCTTGACGGCTGGTCGGGCCGAAGGAATCGGTAGCGACCACGGTCTGCAATCCAATGAAGCCGCCGATGGTAAGCATGCGGTCGAGAGACTTCAAGTAGGAAATGGCGCCCTGTTTGCCCAGGTACTCGAGCTTTTCGGTGGAGATAATGCAGTCGTATCGGCCTCGCCACTCTTCGCGGGTCGGAAAAGGAGCCTTCAGGGTGTACGGGTGCACGTAGTCGGTAGCGCCGTTGAGCGTGATGAACTCCTCCACCGCGATCTGGTGGTCAGGGTCCGCAGTGAGAACGTCCACCGTCGCACCCCGCGCAGAAGCCAGCAATGCGATCGTGCCACCTGAGCTGGGAAATTCCAGGACGTCGGCACCCTGATCAACAAGGGCGGCGTCCAGCAAGCTCTCAGCGGCGCGTTGCTGGGCCGCGTCAAAATCGGCCCGCTCCACGCCGATGGGCGCAGACAAGGTCGTCACATCCACGAAATGTGTCGCAGGTTCACTGCCCCGCCCGGCACCCGAAACAAAACTCTTGGTGGAGGTACGAACGGTCGTCGGCACGCCCGAGGCGAAAAGTCCGCCAAACATGCTGACTCCGTCGACGGAGCACAGCTGCACTAGGTCGGCAGGAAGTTCGTGCCCATCTCCCCTGCTCGCGCTGCGTACGGACGTGCCGGACCGGCGACCCTGTGGCTGAAAGTCGGCGCCTAATAGCTTAGTCAAGGTGCCGGTGAGGTCTGTCGCCGTCCACTCGCCTGCCATGTAGGATTCCGCGAGCCCGAGCCAACCGGACTCCGCCAGACGCACAAAGAGCTCTTCCTGGACTACTTCTACATCCGGAGATTCACCACCGAGCGCAATCCCTGCTTTGTCGCAAGCCACTGCGAACCGGCGCTCAGCCTGACGGGTACGGAAGTTAACGATCCGGCCTGGCTCAGTCACCGACACCAACGCAGGCCAACTCTGCGCATCCACATTCTCCAAGTGCTGTGGAATGTAGGTTGCCATCTCGGATCGTCACCTCGCTTCCGGGAAATATATCCAAACAAGGACAGCTTAATGCTCCCTTTTCGCCCAGCACAGAACCGACACGGATGAGTCAACCATCACTCGAGTGCTACCCAGGATGTGACCAAGGTCAAAGCACGGTCTAGAATGGGAACCCTAACCCCAGGAACACCCCCATAACAGGAGCTAAAAGTATATGTCTGAGAAGCCATTCCGCCCTTCCGAAGAACGTCACCATGTTGTCATTATCGGTTCCGGCTTCGGTGGACTGTTTGCAACTCAGCGTCTGAAGAAGGCTGATGTCGACGTCACCCTGATCGACCGCACCAACCACCACCTGTTCCAGCCGCTGCTTTACCAAGTAGCAACCGGCCTGTTGGCATCCGGTGAGATCGCTCCAGCCACCCGCCAGATCTTGGCGGACCAGGACAATGCCTACGTAGTCAAGGCTCGGGTCACCGGCATTGATATCAACGAACAGACTGTCACCACGCAGCTGGGCAACAACACCAAGGTCTTTGGCTATGACTCCCTCATCGTCGCAGCCGGCGCTGGTCAGTCCTATTTTGGCAACGACCACTTCGCTCAGTTCGCGCCAGGTATGAAGGACATCGACGATGCCCTCGAAATTCGCGCCCGCATCATGGAGGCCTTTGAGCGCGCCGACATGACCCAGGATCCAGTAAAGCGCGAGCGCTACATGACCTTCACCATCGTCGGTGCCGGCCCAACCGGTGTCGAGCTTGCTGGTCAGTTGGCTGAAATGGCTAACCGCACCCTGAAGGATCAGTACCGCAACATCGATCCTTCCCAGGCGAAGATCATCCTCCTGGACGGCGCTCCTCAGGTACTGCCTCCATTCGGCAAGCGCCTGGGTCGTAACGCCCTGCGTCGCCTGCAGAACCTCGGCGTGACCGTGATGCTGAACTCCATCGTTACCGACGTGAACGAAGAGGCGATCGTCGTCAAGAACATGAAGGACGACTCGGTCTCCACCATTCCTTCCTTCTGCAAGATCTGGTCCGCAGGTGTGGCTGCTTCCCCACTGTCCAAGATGGTTGCTGACCAGGCTGGTGCCGAAGTTGACCGAGCTGGCCGCGCGATCGTGAACGAAGATCTCACCGTTGGTGAGTACAAGAACGTCTTCCTGGTCGGCGACATGGCAAACCGCGACAACCTCCCGGGCGTAGCCCAGGTAGCCATGCAGGGTGGCGAATACGCCGCCGAGCAGATCATCCACGAGCTGAACGGTCGTCCGAACACCGAACGTCCTAAGTTCGAGTACTTTGACAAGGGTTCCATGGCCACTGTCTCTCGCTACTCCGCAGTGGTGAAGATGGGCAAGCTTGAGTTCACTGGCTTCATCGGCTGGTTCATGTGGCTCGCAGTTCACATCATGTTCCTCGTCGGCTACCGCAACCGCTGGACCGCCGCGTGGGCATGGGGCCTCAACGTCCTGTCCCCTAAGCGTTGGCAGATGACCGTTACGGATCAGCAGCGCAAGGCCCGTAACCTGATTGAGCAGTAGTTTCGCCCCATCTCCCCCGTGAATTCCGGTAAATTCGCGGGGGAGATTTCTATGCAGTTTCAAGGAGCCGTCATGCCTCGCAGTATCCCCCGTGTCTTGTCCATCGCTGGCACTGACCCCACCGGAGGGGCGGGTCTGCACGCCGATCTTAAATCCATTCTGGCCGCGGGTGGCTACGGCATGGGCGTGGTAACTGCCCTAGTTGCTCAGAACACGCACGGTGTCCGCAGCGTCCACATCCCGCCCGTCGATTTCCTCACTGAGCAACTCCACGCCGTCTCCGACGATGTCCACATCGATGCCGTCAAGGTCGGCATGCTCGGCACTTGCGACATCATCAAGGCAGTGTCCGCCTGGTTTGAGCCAATCGATGCGCCACTAATCCTGGATCCGGTGATGATCGCCAGTTCCGGCGACCGCCTGCTCGACCCTTCAGCGGAGTCGGCGCTCCGCGAGCTCGCCGCCGCTGCCACCATCATCACGCCCAACATCCCAGAACTAGAGGTGCTCACGAGCCAAAGCCTTTCCTCCGTGGACGAAGCGATCACCGCGGCGCAGGGCTTCGCGCAAACGCACGGCACCCTCGTCGTGGTCAAGGGCGGCCACCTCGAAGGCAACGAAGCGGGCAATTGGCTTGTCGATGCCAACGGCATCCTCTCCCACACTTCCACCCCGCGCCTGGACACAAAGAACACGCACGGAACGGGCTGCTCACTCAGCGCTGCGCTGGCCACCCGACTGGCAAAAACCGGCGACCCAGCGCTAGCTCTGGAATGGGCAACACTGTGGCTTCACGACGCCATCGCCTCCGCCGACCAGCTGGAGGTTGGCTCGGGCAATGGCCCGGTCGACCACGGTGTCTGGCTACGCGCGCTCAAGGACGGCGATCAGGAAGCCTGATTGCGGCGAGAAGGGCTTGAGGTCCCAGGTGGATAGCAGGAGGCTTTCCTGCAGGCCGACGGAGGCGCAGTCCTCAAGGAATTGGCGGTAGTGGTAGCCCCGGTCGGTGCCGAAGCCGATGACGAGGCGACCGCCGTCGGCAAGCTGGCCAGCCATCGCACGCAGGGCAGGAACGCGGCCAGCGGGGGCGAGAAAGGTGATGACGTTGCCTGGTGAGACGATGACATCGTAGGGTCCCTCGGGCACCTCACCTGCTGCGAGGTCGCCGACGATCCACGCGCAGTCCGCGAACTGGCTCTCTGCGTGTCCAATGAGGGTGGGATCGATGTCTACCCCGGTGACCCGGTGGCCGAGCCTGGCCAATTCGCCACCTACTCGTCCGGTGCCGCATCCGGCATCAAGAATGCGGGCGCCGCGTGGGGCCATTGCGTCTACGAAGCGGGCTTCGCCATTAATATCCTTGCCTTCGGCAACGAAGCTCTTCCAGCGCTGCGCGTAGTTCTCGGAATGTTCCGGATTCGCGGCGACAATTTCTTTCCAGGTACGCATAGCTGACAAGTTTACGCGGACAGCACCATCGTTCGAAGAGTGGTGACGGCAAGCAGCTTGCCCCGATGGGTGCAGCGCACTTCAAATGCCTGCGTGGTGCGACCAGCATGGATCGTCGTAGCCTCGGCGTCAATCACACCAGACGAACAGGCAGCCAGGAAATTCGTGTTGTTGTTCAGACCCACGACAGGGGCGCCTCCGGCGGCGCAGAATCCTGCGATTGAGCCCAAGGTTTCTGCGATGCTGCAGTACACGCCACCGTTGACAATCCCAGCGACCTGCAGCAGTTCCTGAGTGACGGGAATTTCGGCCGCTACCCGCTCTGCGCTGACGTGGGTGAATCTGATACCGATGTGCTGCGAAAATCCGCGGTCAGCGGCGTTGAGCTCGGCAAGCTCAGTATCGCGAAGTGGCCGGTCTTTGGCGGCAGCAAACAAGGCAACGATGTCCATAGTGCTTGATCTTAGACTGCTCGAGTCTGGTTGCACGGCGTGAAGCAGGTAGCATATAGACCATGACTGAGAACACTGCGAATACTGGCCTTGCCCACATCGGAGTCGTTGGTTTGGCCGTCATGGGCTCGAACCTGGCACGTAACTTTGCATCCCGCGGCCACACCGTGGCCCTGTACAACCGCACCTATGAAAAAACTGCTGTTCTCATGCACGAGCACGGCGCCGACGGTAACTTCATCCCGAGCAAGTCGATCGAGGAGTTCGTGGCTAGCCTGGAGCGCCCACGTCGCGCCATCATCATGGTGCAGGCGGGTCCTGCCACCGATGCCGTGATCAACCAGCTCGCCGCGGCCATGGAGGAAGGCGACATCATCATCGATGGTGGCAACGCCCTGTACACCGACACGGTTCGCCGTGAGCGCGAGATTTCCGCAAAGGGCTTGCACTTCGTCGGCGCTGGCATCTCCGGTGGCGAGGAAGGCGCTCTCAACGGCCCGGCCATCATGCCTGGTGGCACCAAAGAGTCTTACGAATCCCTCGGCCCACTGCTGGAGTCGATTTCTGCTGTGGTCGACGGCACCCCGTGCTGCACCCACATCGGCCCAGACGGCGCTGGTCACTTTGTGAAGATGGTTCACAACGGCATTGAGTATGCCGATATGCAGGTCATCGGCGAGGCCTACCACCTCCTCCGCTACGCAGCGGGCATGGAGCCAGCTGAAATCGCTGACGTGTTCAAGGAATGGAACACCGGCGATCTGGACTCCTACCTGGTCGAAATCACTTCCGAGGTGCTGTCCCAGGTTGATGCCGAAACAGGCAAGCCGCTTATCGACGTCATCGTCGACGCAGCAGGACAGAAGGGCACCGGTCGCTGGACCGTCAAGGCCGCTTTGGACCTTGGCATCGCCACCACCGGTATCGGCGAGGCCGTGTTCGCTCGCGCACTGTCCGGCGCTCGCACCCAGCGCGCTGCCACCATTGGCAACCTGCCTTCCGGTGAAGTGACCACACTCGAGGCGCAGGGCGTTGATAAGACCCAGTTCGTCGAAGACGTACGTCGCGCCCTCTACGCGTCCAAGCTGGTCGCTTACGCGCAGGGCTTCGATGAAATCAAGGCAGGCTCTGAGGAGCACGAGTGGGACGTTGACCCACGCGACCTGGCCACCATCTGGCGTGGCGGTTGCATCATCCGCGCGAAGTTCCTCAACCGCATCAAGGATGCCTACGACACGAACCCTGAGGTCGAATCCCTGTTGCTGGATCCTTACTTCAAGGAAGAAATCGAAGGTTTGATGGACTCCTGGCGTCGCGTCGTGGTACTCGCCACCCAACTTGGCCTGCCAATCCCCGTCTTCGCGTCTTCCTTGTCCTACTATGATTCCTTGCGTGCCGAGCGCTTGCCAGCTGCCCTGATCCAGGGCCAGCGTGACTTCTTCGGCGCTCACACTTACGAGCGCACCGACAAGCCGGGCAAGTTCCACACTCAGTGGAGCGCCGACCGCACCGAAATTGAGGCTTAAACTTACTTGACTACCTTTTCTGACCTGGGCCTACCGGTTCCCGTCGTCCACGAACTCAAACGCCAGGGCATCATCGAACCCTTCCCTATCCAAGCGGCGGCCATCCCCGACGCATTGGCAGGACGTGATGTCCTAGGACGCGGGCCAACTGGCTCAGGCAAGACCTTCACCTTCGGGTTGCCGATGATCGACCGGCTGTCGAACTCCGGCGCGTCGAAGGCGCAGCGCCCCCGTGGCCTCGTGCTCGCACCCACCCGCGAGCTAGCGACGCAGATCAAACAACGCCTTGAGCCGCTCTGCACCGCTGCAGGCCTGCGCATCCTTGATGTCGTAGGCGGCGTGGCCATCAGCCGACACATTCAGGCGCTCAGCCGACCGGTCGACATTCTGGTCGCCACCCCGGGCCGGGCCCAGGACCTGGTGAACCAGAAGAAGCTCTTCCTCGATGCCGTGGAAATCACCGCACTTGATGAGGCTGACCACATGGCTGATATGGGCTTCCTACCGCAGGTACGCAAACTGCTCGACCTGACTCCGGCGAATGGGCAGCGGCTGCTGTTCTCCGCAACGCTGGACGGGGACGTCGATAAGCTCGTGCAACGCTACATGCACAACCCGGTGACGCACTCCACCGCGCCCGTCGAGGCATCGGTCGACACGATGACGCATTTCCGCCTGATGTGCGGTAACCGGGACCAACGCGCCGATGTCGTGGCACGGATCGCTGCTCGTGAGGGTAAAACCATCATGTTCATGCGTACGAAGCACGGCGTGGATCGTCAGGTGAAGAAGCTGCGCCGGGTCGGTATCAATGCGCTCGGTATTCACGGCGACAAGGGCCAAAACACGCGCACGGCGGCGATTGATGGGTTTACCTCGGGCGAGGTTCCGGTACTTGTTGCTACAGATATCGCGGCTCGCGGTATCGATATCTCCGGCGTTTCTCTGGTGGTTCACATCGATCCGCCTGCGGAACACAAGGCGTACCTGCACCGATCCGGACGCACGGCTCGCGCGGGAACTTCCGGCGCCGTAGTCACGTTGGTCATGCAGGAACAGCGCGATGAAGTGGACAAACTGTGCCACAAGGCTGGTGTCGATGCTCCAGAGATCGATGTCATTGCCCGACCTGGCGAGCTGACCCGCATCACCGGCGCACGTACCCCTAATGGCAAAGCCTTGCCGCTGCCTGGCCAACAACAGCCCGCTGTTGCGAAATCTGGCGGGCGTCAGCCAAGGAAATCCCAGAAGGCGCAACCGGTTGCCACGCCTCGTGGTAGCCGCAACCAACCTCGACGAAGAAAACAGAGCTAATCTAACTACCGCCTCATGGACATATTCTTAAGCATCGCGTCACTGCTTGGCTTTATCGCCCTTACCGCCACTACGGGTCTCTTTGTGGCAATTGAGTTTGCGCTCAGCGGCCTGGAGCGCTCTACCGTCGAAGAGCACGTACGTACGAAGGGGGACGGACTAGCAAAGTCCGTCCAACGCGATCACAACAACCTGTCCTTTGTGTTGTCCGGCGCGCAGCTCGGCATTACTATCACCACGCTGGCCACAGGTTTTCTGGCAGAGCCAATCCTGTCGGGTTACTTCACCCCAGTGCTCAAGCTGGTGGGTTTGAGTGAATCTGCATCCACGGCCACCGCAGTGATACTGGCCATGCTGGTGGCAACGCTGCTGTCCATGGTTTATGGCGAGTTGGTACCGAAGAACTACGCCATCACTCGCCCGCTTGCAGCGGCACGTTTCGCTACTCGTCCGGTGCACATTTTCAACATGATCTTCAAGTGGTTCATCATCGGGCTGAATTCCTCGGCCAACGCTGTGCTGCGGAAGTTTGGCATTGAACCTGCAGACGAGCTTGCTTCTGCGCGTTCTGCCGAAGAGTTGCAGTCGCTGGTGCGCACCTCAGCTGAACACGGCGAATTCGACCAGGCAAAGGCACGGTTGGTGAATAACTCGCTGGAATTCGGAGAGTCAAGCGCGGAAGATTTCATGACGCCACGCTCGACCATCGAGGCGCTCAGCGTGGATGATACTGCCGCAGATCTACTCGAGTTGGCCCGGGAAAGTGGCCACTCACGCTTCCCGATCGTCGATGGCGACCTCGACAACACCATTGGGGTGGTCCACGTCAAGAACGCCTTCGCTGTTCCCGCAGATAGGCGATCCATCGTGTCCTTGCGTTCCATTGCTCGCCCCATTCCGGTGATCCCGGCGAGCCTCGACGGTGACTCGGTGCTCGAGGCCGTGCGCTCCGCAGGCTCCCAAGTTGTCCTCGTCGCCGATGAGTACGGCGGCACCGCCGGCCTCGTCACCATTGAAGACGTTGTGGAGGAAATCCTCGGCGAGGTCTACGACGAGTACGACGATGCTGATGCCGAGCGCGACTTCATTCGCGACGGTGCCGCCTGGACGGTGGCCGGATTGGCCCGCGTCGACGACCTGCCCGAGACCATCGGCTACTACCCACCAGAGGGATCCTACGAAACCCTGGGCGGTCTCATCATGGCCGTGCTGGGGCGCATCCCTGAAGAAGGCGACCTGATGGTTCTGCCAGACGCCGAAAACGACGCCTTCAACGAGTTTGAATCCGGCATCCGTGGCCGCTGGACGGCCCTGGTCACCGCGATGGACGGACGTCGTGTTGATCGAGTGACGTTGCAGCCAGTGTCCAACGAACGCGCCGAGGAGATGCAGCGATGAGTCTCGGATCCGCATTAGCCCTCACCGTCGGCCTCCTGGCCCTCAATGCTTTCTTCGTCGGTGCCGAGTTTTCCCTGATCACCTCCCGCCGCGACCGATTGGAAGCCCTGATTGCTCAGGGCAAGACCCGCGCGCGCCAGGTGCTCGCTGCCTCAGAGGATCTGTCCATGATGCTGGCAGGCGCCCAGTTCGGCATCACGGTCGCCTCCTTGATCCTGGGCAAGGTCGGCGAGCCTGCCATCGCGCACCTGATCGAAGTCCCATTCCATGCAGCGGGGCTTCCCGACGGACTACTCCACCCAGTTTCCTTCGCCATCTCCCTGGCAATCGTCACCATCCTGCACATCCTGTTCGGTGAGATGGTTCCGAAGAACATCGCCATCGCTGGCCCGGAATCGGTAGCCATGCTCCTGGTTCCGCCGCACATGATGTTTGTGAAGATCACCCGCCCGCTCTTGCTCGCGATGAATCACATGGCGCGGATCACCTTGCGTATGTTCGGCATCGAACAGCGCGATGAGCTCGATTCCACAGTGAACCAGCAGGAGTTGGCATCGATGATTCGGGAGTCCCGCTCTGAGGGCTTGCTCGATGCGGAAGAGTCTGCCCGTCTGGCCAAGGCGCTGCGCTCCGATGCCCGCAGCATTCAAGAGGTGATCATCCCGATGGACACGGCCCGCTGCCTCAACTTCGGCGCGTCCGGCCCGTCGCTTGGTGCCCTCATGGACGCCGTCACCACCACCGGATTCTCTCGCTTCCCAGTCCTGGCAAAGGGCGGCAACCCCGTGGGCTACATCCACATCAAGGATGTCCTGGATCGCCTCGGCGATACCGATGGCGAGCGCGAGACAATTCTGCCCCGCTCTAGTCTCCGCCCGCTTACCACCTTGGAAGCCGACGCGACGCTCGACCAAGCCATGACCATCATGCGCAAGCGCCGGGCCCACATGGCGCAGGTTCGGGATAAAGGCCAGCTCATTGGCCTGATTACCCTGGAGGACCTCATCGAGGAGTACGTAGGTACGGTTAGGGACTGGACCCACCTGAATGACTGAAGTTCTCACCCCTGACCAGTGGCTGTCCTTGCAGGAAGCTCACGAGGAGCGAGCACACGAGCTCACGCGTGAGCACCTGCGGCGTCGCAAAGCGGGCGAGACCCATCCGGTCTGGGACTTTCTGTTCAACTACTACCCCATCAAGCCCGCGATCCTCGCGCGGTGGCACCCTGGTTACGGTCGTGCCCTGCTTCTCGACGGCCATACCCCGCCACACTTGCAGTGGCGGGACTACATCCAGGTGACGACCCCATCCGGACCTGCGGTGACCCTCGACGGCCCAGGGCTCATGGCGCGGCGCGGCCAGTCGTACGAGTACATTCTGGAACTGCTCACCCGGACACAAACAAACCCCGCGCATTTTGATTGCTTCGGATTGCACGAGTGGGCAATGGTGTATCGCACGGAGCAGCCCCGCCATTCCTTGCCGTTGCGGCTAGGGGTGGAAGGCACCGCGGCGGTGGTGGACAGCCACGCCATTAGGTGTACTCACTACGATGCTTTTCGATTCTTTACCGAGCCTGCACGTCCACTGAATTTCAAGGTTCTCGCGCGTGAGGACCAGTTTGAGTGTGATCAACGGGGGTGCCTGCACGCGGGTATGGACTTATACAAATGGGCTCATAAGCTGGGGCCTATCATTCCGGGCGCGATGTGGCTGGACACATTTGAGCTTGCTAGGGAGATTCGCCAACTAGACATGGAAGCTTCGGCCTATGATTGTCGCAGCCTCGGATTCGGTGTCGTTCCCATCGAAACCGCTGAAGGGAAAGCAGAATACGTCACCAGACAGCGCGCCTTCGCCGAGCGAGGGACAGTCTTGAGGCAGTATCTAATTGAAACGTTAGAACAATATAGGAACGAGTTTGGGAGTTAACTAGCATGGGTCGCCATCGTTCGCCGAAGAGCAAAACTCGTGTGGCTCGGGAATTGATCTACGCCATCATTGCTGTGCTGCTCCTCATCGCCGTCGGTGTCGGCTGGATGTCACTGCGCAACACAAACGCTGCCAATCGTGCCAATGAGAAAAGCTGCCCTGCTGGCGAGATCACCATTCCCTATAACCTCATGGGCAGCACGTCATCTTTGGCAAAAATCCAAGAAGAATACCTGGATACCAACCCGGTAATACAAGACTTCTGCGTAACGAGCTTCACCGGCACAACTATCAACAATGCCGCGCTGGTCTACACCGCCCACAATAACCACGACACTACGATGACACTCAGCAGGATGAACAAATCGGCAACGACAACCGAATGGCCAATCGTAGGCTTGAAGGACATTGGAGTTGCCGTTCCTGATGCTCAAGCAGGCGATCCTTCGTTTCGAAACTGGTCCGAGCTGAAGAATGTAGTTTTTATAAATGAACAAGCGCTTGCTTCTGCTATCGCAGCAGGGTCCATGGAGGACAAGCCCGCCATGACCATCCAAAGAAAGCGTGCTATCGAAGAAAAGAAGCCGTTTGTCACGGTGAGCAGCGAAGTTCCAGCAGGCTACACCTTCATCTTCCCAGATCAGCCATCTGCCCTCCACTTGCCTACTCGCATGCTTGCGGTAAACACTTCGGACTCTGTGACAGAAGAACAGTCGCGGGCGGCCGCGAGCTTCATTGAATTTGGCAAAGAGAAAGTCACTAAGGTCGATGGACCAGCGCTGACTTCGATTCAGTCTGCGCTGGCTGCCCCGCCACTTCCGGCAGAGCCCTCCCAACAATCGACAGCGCTTGGAGAGCCCGTAGCGCCGAGCGACACCCTCCTGCTTGTGGATACCTCCGAGAAGATGGGGTTGAACTTCGCCACTGTCTCTCAGAACCTCGCCACGCGCGCCACGAAGATTGGCGAAGGTGGCCACAAGGTCGGCCTGTGGAACTACTCTTCGCCGCAAAGCGCAACAACGACCCACGGCTGGCGCAACAACGTCACGCTGAATGACAATTCCGCTGGCGCTAACGCCGCTGCAGCCGTTACCAGGTTTGGTACGGGTGGCACTCCGCAGACGCACGAAGCCGTTGTCGCAGCACTGCCCTACGCCCAGCGAGTCGCAACCGATAACAACAAACCGGTGAAGGTAGTGCTCGTTACTACCGGCACCTCAGATGCTGGTTCTCAAGGTTTGCTCAACGAAAAACTCAAGGATATCGACCCTAACCGCGTGCAGCTGCACATTATCCATATTGGTGGTGGCGCCCAGGATGAAGAGCTGGCCCAGTGGGCTACCGAAAACGGCGGCTCTGCCACTGCGCCAGCGTCGGACGCTGAACGAGAAGCGGCCCTCGATCGCGTGTTGGGATTGTAAGTCTGATAACGCAAACCGCCTCCAGCTACTTGCCGGGGAGAATTCGGCAGTGACTGGAGGCGGCTTTGTTGTTGCTAAAGCTAGCTGACTACGCGGCGACGGCGACGGGCAGCGAGCTCGTCTGCCACGACTTCGTTTGCTTCGTCGATACGCTCGGAAGGGAATGCGGAAATCGTGCCGGTGAGCTCCCTCATGATGCCTGGTACAGCGATACCAAATACGCCCTGACCACCAGCAAGAAGGTCGATGACTTCTTCGTTGGAGCGGCACTCGTACACGGTGGTGCCGTCCGAAACCAGCGTGATATTGGCTAGGTCATCAACGCCCAGGTCGCGGAGCTTATCGACGGCCTGTCGAATGTTCTGCAGGGAGATGCCAGTATCCAGGAGGCCCTTTACGATCTTCAGCACGAGAATGTCCCGGAACGAGTACAAACGCTGGGAGCCGGAGCCGTGTGCGGAACGGATGGAAGGTACGACGAGCTTGGTGCGCGCCCAGTAGTCAAGCTGTCGGTAGGTGATGCCAGCTACCTGGCATGCGATCGGTACGCGGTACCCGACTTCTTGGTCTGGTCCCACGTCGAACAGCGAGCCTTGGACAGCGCGCTCTTCCATGTCATCGTTACGACTAACCACGTAATTTCTCCCTTGTAATTATCTGCGAGGCGCATTACCCCTTATCTTCAAGCAAGGTTAGACCAACGTCAAGTGTTGGCACTGCGACACGCCCTAAAGTTCAACCTTAAGTTGAGAGTTTAGAGCCATTGAGACACTTTGTCATCTTTAGTCACACGCGTGTCATTAAAAACTTTTGCCACAAGCGTGGTCAAAGTGAACTAACAGAATTATTCGCCGCGTAAGTCGTCTTCAGATACGCCAAGGCTGCGCATGAGTTCTTCGAAATCCGCATCTGCTTGGACATCACCAGATGCAGAACCGGCTTCATTAGCTACTGCGTCTTCGATGACAATGTCGAAGTATCGAACCAGGTCCGATGCAGAAACGAAAATAGAAGAATCGGTGAGTACGTCCTCATCGACCAAGATAGGGACGTCGATAATGCGGGCAATAATGAGCGCGTCGCTCGGGCGGGCATCGATCTCTTCCCCATTGCCAAGCACAAGTGACGCGATGAACACCCCTCGATGCTGGCTGATGAGGCGGACTTCCGCTACCCCGCCCATCTGTTCAAAGGTGGTCACCAACAAATCGTGTGCGGTGGGGCGACGCGGGGTGATCCCGGAATCGCGGACATCAAGCTCGTCGGCGGCGCTAGCAGCTAGCCACAGGGGTAGCACGCGACCGCGTTCGGCCCAGCGCAGCAGGGCACACGGAAACATCTCCGGACCAATGGGAGTGACTCCGTAATACTCGACTGCAATAAAACCCATGAGATTATCCGAGCTGATCGCGCAGAGCGCTCTTCACCAGAGAGGCATGCAGGGACACCACGAGCGCCGTCATTTGCTGAGACAGCTCAGTGGCGCGCTCGCGGGCAGTATCACTCTTGGACAATGCCACTGGCCCGGCTACCTGACCGATTAGGTCAGCCTGGCGCAGCGCGGTGTTGCGCAAAGAGCGGAGCTGGCGCACGTCGAAGCCGAATTCCTCCAGGGCGACACAAGTGGACACAACCCGAACGTCATCGGCAGTGAAAAAGCCAGAACGATCGCCATGGATCAGGCCTGCGGATGCCAACAGCGCCACAGCCTCGGGAGTCACACCGGCTTGCTGCGCAACATCATCGCTCGTCAGACGAGCTGCCGTAGGGGCACGGAAATTATCCGGGCTGATGATGGGGCTGGCTTCCTTGGCAGACAGCATCGTCGTGACGGTGCCGTTGTCCATTGCCTCGAGCTGTTCCCGGATGACCTTCAGCGGTAGGTAGTTGTCACGCTGCGTGATTAGAATGTAGCGCAGACGCTCAACGTCTGCCTCAGTGAAGCGTCGGTAGCCAGAGGCGGTGCGCTGTGGCGACACCAACCCCTCGGACTCCAAGAAGCGAATCTTGGACACGGTGATGTCGTCGAACTCCTGCTGCAAACGATCCAAAACCACGCCAATGGACATGGTTTTTGGAGCTTTTTTGGCAGGCGACTTGGCAGCGGAAATCCGCGGGGCTTTCACCTTTTGAGTCTGTACCGCAGATGGAGACGAAGCTGATTTAGGAACAGCGCTCACGCTTCACTTCTCTTCGAAACTAGGAGGAACAACCGGGCAATAGGATATAGACGCACCAAAGACTACATAAAGCGCTCTTGGTGCGTCGAATCGGGAGAGATTAGGCCTTTGGGCCAGCGAGGAAGACCAGGCGGAACTTGCCGATCTGAACCTCGTCACCGGTGGATAGAACCTGGGAGTTCTTTGGCTCACGGTTGACGTAAGTGCCGTTCAGGGATCCGACATCAACGACCTCAAACTCGCCATCGTTCATGCGGAACTCAGCGTGGCGACGGGACACGGTGACATCATCCAGGAAGATGTCAGACTCCGGGTGACGACCAGCCGTCGTGGTTTCCTGGTCGAGCAGGAAGCGGGAGCCAGCGTTTGGGCCACGCTTGACCACCAGCAGAGCTGCACCAGCAGGCAGATTGTCATTACCTGCTACCGGGGAGGTCGTGCCGGATTCCATTTCCTTCAGCAGATCAGCACGGAAAACAGAGGTGGTCTCGACTTGTGCGTCAGGAATCCCGGTGTTGTCGCTCATTATTTCTAAACCTCCTGGTTTCGAAGTACACCATCTAAGTAATGGCTCCATCATAGCGGTAGTTACTGCACCAAGTGCACCATCTGCCCCTAGTTTTAGCTAACGAATTGGATACCCGCTGCTTATCGGAACATTGCCCCGATGCCATTGATCAAGGAATTTCCCGATTCGGCAAGCGGGTTGTCCCCCACCATGTACGTCCACGTCGCGGACGGGCGGGCCAAGCCCGCATCGTCCAGGTGGGCGCCGGAGCCGTCGATAAGCACGCTCTCAAAGGTAGCTACGGCCTGGTCAACGGCCTCTTGTGCCAGCGTCTTGAACTCCGTGACGGCGATGCGGTGGAACTCGTCGAGCGGGGTTTCGCGGGCGATGGCGCGCAGGTGGATGGACTCGCGAACATCGTCGAGCAGGGCGAGGTGGTCGCTCCACCCACGATCGAGGTGGTACAACATGATGTCGCGGGCTGCCTGCTCCACCACGTGCTGAGGCAGCTCGGCCAGCTGAGCCGCGCGCTCCGGGCTACGGGCACTGAGCTCTTCCCAGGCGCGCGGGGTGTCCAGAAGTGCGCTGCGGCGTTCATCGATGATGGTGCGCTGGTCGGAGATGAGCTTGTTGTATTTCCAGGTCTGGGCGTGGATTTCCAGCAGTTGGCCTTCAGTGACGCGCTGGCAGTGGTCCACAAATTGCTGGGCGCGCTTGGAATCAATGCGCCCCGATGCGTCCGGGGTAAAAGTGTGGTTCTCCCCTTCGCCACCAGAGACGACGACATCGTCCTCGAGCGAGACGAAGAAAACCGAACTACCGGGATCCCCCTGGCGACCAGTGCGACCGCGCAGCTGATTGTCCAAGCGGGAGGACTTGTGGCGTCCGGTGCCAATCACAGCGAGGCCACCCAGAGCAACTGCCTGGTCGCGATCGGCTTCGTCGGCGCCGCCGAGGCGGATGTCCGTGCCACGACCAGCCATCTGGGTGGACACAGTCACTCGCCCGATATCGCCGGCTTCGGCAATGATCCGGGCCTCTTCCGCGTCGTTCTTTGCATTGAGCACCGTAGTTTCAATGCCGAGCTCGGTGAGCGCGTCCGCCAGGGCTTCCGATTCGGCAACGTCGTGGGTGCCCACCAAGACGGGTCGTCCCGTTTCACGCAGCGCAGCGATCTCCGCAACGATAGCGCGCTGCTTGTCTTCAGCCGTGGCGTAAATGCGGTCGGCTTCATCAAAGCGACGGAGCTCGCGGTTGCGCTCGATCACGGACACCCGCAGGCCGTAGAACTGGCGCAGCTGGTCAGTGGCTTCCACGGCGGTGCCGGTCATGCCGCACACCAGTGGATAGCGCCCCATGAGTGCCTGCAAAGTCAGGGAATCCAGAATGCGGCCACCGTCGGTGACCACCAGGCCCTCTTTAGCCTCCACGGCCGCTTGGATGCCATCGGGCCAGCGCTGCAGGTCGGCAACACGCCCCTTGGAGGCATCGATCAGCTGGACTTTGCCGTCGCGGACAATGTAGTGGACATCGCGAATGAGCAGCGCGCGGGCGTGCAAGGCGAGATTGACTTGGACCAGCGTGGTGCCGACGTGCTCGTCGTCGAAAAGCGAGGCGATGCCCAGGGCCTTTTCCACCCGGTGCGCTCCATCGTCGGTGAGGAAGGCGTTGCGGCCATCCGAATCGATGGTGAAGTCGCGTTTTTCTACTAAAGTGCGCACCACCTGGGTAATCTGTCCCGTCGGTGCAGTGCCTGGTTCAGCGCCTGCCAACACCAGAGGAACCAGGGCTTCGTCGACGAGCACGGAGTCGGCTTCGTCCACGATCGCGACGTCCGCGCCGTGCTGTACTGCCTGGTCGCGGGAGGTAATGAGCTGGTCGCGCAGCACGTCGAAGCCGATCTCGTTGACCGGCCCGTACACAATGTCGCAGGCATAAGCTTCTCGACGCGCAGTCGCATCCATCGCCTCCGTGATGCTGGCGACCGTCAGTCCGAAAAACTCGACGAGGGGTCGGTTCCATTCCGCATCGCGATGGGCAAGGTAGTCATTCACAGTGATGGCATGCACGCTTTTGCCCATGAGGGCATAGCCGGTGGCGGCCATCGCACCGACCAGTGTCTTACCTTCACCGGTGGCCATGTGCACGACGTCGCCTTCGAGAAGGCGCAGCGTGGCCTGGGACTGCACCGCGAACGGCTCGATGCCGAGCGTCCGCTTGGTCGCGATCCCCAGGATGGCAAGGAACTCAGCTGGGTCTTGCAGCGCACTGCCAGCGGTAACGTCGCGCGCACGCTGGGCGAGTTCGGCGTCACTGAGCTGGCCGAGTTCGTCCGTCGCGGCTTGCGCACGATCGACAATCGCCTGACTGCGCTTTTGATTTCGACCCGACTTTCCGCCGAGCGCCTTCCACAACCAATCCATCAGATGACCTTCTTTCCTGCTGCTTATTCCTCCCACTGTATCGCGCCCGCTCATTGCACTTGGGTAAGCCGGTCGCATTCAAACGCACTGATTCAACATTCGTTAGGATTGCTGTCGTTGCCCCATTCTTGCCCCTCACCCAAAGGGAGAAACCCAGTGCATTCGATCAGTGTGACCTTCCCCAGCAGCGCCGGTTACACCCTTGCTGGAACGATTGACCTGCCCGAAACCAAACCCCGTGCGTGGGCACTGTTCTCCCACTGTTTCGCCGGCAGCCGCTTTACCCCGGCCGCTGCTCGTACCTGCAAGTGGCTGGCCGAGCACGGCATCGCCTGCCTGCGCTTTGACTACCCGGGGCTCGGACAGTCTGAGGGAGACTTCGCGAATTCCTCTTTCAGTATGAATGTCGCTGACCTCAAGGCAGCAGCTCAGTGGCTGGCCGACAACTACGAAGCCCCAACCCTGCTGATCGGGCATTCCCTCGGCGGCGCGGTCGCTATTAAGGCTGCGACGGATATGCCGTCGATCCGCGCGGTGGCGACAATGGGCGCTCCGTTTGACCCTGCGCACTCCGTGCTGCACTTTGCGGACAAGATCGGCGAGGTTGATGAGACCGGCGCTGTACCCGTCACCCTCGGCGGGCGTGAGCTGACGATTTCCCGCAGCTACCTGGAGGACCTCGCTGATATCAATCCCGAGGCCTACATCGGGTTCATGCGCAAGCCACTGCTCATCCTGCACTCCCCGGTCGACCAGACGGTGGGCATCGATTCCGCGCAGAAGATCTACCTGGTAGCGCGCTACCCGAAGTCCCTGGTCTCCCTCGACCGGGCCGATCATCTCATGACTCGCGAGGGCGCCGCACAGCACGCCGCCAGCGTGATTTACACCTGGGTCCAGACCTATCTGCCTCCGGTGGAAGCGAACGAGCTTCCAGAGACCACCGCCGAGGCACGCTCCACGCAGTCGACCAAGATGAGCGCCGTTGTCCGCTCCGGCGGCCGGGAACTGTTTACCGATGTCCCACGCAGCGACGGTGGCAAGGACTTGGACATCTCACCTCTATCTCTCATGTTGTCTGCACTGGCCACGGACACGAACAATGCGGTGCGCGCCGCCGCTGCCGAACAGCGTATTCGCACGCTTGACGACGTCCACGTCACCGTATCCCTCGACGGCGACGCCATCACGCGTTCGGTGAAACTAGTCGGAGAGTTGTCCGGCGAGGAGCGCGCCCTGCTGGCAGCCGCGGTGGGTACCGGTGGCGTCGAAAAGCTGCTCGGAGCTGACATCAGGGACGAAATCCAGTGACCGTTTCAGACTCCGACCGCTGCCCCTGTGGCACCGGTTTCACATACGGCGAGTGCTGCGGTCGCTATCACCGCGGGCAGCCCGCACCCACAGCTGAGGCATTGATGCGCTCGCGCTATACGGCCTTCGTCACGCACGATGAGGACTACCTGCTGCGTACCTGGCACCCCGACACTCGGCCTTCCCAGCTCGGCTTCGACATCCCGCTGGAGTTCTACCGCCTGGATATTCTCGAAACCACCGACGGCGGGCCGTTGGACAGCACCGGAGCAGTTGACTTTGAGGCGTTCTACCGTGTCGATGGGCAGCGCGGCAGCCAGCGCGAGCATTCCACGTTCGTCCGCATTGATGGGAAATGGGTCTACCATGCAGAACATTAAAGTAGCGGCCGTCATTCTCCGCGACGAGACCGGACGAGTCCTCACCGTGCGCAAACGCGGGACTTCCCTGTTCATGTTCCCAGGTGGCAAGCCCGAGCCCGACGAGACTTTCGCTGATGCCGCTGTCCGAGAGGCGTACGAAGAGCTCGGCGTGCATCTCACCTCGCTCGCCCCTTATGGCTCCTTCACCGCGCCCGCAGCCAACGAGGAAGGCGCCACCGTCGAGGCCGAAGTATTCACCGCCGCGCTTCTCGACGCTCCATCGCCCGCCGCCGAGATCGATGAGATTGCTTGGGTTGACCCCGACTCCTCTCATGTCGCATTGGCACCACTGCTGGCCGAGGAAGTGTTTCCTACTTTGCGACCGGCTGTGCGCAAAGTAACCGTGTTTTGCGGATCGGCATCGGGCAACTCCCCGGCTTTCACATCCATGGCTTCCGAGCTTGGGTCGATTTTGGCTTCACATGGGATTGGCCTGGTCTACGGTGGCGGAAAAATCGGACTGATGGGCACCATCGCCGACGCGGTGCTAGCCGGTGGCGGTCATGTAGACGGAATCATTCCGGAGGGGTTAGCGAACAAGGAGCTTGCCCACAATGGAGTGCAGTCATTGGAAGTCGTGAACTCCATGCATGAGCGCAAGAGCCGCATGGCCGAACTTGGCGATGCTTTCATTGCCATGCCTGGCGGTGCCGGAACCCTGGAAGAGCTTTTCGAGGCATGGGTCTGGCAGATCCTCGGCATCCACAACATGCCCGTCGCACTGTACGGCCGCGACTTTTGGGCACCACTGATGGACATGCTGGAAAAGATGCGCGACCAAGGCTTCATCGCCCCGAACTTCGTCGATGCCTTGATTGTCGCCGATAACCCCACTGAGCTGCTGCGACGGATCCAGAATTGGACTCCGCCACGCGCTAAGTGGAGCTGATTTCTTCACGTATTTTCGTGTGTTGTAATCTGCTTCTAGTCTTGTTTTAAGGCAAGACGGACGGGCTGTGGCGCAGTTTGGTAGCGCACTTCACTGGGGGTGAAGGGGTCGTCGGTTCAAATCCGGTCAGCCCGACAAATTATTCGGAAATCTGTCTCTCCGCGACACAAACGCCTAAGTAATTGCAGGTACCTGCTGAGATACCGGTCAGATTTCGAGATCACTCTGGGTATCCTGATACCTATGCAAAGAAGAATGCCGCTCGCCGAAGGATTACTAGCCCTTATCGCGTTCATTGTCCTCAAGCAGCCGGGTACCAGTGATGTTCTCTTCACAGTGCTAGCCCTGCTCATCATTTGCAGTGTGTTGGCAGCAGTCCTCACTTTATTTCTCTCCGCGGAGAAAACCCGAACTCAATGGCTACTATTCGCAATTGGTGCTGTGCTGACACCGGTAGGTGCGTACTTCATGATTCAAGACGCAGGGGAACCCGTCATGTTCTCACTCGGAATATTGCTCTACTTAGGTGGTCCAGTGTTGATTTCAGCCCTATTCACTTTGATCCACCGAGCACTAAAGATCACACGCACATCTGAACTAACCTAGCAACGCTGGTATCTCGAAACCACAGGTCGTCTTTCCGTAAAATAAACCGAGTAATCTACTAACATGACTACCCCGCCCCGCTCACAAAGAGACATGCCACTGTTTAAGACTGAGCAGCAGCGCAGGGTCGCAGCGAGAGCCTTTGAAGCGGGTGCCGACACATATGCGGATATCAGGCCGGGGTATCCCGCAGAGGCATTGGAACTTCTAGAACACAGGCCAGAAGGACCGATCCTCGATGTCGGTGCAGGCACTGGAAAACTGACCGAACAGCTCAAGGGCGAGGTCTGGGCACTGGATCCGAGTCGGGACATGTTGGGGCAGCTGCGGGCGTCGATAAGCGTGCCCGCGTGGCAGGCAACCGCCGAGGACACCGCGCTCCCCGACGCCTCGGTCGCCGCAGTAGTGAGCGCACAGACATGGCACTGGGTGGATGTACCCCGGGCGAGCGCTGAGATGGATCGCATCATCGCGCCGGGCGGACCGCTGGTGTTGATGTGGAATACCCTTGATGTGCGTGTGCCGTGGGTGCATCGGCTGACGCGAATTATGCATGCCGGAGATGTCCAGAAGCCGGGATTCTATCCGGAGGTGGCGTTGCCTTGGTCGCTCGCGCGCGAAATCCGGACCGAGTGGCAGCAAGAACTGCAAGCGCAGGACCTGTTCCGGCTCATGGCGACGCGCGCGTACTGGCTCCGAAATGGCGAAAAGGTCAGGCAGAAGATGACTTCAAACCTGACCTGGTATCTCTACGAGCACCTTGGCTTTGCCCCGGAATTCGAGGTCCAGCTGCCGTACCGCTGCGATGCGTTTCGCTACGAGCGTTAGCCTGCGGGGTAGTAGGCGATGCGGGAGAACTGCTTATCGAAGGCAAAAATGCCGCGCGCTGCGCTCTGAATGTCGCGTGGCTCTGCTGCATTAGCGACGACCGAATGCTCCGACACCGTCTTGCCATCCACCAGCGAGATGGTGCGGATGACGTTGGAACCATCGGCATCGTCGCCGGCAACATAGGTGAGGCGCTCACCGTCGGTGACGGTGTTCTTGGAGACCACGCGAGATGGAATGCTCCAGGTGCCCGAGCTGATGCGGTCGTCCACAGTGTTGGCGATGTGGGTATCGCCAATGGTCTGCTCGATATCGACAACCATGGCGCCGTCGGCAGGCTGCGCAGCTTGCGCGGTAGCAGTCAGCGGAGCGCCGTCCTTGGTCAGCTCAATCTCGGCAGCCCCCATGGTGACCTTCACAGTGTCGCCAACGCGGATGGCAGCGCCTTCGCCCGGAATCATGGCTTCAGCGGAACGCGGAACCGCAACGGTCCACAGCCCGGCAGGGTTCTCTACCGTCCCGGCGGCAACTTCGATCATGCCAGCACCATTGGTGCGAGCCGAGTAAAGCACGCCATCGGCGAAACCAAACGCTTCTGGAGCAAAACCTGGGTTGAGGGCTGGGCCGAACGCGCCCGCACCTGGGTTGAACGGAGCCCACTCGCCCGCGTTCTGACGACATGGCACAGCGCCGCCGAGATCGACACGCTGACACTCCAGGGAGCGGTCCTGCCAGAGCAGGGAGCCATCAGTCATCGAAAACGCAGCGGTACCGGCTTCGTTGAGAACAGAACTACGCAGGCCGACGAGCATGACGTTGCCAACCTGAAGCGGTGCCACAGAGTCGGAGCCATACATCGGGCCGAGACGCATGCCGTCAATCTTCTCGTCGAGAGTGAGCGACCACGCTGCGCTCTGCGATAGGTCCGCAAGGCTGCCTTCCGTCTGGCCGTCAACCGCTGGCTTTACGGTGCCGTCAACAACCTGAGCTGAGGTGGTAGATGGGAACGCAGAAGTGAGCTCGGAAGTGGTGACGCCGGCGACTGCACTGAAGATGGACGTGTTGTTGCGGTGCTGCGTAGGCGAAATCGTATCCGCCTGGCTCACTGCGCAACCGGCTGCGGTCGCGAGAAGAACAGCTAGGCCCACCAGTCCGGCGCCGCGCTTGGCGACGGAGGGGCGTCGACGAGCTGCCGACGTTGCCATGGAGTGTTCTACGTTCATTCTTACCTTTTCTTGCTTTACAGAGTGCGAGTTTCAAAGTCTCGCTGTGCTTACAACTAGAAGATCGCTGAGGTTACAGATTCGTTAACACGACCACGAAAATTTTTTACCATTTCGTGACTTTGCACCCAAAACAATCATTATCCAGCCATTGAACTTGACTGATTGCAGAGTTGTATTCTTACCAATACTCACAATATGACCAGGCGTTTCACGTGAAACACACAAAACACTGGCTACTTTAGTCGCAACTTCATCAAAAGTCTCATTAGGATCACAAATTGGTCGTAGGTCAAGTTTTTAGACTTGCCTTTGCCTCCTTTTGATTAATGCCATGCTCACGTGCTCGTTGACTGTCACCCAATAGCGATTTTTCAAACCGAAAAGAATCTTGTCGATAGCAAACGTGCTTGCTGGCCGAATACACGAAAAACGGGTAGCGATCATTCAAGCCGAATGATCGCTACCCGTTTCAGTACTCAGATACCTTCGTTCAACACAAAGTGAAAGAACTACTTCTTTCCGCGCTTCTCACGCACACGCACAGCGATCTTCACCGGCGTGCCCTCGAACCCGAACGTCTCGCGGAACTTGCGCTCCAAGTAACGACGGTAACCAGCATCCAGGAAGCCAGTCGTGAACAGCACGATCACGGGCGGGCGAGTCGATGCCTGGGTGGCAAAGAGTACGCGAGGCAGGCGACCGCCGCGCATCGGTGGCGGATTCTGCGCGATAACTGCGCGGAGCCAGTTGTTGAGCTGCCCCGTAGTCACTCGCTGATCCCAAGACTCCAGTGCCTCGATCATCGCAGGCTCGAGGCGCTGCAACGCGCGGCCGGTGGCTGCAGAGATGTTAACGCGCTTTACCCACGGGACGTGCGCCAGCTGCAGGTCGATTTCGCGGTCGAGAAGTTCGCGTCGATCCTCGTCCACCAGGTCCCACTTGTTGAACGCGATGACCAGAGCGCGGCCCGAATCAATGATCATCGAGAGGACTCGCTGGTCCTGCTCGGAGATTTGCTCGGAGGCGTCGATAAGCATGACGCACACCTCGGCAGCGTCGATCACGCCGCGGGTGCGCAGCGAGGCGTAGTACTCGTGCCCCTGCGCGTTCTTGACCTTTTTGCGCAGGCCCGCGGTGTCAATGAACTTCCAGAGCTTCTGGTCGAGCTGGACCAGGGAGTCCACCGGATCTACTGTGGTGCCCGCGACATTGTCCACCACGGAGCGCTGCTCGCCGGAGATCTTGTTCAGCAGTGAAGACTTGCCCACGTTTGGTCGGCCGACGAGCGCCACGCGACGTGGTCCCTGAACGATCGATGGGTGGCGAGGCTCCTCAGGGAACAGCTCGAGGATTTTGTCCAGGACGTCGGCGCCGCCGCGGCCGTGCTGCGCAGACACTGGGAATGGCTCGCCGAGGCCAAGGCCCCAGAATTCGGCGACATCGGCAATCATGTTGTCCGAGTCAGCCTTGTTGGCCACCAGAATCACGGGCACATCGGCGCGCTGCAGGTTGGAAGCCATGACGGAGTCAGTTTCGGTGATGCCGACCTTGGCGTCGACGACCATGACGATCACATCGGCAGTCGCCATTGCTGTCTCCGCCTGGCGAGCGATCGCGCCGTGAATGCCCTTGGCGTCAGGGTCCCAGCCGCCGGTGTCCTGCACCCAGAAGCGCTGGCCAGTCCATTCGGCGAGGTAGGAGATGCGGTCACGGGTCACGCCCGGGTGGTCTTCCACCACTGCTTCGCGACGCGCCAGAAAGCGGTTCGTCAGCGAAGACTTGCCTACGTTAGGCCGGCCAACAATAGCGACGGTGCAGAGGTTTTCCTCTTCGAAGGTCGGTGCGAGACCGAATTCGCGCTCGACTTCTTCCCAATCTTCGTCGTCTTCAAAGTCATCCTCACCGAAGTCCGCCTCGCCGAACTCGGACTCGTCAAAGTCCTCATCGAGCTTGAAACCGAAGTCGGAAGCGTCGAAGTCGGAGGCGGCATATCCGCCGCCGGGAGCTACGACCTCGTCATCAGAGTAAGCCTTGTCAGCAGCGATCTCGCCACCTTGGGTGTGGTAGACGAAGGTAGTTTCTTTTTCTTCGTGAAGTTCATGATCCTTGGAGCTCATATGTTTATGCCCCTTCCTGTGCAGCGGATGCTGACACTCGCGTCAGCTCAATGAGTGAGTCGACGACCTGGTCGAATGACATGTCGGAGGTATCCACGATGGTCGCGTCCTCGGCAGGGCGCAGTGGGGACACTGCGCGGGTGGAATCAAGTTCGTCACGGCGTTCGACGTCGGCAAGCACTGCCTCGAAGTCAGCAGCACGACCGGCGGCAACATCCTGGTTGTAGCGACGTCGGGCACGAACCTCGGCGGAAGCGGTGAGGAAAATCTTCACCGGCGCTGTGACCAGGACAGTGGTGCCGATGTCGCGGCCATCAACGATGCAGCGATGCGCTTCAGCGGCCAATGCGCGCTGCAGTGCGACCAGGTTTTCGCGGACCTGCGGGTACGCCGACACCTGCGATACGTACTTAGTCACTTCGGGACCACGAATCTCGCGGGAGACGTCCTCACCGGAGAGCAAAACCTCGGTGGATGCTGGGTCGTCGTTCACCTGGAGTGGCAATGCGGCAGTGGCAGCAACGACGGCTGCTTCATCAGCAGGGTCAATGCCTTTGCGCAGCACGTGCAACGTGGCGACGCGGTACATAGCACCGGTGTCCAGGTACTTTGCATCCAGTTGGCGCGCAACAGCGCGGCACGCGGTGGACTTGCCAGCACCCGAAGGACCGTCGACGGCGACGATGAGGCCCTCTTCAGGCATGTTGGAGATCATCACATCTCCACCACCTTGTAGAGCGAAGCGAGCTCGGCGTCATTCAGCGCGCGGATGGCACCCGGGGTCTGCTCGCCCAGCTGCACAGTGTGGATCTTGGTGCGCACGAGGCGCTCGACCGGGAATCCAGCGGCCTTGAGCAGGCGACGGACGATGTGCTTGCGGCCTTCGTGAATGTCAACACGCACGATGGTCTTGCCCTGCCAGGTCTCAATGATCTGGGCGCTGTCGGCCTTGGCTGGGCCGTCGTCAAGCTCGACGCCATTTTTCAGGGTGCGGATGTCGGCTGGGCGCATTTCACCGATAACGGTGGCCAGGTAGGTCTTGTTGACCTCGTACGAAGGGTGCATGAGGCGGTTAGCCAGCTCGCCGTCGTTGGTGAGCAGGATCAGGCCTTCGGTGTTGGCGTCGAGGCGACCAACGTGGAAGAGGCGCTGACCGGCATCGAGCTTTTCGCCGACGATGTCGCCGATGCATGGGCGGCCCATGTCATCGCTCATGGTGGACTGCACGCCGAATGGCTTGTTCAGCACGAAGTACTGCAGGTCCTCGTTGATGCGGATGCGGACGCCGTCGACGCGCACGATGGCGGTGTCCGGGTCGATGCGCATGCCCTGGGTCATCACGATCTTGCCGTTGACCTCAACGCGGCCTTGATCGATCAGTTTTTCCGCCATGCGACGGGAAGCGACGCCAGCTTGGGCGAGCACTTTTTGGAGGCGAATACCGTCGCCCTCTTCAGCAGTTCCGAAGGAGTGATTATCGGAAACGTGCTGGTGGCGGGATGGTTTTGCCTTAGAGACATAGATGTCAGAGGCAGTTTGACGGGTAGCATTTTCGCCACGGCGCGGGCGAGAAGAGGTGCTTGGACCCTTGCGGGGCTGCCTTTTCTTATCCGGTGTGCCGTCTCGGCGAGCGGGTGTGGTCACGAAATGTGTCCTATCTATGAAGTTTGAAGTTACGCCCAGAGCCTAGCGGATTTAGTCGTCTTTCAGCAACAATTCCGGCAGCTGCAGCGTCTGTGCCACTTCCGGCAGTCGGTCCAGGCAACCCTCGGGCAGGGATCCGAGGTAAGGCACACCAGTTACTACCGCGAGCTCGGAAAGGTTCAGCTGCGCCGCGAGATCATTTTCAATCTGCACGCGCCCACCCACGAGCCCCAGCACCTCCAGTCCCCTACGCTGAGCTGCTTCGACGGTCAGTTCCGCCACATTAAGCGAGCCCAGAATTGTCGAAGTCACCACGATCATCGGGGCGTGCAGGTGCGCGGCGAGGTCGGCGATGGTCCAGTCGTCGGCAAGGCGCACGAGCAACCCACCCGCGCCCTCAACCAACACCACGCGGCCTGGTGCATCAAACTCGCGCACCCACGCGGCCACCTCGCTTATCGACGCCTGTGGCAGCCCAGCGCGTCGCGCAGCCAGATTCGGGGCGAGGGGCTCCGGGTAGCGCGCAAATTCAAAGGTATCCAGCCCGGTGAGGGCGTTGACGGTCATAGCATCGCCCTCGCCATCCGGTTCGCCAGTCTGCAAAGGCTTAATTGGAATCACATCCCAGCCTTCCGTTTGGAGCCTTAACGCCAGCGCAGCGGTGACGGCGGTCTTGCCGACGTCAGTGTTCGTGCCGGTGATGATGACAATCACTTCTTGTACTCCTCGTTGGCTTCGACCGCGGCGCGGATGGCGCGGCAGATCTGTGTTACCTGCTCAGTGGTGCTGATAAACGGCGGCATGCAGTAAATCAGCTTGCCGAAGGGTCGCAGCCACACGCCCTCGGCAACGGCCGCTTCGGTAGTTGCACGCATATCAACGGGCTGCTTCATTTCGACCACGCCGATGGCTCCCAATACCCGAACCTCGGCGACGCGCGGATCTACTGATAGTGGCTCCAATCCGGCCCTGAGCTCTGCTTCGATGCGCGGGACCTGGTGCTGCCAGTCCCCTGCCTCGATGAGTTCCACGGCTGTGTCGGCGACCGCGCAAGCCAGCGGGTTGCCCATAAACGTCGGGCCGTGCATGAGTGCGCCGCCGCCTTCCGGGGTCTGGATCGCCTCGGCTACCTCGTTCGTGGCGAGCGTTGCAGCAAGGGTCATGAAACCGCCGGTCAGGGCTTTGCCTACGCACATGATGTCCGGCTTCACCCCAGCCGCCTGGCAGGCGAAGATCGAGCCGGTGCGCCCGAAGCCGGTGGCGATTTCGTCGGCTATGAACAAGATGCCGTGCTTGGTGCACAGTTGCCTGATCTCCGCCACTAAATCCGGGGAGTGGAATCGCATGCCGCCGGCCCCCTGGACCACGGGCTCGATGATCACAGCGGCGACCGTCTCGTCGATGCAAGACTCGAAAGTTTCTATGTAGTCATTGAAATCAGTGCCAGCAGGAGGCGCCGGTGCGAATTTCTGCTCCGCGATGGTCCCCCGCCACAGCGCGTGCATGCCGCCCTCCGGGTCACACACGGACATCGGTGCAAAGGTATCCCCGTGGTAGCCGCCACGCCAGGTGAGCAGCTTGTTTCGCTCAAGGTGTCCCATGCCGCGCTGGTATTGCAGCGCCATCTTCACTGCCACTTCTACGGACACAGAACCGGAATCGGCATAAAACACCTTGTCCAGCCCGGTGAGCCTGACCAGTCGCTCCCCCAGCTTCACGGCAGGTTCGTGTGTCAGTCCGCCGAACATGACGTGGCTCATCCGATCAATTTGCTCGTGCGCAGCGCTCACCAGTGCTGGATGGGAGTGGCCGTGGGCGGCTGCCCACCAGGAGCTCATGCCGTCGATAAGCCTGCGGCCGTCAGTGAGCGTGAGGTGCACGCCGCTTGCCGACGCCACCGGCAGCGGATCCATCGGCGCGGGTGTGGGCGCGTAGGGGTGCCACAAGTGGGCTTGGTCGAAGGCGACGATGTCTTCTGGGCGCATGAGAACTCCGTTCATTGAACGGTGTTCAAGTCTAGTATTCCTCGTCGATAGAATCCACATCGGGCAGCAGCGGGGCCAAATCTGGCAGCCTGGACAGCGAATCGATGCCCATGAGCTCCAAGAACAGCTCGGTGGTTTCGTACTGGTTCGCCAGCCCCTCGGATTCCACCTCACGAATCAGCCCGCGCAGCTCCAGCGTGCGCATCACGCCATCCACGTTCACACCGCGCACCGCCGCGACCTGCGCACGGGTGACGGGCTGGCGATATGCCACCACCGCGAGCGTCTCCAGGGCCGCGCGCGAGAGCTTCGTCTGGCTGCCATCGAGCACGAGCTTTTCGACGACCCCAGCGTTTTCTTTCCTGGTGTACAAGCGCCACCCCTCCGGCGATTCCCGCAGCTCAATGCCGCTGGCCCGCTCGTCGAGTTCACTTTGCCACTGCTGCAGGATTGTTTTGACAGAAGCCTCGTCCTGTTCAAGAACCTTGGCCAACACCGAAGTAGTAATCGGAGAATCAACAACCAGGAGCATCGACTCCAGTTGAGAGCGGAGCTGGGAAATCGCGGGGAGGGTCATAGGCGTTAAGTTTACCCAGCCTCTCCTGAGTTATTGCACGCGGTCAACCGGCGAACGAGCCTGTTGGAGCATTCAACTTCACCACATCAAAAAAAGTTTTTTCCACAATACTTTAAAGTCATTGCCAGGCAACAGTTATCCCACTGCCAACTTCGAGCCCATCTCCTTTAAAGGACAAGCAATGACACGCTACTTAAAAAAACTCGAAACTCTCGGATTTGCATTGGCGTCGACTGTACTTTTGGTAGCGTGCGGCAATGCCATAGACACACAGTTTGTGGGAAAAGTCGCCGTCACTAAGGATGAATCTGGTCAAGTACTCCTCTCCTTCAACCCGTGTGGTCTCCCAATTAACCGAGTTACCGTTTACGCGTTGCAAGAAGAAATGGGAGAAAGCACTCCGAAGAACTTCTTCTTTGCTGCCGAATCTTCGAAATCGCATCCTGAACCGTTTACTCTTGACCCAAATTCCTTGAATGGAGACTGGGCTGGGACACCGAAAGTGCTTCCAGAATCTGGGTCCAGAACTCTCCGTATCCGCGCTGAGGCAGTCGGCCATGACGCAATTAGTTACGATACAGAGACAACTGGTGACAGCATAGGTCGCCTGCAGCCGGGTCAGCTGGTAATTGGAAAAGACAAGATCGTAAGTAAAGATGAGTTTCTTCATTGTGATTCAACCTTTAAATGATAGAACTCAGCTGGCACGAAAAGATCTAATCCAATCTATTCTCGTTCGATAAGAACTCTAATGGGATCCATGGAAACGCTGGTATGCATTTGCAAGAATGGTTTTGCTTGCTAAATGGGATACTCATCGTTGAGGAAAATACGAGCTGCGGCTGAGCTGACTCGAAATTAAGTCACAATTCGTTCGCTTGATTAGTGAGCTACTAGCAAGATGATCAAAGGCGCAAGGTGCAAACAAAACGCATCCGCCAGTCTTTACTCCCAATTCGCCGCGGCGACCACGGCGGGGTCGACATCGATGCCGGTCCACGCCACGCGTAGTTCGCCGAGTGATTCTTCCTGTTCCACTCCGATGGCGCGTGCTTTGTACAGCTCGAGCAGGGCGAGAAATCGGCCGATCTTTTCCATGGTGAGGGTGCAGTCGCGGGTGAGCGTGGCGAAGGTGAGCCAGGTGTCCTTGCCCGCAAGTCTCAGGGTATCCAGCACTTTTCCGGCCTGCTCCGGTACGGATACCGCCACCTGGTGGATATGGTCGGTACCCACGAGCTCCGGGGCTTTGGGGCGGAAGGCACCTGCAGCGATCTCGGCGAACTGGGCCAGAGACTTTCCGATGGTCACCGGTGGCAGCAGGTCCACAAACTGGGGCTCCAGCGAGACTTCGCGTGGGTAGCGTCGTTGCGCGCGGCGCTGCCACTCGGCCAACATGTCCGCCACCTGCTTGTACGCCTTGTATTGCAGCAGGCGGGCAAAGAGCAGGTCGCGGGTCTCCAGCAGCGCGAGATCTTCCTGATCCTCCACTTCGCCACGCGGGATGAGGCGAGCTGCCTTGAGGTCTAGCAAAGTGGAGGCGACCAGCAGGAACTCTGTGACTTCGTCGAGGTCCGCGGTCTCCCCCAAGGCCCGAGTGTAAGCGATGAACTCATCGGTCACTTGAGACAGCGCCACCTCGGTGACGTCGAGTTTCTTCACTGAAATCAGCTGCAAGAGCAGGTCAAAAGGACCCTCAAAGTTTTTCAGGGCAACCTGAAAGCCCGTGATTTCTGGTTGCTCCGCTGCGCCGTCGGGAAGCGGAGGCGAAAGCCTAGGCCGTACGCTCAATGACTTCGCGGGCTAGGTTGCGGTACTGCTCAGCGCCCTGAGACTTCGGTGCCCAAGAAATGATTGGCTCGCCCGCGACAGAGGTTTCGGGGAAACGCACGGTGCGGGTGATGACGGTGTCAAAGACCTGGTCACCAAAAACTTCCACCACGCGGTTCATCACTTCGCGGGCGTGCGAGGTGCGGCGATCAAACATGGTCACCAGAATGCCGAGCACGTCGAGGTCGAAGTTGAGACGATCGCGCACCTTCTCCACGGTGTCCGTGAGCAGAGCAAGTCCGCGGAGGGAGAAGTACTCGCACTCCATCGGGATGATCACGCCGTGGGCACAAGCGAGCGCGTTGACGGTGAGCAAGCCGAGGGATGGCTGACAATCCAAGATAATGAAGTCATAGTCTTTCATCACTGGGCGCAGTACGCGGGCCAGCGTCTGCTCGCGGCCAACTTCGTTCACCAGCTGGATCTCGGCTGCCGAGAGGTCGATGTTCGCCGGGACCAAGTCGAGTCCAGAAACGTTTGTCTTGTGAATGGCGTGGAAGATGGAGGTGTGGTGATCGACGAGCAAATTGTAAATCGTCAGATCGAGCTCGTCGTGTCGCACCCCCAGGCCCGCGGAAAGCGCACCCTGCGGGTCAAGGTCTACGAGCAGCACCTTGCGACCCAGCTCAGCGAGGCAGGCGCCTAGGTTGATAGTGGACGTCGTCTTGCCCACCCCACCCTTTTGGTTACACATCGCCACGATAGTTGCCGGACCATGGGTGTCCAGCGGGGCTGGTTCAGGAAGTTCGCGGATCGGGCGCCCGGTGAGGCCAAGCTCCGGCCCTGAGGCGTCGAACAGCGCGGACGTCCCACCCTGCTTCGAGTTCGCCATGAATCAACCCTTCTTCCTTAACTTTTCCGTTGGTGCCGACTGCATTGCACGACAAATCACATACTTGTGATTACCAGGATACATTCCCCGCATCCCAAACGGCAGTATTGAGCGCGCGTCGCGCCGAGTATAGCACCCACCCTTGACTGGGACCGCGAAGCTCGCAGTCCGCTATCAAGCACGTGGGTGCGACTGCCGCCACACATCGCGTAGATTCGTCGCCGTCACATGGGTGTAAATCTGCGTCGTGGTCACCGAGGAATGCCCCAGCAGCTCCTGAACCACACGAATGTCCGCCCCGCCCTCAAGCAAGTGAGTCGCAAACGAGTGCCGCAGCGTGTGCGGCGAAATGTCTTTCTCAATCCCCGCCCGAGCCGCGGCATCCTTGATAATCCCCCACGCACTTTGCCGAGACAGCGGACCGCCCCGCTTATTGAGCAGCAGCGCATGGGTCTTCCCCTTAGACAGCGCCGGCCTCCCCCGGACCAAATAGTCGGACACCGCCTTGCGAGCCATCGACCCCAGCGGCACCAACCGTTGCTTATCCCCCTTGCCCGTCACCGTCAGCATCCCCTCGGTGGCGTGCACTGCGTCAACAGTCAGCCCAGTCACCTCCGAAATCCGGGCACCTGTGCCGTACAGCAATTCGAGCAGAGCCTTATCGCGCAGACCAATGGGGGTGTCGGTGCTGGTGGCGTCGATAAGCCCGCTCACTTCGGCAATGCTGAGCGTGTCCGGCAGGTGCTGGGCCGCTGCGGGTGGCGAGACCGACGCCGCCACATCCACCGCCAGCGTCCCTTCCGCCACCGCGAACTTGTGCAAACCGCGGGCCACGACGAGGGCACGCGCGCTTGACGACGCCGCGAGCGGCCGCCTTCCCGTCGACGGATCCCCGCGCCGCAGGTCAGCGACATACTCCTCCAACTGGTTAGAGGTCACTGCAGATAGGTCAGAGACGCCAATGGACTCGAGCCACGTTAGGTATCGCTCGAGGTCGCGTCGGTAGTTGGAAAGAGTGTTGGGCGAAGCCCCGCGTTCCACAGCGAGGTGGCTGAGCCATTCCTCGGCTATCTCGCGTGCGGAAGAACTCATAGACGTTTCATGTCGGCGTGCAGGCCGGCAGCTTTGCGCCGCTCGGCCATCGACGTCGGGCGCAGCTCGAACGGCTCATCGGTGGAGCGTCCGGTATTCCCGGATTCGATGAGCCTAGCGCCGGTCATGATCGCGGCGATGGCAATGCCGTTGACGATCTCTCCGCGCAGCACCATGTCCACGGCCTCCTGCAAAGTGAACCATTCCAGCTGCATGTCGGCCTCTTCGTGCTCCGGCTCCGGGCGCTCAACCTCGGACAGGTCGGTAGCGAGGAATACTCGAATGGATTCTTCGCAAAAGCCGGGACTGCTGACTAGGTCTACAATAAGGGACCAGTTGGTGGCCGCCAGTCCAGTCTCTTCCTGCAGCTCACGCTTGGCACACTCTAAAGGATCCTCGTCCGCGACATCGAGAATGCCGGCAGGCAGCTCCCACAGACGCTGCTTCACGCAATGACGGTACTGGCGCACCAGTGGGATCTTCTCGCCGTCGAAGGCGAAGATCGCGACGGCGCCGAAGTGCTCGACGATCTCCCGGTTCGCCACCTCGCCACCTGGCATGACTACCGCGTCGCGACGCACCGCGATAATCGGAGAATCCAGCAGCAACTCCGACGAACGAACCTCAAAGTTGTGCATGGCGACTAGTCCTTTGGCTTACCTGGGGAGACAGCGTCGACATCGTTGGCGGTGCCGTAGTCGCCCTGCTTGTTCTCCAACTGCTCCCGGCCGGCCAAGATAGTGGCAATCTGGCCGAAAGCGCGGTCCACCGAATCCACGGTAGAAACGCCAGACTGAGCGTCCTTGCGCAACTGACCAATCACGCCGTTTTCTGCGGCGGTGTTCACGCGACCTGCCACGACCACCCCGTTGGCCTTCTTATCCAGGGCCTTGGCAAACGTAGCTTGGTGGACGGCAGCGAAGTTCTTATCGCCCACGCCGTCCGAGTCGCCGGTAATAACGATAACCAGCTGAGCTGGCAGGACGGTGCCATCTGGGTAATTGATGTAGCCGCCATCGCGTAGCGCCTTAAGCAGCAGTGCACGGTCTTCGGTGCTGGCCAGTGGCTCGCCGTTGTCCTTGTTGAGCAGCAGCGCCGCGCCCAAGGCTTCGCCGGCGTGAGTGCCCGGGTCAAGCTGGGTGGTAGACAGCTGCGCGCCCGCAGGCAACGTGTTAGCCACGATAGACTTGAGCGGATCGGCGCCGTCCATGGAGAAGAACTTCTCGGTCAGCGTGATAGTGCCCGCATCCTTCGCACCCGACTTGGTGCGCAGCTCGGTCACTGCCTTCACATCGTCCTCGTTGGCATCCGCAGTACGGAAAATCAGTACCGGACGATCTTTGAGTGCATTCGAAACAGTGTCACCCGCTGTAGCGGCAATGTAGGAATCAGCCGCGCTGGCTTGGGCATCATTGATCGCGGCCTCGGACTTGGCCTCAGCTAGTTCAGCCACAGCCTTGTGGCTTTCCTCGTTGGCCCCGCCTGGCAGGTTCGGGGACAAAACATAGGTACCAAAAGCGGTGCCCAGTGCGATACCGAATGCTAGACCTGCGATAGCGGTGCCAGTTGGACGCTTCTTCTTAGCCATTTAGCTTCTCCTGCCGCTACTTAAACAGCCCTTGGAACTCCACCGCAATGTTGTTCCAAGTGTCGATGAGGTTGTCCACGAATGCGCCGTTGCCACTCAGTCCCGCGATGGCGAGGATGACAGCGATCGCTACCAGGATGCCGAGCAGTGCCCAGATCCAACCGCTGGCACCGCCACTGCGGTTGACGGTGTAGAGGTTGGCCACGGTATCGCCGTCGATAAGCTTGCTGCCGAGCTTGGTGCGGGTGAGCAGCGCAGATGGCGTTGCGTAGGAAGCGCCGGCGAAAATCTCGCTCAGGTCCAGCTTGGAACCCGCGGCCACGATCGTGGAGGCCTGGTGGTAGTCAGCCAGCAGCAGCGCAAGGTCGGTGGCCGAGTCGGATGCCGCTGGGAAGGTCATCGCGCCGATGCCAAGATCCTGGATGCGCTCCAAACCTGGGGCATGCCCGTCTGGGCCCGCCGGAAGCACTACCTTCGCGCCCGAACGGAGCGCATCATTGCCGATGTTGGACGGATCGCCCACGATGAGGTCTGGCGTGTAACCGGACTCCACCAAGGTATCTGCCGCGCCATCCACGCCGATCAACACTGGTTCGTATTCGCGGATGAAATTGCGGAGTCGCTTCAGCTGATCGCGGTGGCCCTGGCCTGGGCTGAGCACGAGCACCTTGCGATCGGCAAAGTTGACGCCGGTGTCGGGGATGCCGAGGCCGTCGATAAGCAGGGGCGATTCGGAATGCAGGAACTGGATGGTGTTGCCGAAGAAGGCCTCCATGTGGTCCACCAAGGTCTGCTGCGCGTCGGTGAACGATGCCTCTGCGGACTCGGGCGTGACGACGGCGCCGGAGGCGATGCTGCGCTCACCGAGGAACAACTGGCCATCCTCAGTCAGGCGGACCTTCTTGCCGTCCTTGGCGTGGTCGCGGATGCTTTCGCCGACGCCCTCGACCAGGGTGACCCCGGCGTCGAGGAGGATCTGTGGGCCAACATTCGGCATGGCGCCCGTGGTGAACTGGGCCATGTTGATGACGGCGGCGGGCTGCGCGTCAGCGAGTTGCTGCGCAAATGCCCGGCCCATGTCCGGCGCATCGACCAACGCGATGTCGCCCTGGCTCAGCTTCTTTGCGCGCTTCGCACCCAGGGAAAGGTCGCGGAGCGTGGCGGTCAGGCCCGGCAGATCGGAGTTGCGAGAAAACAGACTCATGCGCACCATTGTGGTGGCAACTCGCTTGGAGCTGGGTCAGGCGCGCGGGGAGAGCCGATTATTTTTGCCCCATAGACTTTCGCTCTGCGCTCGCCCGCTCCAGCAGCTCCTGGGCGTGAGCGCGGCCGGTATCGGTGTCATCTAGGCCCGCGAGCATGCGCGCGAGCTCCTCGACGCGCCGATCCCCCTTGAGGGTTTCCACCCCGGAGCGCTGCGTGGCATCGGTGACCTCTTTGGATACGTGGAGGTGGGTGTCCGCGTAGGCCGCCACCTGTGGCAGGTGCGTCACGACGATCACCTGTGCGCGTTGTGACAGCCGGGCTAGGCGACGCCCGATTTCAACGGCAGCCCTGCCACCAACGCCGGCATCGACTTCGTCAAAGACCAGCGTGCCACCACTCGTACCCGCGGAGAGGATGACTTCCAGGGCTAGCATCACGCGGGACAACTCACCGCCAGAGGCGGAGGTCGCCAGTGGCCGAGCCTCCAGCTCCGGGGCGCCTGCCAGCCGAAACTCGACCTCATCCATGCCTGTGATACTCGGCTTCACAGGGTTCAGGGAAACCTCGAACCGTGCCTTTGGCATTGATAAGCCTTGGATTTCAGTGGTCACCTGCTTAGCAAGATCCTTGGCTGCATTCGCGCGGGCTTTAGTTAAACGCGCACCGGCGGTCAGCATGGTTTTCTTGGCCTGGTCTACCTCCGCCTTCAGCTTGTCCAGTGCCTCCGAGGACACATCAATGCTGAGCAATTTGGCGGCAGCTTTGTCGCGCCAGGACAACACACCGGCGATATCCGGGGCGTACTTTCTGGTCAGCGACTTGAGTTCCTGCTGGCGTTGCAAACTCGACTCAAGCGCAGCCGGATCGGCGGGCAGCCCCTCAAGGTAGCTGCTGAGTTCGCGGGAGATGTCGCTGAGCTCGCTTGTAATCGCGCTCAGGCGCTGCCCTAGCTCCGCCAATGCGGGATCGTCAGACCCAGTGAGTGCGTGCTCGGCTGTTCCCACGAGATCGATAGCACCCTGTGTGTCGCTATCTTCGAGGCCGTCGATCGCGGAAAGGCCCGACTGCGCCTGATCTCGCAGACTATCTACATCCTGGAGACGGCGAATGAGCTGAACGAGCTCTTCGTCTTCCCCCGCCTCGGGAGCGATGGCGTCGATTTCATCCAGCGCAAACTTCAGGCGATCAATCTCTTGGGCCAGTTCACGGCGTTTTTCCGTGCGCTGTTTGAAGTCGCGGGCCAACGCGCGCCACGTCTTGAAAGCTTCGGAATAAGACGCAAGTAGTCCAGCGATTTTCGGTTCTGCTCGGTCCAATGCCTCCAACTGAGCCACCGGACTGAGCAACCTCAGTTGGTCGTTTTGGCCGTGAATGGTGAGCACTTCGGCGGAGAACTCGCCCAAGGTCGCAGCCGGGACGGAACGTCCCCCGAGGTGAGCCTTGGACCGGCCCGTGGAATTGACCACGCGAGTGGCGATCACTTCCCCATTTTCATCTGAACGCGCACCTGTTTCGGACAGAATTGCGTCCATCGTCGCGCGCGCAGACTCGCTGAGATCGTCGACATAGAATCGTCCCTCGACCACTGCTTGATCAGAGCCCGTTCGCACGCGGGAGGCATCGGCTCGGGCGCCGCTGAGCAGTCGCAGACCGGTCACGACCATCGTCTTGCCAGCACCCGTCTCGCCGGTGAGGACGGTGAGTCCTGGGGAAAACTCAAGCGAGGTGGACGAAATCACGCCTAAGTTCTCGATTGCAATGTCTCCGAGCATAGTCTCCTACCTTAGCCCAACACGGTCAGGCGGCTGGGCCGCGCCAGCCGTCGACAGGCAGGCGGAACTTGCGCACGAGGCGGTCGGTGAAAGGCAGATTATCTAGGCGCACCCAACGCACGGGACGGTCGCCACGAAGTACCTCGACGCGCGCGCCTGGTGGCAGGTCGCAGGTACGGAACCCGTCCATGATGGCGACAGCCGGGGCATTATGGGACTCCACCGCCACCCGAGAGTGTGGACTGACCACGAGGGGCTTGGCAAAGAGCGCGTGGGCGTTGTTGGGGACCACCAGGATCGCGTCAAGTTCGGGCCACAGCACCGGACCACCCGCGGAAAAAGCGTAGGCGGTCGAACCAGTCGGGGTGGAGATTAGCACGCCGTCGCAGCCAAAGCTGCTCACCGGGCGAGAATCCACTTCCAGCGTGGCATCGAGGACGCCCCGACGGTTGAGGTTTTCCACGCTGACCTCGTTCAGCGCCCAACCACGGGCGAGGACGTTGCGATCTTCGTCGCGAATGACCACTTTGAGCGTCATCCGGTCTTCCACGCGGTAGTCCTTAGCGATCACCCGGGCGATGGCCTCCTCCATGGAGTCCGCCTCCCATTCGGCGAGGAAACCGATGTGCCCAAGGTTGATGCCCAGGACCGGCAGGTCAGCGCTGTGTGCAAGGTCGGCAGCACGCAAGAATGTACCGTCGCCGCCTAGCACCAGCACCAGCTCAACACCAGCGGTGGCGGCCTCGACGTGCCCAAAGAGCGGGAACTGGGAGAGCACCGGATGTCCCTTAATAGCGTCTTCATTGGGGCCGCTCATCAAGCGCACGGCAATGCCGGCGTCTTGCAGCTGACGAGCTGCAACCGCGGCGGATTCCAAGTTCGAGGTGCGCCCGGTGTGCGGGACGAGCAGAACTTCACGCATTATTGGGGTCCTTCCTCAACTGCGGTCGCCACCATCGCGGCCACTTCTTCCTCCGATAGCGCAGCTGCGCCACCGTCTTTGACCAGCCACAAGAAGTATTCAACGTTGCCCGATGGCCCCGGCAGTGGCGAGGCCACAACCCCTTTGAGGCTCAGCCCGAGCTGCTGCGCTGCCATTGCCACAGACGTCGTCACCTCTGCGCGCAGCTCTGGGCTGCGCACCACGCCTCCGTTTCCAAGCCGATCCTTGCCGACCTCAAACTGGGGCTTGACCATGGGAAGCAGCTCGGCGCCGTCGTTAAGCGCTGCCACAATCGCCGGCAACACCAGCTCGAGCGAGATGAACGACAGGTCGCCCACCATCGCGTCGCATGGGCCGTCGGTGTGCTCGAGGGTGAGGTGGCGGATATTGGTGCGGTCGACGACGCGCACGCGGTCATCGTTTTGTAGGCGCCAGATGAGCTGGCCGTAGCCGACGTCGACGGAGACTACCTCGCGGGCGTCGCGACGCAGGCAGACGTCGGTGAAGCCGCCGGTAGAAGCACCCGCGTCCAGCACTTTCTTTCCCTTAAGGCTCAGGCCATGCGGTTCAAATGCTTCCAGCGCCCCGAGTAGTTTGTGGGCGCCGCGGGATGCCCAATCGTCGTTTGCTGCTTCATCGACGCGGATGGAGACATCTGGCTCGACCACTGTTGCGGGTTTGAGCGCAAGAATGCCCGCGACATACACGTGCCTGCCACGAATGAGTTCCGTGGCGTGCTCCCGCGAGCGAGCGATTTTGCGACGTACGAGCTCTGCATCGAGCCGTCTCCTGGCTACCATTACCTGTCCTTTTGCCTTATTGCAGCGCGTTGTGCACGATGTCGTGGGCCCGCGCCAGGGCCTCTGCTTCTTCTTTGAGCGTCGATGTGGGCTCGCTCAGCACCTGCGCCACGGCGTCATCGATCTCCTCCGGGGTGGTGGCGGGCTTGCGTGGGTCGCGAGGGATCGGGGCTCCTACCGCCATGTGGCTACCGCCTGCT
Organism: Corynebacterium kalinowskii; assembly: GCF_009734385.1. Taxonomy (NCBI): domain Bacteria; kingdom Bacillati; phylum Actinomycetota; class Actinomycetes; order Mycobacteriales; family Corynebacteriaceae; genus Corynebacterium; species Corynebacterium kalinowskii. Next base: position 1,106,883 of record NZ_CP046452.1, on the reverse strand, counting down.
TTGCGACGTCCGATACCCCAACGATCTCTTCCACGCGCGCGTCCTCGAATTGCCAGACAACGCCGAGAGCGGTACGAAATGCCTGAATGCTGGTGCTATCTGGAGTGCCGCCATCGATGGTGAGCGTCGTGCCGTCGAGCGTTGCCGTGAATCCGCCTTGGGCACCGGGCAGGAGTTCGTCACGCTCAACAAACAGGCCACGCATATCGTCTGCGATGAGCGTCGTGCGCTGGTGCGGAGGCGCATTGAGAATGTCCCGATGACCGCTCACGCCGGTGATCACCTGGAGTGAGTCCATTCCGGCAGCGATTCCACCAGCAATGTCAGTATCGAGCCTGTCGCCCACCGCCAACGGAGTCTTAGAACCAATCTTGTCGGCGGACAGGCGGAACATTTCCGGCTCGGGTTTGCCTGCCGAACGTGGGGTGACTCCTGTTGCGCTCACGACAGCCGCAACCATGGAACCGTTACCTACGTGCAGACCGCGCTCCATAGGGAGCGTCGTGTCCAAGTTCGAGGCGAGGTACACCGCGCCCTGTCGGATTGATAGCGCGGCCTCTGAGAGCTGCGCCCAGCCGGTCTCCGGGTTGTGTCCGTGCAATACCGCGGCTGGCTGATCGTCTGCAGACTCGACTACCTGGAAACCTGCTTCGGCGGCCAGCTCCTTGAAGGAGGTCGTGCCCAGCACGAGAACCTTCGCTCCTGGTGCGCACACTTCCTGAGCCATCAAAACAGCTGCCTGTGCGGAGGTCATCACGTGCTCAGGATCCGTGGCCAACCCCATGTCAGTTAGCTGATTCGCAACGGTAGCCGGCGCCTTGGAGGCGTTGTTTGTGACGTAGATGGCGGGCAGGCCGCTGTCCGTCACTGCTTCGACGGCATGGGTGATGGCTCGGCCACCTTCCCAGATGGTGCCGTCAAGGTCGAGTAACAAGGCATCGTACATGGTGGCTACGTTCATGCCACCAACTTTAACCCACCGAGGTTGTCCGCTACTTAAGACAGTTCCCTAATGCGGTCGACGGTATCGAGCAGACCGTCGACGTCGGCTTTCTTCGAGTATTCAAACCACTTCTTGGCCTCGTCTTTGCGACCAACGGCCAACAACGCATCCGCGTAGGCATACATGAGACGGGACGCGCTGACACCTTCGGCGTCTGGGCGTGGATCAGCCTTGCCGAGTTCAACAACTGCAGCCTCGTGCTGGCCTAGGTCGTGGCGTGCACCTGCGAGAACGATTGCCAGCTCGATACGAGTCTCCTCGTCCAGCTCCGCAGTATCGACCTCACGAGCAAGCTCCAGGGCCTTCTCCGGCCGCTCGAGTGCGCGCTCACAGTCAGCCATGACAGCCACGAGCCCTGGTCCACCGCTCATCCGACGCGCAGCGCGCAGCTCCGACAACGCCTCTTTCCACTCACCGGCATGGTAGGCAGCGATGCCTGCGGTTTCACGAACCACCGAAACTCGGCCGCCACGGTCCTTGGCGGCGCGTGCGTGGCGTAGCGCAAGCTGAGGATCATCAGCCATCAGGGTTGCTGCCATGATTAGGTGCTTTGCGACGGCATCGGCATTGTCCTTCGCCAGGCTACGCAGATCCTGGAGTACAGATGGGTCGAGATCCTTGACATCAAGGTCACTTGGAAGATCAGGTTCGTTCTGGCGAGCTACGATTCGTTCCTCACGAAATCCAGCTCGGTTTGGACCGGCTTGGAACTTGCCGACGTTGCGTCCTGAACCACCGCGCTGAGCGTGCTTGCGTGCTCCGCTGCGCTCTGGTCGTCCGCCCTCAGCGCCCTCTTCACGACGGCGTGGGTTTCCACCACGGTTGGCGCCGTCACGACGTGGGCCTTCACTACGGGAACCGCCGCCTCGGGACGAATTGCCATTACGAGAGTTGTAGTCACCCATGGTGTCTGAAGATCCTTCTGTTGCCTTTTGTTGCATTACGCTTTTTAGTTTAGGTGGAAATGCCGAATCTCCATACCCGAATCGTGCTCCTCCGGTTGGAGATGCGAATTCAGGTATGGAGATTCAGCGATACATTGTTAAGTTTTTGGTCGGCGGTGTCCTACTCTCCCACACCCTCCCAGGTGCAGTACCATCGGCGCAGTAAGGCTTAGCTTCCGGGTTCGGAATGGGACCGGGCGTTTCCCTCACGCTAATAACCACCGACACAACTGTGACAATCGGCCACACACACATGTGGTGTGGGTGTTGTGTCAGATACTGCATAGTGAACGCGATTTATTCTTGTTTTTGTTGCGGCAAGATGTTTTGTTTGCTGTTGCGTGCCCTGTTGTAGGGGTTTTGTTAGTTGGTGTATTAGTACCAGTTACCTCCACACATTGCTGTGCTTCCAGATCTGGCCTATCAACCCCATGGTCTATGGGGAACCTCAAAAGAAACCTTATCTTGAAACAGGCTTCCCGCTTAGATGCTTTCAGCGGTTATCCCTTCCGTACGTAGCCAACCAGCCATGCACCTGGCGGTACAACTGGCACACCAGAGGTACGTCCGTCCCGGTCCTCTCGTACTAGGGACAGCTTTTCTCAAGTTTCCACGCGCGCGGCGGATAGAGACCGAACTGTCTCACGACGTTCTAAACCCAGCTCGCGTGCCGCTTTAATGGGCGAACAGCCCAACCCTTGGGACCTACTCCAGCCCCAGGATGCGACGAGCCGACATCGAGGTGCCAAACCATCCCGTCGATATGGACTCTTGGGGAAGATCAGCCTGTTATCCCCGGGGTACCTTTTATCCGTTGAGCGACACCGCATCCACAAGCCAGTGCCGGATCACTAGTCCCGACTTTCGTCCCTGCTCGACCTGTCAGTCTCACAGTCAAGCTCCCTTGTGCACTTACACTCACCACCTGATTGCCAACCAGGCTGAGGGAACCTTTGGGCGCCTCCGTTACTCTTTAGGAGGCAACCGCCCCAGTTAAACTACCCACCAGGCACTGTCCCTAACCCAGATCATGGGCCGAGGTTGAGGTATCTACTACGATCAGAGTGGTATTTCAACAACGACTCAACAACACCTAGCGATGCTGCATCACAGTCTCCCACCTATCCTACACAAACCGCACCAAACACCAATACCAAGCTATAGTGAAGGTCCCGGGGTCTTTTCGTCCTGCCGCGCGAAACGAGCATCTTTACTCGTACTGCAATTTCACCGGGCCTGTGGTTGAGACAGCAGGGAAGTCGTTACGCCATTCGTGCAGGTCGGAACTTACCCGACAAGGAATTTCGCTACCTTAGGATGGTTATAGTTACCACCGCCGTTTACTGGGGCTTAAATTCTCCGCTTCGGACTTTACGTCCTAACAGGTCCTCTTAACCTTCCAGCACCGGGCAGGCGTCAGTCCGTATACATCGACTTATCGTCTTCGCACGGACCTGTGTTTTTAATAAACAGTCGCTTCCCTCTATTCTCTGCGACCACAACCAGCTCACGTTGTAAAAACGATCACCGCTTGTGGTCCCCCTTCTCCCGAAGTTACGGGGGCATTTTGCCGAGTTCCTTAACCACAGTTCACCCGAACGCCTTAGTATTCTCTACCTGACTACCTGTGTCGGTTTGGGGTACGGGCCGAATATGCACATCGCTAGAGGCTTTTCTCGACAGTACAGGATCACCAACATCCCCTTTTAAAGGGTACGCATCACGCCTCACCCTACATGCGGTCCCGGATTTACCTAGGCCGCGGGCTACACGCTTACACCACAATCCAATAAGTGGCTCGGCTACCTCACTGCGTCACCCCATCACTTAGCTACTACCAGATCAGGCCCCACGCATCCACACCACACAGACAACAAAGTTGCCCACGAGGCGTTTCAGGGTGGTTAGTATCACTGATTCACCATGGTCGCGCACACTCGGGTACGGGAATATCAACCCGTTATCCATCGACTACGCCTGTCGGCCTCGCCTTAGGCCCCGACTCACCCTGGGAAGACGAGCTTGACCCAGGAACCCTTAGTCATCCGGCGGATGAGATTCTCACTCATCAATTCGTTACTCATGCCTGCATTCTCACTCGCGTACACTCCACACCAGGTTACCCGGATGCTTCAACGCAGTACACGACGCTCCCCTACCCATAAAATAATTTATGCCGCGGTTTCGGTGGTGTGCTTGAGCCCCACTACATTGTCGGCGCAGAACCACTCGACCAGTGAGCTATTACGCACTCTTTCAAGGATGGCTGCTTCTAAGCCAACCTCCTGGCTGTCTAAGCGATCCCACATCCTTTTCCACTTAGCACACTCTTAGGGACCTTAACCGGCGATCTGGGCTGTTTCCCTCTCGACTACGAAGCTTATCCCCCGCAGTCTCACTGCTGCACTAACTTTGGCCGGCATTCGGAGTTTGGCTGACGTCGCTAAGATTGTAGTCCCGCTAAACCAACCAGTAGCTCTACCTCCGGCAAGCACCATGCAACGCTGCACCTAAATGCATTTCGGGGAGAACCAGCTATCACGGAGTTTGATTGGCCTTTCACCCCTACCCACAACTCATCCCCTCAGTTTTCAACCTAAGTGGGTTCGCGCCTCCACAACCTCTTACAGCTGCTTCACACTGGCCATGGGTAGATCACCCCGCTTCGGGTCCAAGACATGCCACTAAACACACTAGTTAGTATTCGCTTTCGCTACGACTACCCCACAACGGGTTAACCTCGCGACATGCCGCTGACTCGCAGGCTCATTCTTCAAAAGGCACGCCATCACCCCAAAGGGCTCTGACGGATTGTAGGCACACGGTTTCAGGTACTATTTCACTCCCCTCCCGGGGTACTTTTCACCATTCCCTCACGGTACTAATCCGCTATCGGTCACACTGAGTATTCAGGCTTACCGGGTGGTCCCGGCAGATTCACAGCAGATTCCACGAGCCCGCTGCTACTCGGGAAACAAACACGCATGGCTTACACATTTTCAGGTACCGGGCTCTCACCGTCTACGGCAGGCGATTCCACACCACTTCCCCTAACACACAAACACACACGACCAACACGGCAGTATTGGAACAGCTTGCTCCCACAACCCCACACACGCAACCCCTGCCGGGTATCACACGCATGCAGTTTAGCCAAACATCCGCTTTCGCTCGCCGCTACTAACGGAATCACAATTGTTTTCTTCTCCTACGGGTACTGAGATGTTTCACTTCCCCGCGTAACCCCCACACCCACTATGAATTCATGGGCAGGTAACTAGGCATAACCCTAGCTGGGTTTCCCCATTCGGACACCCTCGGATCAACGCTCTATTGGCAACTCCCCGAGGCTTATCGCAGCCTTACACGTCCTTCATCGGCTCAGTATGCCAAGGCATCCACCGTGCGCCCTTAAGTAACAAAAACACCATACAAAAGGCAAACACAAACAAAATATATGCCACAAAAAACAAAGAAACACAATAAAAATTGCATCGCGTCCACTATACAGTTCTCACACAACACACCCCCCACAACCAGCAACCACACCATCCCACAAAGAAACAGTCACGCAACCAGAAAGCAAGGAGCCCATTGAAACAACACAACAGTGTCATTCCAGACACCCAACAGCATGCCAAGCACAAAAACATATTTAAGTCATATTTCCGGTCGTGATGACCACCACCATATAAGCGGCTAGTTAGTCTCCACCCGATTCATAAACCAACAGCCACACACTCGGTGACTGAGTTGGTGTACACGGCTCACAACTGTGAGCCAAAAAAGCTCCTTAGAAAGGAGGTGATCCAGCCGCACCTTCCGGTACGGCTACCTTGTTACGACTTCGTCCCAATCACCGATCCCACCTTCGACAGCTCCCCCCTAAAAGGTTGGGCCACTGGCTTCGGGTGTTACCGACTTTCATGACGTGACGGGCGGTGTGTACAAGGCCCGGGAACGTATTCACCGCAGCGTTGCTGATCTGCGATTACTAGCGACTCCGACTTCATGGGGTCGAGTTGCAGACCCCAATCCGAACTGAGGCCGGCTTTCAGCGATTAGCTTCACCTCACAGTGTCGCAAACGCGTTGTACCGACCATTGTAGCATGTGTGAAGCCCTGGACATAAGGGGCATGATGATTTGACGTCATCCCCACCTTCCTCCGAGTTAACCCCGGCAGTCTCTCATGAGTCCCCACCATAACGTGCTGGCAACATAAGACAAGGGTTGCGCTCGTTGCGGGACTTAACCCAACATCTCACGACACGAGCTGACGACAACCATGCACCACCTGTACACCAGCCACAAGGGAAACTACATCTCTGCAGCGATCTGGTGTATGTCAAGCCCAGGTAAGGTTCTTCGCGTTGCATCGAATTAATCCACATGCTCCGCCGCTTGTGCGGGCCCCCGTCAATTCCTTTGAGTTTTAGCCTTGCGGCCGTACTCCCCAGGCGGGGCGCTTAATGCGTTAGCTACGGCACAGAAGTCGTGGAAGACCCCTACACCTAGCGCCCACCGTTTACAGCATGGACTACCAGGGTATCTAATCCTGTTCGCTACCCATGCTTTCGCTCCTCAGCGTCAGTTACTGCCCAGAGACCTGCCTTCGCCATTGGTGTTCCTCCTGATATCTGCGCATTTCACCGCTACACCAGGAATTCCAGTCTCCCCTACAGCACTCAAGTTATGCCCGTATCGCCTGCAGCTCCGAAGTTAAGCCCCGGTATTTCACAGACGACGCGACAAACCACCTACGAGCTCTTTACGCCCAGTAATTCCGGACAACGCTCGCACCCTACGTATTACCGCGGCTGCTGGCACGTAGTTAGCCGGTGCTTCTTATACAGGTACCGTCACGTTAGCTTCGTCCCTGTCGAAAGAGGTTTACAACCCGAAGGCCGTCATCCCCCACGCGGCGTCGCTGCATCAGGCTTGCGCCCATTGTGCAATATTCCCCACTGCTGCCTCCCGTAGGAGTCTGGGCCGTGTCTCAGTCCCAATGTGGCCGATCGACCTCTCAGTCCGGCTACCCGTCGACGCCTTGGTAGGCCATTACCCCACCAACAAGCTGATAGGCCGCAGGCTCATCCCACACCGCAAAAGCTTTCCACCACAAACACTAAATCATGGTGGGTATTCGGTATTAGACCCAGTTTCCCAGGCTTATCCCAAAGTGCAGGGCAGATCACCCACGTGTTACTCACCCGTTCGCCACTCGAGTACCCCGAAGGGCCTTTCCGTTCGACTTGCATGTGTTAAGCACGCCGCCAGCGTTCGTCCTGAGCCAGGATCAAACTCTCCATAAAAGAACAAATGATTAAATAATCAGTGCTATGAAAAGCCCAACTACCTAGCAAAAAAACAAACAACCAGCAAAAACAAACAACAAAACGCTGCTCGTCTCTATCTAGATTGTCCAAAAAAATGCGGTCCCAGAAGTTATCCGACGAGGAAGGCCCCCTGAAACCAAAATTGAGTATTAATGCTTACACAGACCCCTCACGGGCCTGCCGGCACCAACACACAACCAAAAACAACTTAAAAAAATAAGTACTTGGCACACTATTGAGTTCTCAAACAACACACGCACACCAAGATCTGACATTCTAAACAGAATGTGATGCTTGGGGGCTGAGGACTTACGTTAACAAAGAATTCATCTCTTTGTCAATGTCGGTTCTCTTGCTTGTCAGCTACAACCTTGCGGTTGCTGTCTCGCTGACTTGGAATAAGTTACGCACAATCTGTTCCGAAGGCAAATCTGCAGGTAGAAACGCAAAAAGTGGCGAGGTTTCCCTCGCCACTTTCGGTTAGACCAGCTTTGCTCCAGCAAAATTCTTCTTACCTTTCCGCAGCACCAGCCAAGCGCCATGCAACAGGTCTTCAGAAGTAGGTTCCCATTCCTCGGATTCGATGCGCTCATTGTTCACGTAAGCGCCGCCTTCCTTAATGGTGCGTCGAGCAGCTCCCTTGGAGTCAGCGAGTCCAGAGCCAACCAACAGGTCGATGATCGTACGTGGCTCCCCTGCTGCAACCTCAAAGACTGTGGTCTCAGACAGGGCTCCCGCCAAAGTCTTCTCATCGAGGTCAGCGAGAGAGGCCCGACCGAACAGTGCCTGGGCTGCCAGCTCAACAGCGACGGTGGCCTCATGACCGTGGACGAGGTCTGTCATTTCCTGCGCCAGGCGTCGCTGAGCTTCACGCTTGAAAGGTCGCTCGGCAACTTCAGTCTCCAGAGCTGCGATCTCTTCCTGGCTCAGGAAAGTGAACCATCGCAAGTAGTCGATGACCACGGAGTCGCCAGCATTGAGGAAGTACTGGTACCAGGAATACGCAGAGGTCTTTTCAGGGTCCAGCCACAGCTTGCCGCCACCGGTGGACTTGCCAAACTTTTGGCCCGTTGCGTCAGTGACCAATGGCACAGTGAGGCCGTGCACCTTTGCACCGTTAACGCGACGATTGAGGTCAACGCCGGAAACGATGTTGCCCCACTGGTCACCGCCACCGATCTGCAGCACACAGTCGAGTTCGCGGTGCAGGTGCACGTAGTCGTTGGCCTGCAACAACATGTAAGAGAACTCCGTGTAGGAAATACCGTCGGATTCGAGTCGACGCTTCACGGTGTCGCGGTCAAGCATGGTGTTCAGAGAAAAGTTCTTGCCGACGTCACGCAGGAAGTCGATGACGGACATCTGCATCGTCCAGTCAGCGTTGTTCACCATGACCGCTGGGTTGTCGCCTTCGAAGTCCACAAAGCGGCGCAGTTGCCCCTTGATTGCTTCGAGGTTCTGATCAATGGTGTCCTGGGACAGCATTGATCGCTCGCCGACATCGCGAGGGTCGCCGATAAAACCGGTCGCGCCACCGGCAAGGGTGATCGGGCGGTGTCCGGCCTGCTGGAATCGACGCAGCATAATCATCGGCACCAGGTGACCGGCGTGCAGTGAATCACCGGTTGGGTCGAAGCCGCAGTACAGGGAGATCGGCTGCTCGCATGCTTCGCGCAGGGCATCAAGGTCAGTGGATTGGTTAATCAGTCCACGCCACTGGAGTTCGTCAATAATGTTCATGTTTCCTACTTCGCTGGGTACTCTTCGGCTTCATCTGCAAGCATGACTGGGATGCCGTCGTCGATACGATAGGCAATTCCGAGTCGCTCGTTCACGAGCTTTTGCTCGTCCTCGAGATATCGCAGTGGCCCTTTATCCTGTGGGCAAACCAGCACTTCCAGCAATGTGGGATCGAGACTCATGCTTGGCATTGTACCTAGTGGTCAGTTACTGCGGGCCATCAAGGTAGAGCTTGACCCCAGTGAACTTTTGCTCCAACTCTGCGCGCTGATCCTCCAGGCCCCGGAACTTCTGTTGCACGATCGCGTTGAGGATCTTCGCTGCCTCCTCATTGAGCAGTTGCAGCGAAGAATCCAACTCGTCCAAGGCCTGCCCACGCGCGATGTCGGGGACTTCTTCAAAGGCGGCTTCGAGGGTCGGCACGTGACTATAGGCGATCTCGTTCACCGTTTGCAGCAAAATAGGTTGTGCTGCGAGCTCATCCATGTGACGTTCGAGTTGGCCGATAGTCCATTTCAGTTGACCCAGCTCACGCTCAGAACTCTGCCCAATGCCCAGTGCGCGGAAGTGCAGGGTTGAGGCGTCGATGGCGTCGACAAGCGTGCTCGGCGGGGCTAGCGCGGGTTGCGGGGCGCTGGGGGTGAGCGCCACGCCGACGCCCCACGCTGCGATCGCGATGACCGGCCACAATGTGCCTAGGCCGACGGCGAGATGGATGACAACCGCGACAATCGCGAGGATCAATCCCACCACGTTGCGGCGGGAAAAGAACCAGTTACTGGTATCCACGAATCTCCTTGAACGCGCCAGCGAGGTCGCCCTTTGTGGCATCGAAAGTCTTGCCCTGAGTCAGGTCAGCGAGGGCCTTCATCTCCACATTATTCGACTCACCGTACAAGATGATGAACACCGGGATGCGACGCGCTTCAGGAGAGAGCTTTTCGTGGAACTTCTTGAAGTCATCGAAGGTCATGCCCACATTCGAAGCTCCATCAGACATCAGAACGATCGACGGGATCTGGCCTTCAGGGATGTTCGAACCAAACTGCTCGTAGGCAACCTTCAGGGCATCGTAGACTGCGGTTTGGCCACCGGCACTCAGATTACTAATCGAGCTCTGCAACTGCGCTTTCGAAACTGGGTCAGTCTTATTGAAGGTGGTTTCGAACGGGCGTGCCACTTCCCCATCGAAGCCAATGATTGTCACTTCTTCACGATTCCGCAGCCCCACCGGACCAGTGGAGGTTCGCGCGGTGCCATCGACCAGCTCTACGAGAATCGAGCGGAGACTCTGAATACGCTGGCCCCGCATCGATCCGGATTTGTCCAGTACGAACACCGTGCGAGCAGGCGCGCGGAGGTTGTCGCCGTAGCTCAGCACAAGCTCATCGGCCACGTCCTGGCGTGCCGGAAACGGCAGCTCAATGAGGGTGTTCTTCTGGTGCTGCGCGTCCAGCGCCACGGCCGGATCTACCGGACGGCGCAGCGTGTCCTTCACGATCTCTTCGTTGTGTTCCAGCAGCCACTTGGCCAAGCGATCAGTGTTTTCAGCTGCCTTTGGGCTCTTTGGCGTGCGCAGAGCTGCCAGCGGGTAGTCTGCCGTCACTACGCCATCCGCCGGCACCACGACCTGAATATCTGCCCGGCCGGACTTTTGCAGCTGGATCAGCACGGATTCATAGGTGATGATCGCTTCGGTACGGGCCGGATCGCTCAGAAACGCATCTTCCAGCCAGCCCGAAGACCCCGAAGTCAGGTTCTGGCCCGCAAAGAACTCGACCAGCGTGCCACTGACCTTTTGAACATCCGCCGTGGTCAGCGCAGCGCCGGTATCAGCATTAGCAGTGGCCACCGACACCAGCGCGGAAAAGCCAGAGTTACTGCGGCCGGGGTCAGTCATGCCGAAGCGGAATTTCTTGGCCTTCACCGCGTCGGTGATCTCCGCCCAGGTCGGTTGCTTCTTGTCCCAGCCGAGTTCCCGCGCGGTCTTGGTGTGCACGCCGAACGCGACCGGCGAGTTGGCAATGCTTGTCGACGCCCCGAGCTTGTCTCCCGCCTCCAGGAGCTCCACGTACTTGTTCGTGGCAAACCAGGTGGCATCGTAGTTGCCGTCGAAGTTGCCGTTCTTCAGTGCGTAGGAGTTGGCGATGGTGCCATCGGGGTATTCCATCTTGATCTCGAAGCCAAGGTCCTTGCTGGCGCGTTGGATGAGTGGCTCCATGTCTTTTAGCTCGGTAGCCGCGACGATGGATAGTGCCTCGCCACTCCCCTTGCCGGAAGGCGTGACAATGTCACTCCCACACGCCACAAGCACTGTCGCTAGTAGCGCCGCAACGAGGGCTTTTGCTTTGGTCATCATTGTTCTGGTGCTCCTTCAGGCGGGGCCGAGCCGTTGTATTGCGCGCTCACGCCCTCAATCAGCTGTTCAAGACGGTCAAAGTCTGGTGGGTTGATTGTGGCGAGAAACTCTGGCGGGGTGGCCATCCCCTTGTCCTTGAGAACCTCGTTGAATACTCCTGGAGAGTTTGGCCGGAAGCCGTGCTCGGCGGCCAGGCGCTGGAGGGTGGCATCGGTAGCCAGCGCCTCGCCCAGCTTGTCTCCGCCATCGGAGTACGCCAACAGCGTGTGCTGGGAAGATATGGTCGGGTCGAGGTACATGAGCTTCATGTTCTGCCCCACGGTGTTGGGTGCAGAGATCTGCTGCCCAATGAACTGTGCCTCGTAAATGAGCACCATCGGGCGTGCCCCCATCCCCTGCGTCAGGTATTCAGCGAAGGGACCCGCAGAGGATCCGCCGGTGAAGCCTTGATGGGTAAAAAGCGGGCTGACCTTGTTGACGACCTTGGACACCTCTTGATCGGTCGCAGGGACATTGCCACCGTTGGCAACCCACGCCGCGACCGAGAGGTACATCGCAGCCGAATTCGAACTGCGGATATCAGTGGAGGAAATCTGCACGGCAAGCGGAGAGGGGAACTCCGGCGCAATATCGCGCCAGCGCTTGCCACTCGAAGCCAGCTCCAGGTACTTCTCGACGTTCAGGTACCACACGCCGTCGCGCTGCATTGCGACCTGCTGCTTCTCGAGGCTGCCCAGGATGGGATCGAATGTCGCCACTGCCATCGGCGAGTGGAACGGGGAATAAATCCCCTTCGGCTGCGTCTCGCGGGAAATCTTCTCGGCCGCGGGCGCTGAAGATGGGAACGCGGCGTCAAATTCTTTCAGGTCAGAGCGCGTAGCAATCTTGCGGGAGCCACTCGACGTGGCTTCAACCTTCAGACCGAGCTCGTCAAGGCGCTTAACGACGTCCGGATCTTGGAAATACGGAATCTTCTCCGAACCCGCGACAACCCGAACGGTGGTGGTACCACCGGTGGAAATCACCTGTTTGCCACCGCCGCGTCCGATGATCACCGCGGCCACGATCAGTCCAATCAGGACCACCGCCAGCAGAATGGATAACACTCCTGGACCGGACCGCTTTTGAGGCTGATAGCTACTTACCATGACTTGATGGTAAGTCGCACTAATAGGTCTGTCGACTCACTTGAAACAAATGTTCACAAACAGAGACACTTTCGGGTGAGTCGACAGGTTGGGGTTTAGGAAGCCCATTCCCTAAATTGCGCCGAGGCAGCAGCGACGCGCTCGCGTTGCTCCGCCACGCGCACGCCGGCGGTACCACCGCGGGTCGCACGGGAAGCGACCGCTCCTTCAACGGTGAGTACTGAGCGAACCTCAGGAGTCAGACGCGGATCCACCGAGGCTAGTTCGGCATCGGTCAGATCTACCAAGCCCACTCCCCTGGCCTCGGCCAGACGAACGCAGGCGCCGGAGGCCTCATGTGCTTCGCGGAATGGCACGCCCTGGCGCACCATCCACTCAGCAAGGTCGGTAGCAAGAGTAAAGCCAGCAGGTGCCAGCTCCAGCATGCGGTCCTCGTGGAAGGTAAGCGTGGAAACAAGCCCGGTCATTGCAGGCAACAGCAGGTTCAACTGAGCGAAGGAGTCAACGATTGGCTCCTTGTCTTCCTGCAGGTCGCGGTTGTACGCCAGTGGCTGCGCCTTCAGCGTAGCCATCAGACCAGCAAGGTTGCCGATCAAACGACCAGTTTTGCCACGGGTCAGCTCTGCCACGTCCGGGTTCTTCTTCTGTGGCATGATCGACGATCCCGTAGACCAGGCATCAGACAGGGTGACGTAGCCGTATTCCGGGGTGCACCAGTAGATGATTTCCTCGGCAAGGCGAGACATGTCCACAGCGATCTGGGCCAGCACGAAGGCAGTCTCGGAAGCGAAGTCGCGGGAGGACGTGCCATCGATGGAGTTGTCACTGGATGAGTCGAAGCCGAGCTCGGCAGCGATAGCTTCCGGATCCAAAGCCAGCGAAGAACCAGCCAAAGCACCCGAGCCGTACGGAGACACCGCAAGGCGCTTATCCAGGTCCTGGATGCGCTGCAAGTCGCGTAGCAGTGGCTGAGCGTGTGCCAGCAGCTGGTGCGCCAGCAAGACTGGCTGCGCGGCCTGGGAGTGCGTCTTGCCCGGCATGATGGCTGCCGGGTGGGCAGCGGCCTGGGCAACGAGGGCGTCGACAAGCTCGGTGACCTGGAAGGCAACGGAGCGGGCGGCGTCGCGCACCCACATGCGGAACAGCGTGGCTACCTGGTCATTGCGGGAGCGGCCTGCGCGCAGGCGACCGCCGACCTCAGGGCCGACGATGTCGATGAGGCCACGTTCCATGGCGCCGTGAACGTCTTCGTCGGTCGGCAGCGGCTTGAACTCGCCGGAAGCCACCGCAGCACCGAGCTGATCCAACCCGGCCAGCATCGTCTCAAGATCCTCGTCCGACAGCAGCCCAGCTTTATGCAATACGCGAGCGTGGGCCTTGGAAGCCAGCACGTCATAAGGTGCGAGCACCCAGTCGAAGTGGGTGGAGACGGACAGCGCGAACATCGCCTCCGCGGGGCCACCGGCGAAGCGGCCGCCCCAGAGTGCGCCTTCGTTAGTTCCCGACATTTAAGCCTCGCGGTCGCGCTTGTTGGCGATCTGCGTGGACAGGCCGTGGAGCTGGACGAAGCCCTTAGCTGCGGTCTGGTCGAAGGTGTCGCCGGTGTCGTAGGTAGCCAGGTTGAAGTCGTAGAGCGAGTGGCTGGAACGACGGCCGTTGACAGTGATCTTGCCGGCATGCAGCACGATGCGGATATCGCCGGTCACGTGCTCCTGGGTGGAGTCGATGAAGGCATCCAAGGAGCGCTTCAGCGGGCCGAACCAGAGGCCGTCGTAGACCTCTTCGGACCAGCGAGCGTCGACGAGACGCTTGTAACGGCCGAGCTCACGCTCAACAGTGACATCTTCCAGAGCCTGGTGTGCGGCGATCAAAACCATGGCACCTGGGGCTTCGTAGATCTCGCGAGACTTGATGCCCACGAGGCGGTCCTCGACCATGTCGAGGCGACCGACGCCCTGAGCGCCACCGCGGCGATTGAGCTCTTCGATGGCTTCGAGGACGGTTACTGGGCGGCCGTCGATGGCGACTGGCTTGCCGGACTCGAAGGAGATGATCAGTTCATCTGGTGCGTTGCCCAGAGCTGGATCCTCGGTGTAGGCGTAGAGGTCCTTGGTTGGTGGGTTCCACAGGTCCTCGAGGAAGCCGGTCTCGATGGCGCGGCCCCAGACGTTCTGGTCGATGGAGAACGGGGACTTGGTGGACTGCTCGATAGGAAGGTTGATTTCCTCGGCGAAAGCGATGGCCTTGTCGCGGGTCCAAGCGTAGTCACGAGCTGGTGCGATGATCTCCAGGGAAGGATCCAGGGCGCGGAAACCGACCTCGAAGCGGACCTGGTCATTGCCCTTACCGGTGCAACCGTGGGAGACGTGCGTGCCACCGTGCTCCTGAGCAGCCTCAATCAGGTGCTTGACGATCAGTGGGCGGGAAATAGCAGATACCAGTGGGTACTGCTTCATGTACATGCCGTTGGCCTTGATGGTTGGCAGGCAGTAGTCGTTGGCGAATTCGTCCTTGGCGTCGATCACGATGGATTCGACAGCGCCGCAGTCAAGGGCGCGCTGGCGGACGGACTCCATGTCCTCGCCGCCCTGGCCGAGGTCAAGAGACACTGCCACAACTTCGCCGCCGGTCATCTTGGCAAGGTATGGGATGGCGACAGAGGTGTCGAGGCCGCCAGAGTACGCGAGAACTACGCGATTAGACATGGTATTGAAAACTCCTTGTTAAATGGTTTTTTAGTTATGAGCGGCGGCTGAACAATTCGCCAAGTTCTTTGCCCGACATGGGTTCGCGGGCGAGAACGAATACCGTATCGTCGCCTGCAATCGTACCGACGACCTCATTCATTCCTACACGGTCAATGAAGCTCGCCAGGTATTGGGCTGCCCCTGGCGGCGTACGCAGCACCGCGATGTTGCCGGTGTGATCGACGGAGACCAAAAGATCGTCCAGCATGCGGCGCAACTTCTCTTGCGGGCCACGGGGTTGTTCGATCCGTTGGCCGTCGACAAGCCCAACGGCGTAGAACGCGCGACCGCCGTCGGGACGTACCTTCTTGGCGCCGAGTTCGTCCAGGTCGCGAGACAGGGTCGCCTGGGTGATGTCGATGCCTTCGTCGAGCAAGAGCTCGGAAAGCTGCACCTGACTGGAGACGCGGTAGCGTTCCAGGATCTCGAGGATGCGGGCTTGGCGAGCAGTGCGCGTAACCGGGTTTGTCATGTACTTATCCTTGGTGTTCCATCAGCCAAACAAGCAGGGCCTTCTGCGCATGGAGGCGGTTTTCGGCTTCGTCGAAAACACGGGACTGTGGACCATCAATGACCTCGGCGGTCACCTCATTGCCACGATAAGCAGGCAGGCAGTGCAAGAATACCGCAGACTCCTTCGCACGCTGCATCACGTCGGCGTTTACCTGGTACGGCAAGAACGGCGTCCGGCGATCAAGGCCATCGTTTTCCATGCCCATGGAAACCCAAGTATCGGTGATGACCACGTCTGCGCCGTCGACCGCGTCCAACGACGAAGTCACGGTGACAGTTGCCCCGGTCTCCGCTGCGCGCTTTTCAGCACGCTCGACGAACTCCTGCTGAGGCTGAAAATCCTGTGGCGCGCAAATGGCAATGTCCATACCCGCGGTCGCGAAACCAAGCAGGTAGGAATTAGCCATATTGTTGTCGCCATCGCCCAGATAGACTGCCTTCTTGCCCTTCAGACCGGCAGGACCCTGCTCCGGGCAGAGATTCTCAACGCAGGTCTGCAGGTCCGCCAGGATCTGGCAGGGGTGCAGGTCATCGGAGAGCGCGTTGACGATCGGCACCGTAGCAGTTTCGGCCATCTGGGTCAGGTTCGTGTGCGCGTACGTGCGCCACACGATGGCAGAGACAAACCTAGATAACACTGCGCCGGTGTCCTGGAAAGACTCGCCCTTGCCCATTTGGGAGCTGCCGGAATCGACGACGATGGCGTGCCCACCCAACTGTGCGATGCCCGCATCGAAGGAAAATCGGGTGCGCGTGGAGGTCTTGTCAAAGAGCACTGCTACCGACTGCGGACCTGCGAAGGTATCGCGAGAGTAGGGTGCCTTCTTCAGCTCCGCAGCCAAGGCCAGGACTTCTGCCTGCTCTGCAGGGGTGAGATCGTCGTCGGCGAGGAAGTGACGGACCATTTAGGCCTCCTTGGAGATGTCGGCGAGCAGCCGCGAAAGGCGCTCGGTTGCTTCGGTGAGTTCGGCGTCAGTGATGATCAGCGGCGGGGTCAAGCGCAGCACGCTTGCCGACGGCGCATTCAAGATCAACCCATAGTCGGGCCCCTTCGCCACTGCCTGCTTCGCCCAGTCACCCTTGAGCACGATGCCCAACATGAGGCCGCGGCCACGCACGCTGTCAACCTGAGCAATCTGAGCAATCTGAGCTGCAATTTCGCTACCCTTGCGGGCGACGTCAGCGCAGAACGCGTCGTCGATAATGCTCAGCACGGCGTTACCTGCAGCGCAGGACACTGGGTTGCCACCGAAGGTGGTGCCGTGGGAGCCAGGCGTGAACAGCTGCGCTGCCCTGCCGTGCGCCAGACAGGCACCGATCGGCAGTCCACCGCCCAGCCCCTTGGCCATGGTGACCACGTCGGGAATGACGCCGTCGTGCTGGTGCGCGAAGAAGTCGCCGGTACGGCCGACGCCCGTCTGCACCTCATCGACGATGAACAGAATCTCGTTGTCATCGCAGAGTTCGCGCACGTCCTTGAGGAATCCCGCTGGCGCCGGAACCACACCGGTCTCGCCTTGGATTGGCTCGAGGATGATAGCGGCCACGTCAGTTGGGTTGATGGCGACCAGCTTGCGCAGGTAGTCGATGTCGCCGTACGGGTAGAACTCAACGCCAGATGGCATGGGTTCGAATGCCTTACGCTTGTCCGGCTGGCCGGTCATTGCCAGCGAGCCCATCGTGCGACCGTGGAAACCGTGCTCGGCAGCCAGGATGCGACGCTTGCCGGTCAGGCGTGCCAACTTGAAGGCTGCCTCGTTGGCTTCCGCTCCAGAATTGCAGAAGAAGACACGAGTCTCGGCGGCAAGCTCTGAATTACCAGCGGCAAAACGCTGAATCAGAGCAGCGCCCAAATCCATCGCTGGATCCGTCTGAAACAGGTTAGAGGTGTGCGCGAAGTTGGCCACCTGCTCGGAAACGGCGGCGACCAGCGCTGGGTGGCCATAGCCGAGCGCGTTCACCGCAATTCCGGCCAGCAGGTCGATATGCTCGCGCCCCGCCGAGTCCGTGAGCGTCGCACCCGACCCGCTGACTATCTTGAGCGCCGGCGTGCCGTAATTGTCCATCAAAGTGTCAGACCATTGCGCCATTTACTTGTCCTTCCTGAAAACGGTGCCGTCCGGGTAATTGTCGCGGTCGTAGCCGTCGGGTAGCACCATGGTGCCGATGCCACCCATGGTGAGCAGCTCGAGCAGCACGGAGTGTGCGATGCGACCGTCGATGACGTGCGCTGCAGCAACGCCATTATCGACGGCTTCGAGACATGACTCCATCTTAGGGATCATGCCGGAATCAAGCTTTGGCAGGATGTCCCGCAGCTTGGAGGACTTAATGGCGCTGACCAGCGAGTCCTTGTTCGGCCAATCCGTGTAGAGCCCCTCGACGTTGGTAAGGATCACTAGTCGCTCCGCACCGAGTGCACCGGCGAGTGCGCCAGCAGCGGTGTCAGCGTTGATGTTGTACACCTCGCCGTCATCACCAGGAGCGACGGTCGATACCACAGGGATTCGACCAGCATCAATGATGTCCATGATCGTGTTGGCGTTAACCTCAGTGATGTTGCCGACGAGTCCGATGTCGGTGAGGACGCCGTCGACGTCGACAAGCCGCTTTTCGGCGCGGAACAGCCCACCATCCTCGCCGGAGGTGCCCACGGCATAAGGCCCGTGCGAGTTGATCAGGTTGACCAAGTCACGTCCGACTTGGCCAAACAGCACCATGCGGACCACTTCCATAACCTCGGGAGTGGTAACGCGGAAACCGCCCTTGAACTCGCCGTCAAGGTCGAGTCGTTTGAGCATGGCGGAAATCTGCGGTCCGCCGCCGTGGACAACCACCGGCTTCACGCCTACGGTGCGCAGGAATACCATGTCAGCGGCGAAAGCTGCCTTGAGTTCCTCGTCCACCATGGCGTTTCCGCCGTACTTCACGACGACGATCTTGTCGCGATAGTGCTGCAGCCAGGGCAATGCCTCAGCTAGGACATGCGCCCTCTCAGCAGGATTGAGATCGGTAGTCATGATAAGCTCCTAGCTGGAATATGCCGAGTTGATTTCCACGTATTCGTGGGAAAGATCCGTCGTGCGCACCATGGCAGTACCAGGGCCGCCGGTTCCCAGGTCTACGAGGACATCAATGTCCGCGCCGGACAGATCCACATTGCGGGCATTCGGGGTACCCGTCGTCTGCTCGCAGACAGCCTCGCCGTTGAAGTAAACGGAAATGTTCTCTGGGTCCATGTCGGCGTCAGCCATGCCAACTGCGGCGAGGACGCGGCCCCAGTTCGGGTCTGAGCCAAACATGGCGCACTTGAACAGGTTGTCCCGGCCCAAGGTGCGAGCGGCATTGAGCGCCTGCTCATTCGTGGTGGTGCCCTGCACGGTGATCTTGACGCGCTTGGTTACGCCCTCAGCATCGCCTTGGAGCTGATCAGCTAGATCAGCGCAGGCCTGCAGCACAGCAGCTTCGAACTCTTCCACACTTGGCGTGATTTCCGAAGCGCCATTGGCCATCAAGATAACGGTGTCATTGGTGGATGTCGAGCCGTCGATGTCCAAGGTGTTGAATGTGAGGTCGCAGGCCTTCTTCAGTGCAGCCTGCGCAACATCCTGAGCCAATGAGGCATCAGTAGTTAGGCAAACCAGCATCGTGGCCAGGGACGGGGCCATCATGCCCACTCCCTTGCCCATGCCCGCCAGTTGCCAGCCGTTGCCGGCAACGAGGACTTCTTTCTTCACGGTGTCAGTAGTCATGATAGCTTCCGCTGCAGCAGAGCCATTGTCGCCGAGGCTACCGGTCAGTTCGCCTACGCCGGCAAGGACCTTATCCATCGGCATTGGCTCGCCAATAAGCCCGGTGGAGCATGCGGCGACGTCTTCGGACGCGAAGCCCAATTGCTCAGCGACGGCTTCCACAGAGGCGACGGCATCCTGGTAACCACGTTCGCCGTTGCAGGCGTTAGCGTTACCGGAGTTGTACAAGATTGCTTTGAGCTGGCCGTCGGCAAGCGCTTGCTTGGACAGCTTTACTGGGGCGGCAAACACGCGGTTACGGGTGAACACGCCGGCTGCGGTGAACTCAGGACCTTCGTTGACGACGAGCGCCATGTCCGGATTGCCTGATGGTTTGATTCCGGCAGTCGTTGCTGCGGCCAGGAACCCCTTAGGGGTGGTGATAGACATTGGATCTCCTTTAAGGGGCCAGGCCGGTCAGTGGCAGGCCAGCGGTTTCGTGGTATCCGACAGTCAGGTTCATGCACTGCACGGCGGCACCGGCGGTGCCCTTGGTCAGGTTGTCGATCGCGCTGGTCACCAGGAGCACGCCTGCATCCGGGTTGGCTTCGACCTGAATGTGGACGGAGTTGGAACCAACCACGTTCTTGGTTTGCGGCTGCTCGCCTACTGGGAGCACGTGAACAAACGGCTCATCCTTGTAGAACTCCGCGTAGATCGCATGTGGATCTTCATCGCTGATCAGCGGCGCGGTGATGGTGGTGAGAATGCCGCGTGGCATCGGCGCGAGCACCGGCGTGAAGCTCACGCTCACCTGCTTGTCCGTCACCTCGGCCAGGTTCTGCGTGATCTCCGGGGTGTGCCGGTGCTTGCCAGCGGTGTTGTAGGCCTTGGCATTGCCCATGGTTTCGGCACCGAGCATCGCAACGCTGGCCTTCTTCCCCGCCCCGGACACGCCGGTGATGGACACCACGTTCAAGGTCGGCTCTACCAGCTGCTTTGCGACGGCCGGGAGTGCCGCCAGCGTTGCGCCCGTTGGGAAACACCCAGGTACGGCTACCCGATTCGTGTTCTTGATCTGCTCACGATGCCCTGGCATTTCCGGGATGCCGTATGCCCAGGTGCCCGCATGTTCAGAGCCGTAAAACTTCTCCCAGTCCGCCTTATTCTTGAGCCGGAAGTCGGCGGCGCAGTCGATGACGATGGTGTCCGGACCGAGCTGCTGGGCGATCTCGGCTGAGAAGCCGTGCGGCAATCCGAGGAACACTACGTCGTGGCCCGCGAGAGTATCCTTATTGGTGTCAACCAGACGTCGGTCACGTAGCTGTGGCAGGTGCGGCATGAGGTCCCCCAAGGACTGGCCCGCATTGGAACCGCCCGTCAGAGCACCGATGGTCAGGTCACCGGAAATATACGCCGGGTGATTCAGCAGCAGGCGGAGGATTTCCCCACCTGCATAGCCGGAAGCCCCAGCGATCGCTACGTTCAAAGTCATGCCGACCAGGATAGCATACTATGCATGTTTTTGGAAAGTATGCATTAGCTAGTTTGCAGCCATGATCCAAAAGTAGCCCGGACTGTTTCCTCGCAAAACCCGATTCCTAAAACACGATAGCGCGAGTAGCGCTCTTGATACTTCTTTCTTTTCAGGGAAAAAGAAGAAGCCCTACTCGCACTATCGTGTTCCACACATCGAGGATCAGAGAATAGAAAACCCGCCCACCCTCTACCATTCGGCAAGGGCAAGCGGGCACAAACTAACAAGAGCTTAAGCGTTGACAGTTTCCTTCAGAGAAGCGCGGTTGCGGTGCCAGTAGGCCATGCCCAGCGCCACGATGGAGCCACCGATGATGTTGCCGATGGTCACAGGGATGAGGTTGTCCACGAAGTACGAGCTCAGGGTCAGGCCGGACAAGTCCTTGCCTGCCATTGCTTCCATCACTACCGGGTCTGCCTGGGCCTTGAGCAGCAGACCTAGTGGGAGCATGAACATATTCGCTACAGAGTGCTCGAAGCCGGATGCCACGAACAGGCCAATTGGGAAAGCTACTGCCATGATCTTGTCCGTCACGGTCTTGCCAGCGAAAGCGAGCCACACAGCAAGACACACCATGACGTTACACAGAATGCCCAGGAAAATGGCCTCCACGAAGGAGTGGCTGACCTTACTCAGAGAGGAGTTCAGCACCACTGCTCCCCATGCACCCTTGTTAGAGGCTGGGGTGCCGGCAAAGAAGATGAACAGCGCCGTAATGAAAGCGCCAGCCATATTGGAGAAGTAGACGATGGCCCAGTGCTTGAGCATCTCGCCTACGTTGAGAACCTTTTCCTTCACCAGGAATGTGGTCATGGTCGTAGAAGTAAAGAGGTCTGCGCCAGTGACGATGACCAGACCAAGGCCGGTGGAGAATACGACGCCACCGACAAACTTTGCCCAGCCAAGTGGCATGTCTGCCGAACCCATTTGGGTGGTGATGAAAAAGATGAAGCCGATGGCGATCATCGAACCGGCGAACATCGAGGACACGATCATGGTGCCGAGAGGAGCTTTGGCTTTCGCCAGGAGGCCGCCCTTGGCGGTGTCAATGATCTCGACAGGAGTCGAGATCAAGGTGGATGCAGACATGGATCACCAATCTGTTAAGAGGTGCGAGGATTTACATCAGTATCTTAACGTCAAAGTGATCCATACCTGCAAGTGAAATTCACTATCCGCGCATTTCAGCACCAAAAGCCTGAGCGGCAGCTTCGGCAGCAGCCAGGCGGGCGGTGTTGCACTCCTCATCGGTCAGGGTCCGATCAGATGCGCGGAACACCAGTGAGAACGCGAGAGATTTCTTGTCGGCGCCCAGTTGTTCGGAGCGGTAGACGTCGAAAAGCTCTGCCTTCTCCAGCAGCTGGCCAGCACCCGCCTCGACCACCTTGCGCACGGACTCCACTGGCGTATCTTCCGCCACGACCAGCGCCAGGTCCTGCAACAACGCCGGGAACGCTGACAAAACTGGTGCAGGCAGGCTCGGCTCGAACGGCAGCGCCGTGATGTCCATTTCCATCGCGCAAGTGCGGGCAGGCAATCCAGCGCGCTCGAGAACCTGTGGGTGCAGCTCGCCGGCGTAGCCCACAATCTGTCCATCTACCTTCAGCGCAGCGCAGCGACCTGGGTGCCACGGCAGCATGTCGGCGTTTTCCAGCTCCAGCGTCACGTCTGCAGCGCGCGCGACAACCTGGGCTGCCTCGATCGCATCAGCGTAGGTGTACGCGCGACCTTCGCCCCACGGGCCTTCCGGCTCGAGGTCTCCGGAGCCCACCACAGCAACATGCAATGGCTGGTGTGGGAGGGACTCGATCAGTTCCGCGATCTCTGCCTCGGTTGGGCGCTGGCTTACCGACGGCATCGGCGAAACTCCCGTGCCCCGAGCGAAGGAAACCTGCTCCACGCCATAGAGAGAAACATCGACCTGGCCGCGGGCCACGTTGCGCTTCACGGCGTCCAACATGGACGGCAGCAAGGTGGTGCCGAGGATCGCGTGGTCAGATTCCAGCGGGTTCTGCACGGTCACTACGCTGCGACGCGGGTCGTCCTGGTCCAAGCCCCATACGTCAAAAGTGTCGTTGGCAATGAACGGCGTCGGCAGGATCTCGAGGTAGCCATTGTAGGCCAGCGCGTGGGTTACTGCGCGGCGACGCTTCTGTGCAGGAGTCAGACCTTGGCCTGCGGGCGCGGTCGGCACGATGGATGGAATTGCCTCCAGGCCTTCCAGACGCAGCACCTCTTCAACGAGTGATTCCTTGTAGGTCAGGTCAGAGCGCCACGCAGGAGCGGTGACGGCGAGCTTGCCGCCACATTCAGAAACCTCGACTGCGCAGCCGACTTCTTCCAGGCGCTTGATGACGGTGTCGCGGTCGTAGTCGACTCCCGCAATCACGCTCGGGAAGTTCACTGGCATTTCTACCGTGGCTGGTGCTGGCAAGGAGCCGACCATGGTGCGGCCAGCATCAACGGTGCCGCCACCGTACTGAGCCAGCAAGGATGCTGCGATATCCAGGGCGATTTCTGGCAGCGTTGGGTCGACGCCACGCTCGAATCGTCGGGAAGCCTCGGAAGAGAGCTTGTGGCGACGGCAAGTGCGGGCCACGGTGATGGGATCCCAGATTGCCGCTTCGAAGTAGACGTCAGTCGTATCGTCGGCGATCTCCGAGGTGGAACCGCCCATCACGCCTGCCAGGGACTGGATGTTCTCGGAGTCGCAGATGACGACGTCTTCCGGATCCAGCTTGCGCTCAGCGTGGTCCAAAGTGGTGAGCTTCTCCCCTGCCTTAGCGTTGCGTACCGTGAGTGCGCCGTTAATACGTGCAGCGTCGAAGGCGTGCATTGGCTGGCCGAGCAGGATCATCACGAAGTTGGTGATGTCGGTCGGCAAGTTGACCAGGCGCTGGCCCGAAAGCAGCAATTCGCGTTCCATCCAGAACGGGGTCTTTGCCTTCGGATCAATGCCAGTGACTTTACGCAGGCCGAAGCGGACCGCCTTGGTCTCTGGGGAAAGAGTTACCGGCAGCGCCTCGCCGGCTACAGCAGGAACGTCCACCGTGATGCCCGCGATGGAAGGGTCCAACGCGACATCACCATAAGAAAGGTCGAACGCGGACGCGATTTCGCGGGTCAGGCCACGGGCCGACAGCGCGTAGCCACGATCTGGCGTGACGTTGACGTCAAAGACGGTGTCGTCCAAACCGAGGACGGCGCGAGCGTCGTCGCCAGGTTGCCCTGCAGTGGTCGGCAACGTGATGATGCCCTTGGTCTGCTTGTCGGCCATGCCGAGCTCGGCGGCGGAGCAGATCATGCCTTCGGAGACGTGATCGTAGGTTTCACGGGCAGCGATCTTGAAGCCGCCTGGCAGTTCAGCGCCTGGCAGGGACACGACAACCATGTCTCCCTCGGCAAAGTTGCGGGCGCCACAAACAATGCCCTGGAGCTCGCCAGTACCGTTTGCGGAACCCACGTTGACCTTGCAGTAGCGGATCGGCTTCTTAAATCCGGTGAGCTCTTCGATGGTTTCAACGATGCCCAGCACCAGCGGACCGGTGGTCTCTTCGATCGGCGCGTAGCCTTCGGTTTCGAAGCCGACGCGGACGTAGCCGGCATCCATCTCTTCAGCGGTAACGGACCAGCCCGAGTTCTTAGCGTTCAGCAGCGAGGTGACCCAGTTTTGGGAAAGCAGCATGGTTTCAATTTCTCCTTAAGCCTGGATGCCGAACGGCAGGGTGAATCGGACGTCGCCTTCGACCATGTCACGCATGTCCGATAGGCCGTTGCGGAACTGCAGGGTGCGCTCAAGGCCCATACCGAAAGCGAAACCGGTGTAGACCTCCGGGTCAATGCCAGCAGCAATGAGCACGTTCGGGTTGACCATGCCACAGCCGCCCCACTCAATCCAACCTGCGCCGCCCTTCTTGTTAGGGAACCACACGTCTACCTCAGCAGACGGCTCGGTGAATGGGAAGTAGTTGGTGCGCATGCGGGTGCGGGTCTCTGGGCCGAACAGGGTCTTTGCCAAGTGGTCCAGCGTGCCGCGCAAATGCGCCATGGTCAGGCCCTTATCGACGGCCAATCCCTCCACCTGGTGGAAGACCGGCGTATGCGTCGCGTCGAGTTCATCCGTGCGGAACACGCGGCCCGGGCAAGCGATGTACACGGGGACATCCCGGGAAAGCATGGTTCGGACCTGCACTGGTGAGGTGTGGGTTCGCAATACCTGTCGCGAGCCTTCTCGCGACACGTGGAAGGTGTCCTGCAGGGTGCGAGCTGGGTGGTCCGGCAGGAAGTTCAGCGCGTCGAAGTTGAAGTACTCAGCCTCGATCTCAGGGCCGTCGGCGATCTCCCAGCCCATGCCGATGAAGATATCGGCGATGTTTTCAGACAGCTGGGTGATGGGGTGCATCGCGCCGCGGCGACGGGTGGTTGGGACAGTGACGTCGACACGCTCTGCCACGAGGACCTCGGCATTGCGCTTCTCCTCGAGAACGACCTTGGCCTCAGCAAACGCCTTCTCCGCGCGGCCACGAGCCATGTTCACAAAGCGACCAGCATCCTTGCGCTGGTCCTTCGGGATCGAGCCCAGCGCCCGACGAGCCATAGAAATCGGGGCATCGTCAGCTAGGTGAGCCTTACGCGCCTCCGCCAGCTCATCGAGGTTCTGCGCCTGACTAAATGCGGAAACTGCTGCATCCGCTAAGTCATTGAGGTTAGCTTCGGTCAACTCGATGTCGCTCACCAGTAAAGTCCCCTTGAATCGAAGTGAAAGTTCTAACCCAAGTACTATACCGCGCTGTCCAGACGCGCAGGCGTAGCACCTACACACCCATTACCCCGCAGCCAAAAGTCAGTCGAGATGATTAGGTCGAGTGAATCGGCGAAACACAAAAAGTTCCACGCTAGCAATAAGAGCTGCAGGGACGATGGCAAATATCAAAAGGAAGAACGGGGGCATCGGTGTCGGAGCGGTAGCTACGATGTACGCCAAGATCGAAAGAACCGCGCACATGCCGAGGATATAACCATAAAATGTCCCTGGATGATTCATCCGCCCTCGTACCGAGACAGCCAAATTAACCGGAATCATCAGCGTTCCAACAAGTAGAAGCACCAAATAAATGACTGACCAGTAGCCGGTGACGTGAAATCCCACCAAGACCAGCGCCAGCACGAGGTGAATTCCAACGCCGATGCGCAACATTCTTGAACCTCCCACCTAGAATATCAATTCCAAGCCTTGCACATGGCTTAATGAAAAAGACGTTTGTTATCGTACTGATACTTATTTTTCCGATTGTTAACGATTTCAAATGAGCATGTGAATCATGAAACATTTTCGAACTCTCACACTCATTGCCCTCCTGCAGTCAGCGCTCAACCAGGCGCTTCCGCGACACCGATAACCGAAACAGAAGTTGTGCCGGAACCGTATACAACGCACGATTTCGTCACGCCTATGAGACTTGGACCCACTTACGGAAATCACTGCGGGTATGACAACTCCAGTGATGCTATTCCAAAGGACAGCCTTGACGCAGCATGTCAACGTCACGACCTATGTTTGAAAAACGCCGCTGGCAATCGGGACTTTATGATCAGCTGCGACAATTCTTTTCTCGCTGAACTTCGATCGATGCAGGGATGGATGACTGGTGGCGCCTTGAACTATATTCGAATCGCCATTCCGGTGATTGAAGGTGCGAAAGTCTGTCGTCCCTGGTGCCGCTAGTCCCCAACTAACCGCCTGTTTGCTTCCTCCAGAACCTCATCCTTCTTGCAGAACGCGAACCGTACCTTGGTTCGCCACTGCTCGGGATGGTCGGTGAACACCTCGAGTGGGATCGCAGCCACGCCCACCTGCTGTGGCAGGTTCATACAAAACTCAAGGCCAGGCTGCCCAACGTCCGCGACGATGTAATAGGTACCCGCGGTGTCGTAGACGTGATAGCCGCGGGCGCGAAGGCCGTCGGCAAGCAATTTCCGCTTGTTATCCAGCTCGGCAACCATACCCTGCACCCAGCCCTTTTCCTCACGCAGCGCGTATGCAACCGCGGGCTGGAAAGGGGTGGCACCCACGTAAGTCATGAATTGCTTGGCCTTCACGACGCCGTCCAGCAGGTCGCGCGAGGCCACCGCCCAACCGGTCTTCCAGCCAGTGCAATTAAAGGTCTTCGCCGCCGAGGAGACCGAGATGGTGCGCAGCCACATGCCGGGCAGCTCCGCTAAACGAATGTGCTGTGAACCCGGGAAGACCAGGTGTTCGTAGACCTCGTCGGACAGGACGATCAGGTCGTGGCGAACACACAGCTTCGCCAACTCTTCGAGCGCCCCGCGGGAAAACACCGCACCGGTGGGGTTGTGCGGCGAATTCACGATGATCATCGCGGTTTTGTGAGTCACTGCAGCCTCAACCGCATCGACATCCACATCCCACGTGTTGCCGACTGCTTTCAACGGTACCGCCACGCGCTTGGCCCCTGCCAGCGCAATCGCCGCAGCATAGGCGTCGTAATACGGCTCCAGGACAATCACTTCCTGGCCGGGCTCCACGTGACCGAGCACGGCGGCCGTCAACGCTTCCGTGGCACCAACCGTGATGAGGACATTGTCGGGTGCCACGACCCGATCGTAGGCCACAGCTTCACGCAGCTTCGCGACGCCCATCCCCGGCGCATACTGGTTGTTGCCACCGGCAATTTCCTGTTGGGCTATCTCCAGCATCCGCGCTGGGCCATCCGTATCTGGGAATCCCTGCCCCAGGTTGATGGCGTCGTGCTCGACCGCCAAAGCGCTCATGCGCGCAAAGATGGTTTCACCGAATTCTTGCAGACGGGATACTGTCATCGATTCTGAGCCTTCGACGATTCATACATGCAGATCGAGGCTGCCGTCGCCAGATTCAGTGACTCAGCGCGACCACGGATAGGGATCCGCATAGTGATGTCGGCCTTGTCCAGCAGTTCTTTTGGCAGTCCGTGTGCCTCGTTGCCGAAAAGCCAGGCAGTTGGCTTTGCAAGAAGTTCATCGGCGTCATCCAGGCTTGCTTCCCCATCTGGAGACGTCGCGATGATCTGCAAGTCACGTGCCTTGAGTGAATCAACGATGGTTTGGAAGTTAGTCTCGCGGATCACTGGAATGTGGAACAGCGAACCTGCTGACGCGCGAAGCGCCTTCGGGCCCTGTGGATCCACTGTTTCACCGGCGAACAGCACCGCGTCAGCTCCCACAGCATCCGCTACACGGATGAGCGTGCCTGCGTTTCCGGGTTCGCTGGTTTCCACAGCCACCATCACCAGGCGTGGCTTGCTGCGCATGACGTCGCGAAGCGGCCACAGCACTGGCTTGCACACCGCAAAAATGCCCGTGGTGGTGACGGTGTCGGACAGAGTTTTTGCGGCCTTGTCCGAGATCGGGTGGACGTAGACGTTCATGTGTCCTGCGGCTTTGAGCAACTCCGTGAAACGCTCGGCTGCTCTCTCGGTAACAAAGACGTCCTGCGCAGCGCCGGTGGCGATCGCTGCTTCCACGGAGTTCTCCCCTTCTGCAAGGAAGAGCTCTGCCTTTTTTCGACCAGCGGTCTTTAGTAGCTTTGCCGCGTTCACCACCCGTGGCGTGCGCTCCGTGAATGCCTGCGAAAAGTCTAAGTTCATGGGCCTTAGGTTACCTTCCCTCCCCATCGAGGTACTGCTGGGCTGCCCGATTGCCCACGAGGATCACCGGAACGAACATCAGCAACCCCACCATGAGGATGGCGAAAAATGTCCGCCCTGTTATCTGAAAGGAAGCGAGCCACAATGCACCCAGAGCCCCAAAGAAGTAGATGGCGATGAACACGTTGATCGTAGACACCGTGCGGTGAGCCGCCTGCCACGCGCCTTTCGACGCCGTGGTGGTCGGCGTATTAATTCCAGGGAACTTTCGGTAGTCCCCTCGCGGCGCTACCAAGCCCATGAAGAGGAAAAGTAGACCGAAAAGAGTCAGTGTCACCGTCATGAAGATCATTGCCACAGCTTAACCCCAAAGGAACGCCCCCATCCGGGCGATCCTTGCATCACACCCCCATGACCTGGCTTTTTTTAATCATTTAGGTGACGTATCTATTATTGCTTAGTCATATGCTTGGTTCTACCGTAAAGCTATCCAACAAGAACCAGAAAGGTCGCAACAGAAATGGACAAGTAAATCTACGGTGCCATGTCCCGCGTCTTTGGAGTCGTCCTCACCATCGTCGGCGCAATCCTCCTGTAAACAGGCATGTTCGCCCACGGCTTCGCCACCGACCGACTCAACCAGGAAAAGACCACCATGCCTTCCGGCCAAGCGATCACGTCCCTGAAGAGCCAAGAATCCCAAGATGCCCTCAAACCATTCGAAGGCCAGCCAATGACCACCGGCCCACAGGCCAAGGTCTACTCGGACCACTTCATCTGGGATCACATGATGGCGTCCTCCGATGGCAAGACGTACCAAGAAATGGGCGATGTCATCAAGAAGGCCAAGGCGGACGGCAAGTCGGAAGACGAAATCAAGAAAATGAACGAGACCCGCGACTCCCTATTCAAGGGCGACGCACTTCGAGGCATCCTGCTTAACGCCTACGGCTGGTGGCTCGTCGGTACCATCGCTATCTGGGCAGGAGCTGCACTGCTAGCTCTCGCTGCCATCCTTCTCGCGCTAGGGTTCACGGTCCTGCGCACTAAGAAGTAGCCTAAAACAGAATTTGCCCCTGGCCAGGATTTCTACAATCCTGTTCAGGGGCCTTTTCATGTGTGCTATTTGGTCAGTGGAACGCCGTTGGCGTCACGATCGTATGGCGAAGATCCCGCGAGAATCATGACGAACTCGACTAGCACCCAGATGCCGATAGCCATCAAGATGAAGAATCCGATGATGAGCCACGCCGTAAAAAGTCCAAGGATCGTACCGATGAGCTGCATGACTGCGCGGTTCGTATTGCCCAGATAGAAGTTGTGCGCACCCCAGCCACCGAGGAAGAACGCGAGCAACGCTGCAACGATCATCTGTTTAGGCTGCTGCTGCACCATCGGCACCGCATACTGCGGCTGACCGTAAGCAGGGGGCACCGGCTGAGCCGGGAACTGCTGCGCAAACTGTTGCTGCTGAGCATAAGGGCTTTGCGGTGCCGGCTGGCCGAACGGGTTTTGCGGAGCCGGAGGTGGAACGGGCAGCCCGTCCTTGTCAAATGCCTGATACGGATTCTCTGGATACGTCATTCCTATTGCCACCTTAAAATTTGAGGGTCCATTGTGATTGAAGCCCAAACCACAACTAAGTGCAAATGCGAAAAGCACCCCATCTTTCGATGAGGTGCTTCCAGATCAAACCTAAGCTGCAGGAGCGTTAACGTCCTCAGGCAGAGCTGCCTTGGCAGCCTCGCAGATCGCAGAGAATGCAGCGAAGTCGTTGACTGCAAGCTCAGCGAGCATCTTGCGGTCGACCTCGATCTCAGCAAGGCGCAGGCCCTGGATGAGACGGTTGTAGGTGATGTCGTTCATGCGAGCAGCCGCGTTGATACGGGTGATCCACAGGCGACGGAACTCAGACTTGCGCTTACGGCGATCGCGGTAAGCGTAGGTCATGGAGTGGAGCCACTGCTCCTTGGCCTTACGGTAGAGGCGGGAGCGCTGACCACGGTAGCCCTTGGCGGACTTCAGGATCTCGCGGCGCTTCTTCTTGGCGTTCATTGACCGCTTGACACGTGCCATTGAAATACTTCCTTAACTGTCTAAAAAGTGAATGGGGTGAAAAGTGGTCGAAATTAAGCCAGGCCGAGCAGGCGCTTCATGCGCTTCTCGTCAGACTTGGCAACGTCGGTGGTGCCCTTCAGACGACGGGTGCGGGTAGAAGGCTTGCCTTCGAGCAGGTGGCGACGGTTAGCCTTCTCACGACGCAGCTTGCCGGAGCCGGAGATCTTCACGCGCTTAGCAGTGCCCT
Source organism: Corynebacterium kalinowskii (assembly GCF_009734385.1). Lineage (NCBI taxonomy): Bacteria > Bacillati > Actinomycetota > Actinomycetes > Mycobacteriales > Corynebacteriaceae > Corynebacterium > Corynebacterium kalinowskii. Next base: position 1,075,872 of record NZ_CP046452.1, on the reverse strand, counting down.
TGTGGGTCTTGTTCTTCATTTAAGTTGTCCTTATTAGAAAGAGTCGGTTACTTCTTGCCCTTGCGGACTGGGCCGAGGACCATGGTCATGTTTCGGCCGTCCTGCTTTGGCCTCGACTCGACGATGCCAAATTCGGCAACATCTTCGGCGAGACGTTCCAGGAGTCGGTAGCCAAGCTCAGGTCGGGACTGTTCGCGACCGCGGAACATGATGGTGACCTTGACCTTGGATCCCTTTTCCAGGAATCGGATCACGTTACTCTTCTTCGTCTCATAGTCGTGATCGTCGATCTTTGGACGAAGCTTCTGCTCCTTGACCACAGTCTGCTGCTGGTTCTTACGAGCTTCGCGGGCCTTCTGGTCCTGCTCGTACTTGAACTTGCCGAAGTCCATGATCTTGACTACGGGTGGCTTCGCGTTAGGTGCGACCTCGACCAGGTCGAGATCAGCATCGTAGGCAAGCTTGCGTGCGTCCTCAATACGGACGACGCCGACCTGCTCACCATTTGGACCTACAAGACGTACCTCGGGAACCCGGATACGTTCGTTGATGCGAACTTCAGCGCTGATGTGTACTCCTCAATTTGCAGTAAAATAACGTGGTACCGCTTGGCTTGAAGTGTCGATTCCCCCGAGCACTCACGACAAAAACCCGCAAGACCATAATCGGTCGTGCGGGAGATCCGTAAGCAATAAAGCTCTTCTTTGACCATTATCCAACCCGATGGGCGGCTTCTGGTGGGAGGGACCTCCACTTGCGGCCTGCACACGAAGAAGTTTTCGCGCACGAGGCGGTAGCCCCATAAAGTTAGCATGCGGGCATAACAATTCCAAATCCCGCCAGCACAGCGATTCATAACTCCATACAATGCCGGTATGAAGCTGAATCCAAACGAAGACGCACAGCTGAGGCAAGTGGCGAAAAAGCTCCAGGAAGCCGAAGCTCTTCTCGGCGACGTGCGCGAACTCCTTTTCACACTCTACGAGTCACAGGACCAGGCGGTCCAACCCGCCCCGGCTCCGAAGCCAGTGCCGGTGGCACCGCCGCTGCTGCGACCTGCGGCCGTCGAGAAGCCTGCAAAGCCTGTCAGCGCCGAGAAGGTCGTGATTCGGCTCGTCGCCGCCGCTGGCGTATTTGTCACATTGCTCGGCGTCGCCTTCCTGTTGTGGCTGGTGTGGAACCTTGTAGGCCCGCTCGGCAGAGTAGTTGCCGCCTGGCTGATCTCTGTTCTGCTGTTCGTTGGTGCGGTCCTCGTTCGTCATTTCAAGCTCGCCAACGAGGGCAGAATCGCCTTCGCTACCGCGTCGCAACTGACCAGCTCGCTGACGGTCATGGCAACGGTGTCGCTGCTGCATTGGTGGACCCCGCTCACCGGCGCCATCGTGTTGCTCCTGCTCCTTGCCTTCTTTGCCGGAGTGGCAAGACTGTGGAACTCCGAGCTCATGCTAATCATTACGAACCTCGCAGGCTTTGCGCTGTTTATCGGCTACGTCTTCTTCGGGGACTTCTTCTCTTTCCCCGTCATCGCGCCCGTCCTGTTTCTCGCCGTGGCTTCCATGCAGCGTCAGTGGTTTACCGCGAGGACCCTCGCAGCGGCCTGTGGCCCGATCGCAGTTCTCGTCGCTGCCACCGATGAAGCCAATGTCAACCACGCCTTCCCTATCAGCCTGACGGTCCTGCTCGGCGTGGCGGTGTTCGTCGCCGTCCCGCTTATCGACGACTGGCGCTCCCGATCCGATATTTATCTGGGCTGCTACTCGCCGGTCGCAATGCTACTGATCGGTGGTGTCTTCGCCGACACCTTCTTGGAATTGACGATCATGATCTTCCTCTTCGTGGCATTCGCACTGCTCTCGGTCATGTTCCACGGCGCGCATGCCGTCGCACCGCTGACCGCCCTGCCGATCGTCTACCTGTTCTGGTGGGCGAAGGCGCCAGAGCTCGGGTCCGGTAGCTTGATTGCGCAGCCGTGGTTGGTCGCACTGTACTTCCTCGTCGCCAGCGGATTCGCCTGGTGGCTGGGCAGGAACAATCGCTATAGCTGGTACCCGTGGGCGTCGATGTTCGTGGTGTCGCTGATCATCTCCGGAGAGCTAGCCATGGCTGTGTTTACCAGGAAACCGCTGTGGCTGACGGATCACGTGGCCCTCGTCCAGGTGCTTACGATCAGCGTGTTCATTGGAGTCGTCTTGTTGGTCCGCCGCGCGCTCCAGGGATTCTCGCCAGTTGCACTGGTGATCATTGGGCTCGGTGGCCTGCATTTGAGCACCCTCGTGGTGGTCGGCCTGTCCACCTATGTGTTTGGCCTGCTGGGCGACGACGGCATGCGCCTTGGTTACCTCTTGGGGCACGCGGCCGTTTCCTTGCTGTGGCTGCTGCTCGGCGCCTACATCTTGATCATCACGCGGAAGCTGTCCGAACGCACTTCCCTCATGGTCGGACTCGTGCTGACGTTGGCGTCGCTGTTCAAGCTGCTCTTCTTCGACATGAGCACGCTTGACTCCTTCATTCGCTTCATCACCTTCCTTTTCGAAGGTGTCCTGCTGCTCGTGATCGCTTCCCTGCGCGCTCGGCGCACGAAAACGCTACAGCAGGTCCCGCAGGAAAGTGCCGGTATGGGACCCCACTACTGATGCAACGTGCTCCGGAGTGCCAACGGCAACGACCCTGCCGCCACCGGAGCCTCCCTCCGGGCCCATGTCGATGACCCAGTCAGCGGCCTTGATCACGTCGAGGTTGTGCTCAATGACGACCACTGAGTTGCCCTTGTCCACGAGCCCCTGGATAACCAGCATGAGCTTGCGGATGTCCTCGAAGTGCAGGCCAGTGGTGGGTTCATCCAGGATGTAGATGGTGCGCCCCTTGGAACGCTTCTGCAGCTCGGAGGCCAACTTCACACGCTGCGCCTCACCACCGGAGAGCGTGGTCGCGGACTGCCCCAGGCGCACGTATCCCAAACCCACCTCAACCAGCGTGTTGAGGTAGCGGTGAATTGAGGTAATCGGCTCGAAGAACTCAGCTGCCTCAGAAATCGGCATGTCCAGCACCTCGGCGATGTTCTTGCCCTTGTAGTGCACCTCGAGCGTTTCGCGGTTGTATCGCGCCCCATTACACACCTCACACGGCACATACACGTCTGGCAAGAAGTTCATTTCGATCTTCAGGGTGCCGTCGCCGTGGCAAGCCTCGCAGCGTCCGCCCTTGGTGTTGAAAGAGAACCGGCCAGGCTTGTAACCACGCACCTTCGCCTCAGTGGTTTCGGCGAAGAGATTACGGATCTTGTCAAAGACACCCGTATACGTGGCCGGGTTCGAGCGCGGGGTACGACCGATCGGGCTCTGATCAACCTGGACCAGCTTGTCCAGGTGCTCCAGCCCCTCAACTCGCTTGGCTCGGCCCGGCACCTGGCGCGCACCATTGAGCTCGTTAGCCAAGGTCGTAGCCAAAATCCGGTTAATCAGGGTGGACTTACCAGAGCCGGACACACCCGTAACGCAGGTGAGGATGCCGAGTGGAATCTCCACGTCGATATCATCCAAGTTGTTTTCGCGGGCGCCAACTACTTTCAGCATGCGCTCCGGATCCAGCGCTCGTCGCTCGTCCGGAACGCCCAACACTCGCCGACCCGACAAGTAGGCGCCAGTGAGCGATTCATCGCATTCCAGGATTCCTGCGGGCTCGCCCTGGTACACCACCTCGCCACCGTATTCGCCGGCCTTCGGGCCAATATCAACCAGCCAGTCCGCGGCCTTGATGGTGTCCTCGTCGTGTTCCACCACGATCAGCGTGTTGCCGATTTCCTTCAGCCGCTGCAGTGTTTTGATGAGGCGCTGGTTATCACGCTGGTGCAGACCGATGGACGGTTCATCCAGGACGTAGAGGACGCCCGCGAGACCGGAGCCGATTTGCGTCGCCAAGCGGATGCGCTGAGCCTCGCCACCGGACAGCGTCCCCGCCGAGCGCGACAGGGTGAGGTATTCGAGGCCGACGTCGAGGAGGAACTTCAGACGCGCATTGATCTCCTTGAGCACCGCGCCGGCGATGATTTGCTCACGGGCATTGAGCTGCAGCGTGGTCAGGAACTGGGCAGCATCCTTGATTGAGAGGTCGGTCAGCCCCGCGATGGACTTCTCCCCTTCCGAAGACGCCAGTCGGACCGACAGAATTTCCGGCTTCAGGCGCGCGCCGCCACAGGAATCACACGGCACCTCGCGCATGTAGCTTTGGTAGCGCTCCTTGGACCATGCACTTTCGGTCTCGTCCGACTTGCGATGGAGAAACGGAATCACGCCTTCGAACGGCGCCGACCAATTTCGCACTCGCCCATAACGATTCTTGTATCGGACGGACACGACTTCCTTGGAGCCGTACAACACCTTCTTCTTATTCGCCGCGCTCAGCGACGAGTACGGCGCCTTCGGATCCACGCCAATGCTCTCGGCGAAACCTTCAATCAGCTTGTCAAAATACTTACTGTTCGGCGAGGACGTCCACGGCTGGATCGCAGCATTCAGCGCCGCGTCCGGGTCCGGAATAATGAGGTCAACGTCCACCTCCTGCTTGGTGCCCAGGCCGTCACAGGTCGGGCACGCACCGTATGGAGAGTTGAAGGAGAACGCACGGGGCTCCAGCTCTTCGACGGACAGGGTGTGGCCGTTCGGGCAGGCCATCTTCTCAGAGAAGCGTCGGATATCGCCGGTGTCGACGAATTCGAGCGCGACAACACCGTCGGCAAGCTTCAGCGCGGTTTCGATGGAATCTGTCAGGCGTTGCTTCTGCGAAGCTTTGACCTGCAGACGGTCGACCACGACCTCGATGTCATGCTTGATCTGCTTTTCCAGCTTCGGCGGATTGGTCAGCTGGTGGACTTCCCCGTCAACACGCACGCGCGAATAACCCTGGGCTGCCAGATCCGCGAAGAGGTCCACGAACTCGCCTTTTCGGGTACGCACCACGGGAGCTAGGACCTGGAATTTCAGCCCTTCCTCCATGTCAAGCACCTGATCCACGATTTGCTGTGGCGTCTGGCGCTCAATCTTCGCGTCGCATTCCGGGCAGTGCGCTGTGCCCGCGCGAGCGAACAGCAGACGCAGGTAGTCGTAGACTTCCGTGATCGTGCCGACGGTGGAACGCGGGTTGCGGTTCGTCGACTTCTGATCGATCGACACTGCCGGCGAAAGACCATCGATGAAGTCCACATCCGGCTTATCCATCTGCCCCAGGAACATGCGGGCGTAGGAGGACAGGGACTCCACGTATCGTCGCTGGCCTTCCGCAAAGATCGTGTCGAAAGCCAGCGAGGACTTGCCCGAGCCCGATAGGCCGGTAAACACGATCATTTTTTCGCGTGGAAGGTCGATGTCGACGCCTTTGAGGTTGTGCTCCCGTGCGCCACGTACGATCAGCCGATCAGCCACTGCGTACACCCTTCGTCCGTTGTTTTGTACTCAAACAACAGTACCCTGTCGGTATGACGCTCATTTTGGACAGCATCTCCGTATCCGCCATGGACAACAACTGCTACCTGCTCGTCGCGGGCAATGAGGCATTGCTTATCGACGCCGCTGATGACGCCCCCGCCTTGCTGAAACTCGCGGAAAAGCACGGCGCCCACATCTCACACGTCCTCACAACGCATCGCCACTCGGACCATGTCCGCGCTCTACCTGCAGTGCTCGAGGCCACCGGCGCGACCCATATCGCGTCCTTCCTGGACTCCCCGGCACTCCCCGCACCAGTAGATCTGGAGCTGCACCATGGCGATGCGTTCACCTTCGCAGGCCACGAATTCCGCGCCATCATCCTGCGTGGTCACACCCCAGGTGGGCTCGCATTCGCGGCCACTGTGGACGGTGCCACCCACCTGTTCGTCGGTGACTCCCTCTTCCCCGGCGGCGTGGGCAAAACCAACAACGAGAATGAATTCCGTCGCCTCTTCACCGACGTGACTGAGCGCATCTTCGACGTTTTCCCTGACGACGCCATCGTCCACCCAGGCCACGGCACGTCGACCACGCTCGGTGCCGAGCGCCCGCAGCTGCAGGAGTGGGCAGAGCGCGGCTGGTAGTTATCGAACAGTTATTTTCCCTGCTCAACGCCGCAAAATTCCGGGGGTAGCAACAAAAAGCTCCTGCGATGTTGTCAGAAAACTGTCTACCATGGTGCTACACCACTTTAGAAGGAGATTTAGACATGATTCGTAAGATTGCCCGCCCAATGCTCGCTTCCGCTTTCGTCGCATCCGGAGCCGATATGGTGATGAACTCCGACGAGCACCGCGATGGCACCAAGGAGATGCTGACCAAGCTGCGCTCTGTTGTGCCGGCACAATACGCCTCCTACATCCCTAATGACCCAGACATGGTCACTAAGGCCCTCGGTGGCGCCCAGGCAGCCTCCGCTTCCCTGCTGGCGCTGGGCAAGGCTCCTCGCCTGACTTCCGCTGCCTTGGCTGCCATCACCATTCCGACCGTGCTGTCTCGTTACGCATTCTGGGAGACCCAGGACGCGAAGGAGAAGCAGGATCGTCGCAATGGCCTGATCACCAACACCGCTCTGCTTGGCGGTTTGATGATCGCTTCTGCCGACACCCAGGGAAAGCCAGGTCTGCAGTGGCGCGCTGAGCACGCTGGCAAGGCCGCTAACAAGAAGATCCAGGCCGCTTTGCCAACCAAGTCCGAGCAGGAGAAGATCGCGGACAAGGTCACCGGTTACATCGACGATGCCGCCAAGTACTTCGATGACAACAAGGATGACTGGCTCGCCCGCGCTCAGAAGAACTCCGAGGTAGCCAAGCACAAGTTTGTGCAGGTAGCAGCCACCGCGCAGGAGCGCGCTCAGGAGCTGCAGAAGGTGGCCGCTGAAGAGGCAGGTCGCGCACAGAAGAAGGCCTCCAAGCAGGCTGCTGTCTACCAGAAGAAGGCCGACAAGGCCACTGTTAAGGCACAGAAGAAGCTAAAGAAGTACGATATCTAACTAGTTTCTTTACCCGGCCGTCGCAACCTCTACGGTTGCGACGGCTTTTACCATCGAGGGAGTACATGAGCGAGATAGCGGCAGAGCAACGCTACCTGGACGGCCTCTTCGACCGTATTGACGCCGAAGTGACCAAGGCCAATGAACGACTCAAGGAAGTCATGCTCCGGGTCGACCGGTGCGAGCGAGACGCCGAAGCACTGGTAGAGCGCGAAACGGAATACCACGCCCTCAACGAAAAGCTGGACAAGCTCACCCTCGCCCAACTCGGACTCGTATTCGGACGGATCGACGTGGCCGACGATCAACCGGAGAATCCGGTGCGTCCTGACCTGGACCGACGCTATATCGGCCGCATCGGCATGGATGATCGCGAAGACGGGTACCGCACCCTCCTGTTGGACTGGCGTGCGCCGCTCGCCCGGCCGTTTTACCTCGCTACGACGGCGGAGCCGTTGGGCGTCGAGAAGCGTCGGCACATCCGCACCAAGGGCCGCACCGTCGTGTCCGTGGACGATGAAAATCTGACGCAGGCGACCGAGGATTCGAATGTTGCTGGCGAATCCGCCCTCGTTGCTGCACTGAATGCGGCGCGCGGCAGCCACATGAATTCCATCGTGGAGACGATTCAACGCGAGCAGGACGAGATTATCCGAGACCCGACGCGGGGCGTAATGGTGGTTGAGGGCGGTCCCGGCACCGGAAAAACGGCCGTCGCGCTGCACCGCGTCGCTTACCTGCTGTACTCGTGGCGCGAGCAACTCGCTAAGACCGGTGTGCTAATCATCGGGCCCAACGACGTGTTCCTGGAGTACATCTCCCATGTGCTGCCCGAACTCGGCGAAACCGGCGTCGTGCTGGCGACCACGGGCAACCTCCTTGTCGAGCCATCGGAACAGGACAGCCTGCTCGCGCGCGAAGTCAAAGGCAGCGAAGAGATGGTCTACATCCTGAAAAAGGCCGTGCAGGCGTATCAGGTAGTTCCCGCAGACCGCACACTGCGCATCGGCAGCCTCGATATCATCTGCACCTCGGCGATGGTCAGCAAGGCCCGCGCCACCGCACGCCGTTCGCGCCGCCCGCATAACGACGCCCGTCCCATCTTCGCCGATTCCCTCATCGACCAACTCGCCCACGCCCTCGCCTCAGTGATTGGCGCGGATCCCCTCGGAGGAAAGAATCTCCTCTCCGCAGGCGACATCGCCGAACTCCACGATGAACTCGCCGAGGAGCCGTTGGTCAACCAACTCATCGACGAACTCTGGCCGGAGTTGGAGGCCGAAACCGTTCTCAAGGAGCTGCTCACCTCGCGGACACGCATCGCGGAGGTCGCACACGAATACGACGAGGAAACTCAGGACGCCCTCTATCAACCGCATGACGGCTGGACCCCCACCGACTCGGCGCTGATCGACGAGCTGCACCAGCTCATCGGCATCCCGTCAGAGAGCTCTCTGACGGAGGACTGGGACCAGGAAGTTCTCGAGGCCCAGGCAGCCCTCGATATCCTCGAAGGCTCGGCCGTGCAAGACACCGACGACGGCTTCGATGCCGAGGTACTCCAAGCGCACGACGTCATTGACGCGGAGACCTTGGCCTCCCGACAACAAGTGCGCGATGACCGTTCGACAGCGCAACGGGCCCGCGCGGACCTCACCTGGGCCTATGGACACGTGGTGGTAGACGAGGCGCAGGAGCTCTCCCCGATGGAATGGCGGATGGTCATGCGACGCTGTCCGTCCCGCTGGATGACCTTGGTCGGCGACACCGCTCAGACTGGTTCCCCCGCCGGCGTGGACTCGTGGGCCGAGACCTTGGACCCCTTTGTGGGCGATCGCTTCATCCGGAAGTCGCTGACGGTCAACTACCGCACCCCACGCCCGATCGCTGAGTATGCGCAGATCCCTGCGGAGTCGATCCGCGACGGCGAGCCGGTGCGCTACGGCAAGGTGGCGGATCTGGAGAAGTACTTACCTAAGGACGGGCGTTCCTACGTAATCATCCGCCCTGGCGAGGTCGAAAATGTAAAAGGCCTGGAGTTCGACCACGTTATGGTGGTGAATCCAGACCAGATTCTGGCGGGCCCGCAGGGGCGCCAAAACCTCTACGTGGCCGTCACACGGGCCACGCAAACGCTCACGGTGTTGGACTAGCCAGCGACGGTGTGCACGATCATGACGTCACAGTCGGACTGACGAGCGACATCGGCCGGGACGGAGCCCAGCAGGCGACCCGTCAGAGAGTTAATGCCGCGGTTACCGACGACCAGCAGGTCGGCCTTGTGCTCGGTCACGATAGCCATGAGGGCCTCCACTGGGGTGCCTGGCTTGATGGCGGTCTCGATCTTGGTTGCGCCGACGCCCTGAGCTGCCTCAGAAGCCTTCGCCAGGTTCTCCTGCGCTGGGTCATCGCCCAGGACGGTGACGGAATCCTGACGCAGGGTCTTGTTAGCGTCTTCCTTGGACTCGTAGTAAGCACAACCGATGATCAGGGTCGCATCGAAAGCCGCCGCGATGGCTGCGGCGCGCTCAACGGCCATAAGAGAGGACTTGGATCCATCCGTGCCGACCACGATTTTGGTGTACTGACTCATTGGGGACCTCCAAATAGGGAACGTTTAAAGCTGATTTTACATAAAGCCTAGATTCCGGCTTCATTCAAACCACGCAATTCTTTTTTCAAGTCTATTACTTCATCGCGCAAGCGTCCTGCCAGCTCAAACTTGAGTTCGCGCGCGGCCTCCCGCATTTGGGCGGAGAGGTCGTCGATAAGCTTCTTGATCTCGCCCTGCGCCATCGTGGACGTGTCACGCTTTTCGACGACCACCGCCGCGTCGCCCTCTTCCTCCACCATTTCCAGGATGTCCGCGATCTTCTTCCGCAGCGGTTGCGGATCAATGCCGTGTTCGGTGTTGTAGGCGATCTGCTTTTCGCGGCGACGCTCAGTCTCCTCCATAGCCTGTTGCATGGAGTCGGTGATCCGGTCGGCGTACATGTGGACTTCGCCCGACACGTTGCGGGCCGCACGGCCGATCGTCTGAATGAGCGAGGTGGTCGAGCGCAGGAAGCCTTCCTTGTCGGCATCGAGGATCGACACCAAGCTCACTTCTGGCAGGTCAAGGCCCTCGCGCAGCAGGTTAATGCCGACGAGGACATCATACTCGCCGAGCCTGAGCTGGCGCAGCAGCTCGACGCGCTGGAGAGTATCAATGTCCGAGTGCAAATAACGCACCCGAATACCGTTCTCCAGCAGGTACTCCGTGAGGTCCTCAGACATCTTCTTAGTTAGCGTCGTGACCAGGACGCGCTCGTCCTTCTCCGTGCGCAGGCGAATCTCATGGATCAAATCATCGATCTGCCCCTTCGTCGGCTTCACCACAATCTTCGGATCCACCAGGCCCGTCGGGCGAATGACCTGCTCCACGAACTCGCCACCCGTCGCCGCCATCTCGTACTTACCCGGGGTCGCCGACATGTACACGCACTGGCCCTTGCGCTGATCGAACTCCTCCCACGTCAGCGGGCGGTTATCCAGCGCGCTCGGAAGACGGAAACCGAACTCGACCAGGTTGCGCTTCCGGCTCGCGTCGCCCTCAAACATCGCGCCAATCTGAGGCACAGTCACGTGGGACTCGTCGATGATCGTGAGGAAGTCATCCGGGAAATAGTCAATGAGCGTGGCTGGCGCCGAACCCGCCGGGCGGCCATCAATGTGACGCGAATAGTTCTCAATACCGCTGGTAAAGCCCACCTGCTCGATCATCTCAATGTCATACTCCGTACGCATCCGCAGGCGCTGCGCCTCCAGCAGCTTGCCACGATTCTCGAAGTCAGCCAGCCTGTCGGCCAATTCCTCTTTAATCGCCTTCAGCGCGCGCTCCATCCGCTCCGGCCCCGCCACATAGTGCGTCGCCGGGAAAATTCGCAGCTCCTCCACCTGGCGAATGATGTCACCCGTCAGAGGATGGATGTAGTAGAGCGAATCGATCTCATCTCCGAAAAACTCGACCCGCACCGCGAGCTCCTCGTAGGCGGGGATGATGTCGACGGTGTCGCCTTTGACGCGGAAGGTACCACGCGTAAAAGCGACGTCATTACGCGCGTATTGAATGTCAACGAGCAGCCGCAGGAACTTGTCGCGTTCGATCTCTTCGCCCACCTGTAGATACACAGAGCGATCCAAGTACGACTGCGGCGTACCTAAGCCATAGATGCAGGAAACGGAACTGACAACCACCACGTCACGCCGACTGAGCAGGCTCGACGTCGCGGCGTGCCTCAGCCGCTCGACGTCCTCGTTGATCGAAGAGTCCTTCTCGATGTACGTATCACTCGACGCGATGTACGCCTCAGGCTGGTAGTAGTCGTAGTAACTGACGAAATACTCGACCGCATTGTTCGGCAACAACTGCCTCAACTCATTCGCCAGCTGCGCCGCCAACGTCTTATTCGGCGCCATCACGAGCGTCGGCCGCTGCGTCTTCTCAATGAGCCACGCCGCAGTCGCCGACTTACCGGTACCAGTCGCGCCGAGCAACACCACGTCGCGCTCTCCCCTGCTCAGCCTCTCAGAGAGCTCTCTGATGGCTGTCGGCTGGTCGCCACTGGGCTGAAACTCCGAAATCACCTCGAACTTGCCATTGCTGCGCTCGATGTCCTCGGGACGATGCTCCGATACAGGAATCAGGGGGTGTTCTGCAGGAAATGCCATGGCTCAAGCCTACATTCTGTGGATAACTCAAGTTATCCACAAGACGCACGCTTCTCGACGCCCACCACTGGCGCAAACTCTTGTACCTTCACAGCCATGTTCGCCGAATTCGCCGCCGCCCACGCCCCAGGAATGGCCATCCTCGAGGATTGCGCCCGCCTGGTGCGTCAGCTTGGCGAACCCGAGCTCGCTGCCCAATCTGGGCTTCCCGAAACCACCATTCGAGCTTTCGTCGCCGCTCACAAACAGCTGCAACCATTCGCGGAACTCGCCACGGGAATTCCCGTCGACATTCTGATCCTCGTTTCCCGTTGGTCGAAGAAGGTACAGCCCGACCTCATCCCTGCACTGCTCGAGGCCGTGCGAGGAGTCTCGCATTCGGAAGCCGAGGATCATCTTCGGGCTGCTGCCCGTGAATTCGGCAAGCCGAGGCCGCCACGCGGGACTGTGGGCGTCGCAAAGCGCCCGGACTTTTGGGGCCGCCGCCGCGTGACTTTTCATCTCACCGACGCCGAATTTGCGCAGGTGCGCGCGGAGTCGCAGCCCTTCATCGATGCTGCCCGCGCCAAAGACGAGTCGCTGACCTACGGACAGGCACTGGACGTATGGTTCAAGCGCCAATTGCTTTCGCCGGCGCGGGCAGGCAAGCCCACCTACAAACCGGTGCTGCTACTGCCGGTCGACTCTTCGTTGATCTGGGACCGTGGCTCCCTCGTCACTGCCGACGGTGCGCGGGTCAATCCACAAGAACTGCTCGACGCGCAGCTCGACGACACCGGTTGGGCATTGCAGACAGCCCTGGACGCCGACGGAGTCGCCCAAGTGGTGACCGTCGCTGCCATCCAGAACACTAGGTTTTCTTCCGGGGTGCATCGGATGATCGCAGCGCTCGAAACCCTCGTCTGTGCCTGGCCAGGCTGCCACCACGTCGCCGCTGAATGCCAAGCACACCACATTGAGGCAGTTCGCAACGGAGGAATGACCGCGTGGGATAACCTCACACCGCTTTGCGCAGTGCACAACGGTATGAACGATGACATACCGGAGCGGGTCAAGAATGGGCGGATCATCCGCGGAAACGGTGGGTACCCCGGACTACAACGAAGACCCGGAGACCCCGTGCGCTACTCAGCAAACGACCTGCTCACCTCAGGCTGGCGCGGACTCACATACGATCATTACGCACGAGCACACTAGCCAAATGCTGCTGCATTGGCTCGCCCACCGCTGCCATATGGAATTCCGTGTGCAGTGTGTCGCCCTCAAGGCGGTACACGCGCTTCGTCGCGTCCACCTGCTTAGCGGTGCTCGAATTCTGAACGTTTGACTCATCAAGCGTGATCGTCGTGTCAGTGACGGTGCCTTCTAGCAACTCCGTCTGACCGGTTGGCTGAGCGATAACGAACTCAACCTTATCCTCGCCCACCGGACGCAGGTAACCCGTCTCTGTATGCAACGGCCCGTTCGGGCCCTTCGTCTTCTGGACATACACCAGGAACGGCTTCCCCGGAATCTGGGAAAACTCTAGCGTCTCCTCGTATTCAAAAGGCTCAATCGTCGGGTAAAAACCTCGGCCGGTGCCCTGCCACGTACCTACAAAAGAACTAAGCATTGCGAATCCTCTCCTCTAACGCGTCTATCTGAGGGACCAAGTCCATCATGAGACCATTATTGTCAATTAAGACATCGGCTGCAGAATTGCGTTGCTCGTCACAAATCTGAGCCGCCATGCGTTTGCGTGCATCGGCTTCCGTCAGACCACGCCTGATAAGGCGTTGAACCCGAGCCTCAGGCTCGACGGTGACGACAACTACCAAGTCCATGTCCTCGTGCAGGCCCTGATCCACCAAAAGAGGCATGTCATAGATAACCGCTTCCTCACCGGCAGCTTCCGCTTCCTTAAAGGCCAGAGCCGTCTCTGACCGGATTTTGGGGTGCGTGATGCTGTTGAGCAGCTTGGTCTTCTCCGAGCTGGCGAAAGCGAGCCGCGCGAGTTCTGCCCGGTTCAGTTCGTCACCGTCGAGGATGGTGTCGCCGAAGGCCTCCACGAGTTGTGGAAGCACCGACGGGATGATGTCGCGGGCGATTTGGTCGGCGTCGATGACGGGGAATCCGCGGGCTTCGAGTAATGAGGCGACTGTTGATTTGCCGGAGCCGATGCCTCCGGTGAGTCCGATTCGTAGCATAGAAACAACAATAGCCCGGCCAAAGGGCCGGGCTATGTGGAGCTAGAAACTAGTTGCCTGCGAGCTTCTCGCGGAGAGCAGCGAGCTGCTCGTCGGATGCGAGGGAGCCTGCGGTCTCTTCTGCTGGTGCTTCGTCTTCGGAGGAGGAAGCTGCTTCGGAAGAGTAGTTTGCTGGGGCAGCTTCTGCAGCCTCAGCGGCGGCGGCACGGTTCTTCTCGATCTGAACGGTGTGCAGCTGGTGGCGACGCTCGGACTCTGCGTAGCGAGCCTCCCACTCTGCGCGCTGCTCTTCGAAGCCTTCGAGCCATTCGTTGGTCTCTGGGTCGAAGCCTTCAGGGAAGATGTAGTTGCCCTGCTCGTCGTAGGAGTCAGCCATGCCGTACTTGGATGGGTCGAACTCTTCGGTGTAGTCCTCATCAGCCTGCTTGAGGGAGAGGGAGATACGACGACGCTCGAGGTCGATGTCGATGACCTTGACCATTGCTTCGTCGCCAACGGTGACGACCTGGTCTGGAACCTCAACGTGGCGCTCAGCCAGCTCGGAGATGTGGACTAGGCCCTCGATGCCCTCTTCAACGCGAACGAATGCACCGAATGGGACGAGCTTGGTGACCTTACCTGGCACGATCTGGCCCACAGCGTGGGTGCGTGCGAAGACGCGCCATGGATCTTCCTGGGTAGCCTTCAGGGACAGGGAGACGCGCTCGCGCTCGAGAACAACGTCGATGACCTCAACGGTGACTTCGTCGCCAACGGTGACAACCTCAGATGGGTGGTCGATGTGCTTCCAAGACAGCTCGGAAACGTGAACCAGACCGTCTACGCCGCCAAGGTCGACGAATGCGCCGAAGTTGACGATGGAGGAGACGACGCCCTTGCGGACCTGGCCCTTCTGCAGCTGTGCGAGGAACTCGGAGCGTACCTCGGACTGGGTCTGCTCGAGCCATGCACGGCGGGAAAGCACAACGTTGTTGCGGTGCTTGTCCAGCTCGATGATCTTGGCTTCGATCTGCTGACCGATGTATGGATCAAGGTCGCGAACGCGACGCATCTCAACGAGGGATGCTGGCAGGAAGCCGCGCAGACCGATGTCCAGGATCAGGCCGCCCTTGACAACCTCGATAACGGTACCGGTGACTGGCTCGTCCTTCTCCTTGAGCTCCTCGATGGCGCCCCATGCACGCTCGTACTGTGCGCGCTTCTTGGACAGGATCAGACGACCTTCCTTGTCTTCCTTGGTGAGGACGAGGGCGTCGATCTGGTCGCCAACCTGGACAACATCGTCCGGGTCAACGTCATGCTTGATGGAGAGCTCGCGGGACGGAATGACACCTTCGGTCTTGTATCCGATATCGAGCAGGACCTCGTCGTGATCGACCTTGACGACGGTACCCTCAACAATGTCGCCATCGTTGAAGTACTTGATGGTTGCGTCGATCGCTGCGAGGAAATCCTCAGCGGTGCCGATGTCGTTGATGGCTACCTGAGGAACGTTGTGGTTGGGCATGTGTTAATAGCTCCGAAAGCTTATAGGAAATCGAAAATGGACAGGGGATCTGCGCGCCTGAACTGCAAGAACGAGGGCATGATACTTTCCTATAGAGCATCCACCACACGCTTATGCCGACACGCTCCAAAAACATTAGCCCCTTTCACCTGCAGAATCAAATAGGAAGTGATGCATGTCAAATACCTTCTCTGACGCTAATCGCACCTGGTGGGACCAGGATGCACATGATTACCACCAGTCACATTCTGCGTACCTTTCTTCCTTTTATTGGTGCCCCGAAATGCTGCACGAAAAGGACGCACGTTTGCTTGGCGACGTCACAGGCAAGCGCATACTCGAAATTGGCTGCGGCTCTGCCCCATGTTCGACTTGGCTTCGCGATAGAGCCGAGCTCGCAGTGGGTTTCGATATTTCTATGGGAATGTTACAGCGAGGCACAGGTAATCTCGTCCAAGCCGATGCCTTGAGCTTCCCCTTTACGGACGACTCCTTCGACATCGTGTTTTCCGCGTTCGGCGCGATCCCCTTTGTAGAGTCCTCTCTGACGGTCCTGCAAGAAGCGGCACGAGTACTCAAACCTGGCGGCCGGTTTGTTATGGCCATCAACCACCCGATGCGGTGGATTTTCGCCGATGATCCTGACTCTTTTGCCGTTCAGTACAGCTACTTTGACCGCTCAGGCTACACCGAATTTGAGGGTGAGCGGCTCACGTACGCGGAGCAGCACCGTACCCTTGGCGACCGGATTCGGGAACTCCTTCACGCAGGTTTCGTGCTGGATGATTTGTTGGAACCCGAATGGCCGGAGGATCTCACCGAGAATTGGGGCCAATGGTCGTCGAAAAGGGGCAAGATTTTTCCCGGCACCGCCATCTTTGTTGCGCACTTACCCCAGTAGCGCGAGATTCCATCCTTTCAGCGCGTCAGAGATGCCCATGATGCCGCCCTTGGTCTTGTTGGCATCGGATACTCGAGAGGCGACACCGACAGCCCAGGCACCATCCTTCGACAATGCGAACACGGCTCCACCGGAGTCTCCACGATCGTAGATTCCACGCGCGTAAAACTGGCCGTCTTTGTCGATAGAGACAGGTACACCGCACGAGTACCCGGTTGTGGCCCCTAGGTGACAAATCGGATTCTCTCCCTCCAACGCCTTCTCCGGGGACATCCATCCTTTAAGCTCGTAGGAAGTCGGCAGCTTAGGGCTCACGAGGTTAGGATCGCTGATTTCGATCAAGCCAATATCGAGCCCCTCGATCGCTCCTACGGCATCTCGGTCGACCAAGGACGCGGCCATTGTTCCGAACTTACGCGCCTTCCCTTCCTTGTTGACGATCGCGAATTCATCACCCTTCTTGCCACAGTGCCCTGCAGTAATTAGGTAAAGCGTCTTCTTGTCTTTCTCTCGCGCCAGGAAACCTGCCGAACAGGAAGCCTGGGCCTGCACGTTGTAGATCTTCACACCTGGCTGCACCTTCTCCGGGTAGCGCAGGAACTCCCAGTCCACAGAGTTGTGGTACAGGATGCCGAGGTTATCGTCACGTCCGCGTTCGCCGGACTTATCGTGCTCTGGGTCGACTTTGGTTCGGTCGATGTCTTTGTCGTTAGATTTTGACTTAGGTTTAGCTGTCGTCGTTGTCGGCTTAGGTTTGGCCTTGGTACTCGTAGTCTTGGGCTTCACCGGCAATGTGACCTTCACGTCGCCCCCGTCACCATTCATCTTGCATTCGAGTTCGAAATTCTCCGATAGGGAACCTTTTCCGGTCGCGGTACCAGAGATTTTTCCGTCGAAGCCGTCGGCAGTGATTTCAGACTCAGAAATGCTGGCGCTCAGGAGCATTGGGGAGCTTTTGCGGTCTGAAAGCGCTTCGAGTTCGGTGTTCATTGCGTTTTCACACAAGCGAACTACGTCATTGACGTTGAGTTTTGCGGCTGGTTTCACCTCATCACCGGCGGAAAAATTACACCCAACGAGAGTGAAACTCGCTACGAAGATCCCGGCAACAACTGTGCGAAAGCTCATACCAAAACTCCATTTCCATAATTTTTTCATCATGCTAGTAGAGTTTTGATAGGTAGGCCATTTGAAATTGCGGGGATACCGCATCACACCGATCAGAGGGCCTCCAGAGCCAACATTGTAAGAAAATTCGGAGCCACTGCCACACCAGTTAAGTACTGATAAGGCACGTGCACGTACTGGACACCCACCAACTCACCTTGAGTCTCCCGTACTTGAAGACGTGTTTCAGCATGAGACGAAACAGAATCTTCGTACGCGTAGC
Organism: Corynebacterium kalinowskii; assembly: GCF_009734385.1. Lineage (NCBI taxonomy): Bacteria > Bacillati > Actinomycetota > Actinomycetes > Mycobacteriales > Corynebacteriaceae > Corynebacterium > Corynebacterium kalinowskii. The sequence goes on along the minus strand of NZ_CP046452.1, from coordinate 1,058,203 downwards.
CAGAGTTGGCACTACTCATTCCCATTGCATAGTTTCCTGAAAAGATTGGGCGAAAATCTGAGTCAAGGAAGCAAGGTCTGTGCCGCGAGCGGGACGAAGTTCGATGCTCATACCATCAGGCTTAGTGCGCCGCCTCGTCCCAGTTCTCGCCGTGCCCAGCGGATACTTCCAAAGGCACGGACAGGGTGATCGCGGCGTTCATTTCGCGTTCGAGAATCGACTGCACGTCAGACAGCTCCCCAGGAGCCACTTCCACCACGAGTTCGTCGTGGACCTGCAGCAGCATGCGGGACTTCATTCCTTCCAACGCGGCGGCTACGCGGATCATGGCCACCTTGATGATGTCAGCAGCAGTGCCCTGGATCGGCGCGTTGAGCGCAGCGCGCTCGGCGTTTTCGCGGGCGACTCGGTTATCGGACATAAGCTCTGGCAGGTAGCGCCGGCGGCCGAACAGTGTGGAGGTGTAGCCGTCGATACGCGCTTGCTCAACCACTTGTGTGAGATAGTCTCGAACGCCGCCGAAGCGTTCGAAGTAGGCGTCCATGATCTTTTTCGCTTCGCCGGGCGAGATGTCGAGTTGGCCGGAGAGTCCGAAGGCGGAGAGGCCGTAGACCAGGCCGTAGGACATGGCTTTGACGCGGCGGCGCAGCTCTGGAGTGACCTCGGAGACGGGAACGTCGAAGACGCGGGAGCCGACGTAGTTATGCAGGTCTTCGCCGGCTTTGTAAGCGGAGATGAGCCCGGGGTCTTGGGACAGGTGGGCCATGACGCGCATTTCGATCTGCGAGTAGTCGGCGGTAAGCAGCGTCTCAAAGCCGGAGCCGACCTGGAAGGCAGCGCGGATGCGACGGCCGGCCGGGGTGCGCACCGGGATGTTCTGCAGGTTCGGGTCAGTCGAAGACAGACGCCCGGTGGAGGCCACCATCTGATTGAAGGTGGTGTGGATACGCCCGTCAGAGGACACGGCCTTGATCAAACCGTCCAAAGTAGTCTTCATCTTCTGGTACTCGCGGTGCGCGAGCAGGTGATCCAAGAACGGGTGCGGATGGTTGACGGCGAGCGTCTCGATTTCCTTGGCAGCGGTCGAGTAGCCGGTCTTCGTCTTTTTCGTCTTGGGCATGCCGAGCGTCTCAAATAGCACCACCTGCAGCTGCTTCGGCGAGGACAGGTTCAACGTCGGGTCGCCGGCGAGCTCGCGGGCTGCGGTTTCCTCGTCTGCAACCATCTCCACGAAGGTGTCCCGCTGTTCCTCCAACGCAGCCACGGACACCGCAATGCCGGCGGCTTCCATGCGCGCAAGAATGCTGACGAGCGGCAGCTCCAACGACTGGTATAGCTCGTAAGACTCAATGTCTTGCAACTCTTGTGTCAGCTGTTCGGCCAGCTCCCAGATCGCCGCGGCGTGATCCACGAGCTTAGTGTTGTCAGACAGCAGGGACAGCTGTTCCGAGTCCGCTGCTAACTGCTTCTTTAAGTGGCGCTGATACACGTCAGACAAGGCGTAGGTGCGCTGGCCCGGACGCAGCAAATAGGCAGCCAAGGCGGTGTCGTGCGCGATGCCGTTCAACTCGTAGCCACGACCAGCCAGCATGTGCCAGGCAGCCTTCGCATCGTGGAAGAACTTGGGCTCCTCGGAGGCCAGCCATTCGCCGAGGGCGCGATCGTCTTCCTCGGTCAGTTCTGCTAGGTCGACGAGCAGGGCGTGGCGGTGGGCATCGATAAGCGCGAGCTGGTGCGCGTCCCCCTCACCTGGCTTTGCGACACCCGTCACCGCCACCGCGATAGGCCCGCGCGGGAGCCACTCGGTGAGGGCTGCCTTGTCGACGACCACTTCAGAGAGCTCTGTGACGGGTGCCTGTTGGATGTCGGCTTTGACTACGGCGAGGACTCGTTCGCGCAGGTTCGTGCCGAACTGCAGCTCATCGAACTTTTCGGCGATCTCGGTGACATTGGCTTGCTGGAAATCGAGCTGGTCGGGGCTGACGGGCAGCTCCATGTCCTTGACCATTTCGGTGAGTTCGCGGTTCATTTTCACCTGTTCGATGCGTTCGCGGAACGCGTCGCCAGCCTTGCCCTTGATATCGTCGGCGTGCGCCACGAGGTTGTCGATCGTGTCGTACTGCTGGATCCACTTGGTGGCGGTCTTCTCCCCCACTCCTGGGACGTTCGGGAGGTTATCGGAAGGGTCGCCACGCAGCGCCGCAAACTCCGGGTACTGGGCAGGAGTCAGGCCGTACTTCTCCTCGACAGCAGACGGGGTGAAGCGGACGAGGGTGGACACGCCGCGCATCGGATAGAGCACCGTGGTGGTGTCATTGATCAGCTGGAAAGAATCGCGGTCGCCGGTGACGATGAACGTCTCAAAGCCCAGAGGCTTGGCCGCCGTGGCGAGCGTGGCGATGATGTCGTCCGCTTCGAAATTCTCCTGCTTGATCGTGGTGATACCGAGCGTGTGCAGGATGTTTTCGATCAGCTCGACCTGGCCACGGAATTCCTCTGGAGCAGCCTCGCGCTGCGCCTTATACTCCGGGAATTTCTCCGTGCGGAAGGTCTTGCGTCCAACATCGAATGCTACGGCGATGTGATCTGGTTTTTCCTCGCTGAGCAGGTTCGACAGCATGGACAAGAAGCCATACACCGCGTTCGTGTGCTGCCCGCCGGTGGTGGAAAAATTCTCGGCAGGAAGGGCATAAAACGCGCGGAAAGCCATTGAATGGCCATCGATCAACATCAGCTTCATGGCACTCAAGTCTAGGCGATTTTATTTGTCGGCCTGCTATCGGCTAATATTTCTCCGCAGGCCCCTGTATCCCAATTGGCAGAGGAAACGGATTCAAAACCCGTGCAGTGTGAGTTCGAGTCTCACCAGGGGCACCATTACCCGCTCGCTGAGAGCGGGTTTTATGTTTTCACCGTGTTCCGAGCCCTCTTGACTGATATAGACCAGTTAATATCTCTTAACGAGAAACTTTCTACGTCCAAAGATATGCTCAGATTATGAAACGATACCTGTGTGTTACTTTGAGCTGCTTGGCCGCTGTGACGATTTCCGCCTGCGAATCGACTCCGGAACCCAAAACCGTCGAGATCACCACTACTGTCGAAACGACAAAGACCGTCGAGGTCACCAAATCTCCTTCCAGCACTCCACAATCGAGCAGCAAACCACCTTCATCATCCACACAGACTTCGCAGCAACCACCTGCTGCCGAGCCTCCAGCCCCGGCCCCAGCGGCCGCTCCAGTAGTAGAAGAGAAAATCGAAGACTACCCTGCCCAACCTCAGCAGTTCTTTGCACCTCCACCGCCAGCCCCAGCCCCAGCACAAGCCCCTGCCCCTGCCGCGGCTAGCTACGGAAGCTGTAAAGAGGCGCGCGCAGCTGGAGCCGCCCCACTGTATAAGGGCAGCCCGGGGTACTCTTCCAAACTGGATCGAGATGGCGACGGCGTCGCCTGCGAATAGTTCGCACACTCACAACCCATAAAACTCCCACGTCTGCCGTGCCAGCGGATGGTCGGCCCCCACCGACCACTGCAGCACGTTCCATTGCCAGTGCCCAAAGCGTTGCCACAGAGTGTCGCGCTGGGAGTAGGGCACGGGAGCTGCGCGTCGTGAATCCCCTATCTGAGCAGCAATCACGTTGAACATGTCGGCTTGGATCCAGTCGTCGACACGCGCACCGTTTATCTGGAGGACGTAGTCACGGTTGGCCCCTGAGTAAGCGGAGTGGTTGCGGGGCATCGATGCCGCATAGCCAAGCTCGGCATGGGTTGCTTGGTAAACATTGAGCAGCCGATCGAGGTCGGAGTTTCCGGTATAAGTATCGGCAGGAATTTCAAATGAGTCCAGGTTCCGACTCGCCCCGATCAGCTCCGCCCCGAACAGTCGCACGGCTAGGGATTGTGCTTCAGTCAGCCCGGGCGCGTGCGCGGCTGTGGCGAAGAGCTCTTCCGCCATCGAGAAGTCTTCAGCGATGAGTGCGACACCAATTGCGGCTGCGTGGGGGCCGAGTGATCGGAGCAGGCTGCCGTCGAAAAGCATGCTTTGGAGCGTTGCTGCCTCGCCGTACTCTTCGAGGTGCCCGTTAGCCCAGGATCCGGTCGCCCCGAGCAAACCATCCGGCTGGACCGCGCAGGCGGCGTCGTCACCAGCGCAGATGTGCCGTACCTTGCCCGTGAGGTTTCTGAACGCGCCGTCCGGACGCGGGCCAGACAACCCAACGGATGACACGGGTGGCAACGCGGCAGAAGAATAGAGCAGCACCCCACCGTCAGCGGTGAGTCGGCCGGGGGCGCCGGTGTCGGTGACCGCCTCCGCGTCGCTAAGCCGGGCCCGGGTCTGCCACGAGGTACGCGGCCAGCAGATCTGCAGGCTGGATCGGCGCCTCACCGTCAGACACGCGCTTTGCGACGTCCCCCGACACGTCCGCACCCTGCGAGAACCCCGCCACAATGAACGTCGTCTCCGGGCATGCGCTGCGAACTTCGGTCATGCGCGCCAGCACGCGCTCGACCCCGTTTTCACGGGACTACCCATAAGGCACGACCACGGTGTCCTTGAGCAGCCACGAGGTTCCGGCGACTCCGGCGGTCGCATTGTAGGGGGTTTGCCAGGCGGACACCTCTGCAAATTCCTCGGTGAGATTCCGGGCAAAGTTGGTGCCGGCCCCCAAGCTGTAGATGTTCGTAGGGTCGTCCGAAACCGACGATCCGCCGGTGCCTGCGGTAACGATAATTTCAACGCGTGAACATTGTGCGGCAGGCTGCGCGTAAGCCACTGGCGCGTGCCAGCTGACCAGCAACGATGCTAAAACAGCGATACTAAGATTCTGTGCCCCTCTCACAAGGGTAACCATAACCCGAGTCGGGAAGTTTCTCAGCGCATAATCGGGTTTGCATGACCCCCATGAACTGCATATATTACTAACATATGCAAATTATTCAGCAGGCTGCGTCAACCAGGCGTTGGAACCGCAGAATAAGCACAACCAAGGACACCCTATGAACCTTTTCAAGCGATCGTCAACCAGACGAACCGCTTCCTTACTCTTCGCCACACTGGCGCTTGGCAGCACCCTTACTGCCTGCGTTACGAATTCCGAAACGGGCAACCCCGACGGTTGGCAAGAAATCAAGCCTGCCCCGGTGCCCGAGATCCAGGCCATGGTGCCGGAAGCCATTCGCAAAAAGGGCACGATTTCCATCGGCTCGAACCCGCCGTTTGCACCGATGGAGTTCAAGGATTCCGACGGAGCAATCATCGGCATCGACGTCGATCTTGCTCGCGCCGCAGCCTCAGTGATGGGCCTGGAACTGGTGGTTCAGGAACAGGACTTCAACCTGATTTTGCCGTCGATTAGCGGTGGCACCGTCGACTTTGGTGCGTCTGGCTTCACGGACAACGAAGAACGTCGCAAGAACTACGACTTCGTCAACTACCTCAGCGCTGGCTTGCAATGGGCCCAACCTACTGGCGAGCATGTCGATCCGGACAATGCATGTGGCTTGACTGTTGCCGTACAAAAGGGCACCGTCTCGGAGACCGACGACGTGGCACTGCGTTCGGAAGAGTGCGTCAAGCAGGGCAAAGACCCCATCAAGATGCTCTCCTACGAATCCTCCGACCAGGCCTTTACCGCCCTGGTGCTTGGGCGTGCCGACGCTGTATCCGCCGACTCCCCCATCACCGCCTTTGCCATCGCGCGCGCGGACGGAAAACTGGAAAAGACTGGCGAGATTTTCGACGCAGCCGACTACGGCTGGCCCGTCCCGAAAGGCTCTGACCTCGGCCCCGCCCTACAGGCTGCGCTGCAGCACCTGATCGACACGGGCGACTACGCCAAAGCCCTCGAGCCTTGGGGCGTTACCGAAGGCCTCAAAGACACCGCGACCCTCAACGGCAAATAGAAGGACTTAAATGACTACCCCAGATCGCATCCAGGCGAAGCCACTTCGCCACCCCGGCCGTTGGGTCGCTGCCGCCATCATGGCAGCCCTAGCGGCATGGTTCCTCATCAGCGCCGCAGGCAACGAAGCCTACGGTTGGGACACGTACTTCAAGTATCTTTTTGATACCCGCATCGCCACGGCTGCGCTGCACACCTTGGCCATCACTGTCCTAGCGATGCTGCTCGGCCTCTTCCTCGGCGCTCTCCTCGCGGTGCTGCGCATGTCCCCCAACCCCGTCATGCGGGGAGTGTCCTGGCTGTACCTGTGGATTTTCCGCGGCACCCCGGTCTACGTTCAGCTCGTGTTCTGGGGTCTGATCGGCGCCATCTACTCCAGCGTCAACCTCGGTTTCACGGAAATCAGCCTAGAAAATGCATTCAAGAACGCCTTCCTCCTCGCCGTCCTGGGCCTCGGTCTGAATGAGGCCGCCTACATGGCAGAGATTGTCCGCGCCGGCATCCAGGCAGTACCTGAGGGCCAGATTGAGGCATCTAAGGCACTGGGTATGAGCTGGTGGCAGACCATGCGCCGCACGGTCCTCCCCCAGGCCATGCGCATCATCGTCCCACCAACTGGCAATGAGTTCATTTCCTTGCTCAAGACCACCTCGCTGGTCATTGCGATCCCTTATGCTGGCGAACTCTACGGCCGCGCGATGGACATCTCCAACGCCTTGTTTGAGCCAGTGCCGATGCTCCTCGTCGCCGCCACCTGGTACCTGGCCATCACCTCGATCCTGATGGTTATCCAGTCTTACGTGGAGAAGTACTATGAGCGCGGCGCCACCCGCCAGCTCACCGCCCGCCAACTTGCCGCGCTTGCCGACGCCGAAGGCCGTCTTCCTGGCAACGTCGAAATCACCGAGGAGCGCTAACCCATGACTGATCTGATGATCGACGCCCAGCACGTCTACAAGGATTTCGGCCAGCTCGGCGTCCTCAAGGGCATTGACCTCCAGGTGCCTCGCGGCACCGTCACCTGCCTGATCGGCCCGTCCGGCTCCGGCAAGTCCACATTCCTGCGTTGCGTCAACCACCTGGAGAAAGTCTCCGGCGGCCGACTCTACGTCGATGGCGAACTCATCGGCTACCGCGAAAAGGACGGCGTTCTCTACGAGATCTCCGAAAAGGATGCCGCCAAGCAGCGCCAGGACATCGGCATGGTGTTCCAGCAGTTCAACCTGTTCCCGCACCGCACCGTGATCGAGAACATCATCGAGGCACCAATGCTGGTCAAAGGCATGCCTGAGGCTGATGCTCGCGCGCTTGGCATGGAACTTCTGAAGCAGGTCGGCCTCGAGCACAAGGCCGATGCCTACCCAGTCCAGCTATCCGGCGGTCAGCAGCAGCGCGTCGCCATCGCCCGCGCTGTGGCTATGAAGCCAAAGCTCATGCTTTTCGACGAGCCCACCTCCGCCCTTGACCCAGAACTCGTCGGCGAAGTGCTCCGCGTGATGCGCGGACTCGCCGAAGATGGCATGACCATGCTCGTTGTCACCCACGAAATGGGCTTTGCCCGGGAAGTTGCCGACCAGGTCGTCTTCATGGACGGTGGCGTAGTTGTGGAATCCGGTACCCCAGCCGAGGTGCTGGACAACCCGCAGCACGAGCGCACTCGCGCCTTCCTCGGAAGTGTGATGGGCGGACACTAAGCTTCCGCATTCTAAAAAGGGGTCTCGCGCTGCGCGCGGGACCCCTTTTCGTGGATAAACTACAGCGCCAGCGCGCCACGCACCAGCGCGGACAAGCCACCCGCTCCGGCTAGGAGCAGTGCAAGCTTGTGCGCACGATCGCGAGAGATGATCTTCGACAGCTGGGTGCCCAAGTAGATTCCGATGAACATACCCAGCAAACCCACCGGCCACACCCAGGGCGATGTAGCGCCGAGGTTGCCTGCCCCCAGCAGTGACTTGATCAGGAAGGACATGCCGCCGGAGATTACGAAGAGCGGCTGCAGGGTGGCTGCAAAAGAGCGATGATCCCAGCGCGCCGCTTGCGCGTACACAGTAATCACCGGGCCGGCCACAGCAGCCAGAGTATTGGTAAAGCCACCGACAACACCGGTCACCAACATGGGGATCCGGCCGCGAGGTTCGGGCATCCGCCCCTTCAGAGCAGACACCATAAACAGGGCAATCAAGATCAATGTGCCGAAGAGAATCAACAGCAGGCCATTGGAAACTTGCTTGATCAACAGGGCCCCTGCAATCGCACCAAAAACCATGACGGAGCCGATGTAGAAGCATCGTCTCCAGTCGATATGTTCGCGGACGGTGTAACCCGTCATAGCGGCGTTGACCATTGCCAGAATGTTCACCACCATGACACCCTGCACGGGACCCATGGCGATGGCAAGCACCGGAGCAGCGATGAGCCCTAGTCCCATTCCGGCTACGCGTTGGAGTCCGGAGCCGAGTGCAACGATGAAGAGGATGAGTATGAGTAGGGCCACGCGAAGTTACATTACTCCGCTATTGACGAAGCCTCGCTAGCAGGGCATCAACGACCACGGGCGGCAGCAAACCGTCCAGGGATCCACCAAACTTGGCCACTTCTTTGCACAGCGTGGAGGAAATGTAGCCGAGTTCGGGGTCGGTCATTAGGAAGTTAGTCTCGACCCCGGAAAGGCGCTTGTTCATCTGCGCCATCGGCAGCTCGTATTCGTAGTCGAGCGAAGAACGCAGTCCCTTGACCAGCACGGGGATGTCATGGGCGGTGGTGTAGTCGACGAGGAGCCCGGACCAGGTATCCACAGTCACGTTGGACAGATGCGAGACCACCGAACTGATCAGTTCGACACGCTCATCAGCATTGAACATGCCGGATTTACTGGGGTTGTACGTCACGAGCACAACGACTTCCTCATACAGGGCTGCGCTGCGCTCAATGATATTGAGGTGCCCTAAGGTGATCGGGTCGAAGGATCCGGGGCAAGCTACTCGCATACAAGCTCCTTGTGGAAGACGGCCATGTCCATCCGGGCGATGCCGTAGGTGCGCTTCTTAAGTTTCTGCGTGGTCGGGACGAACCATTCTGGCCACGCGGTTTCAGGCGATTCTACATGCCTTTCGACGACCACGACAGCGCCGTCTGCAAGCGCGGGCGTGAGGGCGTGCAGCATCTCGACCACGGACTCGTCGGCGAGCTCATACGGCGGGTCGATGAGGGCCATGTCGAAGTAGTCACGTGGCGCGCTCGCGAGGTATGTGGAGGCTTTGGCTTCGACCACCTGGACGCGCGGGTGCTTGACCACGTCCGCGTTGTAGCGCATGATCTCGCAGGCAGCGGGGGAAGAATCAACGAGGACGACGGCTTCGGCGCCTCGAGAAGCGGCCTCTAGGCCAAGCGCGCCGGAACCTGCGAACAGGTCAAGGACGTGGAAGCCTTCGAAACCAAAGCGAACCTGCAGGGAGGAAAACAGTCCCTCTCGGGCTCGGTCGGAGGTCGGGCGTGTGCCTTCTGGTGGCACTTTGATTTTGCGGCCACGAGCCTCGCCGGAGATGATGCGATTCACTGCTCCCCCAATTCCAGAAGCGCATCGCCGCCGGTAACGTCAGCGAAGTCCTCGAAAGCAAGGCTGCCGACCACACCAGGGCCGGGAGCGACTACGGGTGCTTCCAATTTGACGGTTTCCACCATGGCGAGGACGTCGCCGGTGGTCACGGTGTCGCCGGTGGCTACGACGTAGCGCACGATTCCGGCGAAGGGAGCGCAGATTTTCATGGGTCTTAGCTTAGCTCTTCTCCAAATAGTCTTGGCCTTCGATTCCCTTAACGAGTCGCTCGGCCAGCGGGCGGTTCCTGGCGACCAGCGCCTCGGCGTCGACCGTGGCCTGCTGAATCAGCTCAGTGTCGTAGATCAGGCTCAGCAGCTTCACTTGCTTGCGGGTGCCAGACTGCGCGGTGCCCAGCACGTCACCTTCCTGTCTCGTACGCAGGTCTAGCTCGGCGAGTTCGAAGCCGTCGGTGGTGGCGGCCACAGCCACCAGGCGCTCATACGACGGCGTCGACGGCTCCATCGTGGTGTGCAGCAAACACAGCGACTTATGCTCACCTCGGCCCACTCGCCCGCGCAGCTGGTGGAGCTGGGATACGCCGAAATTCTGCGCCTCGCGAATGTACATCACCGTGGCGTTGGGCACGTTGATGCCCACTTCGATCACGGTGGTGGCCACCAAAATGTCGCTGCCACCGGCCGCGAAGTCAGCCATGACCGTGTCCTTTTCCTCACCGCTCATCCGCCCATGCAGCTTTGCGACGCCCAGTTCCGGAAACACCTGCTGGCTCAGCAGCGCAAAGGTTTCCTCCACTCCCCCTTCGCCCTCAATCCGCGGGCACACGACAAATGCCTGCCTACCAGCGGCGACCTCCTCGCGGATCCGTTCCCACGCGCGCGCCACCCAGTCGGGTTTGAACTCGGGCACCACGGAGGTCTGGATTTCTTGGCGGCCGCGGGGCAACTCACGCAGGGTAGAAACAGCGAGGTCAGCAAAGGAAGTCAGGGCGATGGTGCGCGGGATCGGGGTGGCCGTCATGACCAGTAGGTGCGGGGTGATGCCTTCGCGCCCCTTGCCGCGCAGCTGGTCTCGTTGTTCGACGCCGAATCGGTGCTGTTCGTCGACCACAACCAGGCCCAGGTCAAAGAATTCCACCGAGTCCTGAATGAGGGCGTGGGTGCCGATCACGATGTCGGCCTGCCCGGAAATGATATCCAGGAGAGCTTGACGCTTGCGTGCAGTACTCATGGAACCGGTGAGGACGACAACGGACGTCGGCAAGCCTGCTGCGGACAGCATTTCAGTAAGGCCCCGGGCATGCTGGACTGCGAGGACCTCGGTGGGTGCGAGCATGGCGCACTGGCGGCCGGCATCGATGGCCTGGAGCATGGCAATCAACGCGACGACAGTCTTGCCGGAGCCGACTTCGCCCTGGAGCAGGCGTTGCATGGGGTGCGATTCGGCCAGGTCAGCCGAGATATCCCCCACCACTTCTTGTTGTCCGGCAGTCAGCGGGAACGGCAGCTGGCCGAGGAAGTCCACGCGCACACCATCGTCGGCGGCCGGGCACGCGGGGGCCTGCTGCGCGGCGGTATCCGCGTGCCGGAGTGCCATGACCAGGGCAAGTCCGAGGGCTTCGTTGTATTTGATGCGTTCGATAGCCTGCTCGGGGCCGGGTTCTTCGGGAAAGTGGATGGCGCGCAGCGCGGCGTCAAAGGATGGGAGCCCCGCAGGAATGGTGTCCAAGGGCTCGGCAATTTCAGGGGTGTTATCCAAGAGGAACTTGATGGCGCCCATCATTCCCCACGCCGTGTAGCCCTTGCGAGCTGGGTAGATAGGGATGTAGTCGAGTTCGGACAGGAGCTCTTCCAACTCTTCTACGGAAGCAAAGGCAGACAGGTCACGGAGCTTACCCACGCCCCGCTTCGGCTTCTCCCCCGGCTGTGGCAACACGATGAAGGCGGGCTGGGACAGTTCCGCTACGCCCCGGAAGTATTTAACCTTGCCGGAAACCATCACGTTGGTGCCGGTCACCAGCTGTTTTTCCGCTAGCCACGAATTAAAGAACGTGGCTTCAACTTCGCCCATGCCATAGTAAATCCGCACCTTGGTGAGCTTCTTGCCCGTCTTCGTCCGAATGGTGCCACCGCTCATCACCGTGCCGATCAGGGTCACCTGGTCGCCCTCGGCCGCGTTTTCAATCGACACCGCGCTGCCATGGTGCGAATAGGCGCGCGGGAAGTGCATCAGCAGCTCGGAGACAGTGGCATAGCCGAAAGCCTTGGTGATCTTGGCCGCCTCCTTGGCGGGCAGGACGTCCTTCAGCAGGCGCGCGTCTTCCCAGCCCAGCACTGCTACTCCACGCCGATTTCGACCAGGTTGTCGATGCCCTCCGCCGGGTAGACCATGATGTCCACCCCAGAGCGCGACCCCAGCGAGCCACGGAGCTTATCGACGTCCAGCGCCGCGCCGGCAGCGTCAGTGAGCAACAGCGTCACCAGCTCCCCGCCACCTTGCAAGAGCCGCAGCACAATCTGCTCGGTGGCATCCTGAATACTTTCGGAGACTAACACGAGCTCCGCGCCAGAGGTGACGAGGATATCTCCCTTGGAGCACGCACCAGCCTGGGTCAACATGGACTTATCGGCGCGGGTAAGGACGGCCGTGCGCATGGATCCGGCTGCCTCGGCCATGGCATAAGTATCAGCAGCCAGTGGCTGGCCCGGATCGTGGACGGCAAGAGCAGCGATGCCGGACACCAGACGCGCCGTCGGCAGGATGTTCATCGCTGAGTCGATGGCGTGGCTGGCCAGCTCGGCGTTGACCAATTCGCCGTACTCAAGCATGCCGTTGGGCAGCAAGATCACCTCGTCCACAGCAGCACGCCGGACCGTATCGACGATCTGGGAAACTATGTCCCCGCCAGTGCGTGAGATGACGGTGGCACCGGCCTCTTGGTAGAGCTTGGCGATGGGGCCTGCCGGGGCAATGGCCAGGATGAGGCGATGCAATGTCGGCGGTTGCTCTGCGGAAGGCAGGACCTCGATGCGCAGATCCTCCAGTTTGCCGTGCGCGATTGCTTCCTCGATCACCTGGCCGGCGACTCGGCTGTGGATGTGGACCTGGCCGCTGGTCTCTGAGTCCCGCGCGATGAGCAGTGAATTTCCGAGCGGGCTCAGCTGCTCAGTGAGTTGATCAATGTCAGCCTCGGAGATGTAGAACATCACTTCAAGCTCGGCTGGAACACCGTGGCCAGCGTGGCTGGTACCCAGTGCTGCTGCGGACCACTCCGTGCCGTTGACTTCATCAGCCAGCGCTTCCAGCAGCAAGACGAAGCCCTGTCCACCGGCGTCGACAACACCTGCTTCCCGCAATACCTCGAGTTGGGACGGGGTCTTCTGCAGGGCCACCCGCGCGGCATCCACCGCCGTCGCTACCTGGGCGACCAGTGAGGTGTCCTCAGCGGCATTGACAGCAGCAACGGTAGCGCGCAGGACGGTGACTACGGTGCCGTCAACAGGATCGACGATGGCGCGCAGCACCATGTCGAGAGCGAGATTGAGGGATTCCCGGATGGCGAGCCCATCGAGCTCCCCACTCGCCGCTGCCGTAGCTATGCCACGCAGGACCTGGCTGAGCACCACCCCGGAGTTTCCTCTAGCACCGCGGACGGCGCCAGCGGACAAGGCCGCGGTTACCCGTGCTGCGTCAGCTTGATCCTCTGGACTGAGTTTGCGAGCTTCATCGAGAGCAGACTCCATCGTGTGGGTCATATTCGAGCCAGTATCGGCATCGGGGACCGGGAACACGTTGAGGGCGTTAATCTCTTCGCAATGCTGGGACAACAAGGACACCGCGCGGCTTGCCCAATTGATCAGGCCTTGCCCACCCAGCGTCCCAGTAGTCATTGACTCAGACATAGTTGCATAGTCTACAACTCCCATGTCACCGGCTCAGCCCCGGCTGCAATCAAATGTTCATTCACCCGCGAAAATGGGCGCGAGCCGAAGAATCCCCGGCGCGCTGACAGCGGCGAAGGGTGAGCGGATGCAATGACGGGGGTAGCTCCCAGGAATGGCTGGATGCTTTGCGCGTCGCGTCCCCAGAGCACGGCGACCAAGGGCTTGTTTCGGGCCACCAGCGCCTCGATCACGTGCTGGGTGATCGCTTCCCATCCCAGGCCGCGGTGTGACCCTGCCTGGCCCGGCGCGACGGTAAGCACCCTGTTGAGCAGCATGACGCCCTGGTCTGCCCACGGGCTGAGGTCTCCGGACTGTGGGATGGGCAGGCCCAGATCCGTGGCATATTCGGCGAAAATGTTATTGAGGCTGCGCGGGAGCGGGCGAACATCGGGTGCCACCGAGAAGGACAGTCCCATGGCATGCCCTGGGGTGGGATATGGGTCTTGCCCCATGATCAGTACTTTGACTTCATCAAAGGGGGTCTGGAAGGCACGAAACACGAACGCCTCCGGCGGCAGGAAGTTGTCCCCCACCTTCGTACGCATGGCAATGCACTCGTCTTTGATGTCAGCGAAGACTGGTTCCCAGGATGGATGCATGGCTTAAAAGCTTACCCAGCCGGAGGTGGTTGACGGCTGTGCGCCGTCGAGAAGCACGCCGTGGGCGCTGGCCTTGATCACCCGCCCGATGCGGCGGAACCCACTGGGGACGGCGTGCGCGGTGGTGGCCAGGAGGGTGTGGTCTTCGCCGCCGCCCAGGATCCAGGTCCACGGGTCCACATCGAGCAGGTCGGCGGCACGCAGCTGGAGTTCGTCCGGCGCGATAGCTGCTGATTCGACGTCGATGGTCACGTTCGAGCGGGCGGCGATGGTGCCAAGGTCCACGACGAGGCCGTCCGAGTTGTCGGTCATGCAGGTGGCGCCGGTGGCACGAGCAATAACGCCGCGACCCGGCATCAGCGATGGGTTTACGAACCCATCCACGAGCGGCGTCAATTCTTTGGGTACCCCGTCCCGGCCGAATCGACTCAGCAGTGCCAGGCCGGCAGCGGAGTAGCCGATGCACCCAGAGGCTACTACCTGTTGGCCGGGGCGAGCTCGATCCAGAGTGAGCGGCGCCGCAGAGCCCCCGAGGGATCCGATGGCCGTCACAGAGAGGGTGAGCAGCTCGCCGCCGGTAACATCGCCGCCGACGAGTTCCGCGTTGTAAAACGCCACTTGAGTTTCCACACCTCGGGCAATGCCTTCGATCGTGTCCACCGGCGTGGATTCCGGTGCGGAAAGCCCCAGTACCGCGGCAACGGGGCGGGCGCCCATGGCCTCGATGTCAGCGAAATTTTGCAAAATGGCGCGCTGGCCGATCTCCTCTGGGGTGGACCAGTCCTGGCGGAAGTGCCGCCCCTCCACCAGCAGGTCAGTGGTGACGACGGTGCGGGAATTCGGTGCCGGTTGGCCAAGCACCGCGGCGTCATCGCCATTGCGGGACGACGGCGCGACTGCCATAATCCGCGCAATGGTCTCGCGCTCGCCGATCTCACCGATGGTCAGCTGAGTGGAAGTCATAGTGGGCGTCCTTTGAAAATTCTGATACCAGTACCGGGCTAAGCTTAAACACTATGAGCGAGCTCGGAGATTCCCAATTTAAGCGAACCCCCATTTTCGTCGCCTTGGCCTTAGCTGTCGCTTTGGTCCTCGGTGTGCTCATCGGAGCAAAACTAGTCTATTCGAAGGCGGCGAACCAGCCGGTGGCAATGGCCGCCCTGGACTCCCCCGACGCAACCTCTACCGAATGCGCCTCGCTGCTCGACGCGCTGCCGGAGAAGTTGCTGGGGCACCGCCGCGCCGAGCTCGCCGAACCCGCCCCTGATGGCGCCGCCGCCTGGGCGTCCAACTCGGTGGAAAAGGTCACGCTGCGGTGTGGTGTGTCCCTGCCGCTGCAGTACACGGAATTGTCCACGCTTATCGACGCCGAGGGCACCCAATGGCTCCAAGTCATCGACGCCACCCCAGGCTCTGACATGCAGACGTGGTACTCCATCAATTCCTTTCCCACTGTGGCCGTCACGGCCGATGCCGCGTCTATGAACGGCCAGGAGAATCCAGTGAAGGGGCTTGGGGACGCACTGGAGAAACTGACCAAGCGCACCACGGAGCCGAATCCGATCCCGCTCATTAACTTGGCAACTCCGAAGGCCGAAGACGCGCAGTGCACTGCTCTGATGCAGGCGATGCCGGAGTCCGTGGCCGATGGCTACGCCCGCGCCTCAGTCAATATCCCGGCCGGTGTGGCGTGGGTGAAGCAAGGTCACGAGCCTATCGTGGTGCGCTGCGGCGTAGAGGATCCAGCCAGCTACGAGGCTGGCGCGCAGCTCAACCAGGTAGATGATATCCCGTGGTTCGAGGACACGAAGCTGGCCAATGGCACGACCTCCGGCGCTTACTACGCCTTGGGCCGTCAGGTGAACGTGGTGATGTCTATGCCGAGCGATGCCGGTAACACGGCAATCACCACTTTGAGTCGGGCGATTTCGGTGAACACTCAGGTCAAGTAGATCGATCCAATGAAATTTCCCCCGTGAGAATGTCAGAATCAGCACATATTTGACATTCTCACGGGGGAAATTTCTTAACAATCGCCCCTAGCTATGCCGTACCAGTGCGCGCTGAATCAGGATGTCCAGAAGGTCGGTGTACGCCACTCCTGAGGCGGCGAACATCTGCGGGTACATCGAGATCGGCGTGAAGCCCGGCATGGTGTTGATCTCATTGAGAACCGGGCCTTTGTCGGTAACGAAGAAGTCGACGCGGGCCAAACCATCGCAGTTCAACGCCTTGAAAGTCTCAATCGCCAGAGACTGCACCAATTCCAGGGTGGCTGGTGGAAGTGGGGCTGGAATCTTAGCGGTGACGATGTCATCGAGATACTTGGTGTCAAAGCCGTAGAAGCCTTCATCTGAAGAGTCAGTTCCCTGCAGCATCGATGGATAAGAAGCCACGAGGGTGCCGTCTGGGTACTGCAGCACGCCGCATTCCACCT
Organism: Corynebacterium kalinowskii; assembly: GCF_009734385.1. Lineage (NCBI taxonomy): Bacteria > Bacillati > Actinomycetota > Actinomycetes > Mycobacteriales > Corynebacteriaceae > Corynebacterium > Corynebacterium kalinowskii. Next base: position 1,041,762 of record NZ_CP046452.1, on the reverse strand, counting down.
CGGAGCCGATGATCTCGGCCTCCACAATCACCTTCGCATCGTGTTCCAACGCCAGCTCGACTGCGGCGGGCAGGTCGTCCCACGAGGTCACTCGAGAAATGCCGATAGAGGAACCGCCGCGGGCAGGCTTCACGAACACCGGCAGGCCAAGCAGATCCTGTTCCGCTTCCGACAAGAAGGTGCGCCCGCGCAGGATGACTTCGCGACCAATCGGCAGCCCCTCGGCCGCCGCCAGCTTCTTGGTGTACTCCTTGTCCATACCGTTAGCGGACGAGAGCACACCCGGGCCAACGAATGGGATGCCGGAGAGCTCGAACATGCCCTGGATGGTGCCGTCCTCACCGAAACGCCCGTGGAGGATAGGAAAAACGACATCGGCCGTCGCAAAGAGCGTGCCGTCTTCGAACCTGAGCTGGCCCTTGGTGGCAGGCTCCATCGATAGGCTGAGGGACCGAGTGAAGGTCACGGTAGGAAGCTCGCGGCCGTCGCGCTGGAGGCGGGCCGGGTCGGACTCCCCGACGGTCCACCGGCCGTCCTGCGTGATGCCCACGGGGATGACCTCGTACTTGTCCGAGTCGATGTGGCTCATGATTGCTCCTGCGGATACACAGGAGACGGAGTGCTCGGAGCTGCGGCCTCCGTAAACGACTGCTACTTTGATGCGATTGGTCACGGAGACGATGTTACTACTCGGACTTTTTGGATCGTCCCATCAGCGCGGAAATCATGTCTGCAACGGCCATGTCCTCGTGGCACACGGCGTGCACGGCGTCGGTGATCGGCATGTCTACCCCGTGTGCCTTCGCCAGCGATGCCACTGCCACCGAAGCGATCACACCCTCCGCGACCTGCCCGTTCGTCGCCGCGCGCGCCTGGTCGAGGGTCTGCCCGCGGCCCAAGCGCTCACCAAATGTGCGGTTACGGGACAGCGGTGAGGAACAGGTAGCCACGAGGTCGCCGAGCCCCGCAAGGCCCGAGAACGTCCGGGCATCAGCGCCGAGCGCCACACCCAGGCGGGTAATCTCCGCCAAGCCACGGGTGATCAGGGTGGCTAGGGTGTTCTCCCCCAGCCCTTTGCCCACGGCCATGCCACACGCCAGCGCGATGACATTCTTGCAGGCGCCGCCGATCTCGCAGCCCACCACATCCGTGTTCGTGTACGGGCGGAAGTACGGCGCCGCCGCAGCCGCCTGAATCAGCTTCGCACGGTTTTCATCCGGGCACGCAATCACAGTGGCCGCCGGTTGCTCCAGCGCCACTTCACGAGCCAGGTTCGGCCCCGAGAGCACCGCCACCCGACTCGGATCCGCCCCGGTCACCTCCGCGATCAGCTCGGACATCCGCAGATTCGTATCCCGCTCGACACCTTTGGCCAGCGATAGCAGCGACGCATCCCCCGGAATCAGCTCGCGCCAGGCCTCCAGATTTGTGCGCAAGGTCTGCGACGGCACCGCCAGCACTACGATGTCTGCGGTGTCCAGCGCGCGGGCGGCGTCGGCGGTAGCGCTTATCGACGGCGGGAGAATCAAAGACGGCAGGTACTCGGGATTTTCCCGGGTGATCTGAATTCGCTGCGCTTGCACCTCGCGGCGCGCCCACAGGGTGACGGTGTTTCCCGCATCTGCGAATACTTTCGCGATCGTCGTGCCCCACGATCCTGCGCCCATCACTGCGACCTTGACCATGGGACCAGCCTTCCTGTTGTTATTCAGCACACTCGGCGCGCCGAACGTGCACTTTGCCGAAGAGTCGACAAAGATAGTGACAAATACTGACCCTTATCTTAGGGGTCAGCTTAGTTAAGTCAGCGAAGGATTGAGCCCATGTCGAAGAATGTTGCGAAGCATCGTCACGAAAACGACAAGGATGTGGACAATGATCTCGCGGTGACCGGGCGTTTCCAGCAGATCATCGCGGAACCAGCTAAGGAATTCAAGCGCTCCACCCTGGCCGCCGGCGCCGTCCTTTGGCGTGGTGATGTGTCTTCCCTTGACTCCATCGAAATCGCAGTCATCCACCGCCCGTTCTACGACGACTGGTCCCTGGCCAAGGGCAAAGTTGACCCAGGCGAATCCCTCCCAGTTACCGCTCATCGAGAAATCTTCGAGGAAACTGGCTACGACGTGCGCCTCGGCAAACTCCTCGGCAAGGTCACCTACCCGGTCCTCGACCGCACCAAGGTGGTCTACTACTGGACCGGCGAAGTCCTCGGCGGCGAGTTCACCCCCAACAATGAGGTGGACGAGATCCGTTGGGTCTCGATCTCCGAAGCGATGGAATTGCTGTCTTACGAAGTCGACCGCAACGTCCTGGCCAAGGCAGAAAAGCGCTTCCGCCTGCCAGCGACCACCCGCATCCTCTATGTTCGCCATGCCAAGGCTCATGACCGGCGGGCCTGGGCCGGAGATGACAATCTTCGGCCGCTGGATAAGAAGGGGCGTCGACAAGCAGAGATGCTGGTCCCGATGCTGCTGCCGTTCCACCCCACCGCCGTCTACTCGGCGCTGCCCGACCGCTGCCAGGCAACCGCCGCGCCGATCGCCGACGAGCTCGGCGTGGAAACCATCGTTGATCCGCTGTTCGGCGACGATGCGTGGCTCGGCGAGATGGTGAATGCACAGCGACGCTTTGAGGAGATCATCGCCGCTGGCGGCACCTCCGTGGTGGTGGCTCAGGGCACGATCATCCCAGACATGATCGCAAGCCTGTCCGCGGCCGGCCGCCTGCCGTTGGATGAGATTCCGTGCAAGAAGGGTTCCGTCTGGGTGCTCAGCTTCAATAATGGTGAGCTGACCGGCGCTGACTACCTTGCCAGCGCGTTGCCGGTGAAGTAGCCAGATCGGCTATTTAGGACCCAACTCCGCTTCCAGGACCTCTTGCGCAACCTTCATGGCGGACAGCGCTGCCGGTGCGCCGCAGTAGCCGGACGCGTGGATGATCGCCTCGGTAATCTCTTCGCGAGTCAGGCCGTTGGCCAGTGCGCCCCGGACATGTCCGCGCAGTTCCTCCGTGGCGCGCAGCGCGACCAGCATGCCGATGTTCAGCAGGCTGCGGTCGCGACGCGACAGGCCGTCACGATCCCACACGGTGCCCCACACGGTAGCGGTGATGTGCTTTTGGAGCTCTTCGCCGTCGGTGCCGGCGTTGCGGGCGAGGGCGGCATCGACGAAGTCATCGCCCATGACTTCGCGTCGAATCCGGATGCCGTCTTCGTAACTCATAGCGTCTCCGGCTTGAATGCAGGCCGCGCGGCTTCAAACGTAGAGATTGCCTCTTCGTCGCGCAGGGTGAGGCTGATGTCGTCGAGGCCCTCCATCAGGCGCCAGCGGGTGTAGTCGTCGATCTCGAATTGCACGATCACGCCGTCAGCAGAGATGGTGCGCTCTTCCAGATTCACGGTCAAGGGAAGGCCTGGCTGGGCCTCCATGAGCTTCCACAGCAGTTCCACGTCTTCCTGGGAGCACTGGGCTGCCAGCAGACCGGATTTGCCGGAGTTGCCGCGGAAGATATCAGCGAATCGGGAGGAGATGACGACGCGGAAGCCGTAGTCCATAAGCGCCCAGACGGCGTGCTCGCGGGAGGAACCGGTACCGAAGTCGGGGCCGGCGACGAGGACGGAGCCAGACTTGTAGGCATCTTGGTTGAGAACGAACGATGGGTCCTTGCGCCAGGAAGCGAATAGACCATCGTCAAAGCCCGTGCGGGTGACGCGCTTCAGGAAGACAGCTGGGATGATTTGGTCAGTGTCTACGTTGGACGCGGTGAGCGGAACGCCAACACCGGTGTGCGTGGTGAACTTTTCCATGACTGCTCCTTACAGATCTGCTGGGCTGGACAGGTAGCCGGTGACCGCGGTGGCGGCGGCTACTGCTGGGGACACGAGGTGGGTGCGTCCGCCGACGCCCTGGCGCCCCTCGAAGTTTCGGTTCGAGGTGGAAGCGGAACGCTCACCAGGGGCAAGCTGGTCTGGGTTCATGCCCAGGCACATGGAGCAACCCGGTGCGCGGAACTCAGCGCCGAATTCTTCGAAGACCTTGTCCAGGCCCTCGGCGACGGCTTGCTCGCGGACGCGCGCAGATCCCGGGACAACCAGCATGCGGGTGCCCTCTGCAATGGATCGCCCTGCCACAATCTGGGCAGCAGTGCGCAGGTCTTCGAGGCGACCGTTGGTGCAGGAGCCCACGAAGACGGTATCAATCTTGATCTCCCGCAGCGGCTGGCCAGGCTCCAGACCCATGTACGCGATAGCCTTTTCAGCCGCAGCGCGCTCGGAGTCTTCGGCGATGTCTTCCGGAACTGGCACGGAAGCGCTCAGTGGCAAGCCCTGCCCAGGGTTGGTACCCCAGGTGACGAATGGGGTGAGGGCGGCTCCGTCGATTTCGATCACGGTGTCAAAGGCTGCGTCGTCATCGGTGCGCAACGACTTCCAGTACTTCACTGCTGCGTCCCAGTCCGCGCCCTTCGGTGCGTGCGGGCGCCCCTTCAAAAACTCGAAGGTTGTCTCATCGGGAGCGATCATGCCAGCGCGGGCACCGGCCTCGATGGACATGTTGCAGATGGTCATGCGGGCTTCCATCGACAGCTTCTCGATGGCTTCACCACGGTATTCGATGATGTGGCCCTGGCCGCCGCCGGTGCCGATCTGGGCGATAATCGCCAGGATCAAGTCTTTCGCGGACACGCCGTCGGCAAGCTCGCCAGAGACGTTGACCGCCATGGTCTTGAACGGCTTGAGCGGCAGCGTTTGGGTGGCGAGCACGTGCTCAACCTCGGAGGTGCCGATGCCCATGGCGATGGATCCGAAGGCGCCGTGGGTGGAGGTGTGGGAGTCGCCGCAGACGACGGTCATGCCGGGCTGGGTCAGTCCCAGCTGCGGGCCGACGACGTGGACGATGCCTTGTTCAATGTCGCCCATCGGGTGCAGACGGATCCCGAATTCCGCTGCGTTTTTGCGCAGCGTTTCCACCTGTGTGCGCGAGATCATGTCCTTGATCTCTTCAATTGCGCCAGTCTTAACGCCGACAGTGGGAACGTTGTGATCCTCAGTGGCGATGGTCAGATCCGGGCGGCGTACCTTGCGGCCGGCCAGGCGGAGGCCGTCGAAAGCCTGCGGGGACGTCACTTCATGGACAAGGTGTAGATCGATGTAAATGAGGTCGGGCGAGCCGTCCTCACCTTTTGTTACGATGTGGTCGTTCCAGACCTTTTCCGCCAGGGTCAATCCTCTACCCATTGTGCGTCTCCTTGTCCCTCGTGACTAATTAAATCCCATTACGGATTGAATTCCATATATTGAGATGTTAGTATCATAGCATGGAACACGATAGCATAGGCGAGATTTCAAGCGGAATTAAGGTGCTCGACCGCTCGGTACTGATCTTGCACGCCGTCGCCGATGGCCCGCGCTCCTTGGCGCAGCTGTGCGATGACACCAGACTCCCCCGAGCCACCACACACCGCCTAGCCACCGCGCTCGAGGCCCACGAATTCCTCTCCCGCACCGAGGATGGTCGCTGGCGCATCGGACCTGGACTGGTTTCCCTGAGCGCCGGCCACGGCGATCTCCTCATCGAAGCCGCCACCCCGCTCATGCACCAGATTATGGAAGCCACCGGCGAATCCGTGCAGCTCTACCGCATTTCCGGAAACACCCGCCTCTGCGTCGCCTCCGTGGAACCAAGCTCCGGCCTCCACAACACGGTGCCCGTGGGCTCGCGCCTCTCGCTCACCGCAGGTTCTGCCGCGCGTGTTTTCGCTGCCTTCGGCACCGACGAGATCAGGGCGCGCGTGCTTGCCGACGCCCCCTTCACCGCAGCAGACCTGGAACAAGTGCGTTCCGATGGCTGGGCGGTATCCTTCTCCGAACGCGAGCCTGGCCTTGCCTCCGTATCCGTGCCGGTCTTCAATGGCAATGGTGCAATCGTCGCGGCACTGTCGATTTCCGGCCTGGACGCACGTTTCCCGCGCGATGCCGGCGAAAAGTGGGGCTCATTGCTGACCGAAGCGGCCAATCAACTCGTGTCGTAGAGTCAGATATGTGACGCAAGAACTTATCATCCCGGAAGCTGCGCGAAGGCTCGTCGATAAGGCGAGCTCCATCGTTGCATTCACCGGCGCCGGTATGAGCGCCGAGTCCGGGCTGGCAACGTATCGCAGCCCAAAGTCCGGGTTGTGGGAGAACGTCGACCCCACAGCCATGGCGAGCATCGACGCATGGGCACGCGACCCCGAGCCAATGTGGCAGTGGTACCTGGCTCGACGCGAACAAGCAGCCCAGGCTGAGCCAAATGCGGGCCACCGTGCACTTGCGGGAATTCCTGTCATCACGCAAAACATTGATGATCTGCACGAACGCGGCGGAGCCGAGGACGTAGTTCACCTGCACGGAAGTTTGTTTGAGTTCCGCTGCACCATGTGTGCTCGCCCCTACCGCGGCCCCCTGACCAATGAACTCATCAGTTGCCCACTGTGCGAGAACCTCATTCGACCTGGAGTCGTATGGTTTGGGGAGATGCTGCCTTCCAAGGAATGGAACCGGGCAGAAGAACTGATTCGCGACTGCGACTTGCTCATCGTCGTGGGCACTTCCGGCATCGTGCAGCCAGCCGCGTCGCTGCCCTTGTTGGCTCGTCACGTGTTAGAGATCTCACCAGATCCGACCTCACTTACCCCCATATCTGACTATTCCTGGCGCACAACAGCTGCTATCGGATTATCAGCATTGCTACACTGGATTAGATAGTTCTGTAATCAGGTTCGGTTAGCCTTGTGAGGATCCGCCACTCATGTTTTTTCCGGCAATAACTCCTACCGAGCGTTTGCTCACAGCTGGAGCTTATTTGGCGAGCGTGAAGGGCTTTGACAGCGCTACCGTCTCCGCTGCAGCCGCCGAGGTAGACATTTCTCTTTCTCAGGCTCGAGCGCTGTTCCCCACCGCCGAAGTATTCGACCGGGGACTTTTGGACCATCTCGCACAACGTATGCGGTCATACGTGACCTACGATCCGGCGGATACGCTCATCGATCGCTTGTGCAGCATCGCCGAGGGGACGTTCAATTTCTCCCAGTCAGAAAAGCACTGCTTTAATGCGCTGATCAGCAGGCCGTGGCCGAACAGTGAGCACCCCTTTGAAGTTCTCGTGAACGAAGCCACAGTGGGCATCACCGACCCACTGTGGAATTACAAACGCACCGCGTTTGTATCACTAAGTATCGGTTTCGCTCATATCGCGGCATTCGGCCAAGTTCGGCTCCTACTGCCCATGGTCAAACGCCAGCTGCTGCGTGGGATTATGCGAATGGTCCGCAGCTCCTTCAAAACCCAACGCATTGAAAACTTCGGCCCCCACGAGCCAACCGGGATCCCAGCAAGTCCTGCCTCAGACTGCGACGTCAAAACGCTTCTGTTCCAAGCTGCCATCGAACAATACTGCCACGAGGGACCCGACGGTCTCACGCTCGATGCCTCTATTCGGCGCGCGGGAATCGATATCAGGGCGCTCAGGCTTTTCGACGGCGATGTCGCTTTCATCCGTGAGCTCGAAGACTACATTGATAGCAAGGCCAAGGAAGCGTTGCTCGCTGAACTCGATGCGCTGCCAGAATCGGCCACCGCCGCCCAAAAGATGAAAGCCCTTGCCATCGGGTACGTCAACTTTTCCGTCCATGATCCTCAAGCGCTGAGCGCATTGACGTTCGTGTCATCCGGATCGATTGTTCCAGCTCCGATAGCGGACGATTTTCAAAACTATGACACACTTTCGATTTTGATGAGATTAGTAGAGCAAGCCATCATCGAGCTCGGCGGCAGCGCAAATCAATGGTCGCTTTTCGAGCAGACTATTGCGGCGTGGTCGTACGGCCACGGAGCTGGATTCCTCGCCTCTCAAGGATTCTGGAAACAGATCCCAGAGGAGGCCCGCTGGGCATGTATCACCGGTTCAGTGGAATGTATTATCGCAGGACTCGGTCCCGAATACTTCGACGGGACTGACGACTAGGCGGCTTGTCGTGAAAAAGCTAAAGGCAGTCAGTTTCTGAAACTGACTGCCTTTAAGTTTGTACCCCGTACGGGATTTGAACCCGTGTTACCGGCGTGAGAGGCCGGCGTCCTAGGCCGCTAGACGAACGGGGCATGTTCGTTACTGTTACGACTCAGCAATATTAAACTTTGGCAACGCTGTTTACCAAATTGCCTGTTAAAGGGTTGTTAACGAACAAACCTTCCCCAATGAGGAAAACCTTTTGGGTAGTTTGGCAAATGTGAGTCCTAGTCAAGTCGAAAATCGCGCTCTCTTGTTATTACGAGAGAAGTTAATTGTCGCTGGCGTCTCAGTTGCGAGTCAGCCGAATGCTCGGACGCTGCATCTTGATTCTGTCGCTGCGTCTTTGCAGGCCCATCCGGACGATGTCGCGCTCATTTTCTCGTCCCATCAGCAGTTTTACGATGCGATCCTCGAACGCATTTGTTTTCAGTTCAACTATTACATCGATAAGTACTGCAAGGAATTAGGCGATGAGGCCAGTTTTGCGGAGAGGATCTGGGCCGTCGCAAAGGGCTATTTCGAGTTTTCACAGCTGGAGACGGAGTCATTTGGCGCGTTCACCACACTCCTCGCTTTTGACCATCACTTGCAGAGCTTTGATGAGGACATCGCGGAAGCGGACTTCCACCCGCTACTGAAGCGGGTGTTGATTTTGGTGCGGGATGAGATCCGCGCGCAAAACGGCCCAGAGGATCTGTGGTTACTACGCTCGCGTGGCTACCCGATTTTCGCCGCGATCCACGGCATCGCCCACCTGGCGTCTTTTGGTTTGGTGCGGTTCTTTAATGACACGGCCAAAAAGCAGGTCGCGCGGTCAGTGTTACACCACATCCTCGCAGGTGTCGGTGATTCTCTAGCCACCGGACGTCATTTGGTGGTCGAGCCGCATGGTTTTGCAGGCAGTACCGAATTCCCGCAGATCCTGCCTGCTCGGGAAATGCCTCGCAGCACCGACGACGAGATCCGAAATGCGATTTTCCGCGGTGCCATCGAAGATGCTGTTCACAATGGCGTGGCCGATTTGACCGTAGAAGGCGCCTGCGAGTGGTCAGAAGTTCCCCTGGAACAGGCCCGAAGACTACTCAAACCCGATGTCCCGTTCGAACTTCAGGTGGATGAACACCTCGATTTGTGGATCAAGCGAGTTACTCTCCAACAGGTGCAGGCGCTGGGAGATAATCCGAAGACGGTCGCCATCGCGAAGTCCACGGGTTTAGGCTACGTTGCCTCAGCGATGATGGATCCCGCTGCGCTGGACATTTTCATCGCCTTGTCTAACTCTTCGATCGTCCCGTCGGCGTTTGATGGCAATCCGATCAACGCCAATATGGGCCCCACTTTCCAAGTACTGCTCACCTACGTGCGCGCTGTGATTGTTGAGGGCGGAGGGGAACCGACCCCGTGGTTGTTGTTTGAGAACACGCTCGACGTCTGGATTGTCGCCCACGGGCTGGCCAATTCCTTCTCAGTCGGCCCACTGCGCCATATCGATAAGGACTTCAAGTTTGCGGTGCTCAATGACACTGTCGATTTGAACACGGCGAGCGTCGTCACTCGACTGGACTTGGAGTTGGACGGCGTGGAAGCCAGAACCCTTAGAGGCTAGCCAGTCGCTCGACGTTGGCCGCATAGGTTCGCAACACCTCATTATCAGGCAGCCGCTGGGATGCTACCTCCAGGATGCTGCGGTACCACCACTGCTGGCGCTCCTTGCCGGAATTGAACCGCTCCCACAGTTCATCGCCGATAGCGTCATGATCAGCGAGAATCGACATGAGGTTGTGGGACTTGTCGCACAGGGACACGATGAGGGATTCGTCGCTGGCTTCGTCGCGCAGGTGCGCGATGTAGGCATCGGAGCGTTCCTGCCAGGAATCTGCCTCGATTTTGGTGACCCCCTGCACGATTCCGAGCACGCGGGGACCAAAGTCGGCTTCGATCTGGGTGGCACCGTAGGTCTCGGGTATGTCTTCGATGGCGTCGTGAAGCAGGCAGGCGATTAACACATCTTCGTCATCGGTAATGCTCGCAGCAATCGTCATTACGCCGAACAGGTGGGAGACGTACGGGATGCGGGTGGCCTTGCGGTAGTGGCCGTCGTGTGCGGTGGCGGCGGCGTTTATGGCGCGCATCATTCGAGGGGTAAACATAACACCAGAATACCCCGCCACATGGACGGGGTTTCTGTTTCTAACGCATCGGCTACTGCTGACCGGTTTTCACAACTTAAGTCGGCGATCGCTGTGGAGGTTTCGCTTGCCCCTATTTCTCGGAGGCAACGTCCACTTTTTCTCTGCGGGGAAAGTTTGCCGAGTGTGCAATCAGCGTGCCTGATCTGCGGACACTTTGCTCATTCACTTTCCTTCTGCTAGCTCCACCTTCGCGCTTTTCGCGCCTTCTCGAAGGATTGGATTATGGCTGTGCTCGCTGTACAGAAGGGGTGACGGCAGTGCGTCGATAATTCTCTACCTCTACCATTCACTCTCCTTTCTATGTCGGCTACTTTTCAAGCCATACAACGTTGTATACCTGCAGCATAAGCAATGTTATAACCAGAGGGAAGCCTTTGTGAAAATATTCATTAGCGCATGCTTCGCACCAATTTTTCACACTTTCGCCAATCCCCAGACATTCAGCATGCAACTGGTTATAATAACCCTCGGTCGCGCGCTTATCGACGCCCGATTGTGAGCCAACAAACCCTAGAGACTTACCCGCTCAGCGCCTACGATTAAAGGTATGAAACGGCTGACAATTTCCCTCCTGGCAGCGACATTGACAGTAACTTTGACTTCGTGCGGCTCGGGTGACACCGACAACACCGCCACGGCAAGCTCCGAAGCCACTGCCCCACACACCGTGGTCACCACGGTCACTGAGACGGCCGAGAGCCCCAGCCCGAAGTCCATACCATCGACTGCGCCTCAGCCAGCCGTTACCTCGACCCCAGCACCCGTTTCCACCTCGGATGAGATTTACGAACAGCTGAAGACAAACCCCAGCATCGGCGCACCGATCACTATCAACGGACAACAATCCACCGTCTGCGTTTACGGAGATGGCTACGGACTCAACCTTGTGGCGGCCGGGCAAAACACTAGCTGCGAATTCGCTAGAGCGGTCATGGACGCACAAATTGAAGAAATCAAGGCGGAAATGGCAAATGTCCGCGACCACCTGAAATCCCCCATCGATGTCATGAGTCCCGTGACCGGTGAGCGCTACACCATGCAGTGCAGCACCGCCCCATCGAAGCTGATCACATGCACCGGCGGCAACAATGCCACCGTGTACATGTACTAGTTCTTTTGCTAGAACGTTTTTCGGTCCCAAATCTCTTCGTATTTTTCAGCAACGAGTGGCCAAATTAATTCCTGCACATCTACTATGCTGTGAATTCCTTCAGCCATCTTTCCCCGCAAAACAAAGTCGTGCGGAATCACTCTTCCGGAATGATCAGAGCGACCCAATGGATCCATTATTCTTGCTGCGGTAAATTCGCTACAAATTCGAACAAATTCAGGGACTTCTGTCTTATTAGCAAAGGCCTGTTTATAGGTAGGAAGCGGATCTAGTTCGCCTCCGTCATCGAGAAACTGGAAACCCCAGTTTTGCCCTCGTGTGGCCCACATCAAGGTCATTTCGAATCCCTTACCAGAACTCGATCATGTTCGGCTTGGTTTAGCCGCTGAGTAAACTCCGCAACCAATGCCTTCAAGAACTCGCGTTTTTCTGTGGCCTCAGCTTGGATGCGTGCCAGATTTTCAAAAGACTGATCGGCCATTTGCTCGACGAGGTCTGCAAAGAAACTTGCGGCTACAAATTTGATATGTCCGGTGCCTTTTCCTGCCCGTAAGGCTTTGACAACAACAGGAACCAGGACCTTAACCAGATCCAAGTCCAACATCTTCTCTGCAAGGTTCATCGGCAAAACCTTGAACTCCTGCCACCAGAGATGTCGTTGAATTGGTAGCACACAAGCTAGTGGCAAAAGAACATCGAGCCCCTTGCGCTGACTCATGTCAATGGAACCAGGGGTGAACTTCGCGGAGGAAAGTAGCAGAAAGTCTTTCCCAAACGAGAATGCCTCGTCATCCTCGATAAACTCAAGCAACTTAGACCGAAGCGCATTGATCTCACTTCCGGCCTTCTTGTTCAAAAGATTCTCAAAGTCTTGGACGGTCATGTCGGGCCATAGATCGGCCTTTGATAAAGCCAGTACCCAGATCCTCGGAAACTGCTTGAGTAAACCGCCACATTGCAGAATTTCGTCCTGAACGTCGCTGAGAGTGCTGGAAAAACCATCGAACAAATACCGCAGGTATCGTTCTTCCTCGCCAGCATATTCCTGGAGTCGTTGACCATCGACTAGAAACAGTGCGACATCCGACCCCAGCATTCTACGGAAGGTCTGGGCCTTATCTCGGCGTTCAGATTCGGTCGATGCGCCTCCCTCAAACCATTCACCTGGGTAATCCCACCAAGTAAGGCGCACTGAATCAGTCTTTGCTAGCTCTTTGAGCCCGAGTCCTCTTTGCTTGAGCTTGAACACGGTATGAATTGATTCGAACTTATTAGTTAGCGGGACCTTATGATCCTCTTTCATTCCTAAATACTGAGAGATGAGCGAGGTGTGCCGGTCATCCTGTGCATGAAGGTCGAACAGTGGCTGCTCAAGTTGGATGTTATCGCGAGCAGCACCATAAAACGAGCACAACAGTACCGTTTTGCCACTTCCAGCTTGTCCGAAGACCGCAATTTGCTGGTCCACTGTCCTATTTTGGTTCATGCCTAATAGTCTAGTCAGAATGCGCAGACACCGAATCTGTAATCTTCGGTTTGAAATGACCAGTTTCAGGCTCTGTCATAAACAAAAGAGCCCCTTCCGAAGAAGGAGCTCTTTGACTTTGTACCCCGTACGGGATTTGAACCCGTGTTACCGGCGTGAGAGGCCGGCGTCCTAGGCCGCTAGACGAACGGGGCAGGACTACTGTTGTTTATGCAGTACAGTGAACTGCTGCTGGCCTACCAGGACTCGAACCTAGAATGAGGGTACCAGAAACCCTTGTGTTGCCAATTACACCATAGGCCAATGTTTCCAGCGGTTTAGCGCGCTGTGCAACGAGGAATACTATAACCACAAGGGTGCAACTTCGACAAATCCGCAGGTCAACGCCCGCTGGATTTGGTGATGCAGACCGACAAAATCGGGGCGAATCGTCAGGCTGCTTTACCAAATCCGGCCGGTGGGTCTATGCGAACGGCGTCTGCTCCAGCGCCTTCTTCAAGCGGAAGAGCGTGGATTCCTTGCCCAGGAGCTCCATGGACTCAAATAGCGGCGGGGAGACTGCTGCGCCAGAGATGGCCACACGAAGCGCTCCGTAAGCCTTTCGAGGCTTGAGTTCCAGATCCTCGATGAGAGCCTTGGACAGGGCGGCCTCGATCGCTGGCGTGGAGAAATCGTCCAGGGAAGACAGCACCTCAATAGCCACAGTCAGTGGCTGTACCGCGTCTTCCTTCAGGTTCTTGCGTGCGGACTTTTCTTCCAGCTCCAAAGCCTCGTCCTCAACGAAGAGGAACTTGACCAGGTCCCAGCCCTCGGAAAGGGTCTTGATGCGGGTCTGGGTCTGCTCGGCGAGGAAGGCGAACTTGTCCGCTGGGTACTCAGGAGAGAACTCGAAGTACTCTTCCAGGTAGGCGCGGAATCGTGCGGCAAAATCCTCAGGGGACAGCAGGCGAATGTGATCAGCGTTGATGGCTAGGAGCTTCTTCTCATCAAAGCGTGCCGGGTTGGAGAGCACGTCCTTGATGTCGAAGTTCTCAACCAGCTGCTCAACGCTAAAGATGTCCTGATCGGAAGACAGCGACCAGCCCAGCAACGCCAGGTAGTTCAGCATGCCCTCTGGGATGATGCCGTTGTCGCGGTGGTTGAACAGGTTGGACTGCGGGTCGCGCTTGGAGAGCTTCTTGTTGCCCTCGCCCATCACGAATGGCATGTGGCCAAACTCTGGCGTAAACGACGTGACGCCAATCCGCTGCAGCGCCGCGTAGAGCGCCAGCTGACGGGGTGTGGAAGGCAGCAAATCCTCGCCGCGCAGGACGTGGGTGATGCCCATGAGCGCATCATCGACCGGGTTGACCAGGGTGTACAGCGGTGCGCCGTTGGAACGGGCCACCACATAATCCGGCTGGGTCGACGACTGGAAGGTGATCTCGCCACGGACCAGGTCGTTCCAAGTCCAGTCCTGCTCTGGCATCCGCAGGCGCCACACTGGCTTACGGCCCTCGGCCTCAAACGCGGCAATCTGCTCTTCGGTCAGGGTGCGGTCGTAGTTGTCGTAGCCCAGCTTCGGATCGCGGCCGGCGGCTTTGTGGCGCTCTTCCACTTCCTCGGCCGTGGAGTACGCCGGGTAGACCTCCCCGGCGTCGATAAGCTTGCGCAGGACGTCAGCGTAGATGTCCATGCGCTGGGACTGGCGGTACGGTTCGTGTGGGCCGCCGGTGACCACGCCTTCGTCCCAGTTCATACCGAGCCACGTGAGGGAATCGATGATGGCCTGGTAGCTATCCTCGCTGTCGCGGGCGGCATCGGTGTCTTCGATGCGGAAGATGAGCTTGCCGCCGGTGTGGCGGGCATAGGCCCAGTTGAACAGTGCGGTGCGCACCATGCCGACATGCGGGGTGCCGGTTGGCGACGGGCAGAATCGTACGCGTACTTCAGTCATGGCACCCAAGTCTAGTCCAGTAAGCTTGTCTAACTATGAGTAACCCTCGCCCGTCGACCGCACCTGATTTCCTCCTTTCCCGAACACACGGTTCGGTGCGTACTCAAGGGTCGGCGCGCACGTTTACGGACCCGTGGGAGGCAGCCGAAGCACTGAAATCAGGCGAGGTGGAGATGGTGGTCGGGGCCCTGCCATTCCTCCACGGAGCGCCCGCAGCTCTGACCGTGCCTGAGCGGATCATTCGCGAAGACGGACCCCTCGAGCCCCACTCTTACTACCGCATGGGTCCCGGCGCGGAGCTATCCGCCTCCGTGGCAGGCTTCGACCCGTCCCCAGACGAACACGTCGAACGCGTGGCCGCCGCCCGCGCCACCATCACCAACACCGCGCTGGAAAAGGTGGTGCTCGCCCGCGCCGTAGACATTAGCTTTGCGACGCCAGTAGACCCCCGCCTCGTCGCTGCACGCCTGATTGACAATTCGCACAACTTCGATGGCTTCATCGCCGACCTCTCCCCCGTCGGCCGAGGTTTCCTGGTGGGCAGTTCCCCAGAAGTACTGATCAAACTGCAGGGATCGACCGTAACGGCTTATCCGTTGGCCGGTTCCGCCCCTCGGTCGACTGATCCGGTGAAGGATCACCTGGCTGGCGCCGACCTCGCAGCCAGCGCAAAGGATCTAGCCGAGCACCGCTTCGTGGTCGATCACCTGCTGCGTCTGCTGGAGCCGGTATGTGGCACTGTTTCTGCACCTGAAGTTCCAGAGCTAACCAAGACTGACGAGATGTGGCATTTGGCCACCCCGATCGTCGGCACCCTGTCCAAGCCGATGACTGCCCTGGAACTCGCGCTCCTCGTCCACCCCACCCCGGCAATCTGCGGCACCCCAGTCGATGCCGCAGAGGCGCTCATCGAATCCGTAGAAACCCCACGCGGCTTCTACGCCGGCGCCGTCGGCTGGTGCGATAGCTCAGGTGACGGCGAGTACATGGTGGCGATCCGCTGCGCCGAAGTCTCCCCCGATGGCCTCACCGCCCGGGCCTGGGCCGGCGGCGGGATCGTGGCGTCTTCGTCCCCTGAGGCGGAGCTTTCGGAAACAGACGCAAAACTCCGAACTATTTTGCGTGCCCTCGGACTCTAGCTGTTAGCAGTAGATCATCCTTGTGGTGCTTGCCGTTGCCGTGCTGCACGGCGCGCTGCTTCTTGGTGATTTCTAGATCCCACTCATCCCCGAGTAGCTCTTCCGCGTTGTGGGGCATGAGGTAATCCTCTGGGGCCTGGTGCTGCGGGAACTCGTGGTGCAGCAGGACCAGAGTGCCGCTTGCGTTCAGGCACTCTTTGAGCTTCCTACCTGCATCTTTGGCGAGAGGCACGTAGGACGCAACAATGAGGTCATAGGTGCCTAGTTCGAGCTCCTCGAAAGTACCCACGTGCAGCGTGGCCTCCGGGCACTTCTGGGCTGAACGCTCGATCGCCGTCGCGGAGGGATCGATGCCGGTAACCTCCCACCCCTGATCGTGGAGCCACTTCACGTCGGCGCCCTCGCCACACCCGATGTCCAGCGCGGTGCCTGGGCGCGCGTTCTGTAGCTCTTTGACCAGGTTCTCATTGGGATTACCCGACCAGACCTGGTCCTGGGACGCGTAGAGTTGTTCGAAATTGTGGTTCATACGTTGCCTTTCACAGACTGTCAGGAGTTCCCCTTGCTCTACCTCTACCTCATCGCCGGCGTGCTCATCTCTTTGGGACTGACTTTATCGTGCAAGGTCATCGACTGGTTCGTGGCAGCCCTCCGGGGTGCTCGACCCGTGATCACGCCAAGACTCATCGTCATCGGGCACACTGTGCTGGTTATGCTAGCCCTCGTGGAAAACAGGCACCCGTTGGTGATCATCGAGATGGGGGTATTCCTGGCGACGGGTTTACTGATTAGTTGGGTGGGGCGAAAGTTTTCTCCGGATTCTAGATACATGAAACCCGATAGTCAGAGTAGAGCATTTACTACCATGTCAAAAAGAGACAAGTAGCAGCATTTTTACTCGGACTATCGGGCTTCATGCATCGAAAATCGCGCCGGTCGCAGACTTATGCCCGCTCGACTGGGTTGCCCAGCTTACCGATGCCCGCAACCTCGATCTCGATGAAGTCGCCAGGGAACATTTCCTTGGTGCCTGCTGGGGAGCCGGTGATAACGACATCGCCAGGCAGCAGGGTCATGGACTCGGTGATCATTTCCAGGATCTCACCGAAAGTCTTGATCATCTGGTTAGAGTTGGAGTCCTGTGGCGTGGTGGTTTCGCCGTCGTGGGTCAGGTGCGCCTTGATGGAGATGTTGTCGAACTCGAACTTGGACAGGTCGGTTTCGATCCATGGGCCCATCGGTGCGAAGGTGTCGATGCCCTTCGCACGTGCCCACTGGCCGTCGGCAAACTGCAGGTCGCGGGAAGAAACATCGTTCAAGATGGTAAAGCCGAGAACGTAGTCCTGCCAATCATCAGCCTTGACGTTCTTACATGGCTTGGAAATCACCATGGCGACCTCGCCCTCGAACTCGACCTTCGTGGCGAAGTCAGGGATCTTAATAGCAGCGCCAGGACCGACAACAGCGGTCGAAGGCTTGAGGAAGATCGTTGGTGGCAACGCATCGGCGCTCTTCTGGAACACCTCCGCAACGTGGTCGGCGTAGTTGCGACCAAGGGCGACAATCTTGCCTGGCAGCATAGGGGCGAGCAGGCGCACCTCGGCAAGAGGCCACTCCTTGCCGGTAAATTGTGGAGCTTCAAATGGATGTCCGGAAATCTGCTTAGCGGTGGTTCCCTCGTCATCGATGACGCAGAAACACATTCCTTCAGGGGTGGCAATTCGTCCAATTCGCATGGTTGAATCATACACAGATCAGGGTTGCAAGCTGCTTAAGTTACCTAAGGATAATTGTTTTACTTGGCATAAATACAGCTCTGCGCAGGCCAGGGCGTCCGTCAGTGCATTGTGGGAGGGGTAATTGGGGAGATTATAACGCGCGCGGACCCGGGGCAGACGGAGATCATCACCACGCGGATAGGTACCCATTCGCTCCATGTGGCGCCGCTCCAACGCGAAGGTGTCCACGATTTCCGGTTTGAACGAACGTCCCAATTCATGGCGCAGAAAACCGAATTCGATCGCGGCGTAGTGCGCGAGCAGCACCCGGCCTGCTAGCGCCTCTTGGAACACCGGTAATACCTCTGACAATGGAGACCCAGCAGCCAGGGCGTCGTCGGTAAGCCCATGCACATTCACCGAAGAGGTGACATCGGCGGCATCGGAGAAGACAAAGTACTGGGCCTGATCGAGTTTGATCACGTCGCCATCGACGGGGACCCAGCCGATCGACAGCATCCGATCCCGGCCAGGTTTGAGGCCGGTGGTTTCGATGTCCACGGCCAGCAAGCGGAGCTCGTCGACGGGCGGGTTCGGCCGGAAGAATCTCATATGCTGCGCACCGGGAACTTGGTAGCAAGGGCAGTTTGCATCGACTTGATCACCTGGAAGGCATCCCGCAGATGCTCGCGCTCCATCTTGGAGAGCTTCGCAGGATCGACATGGTAGCTCGCCTTCTCCCCTGCCCGGATTTGATCGGCTTGCCAGCGCAAGGACATGGTGAAGAGGAACTCATAGGCGTCGACGAGATCGCTCGCCCCCTGTTCCGAAACCCCGTTGCCTGCAGAGGCCTGCAAGCGCGCGATGGTACCGACCTCCGACACACCTGCGGCCAGCGCGTAGAGGCGAGCCATTTGCACCACCGCCGCGATGCCGCCCTTCTTCACATCCAGGGTGTTGGCATACTCGCCGGAGCGGTCGAGGACAAAACCGCGGAAGAAACCGAGCGGCGGTTCGCGTCGAGAAGCCAAAGCAGCGAGGTGGGCATGCATGCGACCGGCGCCTTTCGCCATCTCGACAGCGGCGGCGTGTACCTGCTCGGCAAGCTCGAGGGAGCCATAGATGCCTCGGAAGTCGAAGAACGTCTGGGAATGCAGCAGAGCATCCGGTTCGGGAGCGGTAATCCAGGTGCGGAACGTGGAGATCCACTCGGAGACGGTCATCCGCCACTGCGGGGTCATCGCCATCATGTCGCCAGGACACAGCACCTGACCTGCCTTGTCGAGGCCCTCGCAGACATAACGGGTGAGGTTTTCGAAGTACTCGGCGTGCTGTGTCGGGTCATAGGAATCGGAAAGCACCAGGCAGTTGTCTTGATCCGAGGCCAGGCCCATGCCACGACGACCTTGGGAACCTACGACGACGAAGCAGTATGGCACGGGCGGTGCGCCAAACTTTTCCTCGCCGAGCTTGAGCAAACGCCGGGCCAGCGCATCCGCTGCGACGGTGAGCAGCGCCGTCACTTCCTCCGCGGAGGCGCCGCGTTCGATGAAGCGCACGGCCACGTCCGCCGCGTTCGAGTACACCTGCTGCAATTCCTCAGGCGAATTGCGGCGCGACAGATCGGCGGTGAGGTAGATCGGGTCGTGGCGCAGCAGGCGCATGATGTCGGCGGAGGCAATGACGCCCACGATCTTGGCATTATCGACGACCGGTAGGTGGTGAATCCCCCGCTCGGCCATCATCAGCATGGCTTCGAACGCGAGGGTATCCGGGGTGGCAAAGATCGGGTTCGGAGTCATGATCGCCGACACGGGGCGGTCAATGGATCCCCCGGCAGCAACCAGCTTGCGCAGATCGCGGTCGGTGATGATGCCCTGCAGTTCGAAATTCGGCGCAATGAGCAGCGAAGAAACGTTCACTTCCTGCATACGCGCCGCCGCGGCCTGAATCGTCTCATTGGGATCAATCTGCGCCGGATCGGTGATCATGAACTCGCCGAGCTTGGTGCGCAGCACATCGGCGCTGGAGGAATCGCGGAGCTTGGAGGCAGCCTGGCGGATGCGGGCACTCTGAGTGGAGAAATAGCTGTCCAGGATGGGATTCGCCGCCGCGAGTTCCAGGTACACCTCGCGCGGAATGCGCAGCAGTAGTGAGTCCTCTACCGCGAGCATCGTATAGAGCGAGGCGGTGTTGTCTTTGAGGGTCGAATATCCGAAGGATCGGCCAGCTTCTCGACGATCCAGCAGCACGCCATCCGCGTCGAGTACGTCCACCGCGCCGGAGCGGATGATGTGGCAGTAGTTGTTGCTGTCACCGACCTGAAAGATAAGGTCGCCCCGGCGCACATAGATCATGTCCATGCGGCCGGGCAGCGTCCGAAGAGTCGCCGAGTCAAGCTCGGAGTATGGCATGTGGTTGCTCAGGAAATTCTGGATCTCCTCAAGTTCAACGGTCATGCCATGAGACTAAACGCTCGCGGCGATTCTGTCTCCTATTTCACTCGTAATAATTTCAGTGCGGGAAATCACATCAGCCTCCACAGCCTTTTCGATCCGCTCCGCATTCGCCGCATCCCCCAGGTGGCGCAGCATCAGTGCAGCTGACAGGATTGCGGCGCTCGGATCCGCAATACCCTTGCCTGCAATGTCCGGCGCGGAACCGTGCACCGGCTCAAACATAGAGGGGTTGACGCGGGTGGCATCAATATTGCCCGATGCCGCCAGGCCAATGCCGCCCGTGACCGCACCAGCCAAGTCGGTGAGGATATCGCCGAAGAGGTTGTCGGTGACGATGACGTCGTAACGCTGCGGGTCGGTGACCATGTAGATGGTCGCGGCGTCGATGTGGTTGTAGTCCACGGTGACCTCGGGGTATTCCTTTGCCACGTCGGCCACGGTGCGCTCCCACAGGCTGCCCGCATTAACCAGCACGTTCGTCTTGTGCACCAGAGTCACGTGCTTGCGGCGGGTCATCGCGCGCTCGAACGCGTCACGCACCACGCGCTCCACGCCGAAGCGGGTGTTCTGCGAGACCTCGGAGGCTACTTCGTGCGGGGTACCCACACGCAGACCGCCACCATTACCGCAGTACAGGCCCTCGGTTCCCTCGCGGACGACCACGAAATCGATCTCACCGGGGTTCGCCAGCGGGCTTGTCGACGTCGGGTACAGCTTTGCCGGTCGGAGATTGACATGGTGGTCCAGCTTAAACCGCAGTTGCAGCAGCAGGCCACGCTCCAGGACGCCAGGAGGCACCTCACCTGGGGCGCCAATGGCCCCCAGCAGGATGGCGTCGTGTTCTTTGAGAGATTCCAGGTCCGCATCGGTGAGGAGCTCGCCGTTCTTCAGGTAGCGGCGGGCGCCGAGGTCGAATTCTGTGACTTCGATGTCGTCGCGAACCGCGCGCAACACCTTGAGCGCTTCGGCGGTGACTTCTGGGCCGATGCCGTCGCCATCAATAACAGCAAGTTTCAACATGCGGGATTCCTCTCTCATTTTGCGGGATTGTTGAGAGTGTAGCACGTCTGCACCGCTGAGCGGGTCAAAGGTTCACAATTAGGAATGAGAGAAAGACAACAAAAAAGGAAGGCCACCACTTTAGGGCAGCCTTCCTTTTCGGGGACTAATTAATCCAGGTTGAGCTGGAACTTCTTTGCACCGCCGAGGGATGCGCCGATCTCCTCGAAAAGCTCCTCTGGCACTTCCTGGTTCACGCGCAGCACGAGGATAGCGCCGTTGGACTCCTGCTCGAGGGACATAGCAGCAGCTTCAACGTTGATGTCCTGGGAACCCAGCAGGGTGCCCACCTTACCCAGTGCGCCAGGAGCGTCTGGGTAGAACAGGAACAGGTTGCGGCCGGTGGCACGCATGTCGATGCCACGACGGTTGATGCGAACGATCTTCTCCTGGCCGTCCAGTCCGGTCAGTGCGCCCACGACGGAGGCCTTGGTGCCGTCTGCCGCGAAGGTACGCACGATCAGGGAAGAACGGTGGGTCAAGGACTCAGAGGAAGAGGACACCTTGAGCTCAACGCCACGGGTTTCCGCGATCTGTGGCGCGTTCACGAAGGTGACAGGCTGATCGGTCTGGCCGGAGAACAGGCCACGCAGGGCAGCCAGGCCGAGTACCTCGGAGTTCTCGGAGGACAGCTCACCACAAGCCTCGACCTCGATGGAAACTGGTACGCCATTGAGCAGGTGACCTGCGACCAGGCCGAGCTTGCGAGCCAGTTCGAGCCAGAGGGAGACCTCTTCGCCCACGCGACCGCCGGAGACGTTCACTGCGTCAGCAACGAACTCGCCCTTCAGCGCCTTGAGGACGGAATCTGCCACGTCGGTGCCGGCGCGGTCCTGGGCTTCCACGGTGGAAGCACCAAGGTGAGGAGTAACGACAACCTCTGGACGCTTGAACAGCGGAGAGTCGGTGCAAGGCTCGGTGGCGAACACGTCGAAGCCTGCGCCACGGATCTGGCCGGACTCGATGGCGTCGCACAGTGCCTGCTCATCAACCAGGCCACCACGGGCAGCGTTGATGATGATCTGGCCCTTCTTGGACTTAGCAAGCAGCTCAGCATTGAACATGCCGGCCGTTTCCTTGGTCTTTGGCAGGTGGATGGTGACGAAGTCGGAGCGACCCATCAGGTCCTCAAGAGAGGTCAGTTCGACGCCGAGCTGAGCGGCGCGAGCTGGGTTTGCGTATGGGTCGTACGCAATGATGGTGGTCTCAAAAGCAGCAAGACGCTGGGCGAACAACTGGCCGATATGACCGAAGCCGACGATACCGATGGTCTTGCCGAAGATCTCTACACCCTTGAAGGAAGAGCGCTTCCACTCGCCTTCGCGCAGCGATGCGTCTGCCATTGGGATCTGGCGCGCGGTGGACAGCAGCAAGGAAATTGCGTGCTCACAAGCGGAGTGAATGTTAGAGGTCGGCGCGTTGCACACCATGACGCCACGCTCGGTGGCTGCCTGAATGTCAACGTTGTCCAGGCCAACACCGGCACGGCCGACGATCTTCAGCTTGGAAGCTGCAGCCAGCACCTCGGCATCGACGGTGGTAGCAGAACGCACGAGAAGCGCGTCAGCTTCTGGAACAGCGGCGAGCAATTCGGCCCGGTTTGGACCATCTACCCAACGAACTTCAACGGCATCGCCGAGCGCGTCAACGGTGGACTGCGCAAGCTTGTCGGCGATAAGTACTACAGGACGGTCATTGAGGGCCACGAAAACATCTCCTGATGATGGGATTGACCACTACGCGCAGGCACGACCGCGTCGGCGCACAGCAGGTTGGCGCCGGCACGAATGGCGACAACTGCTCCGTAGTTTAACCCCTATCCATTCTGCGCATCTGTTTACTCCACGAATATAGGGGTGCTTTTATACACATGCGTGCATAGTTACTGGTAGGTGACCAACCACGGTCGCGGCTCAGTGTCCATCGTTTCCTTGGGGGTAAACATGGGCTTGTCTTCGTCGTGGAAGTTCTTCCAGGCTAGGAAGATTCGCGGATCCAGTCCCTTGCGGATTTCATCCCACGTGCCCAATTTCTCTCCGCGCGCGCCATGACCATCGACGTGAATAATCAATGCAATCTCGTCATGGAATTGCAGCTGATCGCGGTCACGGATCATTTGCGTTTGGAACTGGTGCACGACCAAAGGCTTTTGTGACACGTCATTGTCTCGAGTGAGATCGGCGAGCCAACGCGAGACATCGTTAATTTCGCCCGCGCTCACATGACCAACATCGTGCATCGGCTTTTCCTGTCCGTAGAGCTTCCACTCCGGATCCAGCGCCAGCCCAACGTTAGGTCGCTTGAGCAGTTCCTCGTAGCGCTTGGCCTGATCCAAGAACGAGGCTCGGCCGGGCTGCAAATCGAGGATCGCATAACCACCCGCGTTCGTAATCGCGTCCACATACGGCGCCAGCTCCTCCACGGTGGATTCATTGGAATAGTCACCGTCCGCGCCCGGTTGGCTGGCTGCCACGGTGGCAATAATTTCGAAGGCCGGTACCACCGTTTCCTCGCTGTGAGCTTGATACTGCTTCGCCCGTTCCTTCACCTCCGCTACCGACGCTTCCAAAGGCTGCTCGCCGAGTTCCCCTAAAGCTGGGCCACTGGGGTGTCCGTACAGCGCCACGATGCGACGACCTGGGAATACGAGACCGCCACCACCAGGTTGCTGCGGACTGTGCGCGGCCGAGCGAATGCGGCGCGCCAGCTCGTCTGCGGTGCCAAAGGCGTCGCCAAGCGCCAGCATGGGCTGGTTCGCGAGCCCGGCCGTGGCGGTGACCGTCTCGGCGTTAAACCGCGGGTCGACATTTTCAAGGTAGGTGACATTGGCACCAAACGCCCGCGCCGTCGCTACCGCCGCAATGCTCGAATCAGCGGTGGCCAGCACCGGTGGCGCTGCTCCCCCGTCTTGCTTACTCTGCACCGGGAAGGTCTTGGCCTTCTCACCACTCGGGGCCAACGAATGGCCGGGCACCGTGAACTCGGTGGGCAAGTTGGGGTCGGTGTGAACGAGGTCCATCAGGAGATTCTGGGTCTCCCTTCGCTGAAATGCGAGCGAGGTCAACTCCCCGATGCCCTCCGCAGTGCCAGGGTCGACCACTGTTTCAATTCGCTGCAGATTCAGCGGGGTCGCGTCCCCAACCATCAAGATGTGCGTCACTCCCAGCTTGCCGAGCGCCGTCGCAACATCTGCGCTGGTCTCCGGGGTCGAGACCATCATGGGCGCGTGCGCCACAATGCTTATCGACGCCGCTCGGGCCTGCGCAGCCACACTCGGCCCAGAAATCACAGCAGTTTCAGACTTCTCGAAAATCGTCTGGGCAGCTTGAACTCCCGACTGATGCGGATCCGACAACACCTGTGGCGTTGTGCCGAACCTCGCCGCCACCGGGATGTTTTGATTGACGTTCTCCCGCACCTCAACGGGTGATTGTGGCAGCGCAGAACCGCAGCCAGTCACCAGCGTCGCAAGGGTCAACGCCCCAAACAATGTTCGAAAATTAATAGCCCTCTCCTTTCGAGATACCCCACCGACACTACAAAAATTCTGCGATGGATGTGCTCCCCGACACTGGAAAAGCAAAAAGACCGCCTCTCAAAACGAGAGACGGTCTTGGTCTTAATTGCTTAGATCAGTGGTTCCTTAACCCAGCTCATAAGCTTGCGCAGGTTAGCGCCGGTTGCTTCGATTGGGTGGTTGGCAGTTTCGGCGCGCAGACCCTCGAGCTCCTTGTTGCCGCCTTCAACGTTGGCGACGAGGCGCTTGGTGAAGGTACCGTCCTGGATGTCCTTCAGAATGTCGCGCATGGCCTGCTTGGACTCTTCGCCGATGACGCGTGGACCGGAGAGGTAGCCACCGAACTCTGCGGTGTCAGAGATGGAGTAGTTCATGGCGGTGAGGCCACCCTCGAACATGAGGTCAACGATCAGCTTCATCTCGTGCATGCACTCGAAGTAGGCCATCTCCGGCTCGTAGCCTGCTTCAACGAGGGTATCGAAACCAGCCTTGATCAGCTCTTCCGCGCCACCACACAGAACTGCCTGCTCACCGAAGAGGTCGGTCTCGGTCTCGTCCTTGAAGGTGGTCTCGATGATGCCGGCGCGGCCACCACCGATAGCGGAAGCGTAGGACAGGCACAGTGCCTTGCCCTCACCCTTTGGATCCTGGTCGATGGCGATGAGGCAAGGAACACCCTTGCCATCTTCGAACTGACGACGAACCAGGTGGCCTGGGCCCTTAGGGGCAACCATGCCGATGGTGACGTTTGCTGGCGGCGTGATCAGGTCGAAGTGGATGTTCAGACCGTGGCCGAAGAGCAGAGCGTCGCCGTCCTTCAGGTTTGGCTCGATGTCCTGGGTGAAGATCGCTGCCTGGGAGGTGTCCGGAGCCAGCAGCATGATGACGTCTGCCCATGCAGCAGCATCAGAGTTGGACTTGACGTCGAAGCCAGCCTCGCGTGCCTTGTCAGCAGAGCCGGAGCCATTGCGCAGGCCGATGCAGACCTCAACGCCAGAGTCGCGCAGGTTCTGAGCGTGAGCGTGGCCCTGGGAGCCGTAGCCAATGATGGCAACCTTGCGGCCTTGGATCAGGGTCAGGTCGCAGTTGTCGTCGTAGATCATCTCGATAGCCATTGAAAAAAGTGCCTTTCTGTTATGTGTTGTTAAAGCTTATTAGGTGCCATGGTCTTCGGGCCGCGATTCATCGCAATTTCACCCGAATGTAGGAGTTCCCGGATGCCAAACGGCTCAAGGACTTCCAGAAGTGCGCCCAGTTTGCCCGGGGTGCCGGTCGCTTCGATGACGACGGACTCCGGTGAGACATCGACCACGCGAGCGCGGAAGATGTTGGCGGCGTCCACCACATGCGGGCGACTGGTGTTGTCTGCGCTGACCTTCACCATCATGAGTGCGCGAGCGATGGTGTTTTCATCATCCAAGCGCACCACCTTGAGCACGGGTACCAGTTTGTTCAGTTGCTTAGTGATCTGCTCCACCGCAATATCATCGCCGTAGAACACTACGGTGATGCGGTTGATGCCCTCGGTTTCGGTGCGCGCGGAAGACATGGAATACATGCTGAATCCGCGGCGAGCGAACATGCCCGAGATACGGGCGATGATCGCATCTTGATCCTGGACCAGAACGCTGAGGATATGGCGGGTTCCAGATGGAGTTATCATTACTGCTCCCTTTCGATCACGTCGGCAACTTCGTTCGGGCCGTCGGCAGACTCTTCCTCAAACAGCGGCTGAAGCCCCTTGGCATACTGAATGTCCGAGTTGGAGTGACCAGCTGCGACCATCGGCCACACCTGAGCGTCCTCGCCCACGATGAAGTCAATAACTACCGGACGATCATTGATCTCACGCGCCTTCTGAATGGTCGGCAGTACGTCCTCGTCGCAGGTCACGCGGAACGCGGCGCAGCCCATGGCCTCGGCAAGCCCGACGAAATCTGGCAGGTAGTTATCGCGGTCGCCCAGGTTGGAGTTGGAGTGGCGACCGTCGTAGAACAGGGTCTGCCACTGTCGCACCATGCCCAGGTTGCCGTTGTTGATCAGCGCCACCTTGATCGGATAGCCCTCGACGGCACAGGTGACCAGTTCCTGATTAGTCATCTGGAAGCAGCCATCACCATCGATCGCCCAGACTTCCTTGTCAGGATGCGCGGCCTTTGCTCCCATTGCAGCCGGGATGGCGTATCCCATGGTGCCCAGGCCACCAGAGTTGAGCCAGGTTCGTGGGTTCTCAAAATCAAGGAACTGAGCAGACCACATTTGGTGCTGGCCAACGCCCGCACAGTAAATGGCCTCCGGGCCAACTTCCTTGGATAGGGTCTCCACCACACGCTGTGGCTCGACGATGTCTTCGCCTTGTTCCTCATAGCCGCGCGGGAAGCGCTCCACCAGGTTGTTCAAGAAGGCCCACCACTGCTTCATTTGTGGCTTTGGCAGGTTCTGCGACTGGTACGCGTCGAAAAGCGCGGTGAGCACCTCACCTGCGTCGCCCACGATCGGCACGTGCGCTTCGCGGATCTTTCCGATTTCGGCTGGGTCGATGTCCGCGTGAATGACCTTGGCGCCGGGTGCGAAGCTGTCGACGCGCCCGGTGACACGGTCGTCGAAACGTGCGCCGATGGTAATCAGCAGGTCAGCGCCCTGCATCGCGCCGACGGCTGGAACGCTGCCGTGCATGCCCGGCATACCCATGTGCTGTGGATGGGAGTCTGGGAAGGAACCCAGGGCCATGAGGGTGGTGACCACTGGGATGCCGGTGAACTCAGCAAACGCGCGCAGTTGTTCGGACGCATTTGCCTTGATTACGCCGCCACCGATGTATAGGACAGGGCGCTGAGATTCGGAGATCATCCGAACGGCTTCATCGATCTGTCGACCATGCGGGGTGGTCACTGGTCGGTAGCCAGGCAGGTTCATCACAGGCGGCCAAGAAAAGTCCATCTTGGCTTCTTGGACGTTTTTCGGCACATCCACGAGGATCGGGCCAGGGCGGCCTGACGACGCCAGATAGAACGCCTCCGCGATCGCGGCCGGAATCTCCTGGGCATCGGTGATCATGAAGTTGTGCTTGGTCACCGGAATGGTGATGCCGCGGATATCGGCCTCTTGGAACGCGTCGGTACCGAGCAGGCTCGCGCCCACCTGGCCTGTGATCGCGACGATTGGCACGGAGTCCAGCATGGCATCAGCCAGTGGGGTCACCAGGTTAGTGGCGCCTGGGCCGGAGGTGGCGATACAGACACCGACCTTGCCGGAGGCTTGTGCATAACCGGTGGCAGCATGGCCAGCACCCTGCTCATGGCGGGTGAGCACGTGGCGGACTTTGGTGGAGGAGTACAGCGGGTCGTAGAGCGGTAGCACTGCGCCGCCTGGAATACCGAACACCACATCGGCGCCCAGTTCCTCGAGAGAACGGACAATGGCTTGCGCGCCAGTCATGCGTTCTGGCTGGTGCGTTTTCACCCGCTGCGCCAGCGTCGCTGGCGACGGGGCCGAACCGGTTTTCCCTGGCTCAGTCACGAGTTGCTCCTTTGGGTATGAGGATCACAGTTACTTCGAACTTTCCGCGATCTCGTCTCGGATCCATGGGTGGCGGTCCTTGATGAGTAGTCACTTCCAGCTCAATCGGGGCTTAAATGTCAAAACCCTCGGCCAACACTGTGGTGGGTGTTGTCGAGGGCGCTTGACTGGGGACGACTTGTAGGCGTCGCTACGGCAAGCGCCGTGAACGTACGAGTACTACAAGTCGAATAATGTGCATGCCTCGATAATACACAGTGCGTTGGATATGAAAAGCAATTTTGGGAAATTCCGTTCCATTTCCACCCCCGCAAGTGTCTCACACTTTGAAACAGTTGTCCCATTTTTGCCCCCGAGAGTTACAACCCCCTCGATTTACCTGCACAAATACCCGCATGATGATCGCGGAAATAGCCCCGACTCCCACCAGATCCCCCCTCCTGCATAGAATGACCACTATGAGTTCTGAGACCGCCTCCTCGCCTAACACGCCACAAGCGCCGCAGGCAGCCACCTTCCACGCTGACCGCACTCACCTCATCGGTGCTGGTGTGATGGCGCTGATCTCCTTGCTCGTCATCGGTGCAAAGCCCCTATACCTGTTTTGGATCCTGGCTATTCCTGCGCTTTTTGCGTATTGGGTACTGAAATCTAAGACGATTGTTGACGAGAACGGAATCACCGCCCACCACGCGTTTACCGCTGCCCAAAAGGTGTCGTGGGAGGATTTTGCTGGTATTCGGTTTGGCGGCAGCAAGACCTTTGCCAGGAACTCGTCCGACAAGGAGTTCTCCCTCCCCGGGGTGTCCTTCAACTCTTTGCCTCAGCTCAGCGCCGCCTCCCAGGGGCGCATTGTTGACGTACTAACTGCCGGCCGCGAAGCCGCCGATGAAAAGGTCGTGGTTTTCTACCGCGATGGTCGACAAATCCTGAAGCATAAAGATGAGGCCTAAACCCCCTCGTGAACAAGTAAGCGAGTAGCCATGATCCCTCTCCGTTCAAAAGTAACCACCGTTGGTCGTAACGCCGCAGGTGCCCGCGCTCTCTGGCGCGCAACCGGCATGGGCGACAATGACTTTGGCAAGCCGATCATTGCTATTGCCAACTCCTACACGCAGTTCGTCCCGGGCCATGTTCATCTCAAGAACGTGGGCGAGATCGTTGCGGAGGCCATCGTGGCAGCTGGCGGCGTGGCCAAAGAGTTCCACACCATCGCTGTCGATGATGGAATCGCCATGGGACACGGTGGCATGCTGTATTCCCTGCCGTCGCGCGAAATCATCGCTGACTCGGTCGAGTACATGGTCAATGCCCACACTGCCGACGCCCTGGTCTGTATTTCTAACTGTGACAAGATCACCCCGGGCATGCTGAACGCTGCTCTGCGTCTGAACATCCCCGTAGTTTTCGTCTCCGGTGGTCCGATGGAAGCTGGCAAGGCAGTTGTTGTCGACGGCGTCGCCCACGCTCCCACCGACCTCATCACCGCGATCTCCGCGTCTGCCAATGATTCCGTGGACGAATCCGGCCTGACCGAAGTCGAGCGCTCCGCTTGCCCAACCTGTGGCTCATGCTCGGGCATGTTCACCGCAAACTCCATGAACTGCCTTACTGAGGCCCTCGGCCTTTCCCTTCCAGGCAACGGCTCCACACTGGCTACCCACGAAGCACGTCGTGCCCTGTTCGAGGAAGCCGGCCGCACCATCGTCGATCTCGCCAAGCGCTACTACGGCGAAGGCGACGAGTCCGCGCTGCCACGTAACATCGCCACCAAACATGCCTTTGAAAACGCCATGGCACTCGACATGGCCATGGGTGGCTCGACTAACACCGTGCTACACATTCTCGCGGCAGCCCAGGAAGGCGAGATTGACTTTGACCTGGCTGACATCGACATGTTGTCCAAGAAGGTCGGCTGCCTGAGCAAGGTCTCCCCTAACTCCGACTACCACATGGAAGATGTCCACCGCGCCGGCGGCATCCCCGCGATCCTCGGTGAGCTCTACCGTGGCGGACTCTTGAACGAGGATGTCCACGCCGTACACGCCCCGACGCTCAAGGAATGGCTGGAAGACTGGGACATTCGCTCCGGTAAAGCCACCGAGAAGGCTATCCAACTGTTCCACGCCGCTCCTGGCGGAGTCCGCACCACCGAGGCATTTTCCACTAATAATCAATGGGACAGCCTGGACACGGACGCTGCTAACGGCTGCATCCGCGACGTCGAGCACGCTTATACCAAGGACGGCGGACTCGCTGTTCTGCGTGGCAACATCGCTCCTGACGGCGCGATCATCAAGGCCGCTGGCGTGGATGAAGACCTCTGGCACTTCACCGGACCGGCACGCGTGGTGGAATCCCAAGAAGAGGCTGTGTCCGTCATTTTGAACAAAACGATCCAGCCCGGCGACGTCCTCGTCGTGCGCTACGAAGGCCCCTCCGGCGGCCCGGGTATGCAGGAAATGCTGCACCCGACTGCGTTCCTCAAGGGCGCCGGACTTGGCAAGAAGTGCGCACTCATCACCGATGGCCGCTTCTCGGGCGGCTCCTCAGGTCTGTCCATCGGCCACATCTCCCCTGAGGCTGCCCATGGCGGCGTCATCGGGCTGATTGAGGATGGCGACATCATCACCATCGACGTGCATGAGCGTCTGCTGCAGGTTGAAGTGAGCGAGGAGGAACTGGAGCGGCGTCGTGAAGCCATGCTCACCAGCGACAAGCCGTGGCAGCCTCGCGCCCGCCAACGTACCGTGACCCGGGCCTTGCGCGCTTACGCACAGCTAGCAACCTCTGCGGACAAGGGAGCCGTGCGCCGGGTGGACTAAAGTGGGTCACTATGATTGTGTCCCCGTCGCAAGCCGTCAGAATGGAATTGAGTCCTAAAGTTCTTTGGACCATCTGTGGAATCGCCCTCGTTTCTGGCTTCTGGCAGATCTACATGTTCTTCACAAAATGGGAATTTTTGCTGGACATGGAGGTCTACCGGGCCGGGGGGAGGGCGTTTTTGGACAATCAATCGCTGTACTTTGAGTCCTTCAACGTTCGTGGCGTCGTATTGCCGTTCATCTATCCGCCCTTCGGAGCCGCGATTCTGTCTCCGTTCGCGTTGGTAAGTAGCGAGGTAGCCGCGGCATTCGTGCTCGCCATGTCCACGGCCCTGACGTTTGTGTGCATCTATGCGATCGCACAGGCTCTCATCGCGAACCGCTTACACGCCTTCACTTTCGCGTGCGTGATGTGGCCGCTGGCACTGCTGTCAGAGCCGCACACCATGAACGCCAGCTTCGGACAGATCAATGTGCTGGTCATGGCGCTGTGTGTCCTGGATTTAGTGCCCCGTAAACGCTGGCTACCCCAAGGCACGCTGATCGGCATCGCCGCGGCCATCAAACTCACACCGGTCGCGCTCTGCCTGTTCTTCCTGCTCAGGAAGGATTTCAGGGCAATCGGGTGGGCAGTTGTTTCGGGTGTAGTGGTCACCGCGATCACCGCGTGTTTCCGTCTCACTGCCACAATCGAGTTCTACACCGACACAATTTTCAAGATGAATTCCACCAGCGAGGCAGGCGTGAGTACTGCCTACCTGACCAACCAATCAATCAAGGGGATGCTCGCGCGCTGGGCGCCATCTGAACAGGCAGCGGTGGCCCATCAAGGTTTGATTGACATCCTGTGGCTGGTGTTCGTCGTGATCGCGATCGTCGCTGTCGCGCGTCTCATGATCATGATGTTCCGCCGTGACATGATCGTGGATGCAGCCCTGGCCAACGCGGGCCTTATGCTGATCATCTCCCCGATTTCGTGGTCGCACCACTGGGTATGGATGCCGCTATTTGCCATGGTCTTGTTGTTCCGCTGGCTCACTACAGCAGGAAATCCAGTGCTGCTTGGAATCTGCGCAGGAGCCACATGGCTATTTTGCTTACAAATCAAGCCGCACTGGATTTTTGGTGATTTGAATGCTGAGATGTTCCACCTCAGCATCCTGGAAAAGCTGGTCCTCTCGGGCTATCTCTGGCTGATGGTCTTCATCGTGGTCAGCCTGTTCGTGGTGATGAGAGGAAACCCAGCTCCTAGCCGAGTGGATTAACGCCCGCGAGGAACCACCACATGGCGACGGCGCCAGCAACGCCGACGATCGCCCAAATCCACGAGGATACGAGTGGTCGCTTTGCCCAGCTGCGCGCGACATCCAAGGAGATGCGACCAGGTCCGGTGAACTGCAGCCCGAATGCGATGAGTGCGAGCAGGAACGGCAGAATGAGGCTATCGCCTGGGTTGAGCCAGCTAATTCCATCTTGCTGCGCCAGCGCGTGGACTGCGCCGAATCCAGTGACCGCGGTGGCGATCGAAGCTGCCACCGGGGTGAGCAGGCCGAGCAGCAGGAACACACCAGCCACCAGCTGCATCGTTGGCACGGCAATGGCCAGGATGTCGCCCATCGCGTAATTCGCGAACTGCTCCTTCAGACCATTAATGCCCGGCGCTCCACCGAGCTCGAAGAAGGTTTGTACAGCCATAAAGGTCAGCAACGCACCGACGCCCAGGCGAATAATCATCAAACCAAGGTCGATCGTGCCGCGTCGGGCATCTGCAGGCTTATCGACGACCGGGGCGTCATCATAATCCGTTGTCGTAGCCGGGGTTGCTGAGGTAGCAGTTGCTGAGAAAGGGTCGGACATGGCGGCAGCAGGCTGCTGATACGGCGACTCGGACACTGTCGGAGCGTCGAAAGATGCGGTCGGCTCTGGTTCATTGCTGACCTTGTACAGGTCATGGGTAGCAGTCGCATCGTTCGTGCTCACTGGCGTTGATTCAGAAACAGCTTCTGCAGCATTCGGGTCAATGTTCTTCGGCGCCGAACGGCCGTAACGCTCATAAAACTTACCTAGCCCCGAACCGCTTTTCTTCGGGTCATAGGTGGGGACATTGTCCAGACCATCAAGGTCTGCTGGTTGCATTCGGTCAGGGTGCTGATTGTTGGTCATGCCACAAGACTAGGCCAGCATCCCTCGGCAAATACCGACAAACACGGCAAAAAACCACGTCGATTCGATAACGTATCGAACTTTCTAGGACAAGTGCTGCTTTGCGGCATCCACGACGGACTGGGTGAGATCCTGCAGCATGGCCGACTGTAGACGCCAGTGCTGCCAGTAAAGAGGGACGTCGACATGCGTGCTGTCAAGCAACACCAATTCGCCGGTCTCGAGCAGCGGATCGCTCTGCAGGTCGGCAACATACGCCCAGCCTAAACCGCAGCGCACGGCTTCGAGGAAAGCCTCGGAGGATGGGATCTGACTGACGCGACGCTCGCGCGGGCGCTCCGGGAGCCGACCACGCCAGTCAGATTCCTGGATGGCATCGTTGGGGCCGTAGCGGAGCACCGGCATGTCGGCCCAGTCGATGCCTTCATCGGAGGTAAATGCATCTTTCAGGGCAGGGGTGGCCACCGGTCGGTATCGCATAGTTCCCAACTCGCGTACGTCGCACCCTGATACCGGCGTTGCCTCAGTTGTCACGGCGCCGAGACAGTCACCGCGACGCAGCAAAGTGAGCGAGTGCGCCTCATCCTCGATGCGCAGCTGCAAAGTGGCATGCTTCCACTTGGCTACGTCGGAAAACACCGACTGGAACCATGTTGCCAGGGAATCAGCGTTGATAGCTACCGACAGTGGGACTCGGGAAATACTGCGTTCCAGCGCGACGTCAGTTTCAGCTTGGAGCAGCGCCATTCGACGCGCAGCCTGCGCTAGAATTTCGCCCGCGTCGGTTGCGGCCACCGGGCTGGTGCGACGAATAAGTACCCGCCCCATGTCAGACTCCAACGCTTTGATGCGCTGGCTCACTGCGCTAGGCGTAATGCGCAAGGCGTCTGCGGCACCTTCGAAGCTGCCCTCATCCAACACGGCGAGCAACGTAGTGAGATGATTTTGGTTCATGAAGTAATACTAACGCACCTTTAGCATGTTTCGAGCGAAATCACTCTAGCGAGTTTAGGCATTTTCACTTCCAGGTAGGAAGATTACATTTGCTTAAAATGCAAAGTAGGCGACAATAGAGACCATGAGCGTTTTTGTTAGTGGTTTGATCATCGGCCTATCCCTCATTGTTGCCATCGGCCCCCAGAATGCGCTGATTATCAAGCAAGGAATCAAGCGGGAACACGTCGTTCCTATCCTCATCGTCTGCTTGCTTTCCGACGTCATCCTCATCCTGGGCGGCACCCTCGGAGTGGGAGTGCTCGTCGAAAGCGCTCCTATGTTCCTCAGCGTGCTGAAGTGGTTCGGTGCAGCGTACCTTGCGTACTTCGCCTTCACATGCTTCCGCGATGCCGCAGCCCCATCAGAGACTGGAATCGTGGCCGAAGAAAGTCCCCGGTCTCATAGTTTGGAGGGGGGCGATGTGCTGGTAAAGACCGCCCCAACACGCACCCGGAAGCGAACTTCTTGGCACCGACCAGTTCTCACGGCTCTCGCCTTTACTTGGCTGAACCCCGTGGCCTATATCGATGCTCTGGTGATGCTAGGTGGCATTGCCAATCAACATGGAGAGGTACTTCGCTGGAACTTTGCCGCCGGAGCGCTTGTTTCCAGTGCCATCTGGTTCCCCACCATTGGCTTTCTCTCCGTCAAGGGAGCGTCAATCCTGCAACGACCCGCTATTTGGCGAATTATCAATGTGGCCATTGGCTGCTTGATGATCTTCATGACCATCAAGCTGGTCCTGCACTAGCAAGTACAGGACCCACCAACGGTCTTAGTTAGCAGCGAACTTCCGGCGAGCAACAAAGCCTGCGGCCAGAACGAGCATGAGCGCAATACCTGCAAGCACACGGATAGACATGGATTCACCCGTGGCAGCCAGGACACCGCGCTTCTTCGCAGCCACTTCGCCCTGCTTCTGCTGGCTCTCAGCTGCTACGCCTCCGCGCACCTCTTGCTTGGCTACACCCTTCGTGGCTTCACCCTTAGTGGTGTCTTCCTTCTTGGTCTCGCCCTTTTGAGTCTCTTCCTTCTTGGTTTCCTCCTTCTTGGTTTCATCCTTCTTCGTCTCGTCCTTAGCAGAAGAGCCGTCAGAAGATCCGCTGGAAGAACCATTGCTATCGGAGGACAGCAAGCCACCGAATGAAAGCACAGCAAGGGTGACACCGGTCAGACCCAAGATGGTACGGGCATCAATGTTGCCCAGCAGGTTAGCGGAGGAACCGGACTCCTTCTGATCGCCCGTCTCAGTACCCTCAGTCTTAGCGGAAGACCCCGAAACAACATTATCGACCGCGGAAGATGCAGAAGAACCAGTCTCCCCCTTCGTCTCAGCACCTTCGGTGCGAGAGGAAGAACCGGAGGTGATCTTGTCCGCTACGGAGGAAGCAGAAGAACCAACTTCTGCCTTGGCTTCTCCGCCAGCCGTGTTTCCGGTGGTCGGCTGAGTCTTGTTGCTGGAGGCACCGTCGGCGATAACGGAAGCCAATGCGCTCGAACCTGAATGCGAAGACATTGCTGGAGCCTTAACCTCTACCTCAGCACCGGTCTTGCCGTCAGCAACGGCCTGCTGGGCGGCCAGTTCGGCATCGACGCGCAGCTTGAGCTGAACAAGCTTCAGCAGATCTTGAGCTTCGATAGCAGCGCGAATTTCAGCTTGCAACTCTGGAGAGAGCTTAGCGAACTGCTGCAGGGAACCCGCAATTCCCTCAATGGAGTAGGAGAAAGAAGAACCGGCAGTTTGCGCCTGGGCTGCAGGAAGCACGGACAGAGACATCGCACCTGCAACAGCCAATGCAGTAACAGAAGTAGCAAAACGCTTCATAATTTTCCTCTAATTGGTGAATTCAATGGGACATCACTGGCACGCTGTTGCGACCCAGTCGAAGGTGAAATCATTCTCACCCACAAGTATCTTTGACCAATTAAAGCACTTTGGAAACTTTAGTAACATTAGTCTCAATTGTCACACCAGTAACATTACTAACAAAGTGCAGGTGGAGGCCAGTTTTGACAGAAATAGGAAAAGCCCCCATTTGGGGGCTCTATTTGCGGGCAACCTATTGATTTGGTGTGCCGATTGACGTCGTTAAGCCGACATCGTTGCCGCCAGCGACACCCTCAAACTGCCACCCCACCACAGCGTTGCGCACCGACGCGGCCAACGGATTCGCCGGCTGCACGCAACTGATGGTGAGCAACCTACCCGGAGTTGGCTCAGCACCCCAGATTTCGGAATTGTCCGCCAGTGTTTCCTTCTGCGGGGCATGAAAATCGGTGGCTCGATAGACCAACCACTTACCCTCCGAGGCTACGGTGCGAATGTATAGCTTCGCCCCTTCTTGCACAGTCTGACGGTCGTTCTTGCCGTCGTAGAGATTGTTGAAAACTGCGGGCACTCCGGCACCTGTGTGGCCAGCGACGACAACGAGGTCATTAGCATCGGTGCCAGGCAGTACATACGGCATGTCCGGACTGGTGTACACGCAGGCGTTGCTCATCGACTTCGGATCGATCGCCCCGTTCTTCACCCGGCACGGCTCTTCATCAAAGGATGCCCGGATGTCTACGTCAGGAATAACGATCTCCAGCGCCGCGCTTGGATTGATGTGCGCGATGTCCTCGGTCTGCACAGCGCCAGACGACACCTCTGGTGGGATCTCCGCCTTCGGCGAACACCCCACTAAAGCTACGGCGCACATGGCAGCGAGAAAACGCTTCACACCTGGTTCCTTTCGCGTGGCGATCAGCCTACTTACACTTCTGTGCGATCAGCTTGTTCACCGTGGCCGGATCAGCCTTGCCGCGGGTCGCCTTCATCACGGCACCGACAATGGCGCCGCCAGCTTTAGCGTTGCCGGCCTTGATCTTTTCCACGACGTCTGGGTTCGCCGCCAGGGCCTCGTCCACAGCCTTCTCGATCGCGCCGTCATCCTGCATCACTTCAAGGCCACGCTTCGCGACGACCTCGTCAACGTCACCTTCACCAGCAAGCACACCGTCGATTGCCTGACGGCCGAGCTTGTTCGTGAGTTTGCCTTCCTTAATCAAGGCAACAACCCGGGCCACGTGTGCTGGGGTGACAGCCAGGGCATCGAGCTCGGTATCAGCTTCCTTGGCCTTCTGGGACAGGTAGGAAACCCACCAAGAGCGAGCCTCGTCAGGGGTGGTGCCTTCTTCCACGGTCTGGATGATGAGATCCAGTGCGCCAGCGTTCACCAAGTCACGCATTTCGGCGTCGGAAAGCTGCCATTCCTCCTGGATGCGAGCCTTGCGTACCCACGGCAGCTCGGGAAGCGTGGCGCGGATTTCTTCCACCCATTCGCGTGGCGCGATCACTGGTGGCAGGTCAGGATCGTTGAAGTAGCGGTAATCTTCCGCGGTTTCCTTCGGGCGTCCCTTGGAGGTCGAGCCGTCGGTCTCCTGGTAGTGGCGGGTTTCCTGATCGATGGTGCCACCTGCCTCGAGCACAGCAGCTTGACGCATCATTTCGTAACGCACCGCCTGCTCAACGGACTTGATGGAGTTAATGTTCTTCGTTTCAGTACGGGTACCGAATTCGACAGTGCCCACTGGGCGCAAGGACAGGTTAGAGTCCACGCGCATAGAACCCTGGTCCATGCGAGCGTCGGAAACGCCGAGCGCCTTCACCAGGTCACGCAGCGCGGACACATACGCGCGAGCAACCTCTGGGGCACGCTCCCCTGCGCCTTCGATCGGCTTGGTTACGATTTCGATCAGGGGGACGCCTGCGCGGTTGGCGTCGACAAGCGAGGAGGTCGCGCCGGAAATGCGGCCGTCAGCGCCACCGAGGTGGGTGAGCTTGGCGGTATCTTCCTCCATGTGTGCGCGCTCGATCTCGATGCGCCAGGTCTCGCCGTCATCAAGGACGACATCCAAGTAGCCGTCATACGCGATGGGCTCGTCGTACTGGGAGATCTGGTAGTTCTTCGGCTGATCTGGGTAGAAGTAATTCTTACGCGCGAAGCGGGAGGATTCCGCAATGGAGCAATTCAGCGCGAGGCCGATCTTGATCGCCCACTCGACACCTTTTTCGTTTACCACCGGCAGTGCGCCCGGAAGTCCGAGGCTCACGGGATCGACGTTGGTATTAGGGTCTGCGCCAAAGTGCGCGGAGCTGGCGGAAAACATCTTGGTTTCCGTGGCCAACTCGACGTGAACTTCCATGCCCATAACCGGGTCATACTTGGTCAGTACTTCGTCGAAATCCATCAGGTCAGTCATGGTTATCTAGTGTACTAAGTTCCGTGGCTCGGGTTGCGTTTGGGACCGTCGTGCCACGTTTTCTGGGTGACCACGAGAAAATAAAAAGCGCCACAGGTCCGAACAACCTGTAGCGCTGGTGAAACGCGAAAACTAGCCGAAGAGTGCGCAGGCGGTTTCGTAGCGCTGCAGCGGAACCTGCTTGAGGGTGCCGACTGCCTCTTGGAGGTCGATGAGCTCGATGTGCTCGCCGTGCAGAGCCACGCACTTGCCGCGTTCACCGCGGTGAACTGCGCGAGCTGCCTGCACACCGTAGCGGGTCGCCAGGACGCGGTCGAAAGCAGTAGGGGTACCGCCACGCTGGATGTGGCCGAGCACCGTGGTGCGAACATCGTGGCCAAGACGCTTGTGGATTTCATCCGCAATGACTTGGCCGATGCCGTTGAACGTCTTGTGGCCGAATTCGTCCTCGCTACCGAGGTCGAAGTCCATGGTGCCTTCTTCCGGCAGGGCGCCTTCAGCGACCACGATGATGCCGTACTTCTCACCCATCTGGAAACGACGTTCCATTTGCTTGGAGATGGCCTCAATATTGAATGGCACCTCTGGGATCACGATGTGGTGCGCACCGCCGGCCATGCCCGCGTGCAGAGCGATCCAACCCACGTGGCGACCCATAACTTCCACGATCATCACGCGGTTGTGGGATTCAGCTGTGGTGTGCAGGCGATCGATGGCGTCGGTAGCAACGGCCACTGCGGTGTCGAAGCCAAAGGTGTAATCGGTGCCGTTGACGTCGTTGTCGATGGTCTTTGGCACGCCGATAACAGGGATTCCGTTGTCAGCCAGCCACTGTGCACCCTTCAAGGTGCCTTCGCCGCCGATTGCGATCAGGGCGTCGACTCCGGCATCGGCCAGGTTCGCTTTGATGGTGTCCAGGCCGGCCTTGAACTTGTCTGGGTGAAGGCGACCGGTGCCGAGGATGGTGCCGCCCTTGAGCAGAATCTTGTCAATGTCTGCGTCGTCATACAGCTGTACGCGGCGGTCTTCCATCAAACCAACCCAGCCGTCTTCGTAGCCAATGACGTTGGAGCCGAATTCAGATGAGCAGGTGCGGACGATACCGCGGATAACAGCATTGAGTCCAGGGCAATCGCCACCGGAGGTGAGAGTCGCAATACGCATGGGCTCTATAGTAGTCAGCTCCTAGCTAGCTGTCCGTATGAAGGGGCTGCGCTCGGAACCGCGAGACGCTGATAAAGCCGGCACACAGCACCAGCAACGGAACGATCATGGACAAGCCCATGGCGTTGGCCACACTGGTGTGCTGCACGAATACTTGCATCGCGGCACCGATGGCTGCCGAGCCCACCACCGCTCCGACCTGCCGGGAGGTGTTGTACACCCCGGACGCCGCACCGAGCTTATCGACGTCCATATCCCGCATCGTGGTCGTCGCATTCGGCGACCACACGAAGGCATTTCCCACGCCGAGCAACGCGGAGCCAAGCAGCATCCATCCCACTGGCACACTGTCGCGCATGATCACTACGAGGCTCAGCATTGCCACGACCATCATGCCGAAACCGAACATGGAAAGGACCCGCGGGTGCAGTCGGTCGGCCATGCGCCCGACGAAGGGAGCGAACACACCAGAAATCACTGCCATTGGCACGAGCATCAGCCCGGCGGCTTCGGCAGACAATCCCCTACCTTCCTGCAGGTAAAGCATGATCGGGAGCATCGTACCGGCGACGGCGAAACCCATGGTGGAGATGGAAAACGAACCATGGGAGAAATTAGAGTTGCTGAAAACCGCCAGTGGTAGGAGCGGGTGCTCGGCCCGGGTTTGCAGCCAGAGGAACACTCCGATCAATGCTAGTCCGGCAAGCAGCCCCAAGAAGAGCCACCACGCCCAGCCGAAATTAGGCCCCTCTTGCAGCGAGAAGACGACGAGGAACATCGCTGGGATGACGGTGAGGACGCTGAAGACGTCGACACGCGCTGCGGTGGCCCCCAGGTCCGGCACCCACGCGAGCACCATGAGAATGCAGACTATTCCCACTGGCACATTGATGAAAAAGATCCATTGCCAGCCGACGGTTCCCACGATGAGGCCGCCCAGCACGGGACCGGCCAGAGAAGCAAGTCCGGCGACAGCGCCCCATACGCCCATCGCAGCACCGCGCTTTTCGCGCGGGAAAATGCGGTTGATGACGCTCATCGATTGCGGAGTCAGCATTGAGGCACCGAGCCCCTGCACCAGTCGCGCAGCGATAAGCCACCCAATGCTCGGCGCGAGACCACATGCGAGCGAGCTCAGGGTGAACACCACCATGCCCGCCACATACATATTGCGCTGGCCAAACCGATCTCCCAGCCGGCCCGTCACCAGCAGCGGCACCGCGTAGGCGAGCAGATAGATAGAAGTCACCCACACGACCGAGCCCAAGTCGGCACCGAGTTCCGCTTGCAGGGCTGGGGTCGCTACGGCCACGATCGTCTGATCGAGCAGGATCATGAAAAAGCCCGTACACAGCGCGGTCAAGGCCTTCCAGGGATTGGTTTGAGTCACCGGCCAAGACTACTACGCGGGCTCTTTATAGTGCGGCAGTACCTTGTAGCCCTTCCAGATCGCCCACATCGAGATCGGTGCCCAGAACACAAACAATGCCACTGCCAGCCAATAGATGGTGTGAAACTTCAGCGCAAGCGTGGTGAGCGACAGCCCAATGGGTGAAACAAACAGATTGATAGCGGTGAACAAGGAGAAGGCTCGGCCACGGACTTGCTCGCTGGTGACCTCAGTGATGGTCAAGGTATGCACCGGCCCAAACAATCCGCTGGCCAAACCTGCGGCTGCCATTCCCAACAGCACTGCCCATTGGTTGGACAAGAACGCTGTGCCAAAGAATGCGAGCGAAAACAGGGCCATAGACAGGCCCCACACGCGGCGTCGATAAGCGGTGCCCAACCAACCCACCAGCCCGCCCGCCACGATCATGCCCACCGCAAAGGCCGACATCGCGAGCCCGAGCATGAGGGGCTTATCGACGCTCTCGAAGTGCGCCGGCAGCAGCACCAGCAACAACGGGCTGACCATGAGCCCCGAAGTAAGCGCGACCCAGACAAACAGCTTGATCTCCGGGCGCTGAACAATGCTGCCCCACGCCCGCCAACCGCGGAAGACATCTTCTGTCGGATCGACCGCCGCGTGGGTGATTCGCAGCAGCATGGTGAAAGCGGCGGCGAGGAACGAACACGCAGCGGTAATCCACAACACGAGCTCGATCGAAACCAGGGACATCAGTACGCCCGCCAGCGCCGGACCAAGCAAGAAAGTGATGCCGGTCAAGGCCTGCAGGGCCGCGGAGAGTTTGTCCACCGTGACACCCGAAGTTCGCGAAACGTCGGTGATTAGTGCGTTGCGCGCCGCCATTCCGGGGACATCACCCACCGCACCGATGATGCCCAACGCGATGAACCATCCCAAGGTGGCGCCGAAATTTTGATCGACGAGGATCAACGCCGCCACTGACGCGCCGGAGATCAAATCGGACAGAATGGAAACCGGCTTGCGACCCACTTTGTCTACCAGCTGACCGCCAACGATCGCGATGATCAGGCTCGGAATCGCCACCGCCGTGGCCACGATGCCTGCTGCTGCGGGATCCCCGGTCCGGTTCAGCACCAGCCATGGCCAGGCAATGTGCGATACGGCATTACCCAGCATTGACGCACCCGCAGAGGCCAGGTAAATGCCCGAAACGATTCTCATAAGTCCAGTATGCTACGAAGCATGGGTAAAGCAATTCAGATCAAAAAGGCAACTGACGTCAACACCGCGTCCATCATCGGCGCAGGTCTCATTGGTGGCTGGCTCACCGCTCGCGAAACTGGCATTCGGCCACTCGGCGGTGTCGTTCTCGCTGCCGCCGGGCTGTGGGCAGGGCGCACCTGGTTGGCTAAGCAAGGCCCGGTGACCACCGCGGCGCTGACCGCCACCTACCTGGGCGCGTTCGGCGCCTCTCACCCACTGGCAAAGAAAATCGGCGCCTGGCCATCGGTGATCGCTGTGACCACCGTGGCAGCAGGCGCCGCGTGCGTGCTGTCAGATATTAAGCCTGCTCAAAAGTAGCAGTATCGATAACGAAGCGGAACTGGACGTCGCCCGCGACCACACGGTCGTAGGCGGCGTCTACGTCATTCACGCCGATCTTTTCGATGTGAGCGCCGAAGCCGTGCTCCGCGCAGAAGTCCAGCATCTCCTGGGTCTCGCGGATGCCACCGATGTTGGAGCCCGTGAGGACCTTGGATCCCATGATGAGCGAGCCGAAACCAAGCTTCTGCTGCTCAGGTGGCAAACCAACCACTGCCATGACTCCGCGAGGCTTGAGCAAACGGAGGTAAGCATCCAGGTCGATGTTCGCACTGATGGTGTTCAGGATGAAGTCGAATTCACCGCGGTGCTCCTTGAAGAAGCCCTCCTCGGTCGTCGCCAAGGTGCGCACAGCACCCAGTTCCTTGGCCTTCTCGG
Organism: Corynebacterium kalinowskii; assembly: GCF_009734385.1. Taxonomy (NCBI): domain Bacteria; kingdom Bacillati; phylum Actinomycetota; class Actinomycetes; order Mycobacteriales; family Corynebacteriaceae; genus Corynebacterium; species Corynebacterium kalinowskii. The sequence continues at coordinate 998,836 of NZ_CP046452.1, read as the reverse complement.
CCTTCTTCAGGCTGCGGGAAAGCACGGTGACGTCGGCTCCCTTAGCAGCGGCGATTTGCACGCCCATGTGGCCTAGGCCGCCGAGGCCGAGCACGGCCACCTTCTGGCCCTTCTCCACCTTCCACGCTGCCAGCGGCGAGTACGTAGTGATACCTGCACACAGCAGCGGAGCTGCAACGTCGAAGTCGAGTTCGTCTGGGATGCGGCACACGAAGTTCTCGTTCACCACGACCTTCTGGGCGTAGCCACCCTGGGTGATGGTGCCGTCCACGTCTTCGGAATTGTAGGTGCCCACGGCGCCGTTCAAGCAGTGGTTCTCGAATCCGGCCTGACACTGCTCGCACTCACCGCAAGAGTTGACCAGGCAGCCGACGCCGACGCGATCGCCGACCTGCCACTTAGTAACCTTGCTGCCCACTGCTTCGACGACACCAGCGATCTCGTGGCCGACGGTCAGCGGGAAGTGCGCCTCGCCCCACTCGTTGCGGATGGTGTGGATGTCAGAGTGGCAGATGCCAGCGGCCTTGATAGCGATGACAACATCGTCTTCGCGTGGATCGCGGCGCTGGATGGTCGCGATCTCAAATGGTGCGTCCGGGCTGGTTTTCTGTAGGACTTTGGTCTCAATACTCATGGAGGCCAGTGTAGATTCGCCTCCCTTATGCTGCATATTTGCAATTGTTTTCAACATAATCCGGGCGGACGAACTCGCAGTCGGCAGCCAAAACGCCCCCCTTCGCCAAAGGCAAAAGGGGGCGCTAGTCAAGCTGAACTCTTATCCGCGGCCAGCCTCAAAGGCCGCGCCAACGCGGTACAGACGATCATCGGCAAAGGCAGGTGCCATGATCTGCAAGCCGGTCGGCAACTGGGTATCAGAGGCCAGGCCAGCTGGGACGGACATGCCACACAGTCCGGCAAGGTTCAGCGGCAGGGTGCACAAGTCGAAGTTGTACATCGCCATCGGGTCGGAGACCTTCTCACCGAGCTTGAAAGCAGTGGTCGGAGTCGTCGGAGCAACCAGGACGTCGCACTTTTCGTATGCCTGGGCAAAGTCCTGTGCGATGAGAGTACGCACGCGCTGTGCCTGCAGGTAGTACGCGTCGTAGTAGCCGACGGACAGTGCGTAGGTGCCGAGGATGATGCGGCGCTTGACCTCAGGCCCAAAGCCTTCGGCGCGGGACAGGGCCATCACTTCGTCGGCGGAACGGGTGCCGTCGTCACCGACACGCAGGCCGTAGCGCATGCCGTCGAAACGCGCGAGGTTCGAGGAAACTTCACACGGGAGGATGAGGTAGTACGCGGCGAGGGCGTCGTCGAAGTGCGGGCAGTCAACCTCGACAACCTCGGCGCCCTGCTCCTTGAGCTGCGCGACGGAGGCATGGAAAGCCTCGAGCACGCCTGGCTGCCAGCCTTCGCGATCAAATTGCTTGACCACGCCGACGCGAACGCCCTTCAGATCTCCGGAAGCGCCTTCGCGGGCTGCTGCAACGACCGGCGCAATCGGGCGGTCCACGGAGGTGGCATCGAACTTGTCGTGTCCTGCGATCACTTCATGCAGCAGCGCGGTGTCAAGGACCGTGCGGGCGGTCGGCCCGACTTGGTCCAGAGAGGATGCGCAGGCGATGAGGCCATAACGGGAGACGGTGCCGTAGGTCGGCTTCACGCCCACGGTGTTGGTCAAAGCGGCCGGCTGACGGATGGAGCCGCCGGTGTCGGTGCCGATGCCGAGTGGTGCTTCACCAGAGGCGATGGCTGCAGAGGTACCGCCGCCGGAGCCGCCTGGGGTGCGCTCGATGTCCCACGGGTTTTTGGTAGGGCCGAATGCGGAGTTTTCGGTGGACGATCCCATAGCGAACTCGTCCATGTTGGTCTTGCCCAGGATCGGGATGCCAGCGGCGCGGATCTTGGCCGTGACGGTGGCATCGTAAGGGCTCATGTAGCCCTCGAGGATCTTCGATGCCGCGGTAGTTGGGGCATCGGTGGTGGTCAGCGCATCTTTCAATGCCAGCGGGACACCGGCGAGTGCAGACGGAATGTCTCCCGCTGCAATGCGCTTATCGACGTCCTCCGCCGCAGCCAACGCCTGCTCAGTGCCCACGTGGAGGAACGCGTGCAGATCGCCATCGATGTCGCCAATACGATCCAGGTGAGCCTGGGTAACTTCGACTGAGGACACTTCGCGCGAGTGAATCTTGTTCGCGAGGTCGGCTGCGGTCATCGAGGTCAATTCATTGGAGTTCTCGGCTCCAACCAAGTATTTGTTCATGTCCTTATTCCCCCAGGATCTGTGGGACAACGAAGCGCTGCTCGGCTGCTTCTGGTGCCTGGTCGAGTGCTTGCTCAGCGGTCAGGGTCTTTTCCACTACATCGGGGCGCATGCGCGTTTCGATGTCGTGTGGGTGGCTCATTGGCTTCACGCCTTCCGCAGCGACCTTGCCGACGGCGCTGACATTGGCGACGATGCTGTCAATCTGTTCTGCGTAGATGTCCAGTTCTTCATCGCTAAGGGCAAGCCTGGAAAGTTTTGCCAGGTGAGCGACCTCTTCGCGCGAAATTTCAGGCACGAGTGTTACTCCATTCGATTGGGCTTTGATTGCTTCTCTAAACGCTACCCGAAAAGTCTAGCTGAACTGGGTAGAGGGGGTTTAAACCGGGCTAAGTGGAACTAAATGTCAGTGACGCGCGTTATATATTGAGAAAGATGCCCCCATGAAAGGCGTAAACCGATGTCATACCTCATCCGTGTCATGATCCCCGATACTCCCGGCAGCCTCGGCCGACTAGCCGACGCTTTGGGTTCCATCGCGGGCAACATCGAATCCGTGGACATCGTGGAAGTCTCTTCTGACGGAGAAGTCACCGACGACATTGTGGTCTCGTTGCCGCAGGGCACGCTGCCAGACTCCATCATTACCGCCGCTCAAGCCCTGCCGGGAGTCATCGTCGACTCCATCCGCCCGTTCTCTGGCGTCGTTGATCGACGCGGACAGATCGAAATGCTGGCAGCCGTGGCCTCACACCACCGCAATCGGGACAAGGCGATGGCCGACTTCGTCGACGTTCTGCCCCGAACTATGACCTCAGGTTGGGCGATTGTGCTGGACAACGGAGAGGCAATGTCCCGGATCGCAGGCTCCAGCGCAGCTCCCGAGGATGACGGCACGAACCCACCGCATGCGGATGTCACGAGCGCCCGAGTTCTGCGTGAAGAAGAAACCTGGGTGCCAGAATCCTGGCGGCTTCTCGACGCCTCCCTCTGCGCCGCCCCCATCGGCGCCACCGGCATGATGCTGGTCGTCGGCCGACCTGGTGGCCCAGATTTCTTGGCCACCGAAGTCGAGCAGATCGGTGCGCTCTGCGGGATCGTCGGCGCGATCCTTAGGTAAGTTGTCCGGTCTCTAGCAGCTGCACGAACTGTGCTTCAGTGAGCACCGGCACGCCAAGCTCGCGTGCCTTGGTTTCCTTAGAACCGGCGTTTTCACCGGCGACTACGTAATCGGTTTTCTTCGACACCGATCCGGAAGCCTTGCCGCCACGGGAGACGATGGCTTCCTTGGCGGAGTCTCGGCTGAAGCCCTCCAGGGTTCCAGTGACCACGATGGTCAGGCCTTCCAGTACTTGTTCTGGGAGATCTACTACGGAGTCTTCCATAGTCACACCCGCGTTGGCCCAGGTTTCCACGATGGTGCGGTGCCACTCCACGTCGAACCAATCCTTGAACGATTGCGCAATGATGGCGCCCACGCCTTCGGTGGTGGCGAGGTCTTCAACCGTCGCCGAGCGCAGCGCAGCCATGGAGCGGTAGCGAGTAGCCAAGGCCCGGGCAGCGGTGGGGCCAACGTGTCGGATGGATAGTGCCACGAGGACTCGCCAAAGGTCAGCTTTCTTTGCTTCGGCAAGGTTTTTGAGCAGCTTCTTGCCCGAGGCATTCACTGCGCCCGCTTTGGTCACGTAGACGCTGGTCCGGGCCAGATCTTCCTCGCTGAGATTGAACAGCTCCGCTTCGTCGATAAGCACGCCCGAGCGGATGAGGTCGTGGGCGCCCTTCTCCCCCAGCGCCTCGATGTCGAAGGCGCCACGGCCGGCGAGATAGGTCAGTCGCGCGCCGAGCTGACCAGGGCAGGAACGGGTGTTGGGGCAGCGCCAGTCTGCGTCGCCTTCCTTGGATGGTGCCAACACTGCGTCGCATTCCGGGCAGTTGCTTGGGAAGACGTACTCGCGTTCGCTGCCGTCGCGCTTTTCGACGATGGGTCCAAGCACCTCAGGGATAATTTCGCCCGCCTTGCGGATGACCACGGTATCGCCGATGAGCACGCCCTTGCGTTTGACCTCACCTGGGTTGTGCAGCGTGGCCATCGAGACGGTGGATCCCGCGACGAAAACGGGTTCCATCACGGCGAACGGTGTCACGCGGCCGGTGCGTCCGACACCGACCTGGATGTCCAGCAGCTTGGTGGTGACCTCCTCAGGCGGGTACTTGTACGCGATTGCCCAGCGTGGGGCGCGTGCGGTGGCGCCGAGTGCGCGCTGGGAAGCGATGTCATCGACTTTGACAACGAGCCCGTCCATCTCGTGGACCGCGTCGTGCCGATGGTTTTCCCAGTACTTCACCTTCGCCACGACTTCATCGGCCGTCGTGACGGATTCCGTGTACTCAGAAACGGGCAACCCCCACGCCTTGAGCGCGAGGTAGGCATCGTGCTGGCTGGCCGGCGCAAAGCCTTCGAGGGCGCCGATGCCGTGGCAAATCATGCGCAGGCGACGCTTCTTCACATCCTCCGGGTTCTTCTGACGCAGCGAACCAGCGGCAGCGTTGCGAGGGTTGGCGAACGGTTTGCCACCTTCGGCCACACGAAGCGCGTTGACCTCGGAAAAGTCCTCGACCGCAATGAAGACTTCACCACGTACTTCGAGTAGCTCTGGGATCGGGTATTGCTCGCTGCTAATCAGCTGATCGGGAATGTCCTTAATGACGCGGGCATTTTCGGTGACATCCTCCCCCACCCGGCCGTCACCGCGGGTGGCGGCACGCTCAAAGCGTCCATTGCGGTAAATCAGGTCGATGGAGAGCCCGTCAATCTTGAGCTCAGTGAGGTACGTCTTTGCTGGGGTTCGGGTGAGCCAGTCGCGGAGCTCGCCTTCGTCAAAGACATTATCCAGGCTCATCATGCGCTCGAGGTGCTCGACGTTGGCGAAGCTCGAGGTCAGCTCAACGGGGGCACCAACCTCCATGGTCGGCGAATCAGGAACGGCGAGTTCCGGGTGCTCGGCCTCGAGTTGCTGCAGTTTCTGGAAGAGTTGGTCAAAATCCGCGTCCGGGATTTCCGGGGTGCCGTTGTAGTAGAGGTCGCGGTGGCGACGAACTTCTTCGGCGAGATCATTCCATTGTTTGCGCAGCTGGGCATGAATATCAGTCACGGTCACCGATTGTACTTCGAACGGTTGGGGGCACCCGTGTCCGGAGGTCGGTCTAGAGTTTTGGGCATGGATACGTTTAGCCCGCAGCGCATGCTCTCCTTCGACCTCGAGACTACTTCTGCGAATCCTTTCGAAGCTCGCATCGTCACCTCCGCGCTGGTGCGCATCCAGGGACGCGATGTAGACGCCCAGGAAATGCTTGCCGACCCGGGCGTTGAGATCCCCGAAGGCGCCCAAAAGGTGCACGGCATCACCACCGAATACGCCCGCGAGCACGGCAAACCACACGATGAGGTGCTAGATGCAACCATCGCCGCGATCCAGCAGGGGTGGAAGGACGGCCTTACCCTGATCGTCTTCAACGCTTCCTATGACCTCACTGTCCTGGGCCAGCTGCGTCCAGGGTTTGTGGTGACGGGACCGGTATTTGACCCCTTTGTCGTCGATAAGCTCAAAGATCCGTACCGCAAGGGAAAGCGCACCCTTACGGACCTATGCGCGCTTTACGACGTCAAATTAGACACGGCCCACGAGGCGACCTCCGATGCCCTGGCTGCGGCGCGCATCGCGTGGAAGCAGGTGCGCCAGTGGCCTGAGCTAGAGAAGATGCCTGTTGATGAGCTGATGGAATTCCAAGCGGTGGGCTATTACCGTGCTCAGGAGAGTTTCAAACGCTATTTGGAGGGCAAGGGTTCGGACAGTAGCGACGTCAATCTCTCCTGGCCAATGCAAAGCTAATCACCCATTCTCATTTTGATAGTGGATACTTTTCAGTGCAGGTCAGCCCACTAGATAGCCTTTCCCTATCATTAATTAATACACCCAAAACTTTAAACTCTTGCCGGGCTGCAGATTCGCGGGCATAATGGCGTTTAGTACCGAGCACATGCTCCGGTAACACACTTCAAACGAGGAGACCACACATGGCAATCATGACCGTTGGCGAGCAGTTCCCAGAGTTCAAGCTGACCGCGCTTAAGGGCGGCGACCTCCACGAGGTTAACGCTCAGTCCCCAGAGGATTACTTCGAGGAAGTTTCCCTGGACAAGTACGAGGGCAAGTGGAAGATCGTCTTCTTCTACCCTAAGGACTTCACCTTTGTTTGCCCTACCGAGATCGCTGCCTTTGGCAAGCTGAACGAAGAGTTCGACGATCGCGACACGGTCGTGCTCGGCGGTTCCACCGACAACGAGTACTCCCACTTCAACTGGCGTGCAACCCACCCAGAGCTGAAGACCGTTCCTTTCCCAATGTTCGCTGACGTGCGCCACGACCTGATCCGCGCCCTGGGTGTTGAGAACGCAGACGGCGTTGCCGACCGCGCTACCTTCATCATCGACCCAGACGGCGTTATTCAGTTCGTCTCCGTCACCCCAGACGCTGTCGGCCGCAACGTTGACGAGGTCCTGCGCGTCCTCGACGCACTGCAGTCCGAAGAGGTCTGTGCCTGCAACTGGCAGAAGAATGACCCAACCAAGAACATCGACAAGCTCGAGGTTGTCAAGGAATCCCTGAACTAGGATCCCCTCTTGCCCCGCCGTCGATCTTGGCTGCGGGGCACTCTTTTACCCAAAACTCATTTTTGAAGGATCACACATGTCTATCGATAACCTGAAGTCCGCTCTCCCTGAGTACGCCAAGGACCAGAAGCTGAACATCGGCTCCCTCACCCGCTCCACCGAGCTCAACGAGGAGCAGCTCTGGGGCTCCCTCGTTGCTGCAGCTGCCGCAACCAAGAACGACACCGTCATCTCCGAGATCGTCGACGAAGCAAAGAGCCACCTCTCTGCGGAAGCTATGGAAGCAGCCTTCGGTGCCGCCACCGTCATGGCCATGAACAACGTTGCGTACCGCTCCCGCCACATGCTGGGCGACGACTACACCAACGTCAAGATGGGCCTGCGCATGAACATCATCTCCAACCCAGGCGTGGAGAAGGCCAACTTCGAACTGTGGTCCATCACCGTTTCCGCAATGAACGGCTGCGAGGCTTGCCTCGTGTCCCACGCTGAGACCGTGAAGGCTGAAGGCCTGACCAAGGAGCAGGTCTGGGAAGCAGTCAAGATCGGCGCTGTTGTCAACGCAGTGGCACAGTCTGTTCAGATCGAGGCTTCTCGCTAGTTTTACTCTTTACCTAAAAACTCACCGCACCACATGCGGTGAGTTTTTACTATTTGTGGCTCCAGGGTAATCCCTGATCATTTCATTCAATTGATATGCCGAGCGACGTGCAAGTATTTATCCTGATGGTATGAAACTAAGAGTCTTCACTTTGTTGGCCGTGCTCCCACTGTCCTCATGTGGGACTGCTGAGGTAGCTCCTCCGCAAGAGACTGTGGTCGTCGTCGAAACCATTTCATCGACCATTCCATCTGAGGCTTCCTCACTTGCCACAACGGTTGCAGAAACTACACCGAGCCCAGAAACAAGCAAGCATGCAATCAAGGCAGGACAAGTGGGTGGTGATTGCGGTATCTCCGCCCAAGGAGATCAGATTCATGCCTACCCGCAAACGTCGTGTGAATTCGCCGCTGCCATGTACGATGCCGCCATCACCCTGACATATCAAAATAAGAAAGGCGCTAGCGGCAATTTCGCTTATTCCGCCGATACTACTGTGAACAGCCCAGTTACGGGCCAGCCTTACGCACTTCGCTGCTATTTAGGCTCGGACCAGAGAGGGCTGATATGCGCGAAAGTGGATTCACAAAACACTGTGGGCGCCACGTTCCACTCGACAAACCCAAGCTCTTCCTGGGCACATCGGGTGACACTAGTCGACTAAGAAAAGCTACTCCACCACTTCAGCCGAACTCGAAATCCGGGTGAACGCCGAAGGTCCTTCCCGCATCTAACGAGTGCTGCCATGCACTCAGATGCCGAAAGGACCTTCGTTGCTACCGATGAGGAGCTACTTCACAGGGCTCAATTCACAGCGAAGAAGCGCTTATCACCGAGGAAGCCTGGCGATACTGCAAGGGTGCCCTTCTCCACGTCAGCAGCAGGAACCTCGAACGGGATATTACCTGTCGCGGAGGCACCGTTATACATTGTGTTTACGGATTCCAACTCATTAGGAGCCATGAGGAAGGTATCAGTCCAGGAGATGCTGTTACCCGAGGTGGTTACGTATTCCACCATAGGAATCAGGTACTCGCCCTCAGGCTTGCTGCCCTTGTACTTGTAGGTCAAGTTGGCCATGATTTGAACATTGCCTGGCTTCGGATCGTCATTGAATTCGTTTTCAGCCTTGATCTTGGCAGCAGCGTTCAGATCGACGGAATTCACCGTCACTATCCAATCCTTGTTCTCAATGGTAGAACCGACCGGCAGCGGGTTCTCGCGGGATAGACCCTTTTCATCCTTGCCACCCACAATCCCCTTGGGATCATTTTTGGATCCACCGTTCGAGACCACGGTTTCGCCACCCGTGAGTTCGTCGTCGAAGTCTTTGGCCACAAAGAACACAGCCATGGCACCGGCGACCATGGTGCCGACCACCGAAATAACAATGGCTGCAATCGCCGCCGCTTTTCCTTGATTCTTCATGAACAGCGCAACAATGCCCATGATGAAAGCGATCGGTAGTGCGATCCAACCTAGTGCCATCACTGCCTTGATGCAGGCCAAGACGGTGCCAAGCACGGCAAGGACCAACGCGATGATGCCTAAGATGTTGGGCTTCTTTGGCCCCTGGTTCATTTGTGGCATCTGTTGCTGGGCAAATTGAGGCTGGTACTGCTGCTGGAACTCAGGTTGTCCGCCGGCCTGGAAACCTGGTTGGCCCTGAGGAGGCGGAGGGGTCTGCTGATATGACTGTTGTTGATACGGCTGTTGTTGGTAAGGCTGTTGTTGGTAAGGCTGCTGCTGTGGCTGCGATTCAGGAGCTGCCTGCGATTCAGGAGCTGCCTGCGGCTCTGGCGCCCCTGGGAATGCTGGCCATTCCGGCTTGTTTGGCTGGTTCTGGTTTCCCGAAGGCTCGAAAGGGTTCGTCACAAGAATCTCCAATGTTGGCAACAGTCAGCTACAACTATTTACCTAACCACTAGACAACGATGCTCGCGGGAAAACACCCCCGTTTTAGCTGAAAAACTGTTCAGAAACAGAAAACTCGATCAGGAGAACTCACACCCGATCGAGTCGCGCTACGCGAAGGACTATTTCGCAGGGATCTTCACGTCAGCTACATCCTTGCCGTTGGCATCGTCCAGGCTGATTTCCCAATTGCCCGCTTCGAGCTCCGCATCATCGACGCGCGTATTTGGGTGCTGATCTTGTGCCTGTTTAATGGCATCTTCGATTGTGACGGTAGCATCTTGTGCTTCCTTTGCATCGGCGGCATCCTTTTCGCGTTCCTTCTCGGTTGCCTCGCCCTGTGCCGGAACGTTGTATTCGATGACTTCTTCACCAACGGCCACGTCGATGCTGTAGATTTCACTGTCATCCTGGCGGTCGATTCCCGATATCTTACCGTCGGGGTTTACGCCCTGCACCGCCTGGATTGCAGCCAAGACAGGGTCTGGGCCCTCGGCTGGAGTTGGCGTTCGCTGCTCGGACACTTCCTTCTGGACGGTTTCCTTGATTTCGGAAGCCTTGGAGGATGCCTTGTCCGAAGTCTCGTTTGCGGTCTGCTCGGCCTGGGAGCAGGAACCCAGCAGCAGGCCCGTGCCGGCAATGAGTGTAATTGCAGAGATCTTAATCGTAGACATGTACTACTCCTTCAGCTCTTTCGAATGAATGGAGTTTCCACGCTAGTTAAATTCAGGTTAACTCGCTTATAGATTCCCAGCGTCTCGGGCCAAAATGTCCGAAACGTTACGCGCAAAGGCCAAAGCCGCACCAGCGTCCGCCAGCGCCAGTTTTTCAAGCTGAACTGGGTAAACGTCAATTGATTGTAATTGCAATCGATCCAGCCCAAGCTCATCCCACAGCTTTGCTAACGAAACAGCAACAGCTCGGGGACGCTCGCCAAGTTCGTCAATTCTGTCGGGTTTGATGCCCAAGCCGACCTCCACACCGCTGGACACCAAGGCACCAAAACCGTCCAAGTTCTCGGTCCCAATGATGTGCTCGCGATCCAGGAAGACCTTGGGTGCTCGAAGCTGCCACAGTGGTTCCTCGAGATGCAAGATGTCGCAGTCCAATAGTTCCGGTTCTGGGATTGCCGGAAAGGTTTCCCATTGGGTGGCGCCCTTTAGTTCACCTCGCATGACCGGACCAAGTAATGGCTCGTCCACTTGGGTGAGCACGTCGCAGGAAAAGCGCTTACGTACATCTGCGACGTGCTCAGAAAGTCCAAAAGCCAATCCTTCTCGAATGTCTTTCATGGCACCGCGATCAGAGATGGCCCGATGCCCATTTGCTAGCTCGAGCGAAGCGGCCAACGTCCAAGGACCAATAGCTTGCACCTTCAACTGTTCGACGGAGGTGCCCCACACTGATTCGCACAGGTCAAGATCCTCTTCGAGGCGATCCCAAACCCGGCGCGTCACTAATTGTGGTCGATTGACCAACTGCCAAGCTCGGGGGCCAGCCTCCACGTTGAATGGCAAGAGTCCAGCAGTTCGACCAATCGGGTCAGATCCTAGGCCACGGGCGGGCAGAATCGGAAGGGGTAGCACCTGGCATTCACCGGCGAGGACATCGGCCGCGTCGATAAGCGAGGTGCCCGGCATCGGTCCTAGCGCGTGGTGCATGTGATCGTCCCTGAGCCGAGCACAATGTCGCCGTCTGCGTCAGCCAGGTAGAGGACTGCGGCTTGGCCACGCGCGACGCCGTCGAGGGGTTCGTGGAGTTCGAGCCGCATGCGGTCTTCGAGGATGTGCGCCGTGCATGGCACGACTTCGCCGTGGGCGCGGACCTGCACCTGGCATTCAATGGTGCCGGTCATGGCAGGGTGCAAGACCTTCAGTCGGTCGGCCTCGATGGTGCGCACGGCCAAGTCTGCGCGGGAACCCACGGTGACCTCGCCGGTGGCAGCGTTGATGTCGGTGACATAGCGGGGCTTGCCATCGGCTGCGGGCTGCTTGATGTCCAGCCCCTTACGCTGGCCAATGGTGAACTCGTGCACACCCTGGTGTTCCTTGAGCACCGTGCCGTCTTGGTCCTTGATCAGGCCCGGCCGCATACCGATGTGCTTGCCCAGGAAGGCCTGAGTGTTGCCATCGGGAATGAAACAGATATCGTAGGAGTCCGGCTTCTTGGCCACCGAAAAACCATGCTTGGCGGCCTCTTCGCGGATCTGCGGCTTTGGAGTGTCCCCGACCGGGAACATGCAGTGGTCCAGCTCTTCGCGAGTGAGCACGCCGAGGACGTAGGACTGGTCCTTTTGTGGATCATCGCCGCGACGCAGGTGCCCGTCGATGATCTTGGCATAATGGCCCGTGGCGACGGCATCGAAGCCGAGAGCCATCGCGCGCTCCAGCAAGGCGCGGAACTTGATCTTCTCGTTGCAGCGCAGGCAGGGATTCGGGGTTTCGCCGGCTTCGTAAGACTGGATGAAGTCATCGATCACGTCTTCCTTGAAGCGATCCGAGAAGTCCCACACATAAAACGGGATGCCAAGCTTGTCGCAGACGCGACGCGCATCGGCGGAGTCTTCGAGCGAACAGCAGCCACGAGCTGACTCGCGGACTGCTTGCGGGTCGCGGGAAAGCGCCAAGTGCACGCCGACGACATCGTGACCGGCCTCCACGGCGCGGGCGGCCGCCACCGCGCTATCGACGCCACCACTCATTGCTGCAAGAACTCGCATGTTTTCCCCTTTCAGGTGGACTAGCTTAGTCGAAGGTAGCCTGGGGACATGAATGTCCACTACCGGCTGGTTTTCGACGACTATGTGCTCGAGCGTTGCGGCTCGCACGTGCGCATCACGCGCGGTGGCAAGAATTGGTATTGGTATAACGGCTCGGTGACGTGGCGGTTCGATGAGGATCTACCGCTCGCCCAACCGGGCTTTCGTCTCCCCTCCTGGGAAGGCATCACTCTCCTGGCGATGGACGATGACGACTTCTACGAAGAGCTCGGCGAACACACCTCGAAGGAGACCGAATTCCTCGGCCGCCTCGCGCTGGAGCTAGTCATGGAGCCCCGCGTGTCTGTCATCGTGGACAAAGAGACCGGGGTGCGGCTGGGGCTGCGGTCACCGCGGGCCTCGCTCTTATCGACGTCCTTCGAACTCCTTCCCGGTTCTTTGAATGCCACGTGGACCGGGCCAACCAGAAAGATCATGTTGCCCGCGGAATTCGAGGGACGGGTCGTCAATACGCTGCCCGCCTTGGACACCGAGCTGCGGGTGATCACCAACCGGCACGAGCTGCAGGGCGAGCTTGAAGAGTATCGGGTAGGAAATCGCGTGCCACTCGCGCTGCAATTCTCCACGGGCCAGGCTTGGCACCCGCAATGCGAGCAGACCGTTCGCGGCTGGGTGCATATTGATAGCGGTGAACCGAACCCCAACTGGCACGGCTTGCTGATCAGCAGAGGCTGGACCGCGACCTACTCCACCAACGAACCGCGACGCGGGGATCAGGAACTGACCGGATTCTTCTATGACCGCGACAATCTCCATTGCCCAGTTACTTACGTGGAGATCACGGCGATCCATGCAGTCCTGTCGCATGCAGATTCTGAAGAGCAGCACTACCTTCCGGTAGCCGATGCCTCTGCAGTCCCTACGGCGGGTGGGTGGAAGGCGGAGGAATTCATCATTGATGGGTTCAGCGTCGATCCCCCGCCTCTGGTGCAGTGGCAGCCAGGCTACGGGTACATGCTGGCCGACGATGAGGTGCTATGGGCAGCATGCGTCGACATTCCAGCTGTTGACGCCTATTCCTTGGAGACGGGCGAATTGCTGCGGCGGGTGCACGTCCCCGCGCCACTGGATCAGCATCGGAGACTCAAAGAAGATCCCTCGCGGGGCGTTGTCATGGCCTTCGGAGATCAGAGCTATGTGCTTCACTCCGGGGAGACTTTTTCTGTTTCTCCCAAGAAGCAGACGTCAGACCCGATGCTCACGGAGTTTGATGACGGGATCGCGATGTACAACCGCATGGATCCTGTCACCGACACCGACCAGATGATGCTTGTTATCGCCGGCGTAGGCGAAGTTCCGCTCACCTCCCCTGAGCCCGTTCCCGTAGGAATCAGCAACTTCATCCGAATTGATGCATTTTGGTTTGCGGGCCTCATCGTCACGATTGTGGGTGATCAGGTGCGGTTTTTCACTGCGGAGGGCTCAGAAACTACTCCGCTTGCCGGAATCGATTGGGTGAACGCCCAGCGGTTCCAGAGCGTCATCATGGAGTGTGTGGAAGACAACTCCCGCTTCTTTGATCCTGCGGACGGCTCGCTCATTACTTCGTTTGAGGGATCCATCGAAAGGATCATGCGCGGTGCACCCGAACACCTTGTTGTGCTCGCCGATCAGAAGATCTGGCAGTGGCGACCGACCAGCGATTGGACCTTTGTGGAGGCATCTTTTGAATAAGGCAGATGTGGCTCGCTTGTATGCCCGGGCCGAATATGTGACGTACCAAGTCACCGTCGAGGTCACCGGCACACCACCTGGCCCTCCGGAACAATTTATGTTCTTTGGCCCCGCCGTTCTTTTTAACCCCGACTTGAACGGGACCACCATCAGCCGATCGGATGATCGCGGATTGCTCACCGTCACCCGCGGCGACAAGCCACTGGTTATCCGAAACCGGGAGTCGATGTGGGTCTTTGGGCGCACCGGGGCCGAAGACATCCCAGGCCACTACCCCTCGGGCACCTTGGTGTCCTCGGTAGACCCGAACCCTTTCCTGGGGCCGATTCGACTCAAAAAATTCGATCTGCTCGGTAAAGGCAGCGTAATCGGGCGCCCTACATGGCGACTCATAGACGAACACCTCCACATTGATATTGATCAGGAATACGGCATCGTCTTGGCCGCCGAATACCCCGACTTCCGCATCGCGGCCACCTCTATTACGATCCTCGATTCCCTCGACGCCACCTGGGACGGCCCCACCGTCCCCCGCGATGACCTCGGCAATGTCATCAGCCCCAAACCTGCGCCCACGCTTCCCGGCGCGATCGACCACCTGCCACCGCTTGCCGACGGCCGACTCCGCATCCACGTGACAAAGGCGGCACTCGAGTATCACAAGGTCGATTGGGCAGTCGGCGATGTCACCGCGATGCCGCTGAGATTCCATACTTCTTCCAGCCCGATCCAAGGGTTGGAGTGCGAAGTGAGATGCCAGGTCCGTCATGATGGGCGGCCTCCGGTCGTCGAGAAGCAGGAAGCGTGGTGGCAGGGGTTGGCGCTTGGCGACGGCTGGTGCGCACAGCTCATCTCAGACAGTCCGATATCTGGTGATGTCACCCTCGCGGGGTATTTCAAGTGGTGGGCCTATGACTTTGACCGCACGAGCACCTGGCTGCGGATCGAGTCCTTGTATGCGGTCGTGTCGGATGAGAATGACGTGGTGTTGCAGCAGCTTTCTAGGGCCGAGAATGAGTTCAACGATTACTCCCCCAACGGCTGGGAAACGAAGGGATACATCGTGGATGCAACTCCGGTTCCCTTGTCTGAGGCTCCGGTTCCGGAACAGGTTGTCCTGGCGGGGCATGTGGCAGCGGATGAGAAGTATCTTTGGATCGCTGCCGTCGGGTTCCCGCTGGTTGAGGCCTACGATGCACGTACCGGCGAGTTCAGCCATCGGGTTTCTTTGGCTGCTCCAATTGGCCGTGATCCGCTGCTGAAGTTGGCCTCTGAAAACCAGGTGGTGGCTGTGATCAACGGAGAGGTATTCCCGCTGGGCGAGGCTCCGGTGGCGTTAGCAAATTCAGCGATTGACCGCTTCATCGAGCCTTACCGCGGAGTGTCGGTGAAACACGACTTTGGGTCGGTGGAGTTTTGGGTCGATGAGCTGCTGACTTCTTTTGAGCGAACAGGCGCGCAGCGGATCTTCGACGCCACCCCTGAGCGCATCCGGATGCTCACTACTGGGCAGCTGCATCAGTGGACGCCGGAAACCGGTTGGACCTCGATGGCGCTGACAGGCGGCCAATTCGTTTTGTAGACACTGCACCCGATTTCATTTTTCTGCATTTTTAGAATTATGGATTTGGAGCAACGTATTGATGCCCTGGAACGTCGACTAGCAGCACTGGAGGCCCAGCAGCCGTCACTGGAGAATGGCATCATCAGCTTTCAGGGCGATGTGCTGCTGGAGGGGCGCGCCTATCAATACGCATGGACCCGCCCGGCAGACCATCTGACCGGCGACGCCTTTTTCGAATCCCTCGAGCGCGTCAGTGCGCTCGCCCATCCGATCCGTCATGCCATCCTGGCCCGACTCCTCGAAGGTCCAGCCAGCGTCAATGATCTGGTGGACAGCGGTATTTCTTCCTCAGGCACCGCCTACCACCACCTCAGCGCGCTGCAATCTGCCGGCTGGGTCCGCAAAATCCACGGCACCTTTGAGATCCCACCTGCCCGCGTCATCCCACTACTCACGATCATCGCCGCTAGCGAGGACAACACATGAGAAAAGCACTGGCCACCGTTGTAGGACTAGCGACCGTCGCCGCACTCGTCATTTTCGGCCCCCAACCCGTAAAGCTTGCCGACACCCAAACCGGCAATCCCCAACTAGCAACCTTTCTTGCTGAAAACTCCCCACGTGGCGCCCACAATGTCACCGCCTTCGTCCTCGACGGCGATCAGCCAGTGTTCGCCGGACTCGGCGCCAATGAGCACACAGAAGTTGAAATTGGCTCCGTAACCAAGACTTTTACGGCGGAATTGCTGCGACAGGCCGTCGAAAAGGGCACCGTACGGCTGGACACCAAGGTCTCTGACATCATCGACACTCGCGGTGCCCCGATTGGCTCTGCAACCCTTGAGCAGCTCGCCAACCACGAGGCCGGCCTGCCACGCAATCCCGGTTTGGACACGCTTTCCCTTTTCATTGAGCGCAACCCATATGGATCGGTGACGCGGGAGGACATCTTTAAGATGGCTTTGAAGGCTGATTTAAAGGGCCAGGGTGAGCGCAATTACTCCAACCTGGGCGTCGCTCTCTTAGGACAGCTCATTGCCGAAAAGGATGGCCGGAGCTGGGAAGAGATGGTTCAGCAGGACATCTTTGATCCGCTGGGCATGACTTCAACGTACGTGGCCTCGGTTGGCAAAGCCGCAGATGCACCGCATGGCTTGAATGGTCGGGGCCGTGAGGCTGCGAACTGGGAGATGGATGGGTACGCCCCGTGTGGAGCGATCCGGTCTACCGCTTTTGACATGGCGAAATTTGCTTTGCACGTCCGTTCCGTTGGGGTTCCATCGTATGCCTGGAAGCACGATGATTACGGCGCATCTCACAACGGCAGTACGGGCGGTTTCCGCACGATGCTCGTGTTCGACCCAACCGGCCAGCGAGCAGCATTTGTCAACAACAACTCCACCACTCGAATGGATGAGCTCGGAAAGGAGATGCTGAAATGGCAGCAGTAATCAGTTGGGGGCTACCGCTGGCGGCGCTGGTGTGGATTGCCTGCGAGATTCTTTTCTCGAAAACGCGTTCTTTTGCATCGGCCTTGTTTATTGTGTTTGCCGTGTGGCTTTTATGCATGGGTCGAGTGGATTGGCTTGCTACGGTTCCAGTTTTTCTTTGGTGGATAATTGCGGTTTTAGCTGGTGTTATGGTTTACCGTTCACTGTGGCCGATTGAGGGGCGCGAGTGACACAAGTGCTCTAATTGCTGTTTGTTTTTGGTGGGGCGATTCGTTAGAATTTCGCTACTTTTTAGCTCTTGTGTTCTATTTCCTGTGGGCTAAAATGAAGGCATGAACATCGGGGAACTTCATACACTCACTACGGTCAAGGAGCTGTTACAGCGCTCCGTTGACTTTGGTGAGCCGTTTGAAGACTTCCCCGTTTTGCTAGAAATCAAGGAACTTGTTGCTCGGCTCGAAACTGACATGGCTGCGGGGCGTGAGAAGAATGAGATTGAACGCGCGGGCGCGTCCTCTTTCCAGGCCCGTCGCATTCACCGACGCACACTCAACCCGTGGCCAAAAGAGGTACCCGTCGAGCATCAGGACCTCATTTTGTCGGCTCTTGAGAAACTGAGTTCAGCTTCTTCTCGACGCGAGGAAATCTACGACCTAGCTGCGGCAACCGCTACCGAGTCCTCCCCCAAAGCCACCCATGCCTACGCCAAGGAGCTGGTCCGGGAAGAAAACCGTCGCCTTGCCCAAGACCCGCACGAAGCCTACAACCAGCGTCGCTTCCAACTCCGCGACCAAGACGAACACGGCGGGTGTTCCTTCAATGGCTACGCCCCCGCAGCTCACGCAGCACTACTCAAGGCGCTCATGGATGACGCATGGCGCATCGAACAGGCCACCGACGACCGCCGCAAGGATGACAATCGCACCGTTGCCCAACGCCACGCCGACAATCTCTTCCAAGTCCTTCGCTGGGCTTCCCAAACCCGCCAAGACACCGTAGGCCACTGCTCGCTCGTCATCGGCGTCACCGAAGAAGACGAATTCAATTGGCAAGCCAATTTTGGCAGCAACGTCGGCATCGACCTCACCCTCTACGATCTTGAGCTTCTCGACGGCCACCGCATCACCGACTACATCGTCGTCCACGACCACAACGGCGCCGTGAAATCGCTCGTGACCGCTAGCAGATCAGCCACTTTCCGCCAGCGCCTCGCAATGTTCTCCCGAGATGGGTGCTGCGCCTATCCGGGCTGCGATGCACCACTCAGTCGCTGCGAAGCACACCATGTGACCCCTTGGTCGCGCGGCGGCCCCACCAGCATCGATAACCTGGCACCCTTGTGCCCCAAACACCACGGTTGGAATGATGACAGCGCGGTCGAAGCCCACATAAAGATGATTCTGAACGGGGTTCCGATCCACGTCGATGACACCGGAGACCGGCGAAGAAACAATAGTCCCAGGGCCAGACATTCCAACGCCCGCCGCCTGATAGACAAAAACTAGCGAACCTGCCCCGAAAGGAGCGGTCCCGCTAGCATGCCCTCAGCTAGTAGCTAGCTCTCCACCACCGGCAAATACACCCGGTCACCAGCAGCAGAGAACTCAGCAGACTTCTCCTTCATACCGGCTTCCAGGGCTTCTACCGTCTCCAGCCCGTGCTCAGCCGCGTAGTCACGCACGTCCTGAGAAATACGCATGGAGCAGAACTTCGGGCCACACATCGAACAGAAGTGCGCGGTCTTCGCAGGTTCAGCCGGTAGGGTCTCATCGTGATACTCCAGCGCGGTATCCGGATCCAACGCCAACGCGAACTGGTCATGCCAGCGGAATTCGAAGCGGGCCTTGGACAGCGCATCGTCACGTTCCTGCGCACGCGGGTGCTGCTTAGCCAGGTCCGCGGCGTGGGCAGCGATCTTGTAGGTGATCACGCCAACCTTGACGTCGTCACGGTTGGGCAGGCCAAGGTGTTCCTTCGGAGTGACGTAGCAGAGCATCGCAGTACCAGCCTGGGCGATCATCGCAGCGCCAATGGCGGAGGTGATGTGGTCATAGCCGGGCGCGATATCGGTAGCCAGGGGCCCCAGGGTGTAGAACGGCGCGCCGTGACACCAGTCCTCTTCCCACTCCACGTTGACCGGAATCTTGTGCATCGGCACGTGGCCGGGGCCTTCGATCATGACCTGGACACCACGGGAACGGGCAATCAAGGTCAGCTCGCCCAAAGTCTTCAACTCCGCAAGCTGAGCTTCGTCGTTCGCATCCGCAATGGATCCCGGACGCAGGCCATCACCCAGGGAGAACGTGACATCATACTGCGCGAGAATGTCGCACAGTTCCGCAAAGTTCTCATACAGGAAGGACTCGCGGTGTTCCTTCAAACACCAGGCCGCCATGATGGAGCCGCCGCGGGAGACGATGCCCGTAACGCGGTTTGCGGCCAGCGGGATGTAGCGCAGCAGCACACCTGCATGTACGGTCATATAGTCGACGCCCTGCTCGCACTGCTCGATGATCGTCTCGCGATAGATCTCCCACGTAAGGCGGGTCGGATCACCATTAACCTTTTCCAGCGCCTGGTAGATCGGCACGGTGCCCACTGGCACTGGGGAGTTCCGCAGAATCCACTCGCGGGTCTCGTGGATGTCCTTGCCCGTGGACAAGTCCATGATGGTGTCAGCGCCCCAACGGGTGGCCCACACCATCTTCTCTACTTCTTCAGCAATAGACGAGGTCACGGCAGAGTTGCCGATGTTCGCGTTGATCTTCACCGCGAACGCTTTGCCGATGATCATCGGCTCAATCTCTGGGTGATTCTTGTTCGCACAGATCACGGCGCGACCTGCGGCAACCTCATCCCGCACAAATTCCGGCGCCATACCTTCACGTGCCGCACAAAATGCCATCTCCGGGGTAATCACCCCGGCACGCGCCCACGCCAGCTGGGTCTGTACCTTCAACGATGGATTCTCTTCGGAAGCAGGCACAGCCTCCGCACGCTCCCAGGTACGAACCGGAGCCAAGCCCCGCTCCAAATCCAATTCAGGATCCTCAGCAGTGTAGATTCCCGACGTGTCATACACATCAAAATGTTCCCCAGTGGTGAGATCGATGCGTCGCGCTGGGATGCGGAGCGTCAAGTCACCAAAGGGAACCTCGTTGTAGATTTTGTGACTGCGATAAATCGGACCGGTGGTAACGGTTCCATTTTCAGGCAAAGCAGACTTAAGCATGAGGTTCCTCCCTACGCCGGCATTATCCGGACAGGTTAAACGGTCGACGCTCCGAGTGTTGCGTCCTCTCAGCAAAGAATCGGCTTTGCTCCCGTGACGATTGGTTCCCCTAGTCTAGTAAATCTTCCGGCCGCGCAATGGGTTTTCCGAGTTTCTGCGATACCAGGGGCGCCCACGGCATGCCTAACTCCGACGGTTGCAGCAGCTGCGACTTCCCCACCGTCAACCGACCATCCGCCAACACCCCGATCTCGTCGGCAACCGCCCAAGCAAAATCAACGTCGTGCGTCGTCAAAATGACTGTGCATTCCAAGGCATCCAAAACGGTGAGCAACGACCGCACTGCCAAGGGATCCAGCCCCGCCGTCGGCTCGTCGAGAAGCAAATAGGAGGGCCGCATCGCCAGCACGCCCGCCAGCGCGACCAGTTTGCGTTGACCATAGGACAGCCGATGCGGCACCCGGTCCGCGAGGTGCGCGACCCCAGCCAGGTCCATCGCCTCTGCCACGCGCTTATCGACGTCCTCGACCCCCAAATTCACTGGACCATAAGAAACGTCTTGGTACACCGTCGGCGCAAACAGCTGCTCATCGGGCTCTTGGAGCACCATCTGCACTTGAGAGCGCAAAGCCCGTCGCCCAGCACGCGAATAGTCGTAGGGTTCGTTTAACGCCAACGTCCCAGAATAGGGCTGCCACGCCCCTGCCATGAGTTTGAGCAGGGTCGATTTTCCGGAGCCGTTCGCGCCCAACACGGCCAACCGCGATCCAGTAGGCACCGACAGCGACACATCACGCAGCACCCAGTCCTCGTGCTTGAAAGACACATTGGTTAGCTTCATGCCAGCCTCCAGATCACGATGAACAGCACCACACTAAAAACAACAAACCCCCAGCGAACCGGACGCTTGACCTTCGCCACGGCCAGCGACGACGGATCTCCCCGCAACTCCAGTCCTTCTTGCAACGCCCGCGCACGAATGAAGGTCAACACAAATAACGAAGAGGCCTGCATTCCCACGGAACCAATAGTCAGCCGTCCCAGGCGAGCCGCCTGTGCTTCTCGCATCGCCAGCGCAGTGTGTAACAAGGTACCGACGAAGCGGTACATCAGGGAAATCACTTCGGACAGTGCAGCGGGTAGGCGCAGGAATCCGAGGAGTTCGGGAAGGGGCGTCGTTAAGGCCAGCAACATCGTGGCCGTCATGGCGACGATGGAACGCGCTACCACATACGCGGCGTTTGACCAGCCCAAATACACCATTCCACTGGGGCTGAAGTTGAACACGAGCGGGCCCACCCCGACCGCGATAAACGCAGCCGGGGCAGCAACGAGCACCGCGAGCAGACGCAGCGGAACCCGAATCCACACTGCGCTCGCCACCAGCACCACAAAAATGGGTGCGAGTGCGGCGGGCGGCAGCGTGATGGTGAGGAGCAGCAGTCCGACAAAGAACAGCAGCTTCTCCCCTACGTTGACCTGGGCCCAGCGGCTAGCTGCCGCTGCTTGCTCGATCGGATTCACGGTTCCTTCCGCGATAGAACCCCAAGGCGTAGCCAAGCACACCGCCACCGAGCGCAGCTTGAAGTGCAAACAGGCCGGACTCGACTTCGCCAGGCAGCTCGCCGACTAGTGGCGCGGCCCAAGGTTCATAGTCTGGGGCTTGCTCGGAGACGACGGCTTCGGCGCCAGCATCAGAGCCTTCGAAATCGGAGTCCAGAAACCACAGTGGCAACGCAGCAATGGCCAGCGCGGCCACAATCAACATCCAGTTTTTCATGCCCGTACCCCCAGCAGTCGCAGTTCAGGAATGGCGATCTTAGACAGGGAACGGAAGACCACCACGGTGACCAGTGCTTCCACCACAGCAAGGGGCAGCTGCGTCGGCGCGTACAGCAGCAGGAACGTGCCTGCGGAAGAGAGCAACCCACCGGAGTGGTGCGCGAACGCCAGTTGCAGCGCCGTCACTACGTAGGTAGACAGGCAACCGAAGAACGCTGCGCAAAATATGCCCACATCAGTACTAATGCGACGGGTGAGCAGCCACATTCCATAGGCCACCCACGGCCCCACGACGCCCATGGCAAACACATTGGCACCCAACGTAGTGATGCCACCGTGCGCGAGCAGCAGCGCTTGGAAGAGCAACACCACCGTGGAAATGAACGCCATCACCGGGGGTTTGAACATCACCGCACCTAGCCCCGTGCCGGTGGGATGTGAGGAAGAACCGGTCACTGATGGGATTTTCAGCGCGGACAGCACGAAAGTGAAGGCTCCAGCTGCGCCGAGCAGCATCTTGGTTTCCGGGTTTTCTTTGACTTGTTTAGACACGGCAATAGCTCCGTGTACCACGAAGGGCGCAGCAACAACTGCCCACCCTACCGCGTGTGTGACGGGCAAAAAGCCCTCTGCGATATGCATGAGATCAACTTTCGACACGGGGTCCGCCATCTCACAGACCCATGATGTACAGGAAGCTGCAATCGGTCTCCTGGCTGATGTTCATCGCACGAATGCCGTAGCCTTCCCAGTTTCCCAGTGACTACGGCGGGCTCAAGCGAACACGTACAGTGGCGAGGGCCGCTATAAAATTCCCGTAAGCATTGCAGCACATCCAGCCTACAACCCGGCGGTGCGCGCTTGGGAGACAACCTCGGGCAGGATCGCAAGCAGCTTATCGACGTCCTCGGCTGTTGTCGTGGCACCTAAAGTAAACCTCAAGGTGCATTTAGCCAGATCCTCGGAAACGCCCATAGCTAGCAGTGTGGTGGAAGCCCGGTTGACACCATTGGAGCAGGCAGAACCCGTAGAAGCGGCAATGCCATGCATGTCCAGCAGCATGATGAGGCTATCGCCCAGCGCACCAGGAAAACTCATCGAAAGATGTCCGGGCAATGCTGGTTCATGCGTATTGCAGATACCAGCTACCCCCGCTTGGATCCTGTCGCGTAGCGCAGCCAGGCGGATGGTCTCTGCTTTCATCTCCGCGCAGGCTTCTTTCAAGGCCGCTGCCGTTGCTACAGCGCCCGCCACATCGACAGTTCCCGGACGGATCCCACGTTCCTGACCACCACCCACCAAGTAAGGAGTCAACGCCGGCGAGCGGCGGGCCAACAACAATCCCACTCGTGGCCCGCCAAACTTGTGTGCGGCCACCGTCAAAGTGGTCGCCCCGAGCTGTCGGAAAGACACCGGGATGTGCCCGATGGCTTGCACGGCATCAACGTGCAACGGCACCCCATAGGAAGCCAGCTCCGCTACCGGCTGAATTGCGCCGGTCTCGTTGTTGGCCAGCATGCAGGTGATCATGGATTCGCCGTCGTAGCTCGGCTGTACATGCCCAGACGCGGACACCGGCAGGTATCTCACTGGCAGCATCTTGAGCACTTCCGCCACCGATGGATGCTCGATGGGGCTGGCGAGCACGGTGCCTTCGCGGTACAGCCCGCGCAGCGCGATGTTGTTGGACTCGGTTCCAGAGGCGGTGAAGATGACCTCGATGGGCTCGCAATCCAGCAGCTCGGCGATGTCTTCCCGTGCCTGGGAGACGGCGGCGCGCGCCTTACGCCCGAGCGCATACTGCCCGCCCGGGTTGTAGGTCGATGCTTCTACCCACGCCTGACGCGCGACGGCGCGCAGCGGCGAGGTGGCGGCGTGGTCGAAGTAGCTCATCGCAGCTTGTTCAGCAGCTCCGGTACAACCTCAGTGGCGTCGCCGACGATGCCAAGGTCAGCGATCTTGAAGATCGGCGCATCCTCGTCATTGTTGATTGCGATGATCTTCTTGGAGGTCTGCATGCCCGAGGTGTGCTGGATGGCACCGGAGATGCCGATGGCGATGTACAGGTCTGGAGACACAGTCACGCCGGTCTGCCCCACCTGGTATTGACCCGGGTAGGCGCCGTCATCCACTGCGTCGCGAGTTGCGCCGACTGCGCCGCCGAGTGCGTCGGCAAGCGGCTCGACGAGCTCCTCAAAACCGGAAGGCCCAACGCCGCGGCCGCCGGAAACGACGACCTTGGCGGTGGACAGGTCTGGGCGACCACCGGCAACGGCTGGGGTGAAACCGACAACCTGGGCATCCATGACGCCAGCAGCTGGCAGCTCCATCGTGGTCACGCTGGCAGAACCAGGCGCGATTGGTGCCACGGAACCTGGACGCACGGTGTAGATCGGGCTGTTGCCACCGACTGCAGCGGTGACCTCGTAAGAATCACCAAAGATGGACAAAGCGGCGGTGCGATCGGCGTTGATACCCACCACATTGGTCAGCACGCCGGAAGCCAGACGCGCGGCAAGGCGGCCTGCGATCTCATTGCCGAGGGAATCGGCCAGCAGGACGATCGGCTGTGGGCTCTGCGCGGCCAGGATGGAAAGGGCATCCACGGCCGGCATCACGACGCGGCCCTCGCCCGAGCAGCGGATAACCGGGACTGGGTAGGTGGCGTCATCGAACGCGACGACGGTGACATCGCCGAGTGTTTGAGCTGCAGCAATCAGCTCAAGAGTGTGGTCGCCGGAAGCAAGTACGTAGGTCATGATCCAAAAACTCCTAGATAAGCTTCTCGTCGGTCAAGAACTGGTAGATGCGCTCGGCGCCATCGGTGTACACCATTTCGCCGCCATCGCGGGATGGGCGCTCGGAGGCAGCGGTGACCGCAGTGGCAGCGTGGGCCAGGCCAACGTTTTCCGCAGCGACACCAATGGCGGCCACATCGAGCACGGTAATCTCGGCCTTCTTGGCGGCCATGATGCCCTTGAAGTTCGGGAAGCGTGGCTTATCCGTCTTTTCCGTCACGGAAATCAGTGCAGGCAAGTTCGCCCGCAGCTCGTACGTGCCTTCTGGGGCATCTTTCACGCCGGAAACCACACCGTCAGCCACAGAAACGGACAACAAATTGGTCAGGGAAGGAATCTGGCGGTACTCGGCCAGAATGCCTGGCAGCGCACCCATCGCACCATCCGAGGAAGCATTACCGGTCACGATAAGCTGCACATCGCCCACGGCGTTGATGGCGTTGGTCAGGGCCCAGGCGGTGCCGAGGACGTCGGAACCTGCGAGGGCATCGTCGGAAAGCAAAATTGCCCGGTCTGCGCCCATGGCCAGCGCCTTGCGCAGCGCTTCCTGAGCGCGGGAAGGACCGGCGGTGAGGGCTACCACCTCAAAGCCAGGGTTGGCTTCCTTGATCCGCAATGCTTGTTCGACCGCGTACTCGTTAATTTCGTCGATAACCTCATCCACACCTTCGCGGTGGAGCGTGTAATCGGGGTTCAGGGTCTTGGTCGACCACGTGTCTGGCACATTCTTCACCAGCACCACAATTGCGGGCATTATTCCTCCAATACGTTTTTAGACGATCCTACTCGGCGCGCCTCGCAGATGAGTGCCACCCCCTGCGTACCAATCCGAGTTACCACGACCGCCATCGGACGACTCCCGCGCGGCCGCAACTTCTTGCGCAAGGCATCTGGATCCACGTCTACTCCCCGCACCAGAATTTCGAGAGACCCCGGATCGTGCGCTGCCAGCGCCGATTTGAGCTTCTTCAGCGGCACCTGCTCGAGAATCGGGAAACCACTGTACCCTTCCGGAATCCGGTCGCCGGTCAGATAGGCGATGCGTTCATCCAGCATCCACAGCCCCTCCCGCACCGCGAACTGACGCACCAGCCCGGCGCGTACCACGGCCCCGTCCGGGTCGATGAGGTACTTACCGTGAGGTGCCGCCATTTCATCCTCGGAAGGCATGAGGTCACTGAGCTTATCGACGCCCCCGCCCCGAATCACCACGGCCTCGCGGCGCGCTCCTTCAGCGAGTCCTGCTGTGTAGAGGCAGGCTTCCTTCACACCACCGTCAACACTGACCAGCGAGACGAGTCCGCCCCAGTCGGAAAAGTCCAGCCCTGGCGCGCATTTGACAGCCAAGTGCTGCTCGTATGCACCAAGGAGGGATGACAAAGGCGGGAGCAGCTGCTCCGGGTCCTTAATGCGCCTACCTCCCGCCCGGCGCGCCGGGTCAGCAACGATGACGTCGGCCGTCGTGCACGGGGCAAGAGCATCGGCTTGGAAGAATGGGGCGTTGACATTGGCCCTGGCCATTACCAAGCGTGGCAGCGAAAGGTCGGAACCAACGTAGCGCAGCCCCTCAGCCAGGCACGCAGCGCCTTCCGTGCCGATGGAACAGGTGACGTCGTGGACCAGCGGGTCGCCCAAAATGCGGCGGATCCGCTCGAAGCGAATGCGCGCTACCTCCAGTGGGGTGGCCTGTTGGGCGCTGTCGCTATCCATGAACCACTCGGCCGGGAGTTTGCCTTTGGACCGGGCGTCGAGAAGCTCGGCAACCGCGCGACCATAGGAGCCATGCTGCTCTTTGAGGAGGGCGGCGCGCCGGAGCGGGTCAGTTTCTGGGCAGAGGTCGATGGTTCGCGAGATGAGGTATCGGGCCTCGTCGAGATTGATCAAAATCGCTCCGGGATATCTCCGTGAAGGAAGAAGTCTGCGAACCAGGGGTCGGTGGGGTCTCCGATGATCGGAGTCATATCGACATTGGACAGCGTGTCTTCAAGTTCTGCGACAGTGCGGAACTGGGACAGCGCATTGAGCTGAGACCAGGTCGGAATCACCAGGCGGAGCAATCCGGTCTTCCACCCGCCGAGAATCACAGAGGGCAGGAACCAGCCCGTAGACGATGCTTCACGGGTATCCCCCTTGGGCATCTGGCCCAGGGGAACTTCAGCCACAAAGGAAAAAGTGTCGAACTTCGGATTGGTTGCGCCCGGCCCCACCCAACGTGCGAAGGGATACAACAGGTCGGTGGCTACCTTAAGGTCGTTGTCACGCAGGAAATCGGTGAAAGACAGCTCATGGCTTTCCAGTGGAACCCGCGCCGGGTGATACGGCACTGCATCGGAAATAAGGTTGCCCGCTGCATCGCGCGCCATCAAAATACCGGTCTCTTCAAACACTTCGCGCACGGCGGCCATGACCAAGCCATGCGCCAGATCGGGTTCAACGCCGAGTAGATTCCCCCAGCGGGCGCACTCGATACCATCGCCGTATCCGAGGTCGCGTTCATCCAGGCCACCACCGGGAAAGACCGTCGTGTTGGGAAACGTCGGCATCTCTGCCACACGCTCCTGCACATAGACTTCCATGCCCACTGCAGAATCTCGGACGAGCAGCACAGTTGCTGCAAGCTTGGCTCCTCGGATTCCTTTCATAAGCGTTAAGTCTAACCTTTTCGGTGCGTCCCTTGGCCCCGAATTCGACGGGCAAAGTAGCGATCATCGATGCGGTCAAGCTGAATCTGCTGGTGAAAGGTCTGGGTGAGATTCTCACTCGTGAGGACGTCGTCGATAAGCCCCTGCGCCACGACCTCGCCTTCGTCCAGCAACATCGCGTGCGTGAACCCGAACGGAATCTCCTCCACATGGTGGGTGATCATCACGATCGCCGGCGCGTCCGCATCCAGGGCAAGTTCGCCGAGGTAGCCGACGAGGTCCTCGCGGCCGCCGAGGTCGAGACCTGCGCCGGGTTCGTCGAGAAGCAAAAGCTCGGGGTTGGTCATGAGCGCGCGGGCGATGAGGACGCGCTTGCGCTCGCCTTCGGAGAGGGTGCCCCAGGTGCGTTTGACTAGGTGGAGCGCGCCGACGCGCTCGAGGATCTCCATCGCTTGGTCGAAGTCCATCTGGTCGTATTCTTCGCGCCACCGACCCAGAATTGCATAGGCAGCGGAGACCACCAGGTCCTCCACCGTTTCCTCTTTCGGGATGCGGGCGCCGAGTGCGGACGAGGAGACTCCGATCATCGTGCGCAGGTCCCGCATATCGGTCTTTCCGATGCGTTCACCCATGAGATACGCGGTACCCCCAGACGGGTATTCCTCAGCGCCTGCTAGTCGCATCAAGGTGGTCTTGCCTGCGCCGTTCGGGCCGATGATCACCCACCGCTCATCAAGTTCTACCTGCCAGGACACCGGCCCCAACAACGTGCAGTTATCCCGCACGAAGGTGACATCCTCGAAGTCAATGATCAGATCTGGGTTGTATTCGCTCACCCCACCATCATGGATCACAATCCGGTTGCCGTGTGCGATCGACACCGCTCACCTACTCTGGATTGAGTAATGCACGCGCGCGAAAGGATGAATGATGACCGGACGACTCGGCATCGATGACGTACGCCCTAATTTGTTGGGGGGAGCTTCCAAGGCCGTTGTGGGTGAAGTAGTGCCAGTGTTCGCCTTGGCCTGGCGCGAGGGGCATGACGCACTCTCCGCTACCCTCAATGTCAAGGGCCCAGAGGATTCGGCGGTAGCTGCCAAAACCATGCGCACGATCATGTCTCGCGGCGAAGACCCAGACCAGGTGCACGGCATCTTCGTCCCCGATGTCCCGGGAATTTGGACCGTTCGTGTCGACGTCTGGAGCGACCCGATTGCCACTTGGAAGCACGCTGTGACGGCCAAGATCGAAGCCGGCCAGTCCCCCGAGGAATTGGCCAACGATATCGAGATCGGTGCCCAGTTGTTTGAGCGTGCTGCCTCCGGCGCACCAAAGGTGCACCGCGATACCCTGACCGCGGTATCCGAATCGCTGCGTTCGACCAGTGACCTGCGCGCACGCATTGTCCCGGCCTTCACCAAGGAAGTCTCCGGCATCCTCAACACTCACCCGCTGCGTGATCTGCTCACCCGTGGCCAGACCAGCACTATCCTGGTCGAGCGTCGCAAGGCTCTCGTGAGCTCTTGGTACGAGTTCTTCCCACGCTCCACCGGTGGTTGGGACGACCAAGGAAACCCGGTCCACGGCACTTTCGCCACCGCCGCCAAGGAACTAGATCGCGTGAAGGCCATGGGCTTTGACACCGTCTACTTCCCACCGATTCACCCGATCGGCGAGATCAACCGCAAGGGACGCAACAACACCCTCACTCCTTCGGCGACAGATGTCGGTTCTCCTTGGGCAATCGGTTCCAAGGATGGCGGGCACGATGCCGTGCACCCGAAGCTCGGCACCCTTGAGGACTTCGATGCCCTCATTGCCCGGGCGGAGGAACTCGACATCGAGATCGCCCTGGACCTGGCGCTGCAGTGCGCCCCGGATCACCCATGGGCTGCCGCTCACCCAGAGTGGTTCACCGTGCTGCCCGACGGCACCATCGCCTACGCCGAGAACCCACCGAAGAAGTACCAGGACATCTACCCGCTGAACTTTGATAATGATCAGAAGGGTATTTACAAGGAGATCCTGCGTGTGGTGCTGTTCTGGGTGGAGCGTGGCGTGAAGACGTTCCGCGTGGACAACCCGCACACCAAGCCAGCGAACTTCTGGGAATGGCTGATCGCGACCGTGCACGAGGATCATCCTGAGGTCATCTTCCTGGCCGAAGCTTTCACCCGTCGCCCACGCCTGTACGGCCTGGCCAAAATCGGTTTCTCCCAGTCCTACACCTACTTCACGTGGCAGACCACGAAGAAGGAACTGACGGAATTCGGTGAGGAAATCGCCAACATGGCTGACATTTCCCGCCCGAACCTCTTCGTCAACACCCCGGACATCCTGCACGCTTCCCTACAGACCGGCGGACCTGCGATGTTCGCGATCCGCGCCGCCCTGGCCGCCACCTTGTCCCCACTGTGGGGCGTGTACTCCGGTTTCGAACTCTTCGAGTGGGAGGCCGTCAAGCCAGGTTCCGAAGAGTACTTGGACTCCGAGAAGTACGAGCTGCGCCCACGCAACTACAACGCCACAGGCACACTACAGCCGTTCCTTACCAAGCTGAACAAGATTCGCCGCGAGCAGCCTGCGCTGCAGCAGCTGCGCTCGATCCACTTCCACGAGGTAGATAACGACCAGATCATGGCGTACTCCAAGGTCGATGCCCTCACAGGTAACTGCGTCCTCGTGGTGATCAACCTCGATTCCTACAACGCCCAGTCCGGCCGAGTCCGCCTGGATCTGGACAAGCTCGGTATGACCGGAAGCTTCCCAGTCCGCGACCAGGTCACCGGAAACGTGTACGAATGGGGTGCAGAGAATTACGTCGAACTGCGTCCGTGGGACGATGTTGCTCACATTTTCGTACTGCCAGAGATCCCTGAAGAGCGTCGAGAAGCACTCGCTTGGCGCGAAGTTAACGAATACAGGAGCTGATATGACTGACCTTTCTCGACTGCTGAACTGCCAGCACCACGACCCGCACTCTTTGTACGGTCGTCACGATGGCAAGGTTCGCACCCGTCAGATCGGCGCCGTCAAGGTAGCAGCGCTTATCGACGGCCAGTCCTACGACCTCGAGCCCGTGGGCAATGACATGTTCGAAGGCGAAGTCCCTGAGGGTACTTACGAGCTTCAGATCACGTGGCCAGGCTCGAGCATCGTCACCCGGGACCCATACACCTTCTTGCCGACTCTGGGCGAGACCGACATCTACCTCATCGGCGAGGGCCGCCACGAGCGCCTGTGGGAAGCACTCGGCTCCCACGTTCGCACCGTCGATGGCGTTGCAGGCACCTCCTTTGCGGTCTGGGCTCCGAACGCTTCTGGTGTTGCGGTCGTTGGCGACTTCAACGGTTGGAATGCAGCCCAGCACCCGATGCGTGTACTGGGCAGCTCCGGTGTCTGGGAACTGTTCCTGCCGGGTATCGGCGAGGGCGCGGTATACAAGTACGCTGTGCAGACCCCGGAGGGCCACCGCCGCGACAAGGCTGACCCGATGGCTCGCAAGGCCGAGGTGCCGCCTGCGACCGGCTCCGTCGTCACTTCCTCGGAGTACGAGTGGAACGATGACGAATGGCTCCAGTCCCGCACTGAGGTTTCCGAGAAGCCAATGAGCGTCTACGAGGTTCACCTCGGTTCCTGGAAGGAAGGCCTCTCCTACGCGAACATGGCCACCGAGCTCGTCGATTACGTCGCTGAGCAGGGCTTTACTCACGTTGAGTTCATGCCGGTGTCCGAGCACCCATTCGGCGGTTCTTGGGGCTACCAGGTCTCCGGTTACTACGCTCCGACCTCCCGCTGGGGCACCCCGGATGAGCTGAAGTCACTTATCGACGCCTTCCACGCTCGCGGAATCGGTGTCCTCGTCGACTGGGTCCCAGCCCACTTCCCGAAGGATGACTGGGCCTTGGCCCGCTTCGACGGCCGCGCGCTCTACGAGCACCCGGACTGGCGTCGCGGCGAGCAGAAGGACTGGGGCACCCTCGTCTTCGACTTCGGTCGCGCCGAGGTCCGCAACTTCCTGGTGGCCAACGCCCTGTACTGGCTGGAGGAGTTCCACTTCGACGGCCTGCGCGTGGATGCCGTCGCTTCCATGCTGTACCTCGACTACTCCCGCAACGAAGGCGAGTGGGCACCTAACCAGTACGGCGGCCGCGAAAATCTGGAAGCTGTCCAGTTCCTGCAGGAAATGAACGCCACCGTGCACAAGCTCTACCCTGGTGTGCTCACCATCGCCGAGGAATCCACCTCTTGGCCGGGCGTGACCGCACCGACCGAACACGGCGGCCTCGGATTCTCCCTCAAGTGGAACATGGGCTGGATGAACGACACCCTGGAATTCTTCTCCAAGGATCCCATCCACCGTAGCCACCACCACGGCGATATCACGTTCTCCATGATCTACCAGTACAGCGAGAACTTCTGCCTGCCGATCTCCCACGACGAAGTCGTCCACGGCAAGGGTTCCCTGTGGACCCGTATGCCAGGCGATGCGTGGAACAAGGCCGCTGGCGTACGCACGTTGTTCGCCTACATGTGGTCTCACCCAGGCAAGCAGCTGCTGTTCCAAGGCCAGGAGTTCGCCCAGGTTCAGGAATGGACCGAAGCGCACTCCCTCGACTGGCACAACCTCGAAGGCTGGGAGTCCGAGTACCACCGCGGCATCCAGCGTCTGGTTCGCGACCTCAACTTGGTCTACCAGGAGTCTCCTGCCCTGTTTACGCAGGACAATATCCCGGAGGGCTTCGGCTGGGCCAAGTCTGACGATGCCATGAACAACATCCTCGCCTACCTGCGCTACGGCAAAGATGGCCAGACGTACCTGTGCGTCCTCAACCTAGGTGGCAACTCTCAGCCGCACTACACCTTCGGTGTGCCTCACGGCGGTACCTGGACCCGCGTCATTAACACCGATGATGCAGTCTACGGCGGTGCCGGTAATGATCTGCCGTTCTCGGTGTGGGCTCACGACGGCCAGTGGGACGGTTACCCACATTGCATGACACTGCATGTACCCGCAATGTCCGCGCAGTGGTACCGCTGGGATGGCTAGAACAGCTTCATAGCCATCTTCGTCCGGGCGGCCTTCACACGAGGGTCGCCCGGCTCGAAAACGGAGTACAACTCGAGCAGTCGCTTTTTGACCGTCTCGTTCGGCAACAGCTGAATGAGGCGGTCAAACGCTTCTTGAACCTTCCCTACGGCGATCTCGGCATCGGCTGCCGATAGCTGCTTTTCTACATCGGTCGGGTCCGCAGCTGCTTCCGAGATTGGGTCGCCAGCAGCCGTCGCCAGGCGCATCACCAGCTTGGCATTGTCACGAGCAGTCTTGGCATCTTTATTGGCCGGTTCCTTCGCGAGAATCGCATCATAGGCCTGAATCGCCGCCTCAAACTCGCCAGCATCGACCAGCGCCGCTGCCTCGGTGAGCCGTGGATCCTCCGGCTTCTCCTCGCCCAGTCCCGGTAGTTTTCCGGCCACCGCATTGACGACTGCGACTGTCCACTGTTGCAGTGCCTCGAGTGGCTGGCCGCCTTCAAAGTTGGCGAGGGGACGGCCGTCGGCAAGCGCGATGACGGTGGGCAGGCCCGTGATGCCGAAGGCCTGGGCGATCTGCGGGGTGGTATCGGCATCGACATACGCGAAAAGCCAGGTGCGGTTGGCCTGCGCCGCCAACGTACTCAGATTGTGCTTGAGGGCCTCAGACTCCTCACTGCGGGCCGTACCGATGAGCACGATGACCGGCACCTTCATCGACAGGCCGAGCGTGGCCTCAAAGTTGTCCTGGGTCACGGTCGTGGTTGTCGCGACCTCGGTGTTCGTGGCCGCAGCCTTCGCCTCCGCGCGCGCCTTAACCTCTGCCAGATCCACAAAATTAGCCATTGAGCCTCTCCTCCACTGCTGCAACCTTGCGCGTTAACTGCCCCTCATGCCCCGGGCGGATGTCGGCCTTGAGAACCAGGGAGGTGCGCGGGCTCACCTTGGACACCGCCTCCGTCGCACGCTTGACGACGTCCATCACCTCATCCCACTCCCCTTCGACCAGCGTGAACATCGCATTCGTCTCATTGGGTAGGCCCGATTCGCGCACGACGCGCACTGCCTCAGCGACGGCATCGGCCATCTCAGCGTTCTCGTTGGTTACCGCGGGGGCAACAGAAAAAGCAATAATCATGAACCCAAGCATAGTGTCCAAGCGGACACTAAACTTGGGAGCATGTCTGATATTGCATCTATCGAAATTCCGCACGAGTACGTTGTTTGCCTGGACCACGTCGGCATCGCCGTCCCTGACTTCGACGCTGCCGTCGAGTTCTACCGTTCTGCTTTCGGCTGGGTCAACCACCACGAAGAGGTCAACGAGGAGCAGGGCGTCCGCGAGGCCATGATCGGTCCTAAGGATATGACCGAGCGCGACGGCATGATCCAGCTGCTGGCTCCGCTGAACGAAGAGTCAACCATTGCTAAGTTCATCGAGAAGAAGGGCCCAGGCCTGCAGCAGATGTGCCTGCGCACCAACAACATGGACGCACTCTCCGAGCACCTGCGTAGCAACGGCGTTCGCCTGCTCTACCCAGAACCAAAGATCGGCACCGGCGGCGCACGCATCAACTTCGTTCACCCGAAGGATGCCGGCGGCGTGCTGCTCGAGATCACCGAGCCTAAGTAATCCACCGCTGCCAGCACGGCTTATGCCAGTGCCGGCGGTCGTCTTCCCGTCCGGGTTCCCACGCCACCACGTGGGCGATCCCGGGCGGGATATTTTGATTGCAGCCCGGGCAAATATAGAACTTTGTTGCCCGGCTGGCCCCCATCTGACGGACTAAGTACTCGACGCCGAATCTGTCGGTCTGCGTGCGCGTACCCCAAAACGCTGCCCCGTCCTTGGGCAATTCCCGTGGCGGTGGCCGGTGGTACTTGTTGCTGCGCTTAGCCATTTAAAACAGGCGCAACTCGTCGGACTCGATGCCCCGCAGGTTCTGGTAGTCCAGTACCACGCAGCGAATGCCACGGTCTTCAGCGAGAGTGCGAGCCTGGGGCTTGATCTCCTGAGCGGCGAAGACGCCCTGGACGGGTTTTAAGAGCTCGTCGCGGTTGAGCAGCTCGAGGTAGCGAGTGAGCTGTTCGACGCCGTCGATACCGCCCCGACGCTTGATCTCGACGGCAACCGTCGTGCCTTGGGAATCCCGGCACAAAATATCAACCGGACCGATGGCGGTCGGATACTCGCGACGAATGAGGCTGTAGCCATCGCCAAGGGTGCTGATGTGCTCCGCAAGCAGCTCCTGCAGGTGTGCCTCCACACCGTCCTTCTCCAAGCCTGGGTCGTCTCCCAGCTCGTGCTCAACATCCGCGAAAATCTCGCGGATCGTGATGCGCAGCTGCTCCCCCTTCTTGTTCTCCACAATCCACAGCTGCTCGCCGGTATCAGTGCCCTCTAGATCAAGCACAGGCTGCTCCGTGAGGTAACACGGCGGAGTCATCCAGTTCAGAGGCTTGTAGGCGCGGTCGTCGGCATGCACGCTCACCGAACCATCGGCCTTCACGAGCAGTAGACGCTTGGCCTCAGGCAGATGAGACTCCAAGCGCCCGACATAGTCAACTACACATCGGGCGATCACAAGACGCAATTTATTTGTCCTTAAAGTACTTTTGTGCGGTCTTCACATCCATCCGCTGCAATGGCTGCGTTGGGGCGGATTCTACCCAGGCTAGCAAGGCCATCTCAGTGTGGGAGTCAACTGCCCACTCGAACTCCCCACGTTTGGTCTCAACGACCAAGATCCTGCGGTTTGATTCCATGAACCTCTGCTCAAAAGTCGTCTGCTCACGACGACCCTTCAGCGCAAATCCACTACGCTCAAACGTCACATCCGGCTTGGGAGACACCGAACGAAGCTGGTAAAAATCGAGAAGATCACCCCGATAACGGATTACACCGTGTCGCCACCCACGAGTATCCCGGGAAGGCATTCGGCGAATCAATACCTGGGTTCCCTGGGCACGCAGGCCGAGGAAGCGCCACAAAGCGAGAAGACTGATCAGCACAAACAGGGCTATGAATAGCCAACCGACAATCTCCATGGCACTCCTCCTTTTGTAAGCATTGTAGTGCACGTGGCAGCAAAAATGCGAAAGCACTTCGGTGGCGTCGAAAAGCCCTGCAATGCAAAGAAGCCCACCAAAAGGCGGGCTTCTTGTTAAGAAAGACTAGGCTTCCTGTGCGCGGCGAACCGCGCGGAGTTCTGCTTCGGCGCGTGCCTTCGAAGATTCATCCACAGCAGCAGTCAGTGCCGACTCGGCTTCAGAGGAGTTGACCTCGTCAGCCCAGATGGCATAGTCAGCCAAAATGGTGACCTTGTCGGTTCCAACCGAAAGGAAACCACCCTGGACGGCAGCGGTAAGCTTGCCGCCGTCCACCGGGCGAATGGTAACGACGCCATTCTCGACCAGCTGGCCAAGCATTGGTTCGTGACCAGGCAGCACGCCGATCTCACCTTCGGTCGTCTGCGCAGTGACGATCTTGGCCTGGCCAGACCACAGCTTGCGCTCGACGGAAACCAATTCAACGGTGATATCAGACATGGCGTGCGCCCCTTACTTCTCGGTGAGCTTCTTGTAGGCAGCTTCGACGTCGTCGAGACCGCCGAGGCCGTTGAATGCCTGCTCTGGGTAGGAGTCGAACTCACCGTTGCAGATACGCTCGAAAGCGTCAATGGTGTGCTCGAGTGGCACGTAAGAACCAGGGATACCGGTGAACTTCTCTGCGACGAAGAAGTTCTGGCCCAGGAAGCGCTCGAGACGACGAGCGCGAGCCACGGTGATCTTGTCCTCTTCAGACAGCTCGTCCATACCAAGGATGGCGATGATGTCCTGGAGTTCCTTGTTCTTCTGCAGAATACGGATCACGCGCTGCGCGATCTCGTAGTGACGCTCACCGACAATACCTGGCTCGAGGATACGAGAGGTAGAGGTCAGTGGGTTCACTGCAGGGTAGATACCCTTGGAAGCGATACCACGGTCAAGTTCCGTGGTGGCGTCCAGGTGGGCGAAGGTGGTTGCAGGAGCTGGGTCGGTGTAGTCGTCGGCAGGGACGTAAACGGCCTGCAGGGACGTAATCGACTTGCCCTTGGTGGAGGTAATGCGCTCCTGGAGAACACCCATCTCGTCAGCCAGGGTTGGCTGGTAACCCACTGCGGAAGGCATACGGCCGAGCAGCGTGGAAACCTCAGAACCAGCCTGGGTGAAGCGGAAGATGTTGTCGATGAAGAGCAGCACGTCCTGGTGCTGAACATCGCGGAAGTACTCCGCCATGGTCAGACCGGACAGAGCCACGCGCATACGGACTCCAGGAGGCTCGTCCATCTGGCCGAACACAAGTGCGGTGTCCTGGAGAACGCCCATCTCTTCCATTTCGAGGAAGAGGTCGGTGCCCTCACGGGTACGCTCGCCAACACCTGCGAAGACGGAGGTACCGGAGAACTCACGTGCAATACGGGTAATCATTTCCTGAATCAGGACGGTCTTACCCACACCTGCACCACCGAACAGGCCGATCTTGCCGCCCTTAACGTAAGGGGTCAGCAGGTCGATGACCTTAATGCCGGTCTCGAGGATCTCGGTCTTACCTTCGAGCTGGTCGAATGGAGGTGGGTCGCGGTGGATACCCCAACGCTCTGCACCTTCGGTCAGCTGTGGATCGTCGAGGCAGTCGCCGAGTGCGTTGAACACGTGGCCCTTAACGATGTCGCCAACTGGGACGGAAATCGGACGACCGGTGTTCTTCACCTCTACGCCGCGAACGAGGCCGTCGGTAGGTGCCATGGAAACGGCACGAACCAGGTTGTCGCCGAGGTGCTGAGCAACCTCGAGGGTAATGGTCTTTGCGACTGCTTCGAGGGTGACCTCAACAGTCAGTGCGTTGAACAGGGCCGGCAGCTCGCCACGCGGGAATTCCACGTCGACGACCGGACCGATGACACGCACGACACGGCCAGAGGCGTATGCGCCTGGCTGTGCGTTCTGCTCTGCAAGAGCTGTAGTCATAATCTAGTCACTTTCTCCGCTTTCGGCGAGCGCACCGGCGCCACCGACGATCTCTGTGATTTCCTGGGTAATTTGAGCCTGACGTGCCTGGTTTGCCACGCGGGAGAGGTCGTTAACCAACGCCGTTGCGTTGTCGGTTGCGGACTTCATTGCGTTTCGACGCGATGCAGATTCAGATGCAGCAGATTCCAGCATCAATGCGTACAGGCTGCGAGACACATACTTTGGCAGAAGTTCTGCCAACAGGGTGTCTGGGTCTGGCTCGAACTCGACATCGGAGTGAATCTCGCCAGGATCAGCGAGAATACCTTCCTTGAAGTCAAGCTCCTCATCTTCGATGACAGGCTCGATTGGCAGCAGCTGGTGAGCCGTTGCAGTCTGGGTCAGCATTGACTCAAACTTGGTGTACACCACGTGAACCTGGTCGAAGCCCTGAATCTCTTCGCCTTCAGCGACATTGAGACCCTCACGGTACTTTGCAGTGCCGTTAGATCCTGCGATGAAGCCGTCGATCAGGTGGCGACGCACGTCGTGCGTGTCCTTGTAGCCCGGGTCCTGAGAGAAGCCGGTCCAAGCACCAGCAACCTCAACACCACGGAACTTGTAGTAACCAACACCCTTGTTGCCGGTCACGTAGGTTACGATCTCGTAACCCTTTTCCTCAAGCAGAGCGCGTAGTTCACGGGTCTTCTTGAAGACGTTGTAGTTGTAACCGCCGGCCATGCCGCGGTCACTGGATACCACCAAGATGGCAGCACGCTTGCCGTTTTCACGTTCACGCAGCATCGGGTGGTCGAGGGTACTCGCCGCAAGCAGAGTCTCCGTAACTTTACGGATTTCATCTGCATACGGCTTGGATGCCTCAACTCGTCCTTGAGCCTTGGTGATTCGCGAAGTTGCGATCAGCTCCTGAGCCTTGGTGATCTTCTTCGTTGACTTGACCGACTTAATGCGGTCGCGAAGTTCGCGAAGATTAGCCATGGTATTTACGCCTCCCTTCTATTGCTCATAAAGTGAATTGTTTGCGAAGTAATTGCTTACTTCTTCACCTTGCGGGAGACGGTCAGCTTCTCCTTGCCGAGGTCGCCCTCGGCAAGAGCGGCTTCCTCAGGCTCGCCGACGACGGGGGTGCCATCGGTGGTCACGAAGATTCGCTTGAAATCCTCGGTACCGGAGATCAGAGCCTGCTTGGACTCGTCGGACAGTGCAGCACCGCCGGCGATCTGCTCGTAGACACCTGCAGCGTGCTGCTTCAGGTAGTCCTGGAGCTCTACTTCGAAGCGACGGACATCTTCGACGGGAACGTTATCGAAGTGGCCTTCGCCAGCCAAGAAGATGGAAACAATCTGGTATTCCACTGGCTGAGGAGAGTTCTCGGACTGCTTGAGCAGCTCGACCAGGCGCTGACCACGCTGCAGCTGAGCCTTGGATGCAGCATCCAGGTCAGAAGCGAACGCAGCGAATGCTTCGAGGTCACGGTAAGAAGCGAGGTCAAGACGCAGGGAACCTGCAACCTTCTTCATACCCTTGGTCTGAGCAGCGCCACCAACACGGGAAACAGACACACCGACGTTAATTGCTGGGCGAACACCCTGGTTGAACAGGTCGGACTCGAGGAAGACCTGGCCGTCGGTAATGGAAATCACGTTGGTAGGAATGAAGGCAGAAACGTCGTTTGCCTTCGTCTCGATGATCGGCAGTGCCGTCATGGAGCCCTTGCCCATGTCGTCGGAAAGCTTTGCAGCACGCTCCAACAGACGGGAGTGCAGGTAGAACACGTCGCCTGGGTATGCTTCGCGGCCTGGTGGGCGGCGCAGCAGCAGGGAAATCGCACGGTAGGCTTCTGCCTGCTTGGTCAGATCATCGTAAATGACCAGGACATGCTTGCCCTGGTACATCCAGTGCTGACCCAGTGCTGCACCTGCGAATGGTGCGAGCCACTTGAAGCCGGCGGAGTCAGAGGCTGGAGCTGCCACGATGGTGGTGTACTCCAGAGCGCCGTGCTCTTCGAGGGTCTTGCGAACTGCGGCAATGGTCGAGCCCTTCTGACCAATAGCGACATAGATGCAGCGAACCTGCTTGTCAACGTCGCCGGACTCCCAGTTTGCCTTCTGGTTCAGGATGGTATCGATGCAGACTGCAGTCTTACCAGTCTTACGGTCACCAATGATCAGCTGGCGCTGACCACGACCGATTGGGGTCATCGCATCGATGGCTTTGATACCGGTTGCCAGTGGTTCTTCGACCGGCTGGCGCTGCAGCACGGAAGGTGCCTGCAGTTCCAGTACGCGATCTTCTTCCTTCTCGATGGCGCCAAGGCCATCGATTGGCATACCCAGTGGGTTCATTACGCGGCCGAGGAATGCATCTCCGACCGGAATGGAAAGGACCTCGCCGGTCCGCTTTACTTCGTCGCCCTCGGTAAGAGTCTCGTAGTTACCCAAAATTACAACGCCGATACGGTCAGTATCGAGGTTCTGTGCGACGCCGATGACGCCGTTCGGGAACTCGAGCAGCTCATTCGCCATAACAGACGGCAGACCAGAAACCTGGGCAATACCGTCAGCTGCCGAAATGACCACGCCGACCTCCTCACGGGAGGCCTCCGGGGAGTAGCTCGAGGTGTAGTTCGCAATCGCGCTACGGATCTCATCGGAGGAGATCGTCAGCTCCGCCATGTTCTTCCTGCTCTCGGTTGTTTCTTCCAGCAATTTATGTCTTCTATTAGTCGTGTTTAGACGAGGCTCGTGCGGAGCTTCTCGAGCTTGCCCGAGGTGCTTCCGTCGATTACTTCGTCGCCAACGCGGATGACCAGTCCACCGAGGAGGCTGGGATCAACCTCAGTGTGGATGCTCATCTCACGACCGTAAATTCGGCTCAGTTTGGCTGCCAGTTGATCAGCCTGAATCGCGTCCAGTGGCTCCGCCGAGGCGACTACTGCAACTTCCTTGCCACGCAGCGCAGCTGCGGTACCGGCAAGGGCTACCAGGTCGTCGATTGGGTTTGCCTCTGCGCGTCCGACTGCCTGCTTAGCCAGCGTCTCCGTAACGGCAGTTACCTTGCCGTAGAGAACATTGGCCAAAAGCTCGCGCTTGCGGTCAGCCTTCGTGTTGCGGTCTCCCAATAGCTGTGCCAACTGTGGCTCATCCTTGAGGATGCGGCCAAGGCTGAAGAGTTCATCTTCAACCTGGTTCAGCTGGCCCTGCTTTTCAGCAGAGCGAAGCAGGGCGCGGCGGCCCAGCTCTACGAGTCCCGTACGGAACTCGCGGGGAGTAGACCAGATGAGTTTGGCTGCTTCGACGGCCAGGTCCAGAGTCATCTGGGAAACCTTTCCATCGAAGACAGCACGCATCAGGCCCGAACGCTGCTCAGCGGTGACAGACGAATCTGCCACAGCGACACGCAAGCCACGGTCGCCGTCAAGAACCTCAACGATGCTAAACAATTCAGCACCGGTTTGGGATGCAGCTGCGATCGCCTGGTCAGAGTTCTGGATCCACTGATCCAGAGTCTGTCCGGTCTTCGTCAGTGCTTCGCGGCTAGCTGCGTGCATGTCGCCTACTTTCCGGCCGGAGCCACAGTGTCGAGCTCGGACAGGAACTTATCGATCGTTCCGGAACGCTTAACGTTGTCGGACAGCTGCTCGCCGATGAGGCGCTCAGCCAGATTGATGGAGTTCTGGCCCATTTCTTGACGCAGTTCACTGACAACCTGCTGGCGCTGTGCTTCGAGCTGCTTTTCGCCTGCTGCAATGATGCGGTTGCTGTTTTCAACAGCCTCTGCCTGCATTTCAGCGATGATCTGCTTGCCCTTTTCACGGGCTTCTTCACGGATCTGAGCAGCCTCGGCGCGAGCCTCAGCGAGCTGTGCATTGTACTTTTCAAGGGCAGCCTTTGCCTCGGCCTGTGCAGCCTCTGCGCGCTGGATGCCCCCCTTGATCCGGTCCTCACGCTCAGCCAGGACCTCCTGGAACTTCGGCAGTACGAGCTTGCCGAAGATGAACAGGACGACGAAGAGCGGAATGAGGGACCAGACGATGTCGTATGGAGCCGGAAGAAGTGCGGAGTTGCCCTTTTCGAGAGGCAGTCCACCTCCCTCGGCCGCGAGATAAGTGATGACGTTCGTCATAATCCTTGTGCTTTCTATAGCTATCGAAGTCTGTTGCTATTAAACAAGGATGAAGCCGGCGACAAGGCCGATCAGGGCGAGAGCTTCAACGAAAGCGATGCCCAGGAACATGGTGGTACGGAGCTGGCCGGCCATCTCTGGCTGGCGTGCCATGCCCTCGAGAGCCTTACCAACGAGGATGCCGATGCCGAGGCCTGGGCCGATGGTAGCGATGCCGTAGCCGATGGTGGCGATGTTACCGGTCATGCCAGCAGCGTCCTGAGCGAGGATCAGTTCGTTCATTGTTGTCGTTCCCTTTCTGGGTGCTTCCGAGATTTTCTCGAGAAGCGAATGGTATGTGTTGATTTTCAGAAGGTGTGGAGCTCTTGCGAGCCCCGCGGGGTTAGTGTTCGTCTGCGTGCAGCGACAGCTCGATGTAGACGGCAACCAGCAGGGCAAAAATGTATGCCTGCAGGAAGACGACCAGAATCTCGAACAGCGTGAACGCAATCGCGGCCAGGATGGTCACGGCGGACATTGCGGTCCAGCCATTGAACTGCCAGAAGAAGAAGTTCGTGGCAGAAAACAGCAGTACCAGAATGACGTGACCAGCCAGCATGTTCGCCATGAGACGCAAGGTCAGCGTGGCAGGTCGCATGATGAACGTTGAGAAGAACTCAAGAGGAACCACCAGGATGTGAAGCAGTGGTGGCAGGTTTGGAATGACCACGGAGGACTTCATGTACTTGAAGAAGCCGTAGCGCTTGGCGCCGGCGTAGATGAAGACAACGTAGCCGAACAGTGCCAGTACGAGAGGCATACCAATACGTACGTTTGGCGAGATGTTCAAACCAGGAATGACGGTCGGCGCATTCATGAAGAGGACCAGGAAGAAGATGGTCGCGATAACCGGAAGGAACCGACGACCCTCCTTCTTTCCAAGGATGTCCTCGGCGATGTGGATACGCACGAAGTCAAGGCAGAGTTCTGCAAAGTTCTGCATGCCAGAAGGGATGAGCTTCGGGCTTCGCATTGCGATAACGAAAAAGACCGCGAGGATGAGAGTCATCAGAAGACGAATCAGCATCAGACGATCAAGTACGAACCAGTTGTTGGCGATATCGGTGAGCCACAGGCCCACGACATTTCCGTCACTAGTCACATGCCCCGGGAAAAGTTCATGGTCCAGATTAGGTGCGTGAAACTCACCCTTCATGGACAAAGTTGTAACGCTCAGCGTTCTCTCCCGTGTTCGGGCCGCTTTTTCGGAAAAGCGGTGCGATGGAGGTCTAAAAATCTGTCCCGATTCACTTTGGACTCCGTCGCACATCATCAAAGTGAACCTGCGGAGAAACCACCAGTCGCTTCCCCGCATTCGAAATGCCATGCGGATCATGATGGAGGTTGCCCGTTAAGCACACTAGCAGGACTGATCGAGTTTTACCCAAGTTAAGTGGGGGGTAGTTATATCCTTTTCCCACCCAAATAAAGAAAGAGTCAGTGACCGGGGATTTCGCCAGTTGTAAGGTGAATCACAACTATGGAAGTTCGACATATTCGGGGGTACAAAAACAACGGTTTATTGAACGTAGGTGACCTTGGTGGTGATGACGCCCCACACCTCACTGGCGAGCACGACAACCAGCGCGAGAACCACGGTCACGACAAAAGCGAGACGATCATAAAAATCCTGACCGCGCAGAATGAACAGCACAAACAGCAGAATGATGATTTTGAACAGCCAACTGCCAAGCACGACAGCACCAGTCGTCGCTGCAGTGGTATTGGAGGTTGCCAGAACACTCAGCACTGTCAGGAGCATGAAGCCGCCGCCTATCGACGCGCCGAGCGCTACCCCCCATATGCCGGGAAGGTCTCGCATTGCACCCCACACCGCGAGGGAAATGATGGTGGCCACGATCAGGCTGATCCAGCCGTACTTCAGTGCGCGCAGCAATGGGCGCTTATGGTCGTCATACTCACTTTTCACGGGTGCTACCCTACCGCACTCGTGATCGACGCAGCGGGATGACGGTCCACACAATCGCCAGCGCAATACCGATGCCGATGCCAATCAACGCGACCCGAGCCGGGAATACGGTGAAGCCCACAGCCCCGAAAGCAACAACGGTAACCCAACCATACAAAACCAGCACGACATGTCGATGCGAATGCCCCAGAGCTAGCAACCGGTGATGCAGGTGCATCTTGTCAGCTGTGAACGGCGACTGCCCCTTGGACAATCGGCGGACGATCGCCATGACCAGATCCAAGGTCGGCACAAAAACCGCCGCGACAACGACGATGATCGGCGACATGACGGCCACGATGTCCGCAGCGCCATAAAGACTCATGTTGATCTTGCCGGAAGCCGAGGTCGCCGCAGCAGCAAGCATCAGGCCGATGAGCATCGAGCCGGAATCCCCCATGAAGATGCGGGCGGGCTCAAAGTTGTGCGGCAGGAAACCAAAGCACATCCCGACGAGTGCCGCGGCAATGATGGCCGGCGGATAGGCGGAGACAGTGCCCCCTTGGTCGTAGAGGACGGTCAGCGAAAATGCCAGGATCGCCAGGGCCGCGATCATCCCAAGCCCAGCGGCCAGACCGTCCAGGCCGTCGACAAAGTTAATCGCATTGATCAGCATGACCGTGAACACCGTTGTCAAGACAGTAGACTGGACTTGGTCGAGCACGAGCGTCGTGCCGCCGTCGACAGGCAAGTACAACAGGGTCCAGGACAGGCCCAACAGACTCATCACAACCGCACCGGCGAGCTGCCCGAACAGCTTGGTGACGGCATCGAGTTCGAAGATGTCATCGAGCACGCCCACTAACACGATGATGAACCCGGCCCACACCACCGCATCCATTTCTGGGGTAACTGGTTTGAATCCTCGAGTGAGCGCAGGCAGCTGCCCAGCAAGATAGACCGCTGACAAGAATCCGGAA
Source organism: Corynebacterium kalinowskii (assembly GCF_009734385.1). Lineage (NCBI taxonomy): Bacteria > Bacillati > Actinomycetota > Actinomycetes > Mycobacteriales > Corynebacteriaceae > Corynebacterium > Corynebacterium kalinowskii. The sequence goes on along the minus strand of NZ_CP046452.1, from coordinate 954,358 downwards.
AACATCGCTACCCCGCCCAGGCGTGGCTTGGGCACGGTATGGACATCACGTTCGCGGATTTCGGAAAGCTTCCCAAAGCGCACCATGATGTACCGAATAATTCCGGTGGTCAGGAAAGTTACCGCTGCTGCGACGACGATGACCAGTGCAATCTCTCGCAGCGGTACGCCCACTGCCCCGGTTCCCATTGCTAGCGCAGGCTCTCTGGTTCCACTCCCAAAACTTCGGCAATCTCTGCCGCGGTGATGGCGCCTTCGCGGAGTAGCTTTGGATGCTCGCCGGAGAGATCCACGATGGACGATGGCTTGCCCACCGCGCACTCGCCACCATCGAGGTAGACGTTAACCGCGTTCCCCAACTGCTGCTTCGCGGCGATCGCTGTGGTCGGTGGAGTGCTGCCGGAGATATTTGCCGAGGACACTGCCATCGGGCCCGTCTCACGCAGCAGCTCGATGGCTACTGGGTGCAGTGGCATGCGGAGCATGACGGTGCCGCGGGTATCGCCAAGATTCCACGTCAGCGAAGGCGCCTGCGGGACGACGATAGACAGTCCACCAGGCCAGAATGCCTCCACCAGAGTGCGAGCTTGGTCGGAATAGGTGTGGACCAGCCCTTGGATGGTGTCCCAGGAGCCAACTAGTACCGGCACGGGCATATCTGGACCACGATGCTTAGTCTGGAGCAGCGAAGCTACCGCGTGGTTATCGAAGGCGTCACAGCCGAGTCCGTACAAGGTGTCCGTCGGGAGTACGACGAGCCGACCCGAGCGCACAGCATCTGTGGCGGCCCTCAGGCCAAGTGCGCGGGTTGCTGGATCCTGACAGTCGTAAATTCGGCTCACTAGTGTCTCCTTTGGTCTAGTTAATCAAACGAATAGCTTACTCGGAAGTCTTCACAGCGGTGACGTAGCGATCTCGTCCCGCAAAATCCTGATGCGAGGTGATCTCTCCAAAGCAATGTTGCTGAGCCAACACGGCGCAAACAAGATCGGCGGTCGAATCATCGTGTTCGATGGATAGTACTCCCCCTACGCGCAGCATACGCGCCGCGATAGGAACCATTTTCTCGATAACATCCATGCCCGTGCCACCACTAAAGACAGCGTGGTGCGGGTCGGCCTGGACCTCAGGCTCAATGGGAGTGCCTTCGGGAACATACGGTGGGTTCGAGACCACAGCGTCGGCTGTGCCCTGCAAGTCTGGCAGGAGCTGCGGGTCGGTAGCATCACCGGCGACCACGGTCACGCCCAGGCCCAAATCGGCCACGTTCTTCAGAGCCCACTGTCTAGCGGCCTCATCCAACTCCACCGCGGTCACTTGGGCTTCGGGAATCAACGACGCAATGTAGCAGGCCAGCGTGCCACTGCCGGTACAAAGATCGACCACGCGAGGCTTTTCGACGCCCATCCCCCGCAGCCTCTCGACCGTCCACGCCCCCACCAGTTCAGTTTCCGGCCGGGGCACAAAAACCCCGGGGCCAACTTGGAGGTCAAGGTGTCCCATAGGAGCGGTACCGAGAATGTGTTGAAGTGGTTCGCGTTGGGCCCTGCGCTGCACGAGTTCCTCGAAGAGAAGTGGCAATGCCTCTTGATCGTGCAGGATGAGCTCCATGGGTTCGCACCCGAGAACGTGTGCGGCGAGGATCCGGGCGTCGTTAAGCGGCGAAGCCACCCCCGCGGTTGCGAGAGTGGCTGCTGCTTGTCTGATGGATGTCATTACTCAGCTTCGAGGCGGGCGGCGCGGTCTGCAGCTTGGAGCGCGGAGAACAGGTCGTCCATGTCACCGTTCAGTACGGAGTCCAAGTTGTTGGACTTGTAGTTGATGCGGTGGTCGGAGATGCGGTTTTCCGGCCAGTTGTACGTGCGGATGCGCTCGGAGCGGTCCATGGTGCGCACCTGGGCGGCGCGACCTTCGGCGGCTTCTGCATCGGCAGCTTCTTCTTGCAAAGCTTGCAGACGCGCTGCCAGAACCTGCATCGCGCGAGCCTTGTTCTGAATCTGAGAGCGTTCCTTCTGACAGGTCACAACCAAACCCGTTGGCAGGTGCGTCAGGCGCACTGCGGAGTCCGTGGTGTTCACGCCCTGGCCGCCCTTACCGGAGGAACGGTAGACGTCAACACGAAGATCCTTCTCATCGATCTCGACGTCTTCCACTTCATCCGGTTCCGGATATACCAATACACCTGCGGCCGAGGTCTGGATGCGTCCTTGCGATTCGGTCACAGGGATGCGCTGCACGCGGTGCACGCCACCTTCGAACTTGAAGACGCTCCAGGCACCATCGCGAGACGGAGTCTTGGACTTGATAGACAAGGTGATGTCCTTGACTCCACCGAGATCGGATTCTGCCAAGCCGAGAATTTCAGTGGAAAAACCGTGCTTCTCGCAGTACTTCTGGTACATCTTCAGCAGGTCGCCAGCGAAGAGTGCTGCTTCTTCGCCACCAGCACCGGCCTTGATCTCCATCACGATGTCTTCCGAATCGTGTGGGTCACGTGGCGCGAGCAGGTCGGTGAGCTGCTCTTCCAGCTCGAGCACGCGTGGCTCCAGCCGGTCAACCTCTGGCTGGAAGTCGTGGTCTTCATAGGCCAGTTCTTTCGCCTCAGCGAGGTCTTCCTTGGCTTGCTTCAGCTCACGATAAACATTGATGACTGGCTGGAGCTCCGAGTAGCGCTTTCCGGCTTTGCGCACCCGCGCAGGATCGTTGGCAAACTCCGGATCCTGCATCTGGGCCTCTAGGCCTTGGTACTCAGAGAGGATGTCATCAACAACTGAAACTTCAGATGCCATTAGGAGTATTCCTCCTCATCGCTAGCATCTGCTGCCATCGGAGCCGAGGACGCAACCTGCATGAGGAATTCGCCGTTGGACTTCGTCTTCTTCAGCTGCTTGATCAGCAAGTCGATCGCCTGCTGGTTATCCAGCGCAGAGAGGATGCGACGCAGCTTGTGCATAATGCGGGCTTCTTCTGGAACCAGGAGCAGCTCGTCCTTACGGGTGCCAGATGGATTAACATCCACGGCTGGGAAGACGCGACGCTCGGAGATCTTACGGTCCAGCTTGAGCTCGGCATTGCCGGTGCCCTTGAACTCTTCGAAGATCACGGTATCGCCGGCGGAGCCAGTCTCGACCATAGCGGTGGCAATGATCGTCAGGGAGCCACCGTTTTCGATGTTGCGGGCAGCACCGAGGAAGCGCTTTGGTGGGTAGAGCGCGTTGGAGTCCACACCGCCGGACAGGATACGACCGGATGCTGGGGAGCTGTTGTTGTAGGCACGGCCCAGACGGGTGATGGAGTCAAGCAACACGACAACATCCTGCCCCTGCTCTACCAGGCGCTTTGCACGCTCGATGGCGAGTTCCGCCACCGCGGTGTGCTCTCCTGGTGGGCGGTCGAAGGTAGAAGCAATGACTTCACCCTTCACGCTGCGCTGCATGTCCGTGACTTCTTCCGGACGCTCATCTACCAGGACGACCATGAGGTAGCACTCAGGGTTGTTGGTAGCGATCGCGTTGGCAATGTTCTGCAGGATCGTGGTCTTACCGGCCTTAGGCGGGGAGACGATCAGGGCGCGCTGGCCCTTACCAATCGGCATGATCAGGTCGATCACACGGGTGGTCAGGATCTTTGGATCCGTTTCTAGGCGCAGGCGCTGGTTCGGGTACAGCGGAGTCAGCTTGGCAAAATCGGGACGATTGCGAGCTTCTTCCACAGGCTTTCCGTTGACGGAATCCACGCGCACGAGGGCGTTGTACTTCTGGCGGCCACGGTTGCCTCCCTGGTGGCCCTGGCCATCACGAGGCATTTTCACCTGGCCAGTGATAGCGTCGCCGCGACGCAGGCCGAACTTGCGGATCATCTGCTGGGTGACAAAAACGTCGGCAGGGCCAGCCTGGTAGCCGGTCGTGCGAACGAAGGAGACGTTGTTGTCCACAATGTCGAGGATGCCGCCTACCGGCTGCAAAACGTCGTCTTCGCGGATTTCATCGTTGTTGTCGCGAGAATCGCGAGAATCGCGTGGTTCGCGGTTGTCGCGGTCACGGCGGCCACGGCCACGCTCACGACGGTTGCGACGGCCACGACGGTCGCCACGATCTCCCCGATCGCCGCGGTCGGAGTTACCTTCGCCGTGGTTCCCCTCGCTCTGGGAGTCAGAACGATCCTGGTCGTCAGACCTATTGTCGCGCCTTGGCTCAGACTTCGACTCGTGAGAGCGCTGGGACTCATTGGCCTCGTGGCGCTCGTTGTCTGACGCCTGATCGCCCTGAGACTCCTCGCGTGGCGTGTCCTCGCGCTGGTGGTCCTCACGATGGTTGTCATCACGCTGAGCTGAACGGGCGCGGTTGCGACGTGCGCGACGTGCAGCAGAGCGAGACTCATACTTGTTCTCGTTCTGGTTGCCGGATTCCTCGGAGTTTTCCTGTGCAGAATCTTCCGTTGCTACTGCGGCCTGCTGTGGCTCAGACGCTGCGGCCTCAGAGGTCTTGACAGCTGCGCGACGACGACGCGGAGCGCGGGTCTCAGAGACCTCGGCGGTTTCGGCTACTTCTGGTGCCGGTGCAGGTGCTGGCTCCTGCTTCGCTGGAGCTGAGTTAGCTGGTGCGGACTTGCCACCTGATTGAATGGCGGCGATCAGTTCCGACTTTCGCAATCCGGAGATCCCTCGAATGCCTCGTTCTTCTGCGATCTTACGAAGTTCTGGCATACGGAGTGCGACGAGATTGATGGGAGCGCCGTCGTTTTGTGCGGCGCTGTCTGCTTGAGTCACAGAGGTCCTTTCGCGCTTCACCAGTAGTTCTTACCGTTCTGTTTTAGGTAAGCCTGGCAGCATCTGTGGATTTCATTGTTGGGTGCATGGCACCTAAAGATGACGCAGGTGACGAAGAATGTGATTCTCGCCGAATCCGGCGTCGCAGTAGATCAAGGGAAGCCGACCCGCTGCCGTTACTGCACGCGAGATTTTTCAAAAACAATCGGTGCGCGCTAGCGGGATCAATGTCGGTTCACAGGCAAGTGTAGCGCATACTTTCGCAAATGCTCACATTGACCGGGGCTTAAGTCGCCGCGTTTCATAGTACGAGGCGCATTTCTCACAGCTAGAGTAGTACTCATGCTGAGCACGATGCAGGACATCCCGCTGTTGGTTTCTAGAATTCTCACTTTCGCAGAATCCGTACACAGTGAAACAACGGTGACCACCTGGACTGACGAGGGGCCGACCCAGCAGACTTTCGCCGCCATCGGCGCACGGACAGCCGGGGTCGCACACGCACTCGATGATGTGCTCGGAATTTCGGGCGACCAGCGCGTGGGAACACTGCTGAATAACCGCAGCGAGCATCTTGAAGTGATGTTCGCCGTGATGTGCAAGGGCGCCGTGTTTACTCCGCTGAATAAGCAACTCATGGGCGACCAAATTCAGCACATTATCAATCACTCCGAGATGGAAGTGATCTTTGTTGAACCTCGGCTTGCCCCGATTCTCTGGCCGCTCCTCGAACACTGCCCGAAGGTCCGCGCGGTGGTGGGTACGGGTTTGACCGCACTTGATCGTGGCTCGTTGCCGGAGCACATCGAGTTGTATTCGCTGGAGGCGCTTCTCGACGGCCGTCCCACCGCCTACCCTTGGCCGGAGCTCGACGAACGCACCGCCGCCGCTATCTGTTATTCCACGGGCACGACGGGCGCTCCGAAGGGCGTTGCCTATTCTCATCGCTCGTTGTACTTGCAGACGCTGAGCCTGCGCACCACAGATTCCATGGGCATTTCGCATGGCGATCCTTTCCTGTGCTGCATTCCGATTTATCACGTCTTGTCCTGGGGCGTGCCCATGGCCGCGTTCATGTCGGGCACTCCCCTCGTCTTCCCTGGTGCGGAAACCTCGTCGGCTGGCTTGGCGGAGATCATCGCCAAGACCCACCCACGCGTGGCCCACGGCGTACCAACCATTTGGATTTCGCTGATGGTCCACTATCTGTCCAATCCTCCCGAGCGGATGAGTTTGCAGGAGATCTTTGTCGGCGGTTCTCCGGTGCCGCCGGTGTTGATCAAGCTGTGGGAGGAACGCTACGGCGTGGACATTGTCCACGTGTGGGGTATGACGGAAACCTCCACGGTCGCAACGGTGGCCCGTCCGCCTCGTGGCGTTTCGGGTGCTCAGCGTTGGCAGTACCGCATTAGTCAGGGTCGCTTTCCAGCGTCTGTGCAGTATCGGGTAGTCAATGATGGCCAGGTTATGGCCTCGTCCGACACGAACCAGGGCGAAATCCAGGTGCGTGGCCCCTGGGTCACGGGCCGGTACTATCACTCGTCGGCGGAAGAAGGCCAAGGGCCGGCTTCGGTGTTCCGTAACCAGCAGGTGGAGGATGCGGCAGAGCTGTTCACCGAGGACGGTTGGTTGCGCACCGGCGATGTTGGCTCGGTTACCGCAGATGGTTTCTTGACTGTCGAAGACCGCGCACGCGATGTCATTCGCTCTGGCGGCGAGTGGATTTACTCAGTTCAGCTCGAGAACTTGGTTATGGAGCACCCCGATGTGGTCGAGTCCGCCGTGATCGGCTTCCCCGATGACAAGTGGGGTGAACGACCGCTGGCCGTCACCGTTCTTCATGAGGGAATTGAGCGCAACAAGGCAACCGCCGAGCGACTCCGTGATTCGCTGCGTGAAAAGCTACCCCGTTGGATGCTGCCTGAATACTGGGCGTTCGTTGATTCGATCGACAAGACCTCAGTGAACAAGTTCGATAAAAAGGACCTTCGCAGCCACCTTGCCGACGGCCACTTCCACGTCATCAAGCTGGTGGGACCAGGCGAAGGCAAGAAGGCTTAGGAGTACTCGACGCCAGCCACGATCGGCAGATCGAGCACCCGCAGTCCGGCGGCCACAGCGTCCGCGCGAAGCGATGCCGGGAATTCATCCGTGTGCAGCGCAAGCGCCGTTGGCCCCGCGCCGGAGACGAAGGCAGCCAGCCCAGCTTCCCTCATGCGTTCGACCCATTCAGTGGTCACCGGTAGCGCCGTCGCACGGTACGTCTGATGAAGACGGTCCTTGGTCGCTTCCATGAGCAGGCTCGGATCGTGCTGTACGGCATACGTAAACAGCGCGGCACGGGAAACATTGAACCGGGCGTCGATATGCGGTACCGATGCGGGCAGCAGTTTGCGCACCTCATTGGTGGAGGCATGGACCGACGGCACCAACGCAGTCGCCCGCAAGCTTGGGTGTGGGGCCAGCGACACGGCTTTGAACTCAGTCTCACCGTCGGTGCTTTCCGTCCAGGACACCACCACGCCACCGAGTACGGAGGCGGAAGAATTGTCCGGGTGGCCTTCGAACGTCGCTGACAGGTGTACCATTTGTTCGTCGCTGAGCACGCGACCGGCCAAGGCGTTGGCGAGTGCGACACCGCCGACGGCAGCCGAGGCAGAGGAACCGAGACCACGCGATTGCGGGATTCGGTTCACACAGTGCACTCGAAGCCCGGGAGCAGAGACGCCAGCTTCGGCCAGGCCGAGGTGGATTGCTCGAATGACCAGGTGCTTTTCCGTGCGGGGAAGTACCTCGGCGCCCTCGCCTTCGATCGTCAGCTCAAGGCCAGAGTCGATGACTTCGGCGGTGAGGTCGTCGTAGAGCCCCAAGGCAAGGCCGAGGGTGTCAAAGCCTGGGCCAAGGTTCGCCGACGATGCAGGCACCCGGATACTTGCCGAGGTGCCAATCGGAAGCTCGCGCATTACTTCAGTCCCAGTGCCTCAACAACTGCAGCTGGATCGACCTCGATCGGGTGCGGCTCAGACATGGAGAGCAGCGCGGTGTCTGGGTCCTTCAGGCCATTGCCGGTGACGGTGCAGACAACGGTCTGACCAGGCTCAAGCCAGCCATCCTCGTGAGCAGCCAGTACGCCCGCGACGGAGGCTGCGGAAGCAGGCTCCACGAATACGCCTTCCTTCGCAGCGATCAGGCGGTATGCCTCGAGAATCTTCTCATCGGTGGCAGCGTGGAAGCGACCGTTAGACTCTTCCTTCGCGTTCATTGCGCCGTTCCAGGAAGCTGGGTTACCAATGCGGATCGCGGTAGCGATGGTCTCTGGTTCCAGTACTGGCGCACCATTGACCAGCGGCGCAGCACCTGCAGCCTGGGTGCCCAGCATGCGTGGCAGCTTGGTGGACTTACCGGCAGCCTGGAATTCCTTGTAACCCTTCCAGTACGCCGTGATGTTGCCGGCGTTGCCAACAGGAAGTGCGTGGATGTCTGGCGCATCGCCCAGGACATCGATGATTTCGAAGGACGCGGTCTTCTGGCCCTCGATACGCATTGGGTTGACGGAGTTGACCAGGGCAATCTCCGGGTACTCGGCGCACGTCTTTTGAACCAGTTCGAGGCAATCGTCGAAGTTGCCCTTGACCTGGATGATGTCAGCGCCGTACATCACGGCCTGGGCGAGCTTGCCCATGGCAATCTTGCCTTCTGGGATGAGCACACAGCACTTGATGCCGGCACGAGCAGCAAAGGCAGCGGCAGAAGCAGAAGTGTTGCCGGTGGAGGCACACATCAAGACCTTCTTGCCCTGGTGCACGGCATCGGTGACAGCAACGGTCATGCCGCGGTCCTTGAAGGAACCGGTTGGGTTTGCGCCCTCGACCTTGAGGTAGACCTCGCACCCGGTGAGCTCGGAGAGGTAGTTGGCCTTGATCAGCGGGGTGGCACCTTCGAGCAGAGTGACGGACTTGACGTCGTCGCCAAATGGCATGTACTCACGGTATTCGTCGATCAGGCCCTGCCAGCCACGGTGAATTGCGTTCATTCTTACTCACTCTCCAGTCGGATTACGCTGTTTACAGACTTTACTTCGTCCATGGCCTTCAACTTTTCTACTACCCCCGCAAGGTCGCGCTCAGGGGCGTGGTGCGTGACCACGATCAGGCGTGCATTGTCGCCCTTTTCCTCCTGGCGCACCGTGCGCAGGGAAATACCAGCGCCTGAGAACTGGTCTGCGATGCGCGCCAGCACACCGAGCTGATCATCGACATCCATGTCCACGTGGTAACGGGTTTCGACCTCGCCGAAGTCTGCGATCTCCAAGTTTGCGTAGGTGGAAGCGCCTGGGGCGCGGCCACCGTGCACCTTGTTGCGGGCGGCGCCCACCAGGTCACCGAGGACAGCGGAAGCGGTCGGAGCGCCACCAGCGCCATTGCCGTAGAACATCAGGCGACCAGCAGCTTCAGCTTCGACGAAGATGGCGTTGAACGACTGAGATACCGAAGCCAGCGGATGTTCACGCGGGATCAAGGTTGGGTGCACGCGGGCGCTGACCTTGTCTCCATTGCGCTCACAAATGGCCAGCAACTTAATCGTCTGGCCAGCCTTCTTGGCAGCGTTGATGTCATCGGCAGTGATCTTGGAAATGCCCTCACAGTAGACATCATCCGCGGTCACCCGGGTGTGGAAGGCCAACGATGCGAGGATGGCTGCCTTGGAAGCAGCATCGTGGCCTTCGACGTCAGCGGTTGGGTCGGCCTCGGCGTAGCCCAGGCGAGTTGCCTCGGCCAGCATGTCATCGTAAGAAGCACCAGTGGAGTCCATGGCATCCAAGATGAAGTTCGTGGTGCCGTTCACGATGCCCTTGACCGCGACCACGCGGTCGCCGGCGAGCGAACGGCGCAGCGGGCCGATGACCGGGATGGCCGCAGCAACTGCTGCCTCGTAGTAGAGGTCCACGCCGGCGCGGTCTGCGGCGTCGTCAAGCTCTGCGGAGTGGGCGGCGACCAGCGCTTTGTTCGCGGTGATCACAGACTTGCCGGCGTTAAGAGCGGCGAGCACGAGCTGGCGCGGGTAGTCGATGCCACCGATGACCTCGACAACGATATCCACGTCATCGCGCTCGATGAGGGACATGGCGTCGGTGGTCATCAGGTGCGCAGCTGGGGAATCTTTGTGCTTTTCAAGATCGGAAACGGCAACGCCCTTGATGTCAAGGGTGCCTCCGATGCGGTGAGTCAGATCCTCAGAGTATTCGCCGATGAGTCGGAGCACTTCGCTGCCGACGGTGCCGTGGCCCAAAACGGCCACACCGACCGAACGATGGTCCTGCTGTGACTTGTCACTCATTGGATCTCCTCTAGCAATTAAGAAGTGTGAATAATTTCCATATTATTGCAGATTATTCGCAACTCCACCAAGGCTACCCCTCTAGAGCGAGGATGTCCGCCAAGGTTTCGCGGCGCAACATCAGCTTCGAGCGTCCGCCTCGGACCGAAACCACCGCGGGGCGTCCGAACTGGTTGTACCGAGAGGACATGGCGTAGCAGTATGCGCCGGTAGCCGCGAGAGCAAACAAGTCTCCGGTGGCGATGTCGGATGGATAAAGTTCATCGTCAATGAGGATGTCGCCAGATTCACAGTGGCTGCCGACCACGCGGGTGGCGGTCGGATCGCCGTCAACGAAGCGATTGACCACGCGGCCGTCGTACTTCGCCCCGTACAGCGCCGGGCGGATATTATCACTCATGCCACCATCGACAGAAACGTAACGGCGGGTCTGTTCGTCGGTGACGTGTACATCCTTGAGCATGCCCACTTCGTACACGGTCACGGCAGACGGCCCGGCGATTGCTCGGCCTGGCTCAACCATGACGTTCGGCGTTGGCAGGCCCAGGTTGGCAGCGAATTTGCCGACCTTGGTGATCAGATCATGCGCAACTTCCGCCACGTTGAGGGGCTGCTCATCAGCGGTGTAGGCGATGCCGTACCCACCGCCGAGGTCGAGGACGGTGAAGGAATCGAAGAGTTCGCGACCGAACTTTTCATGCAACTGACCAACCAGGCCAAGCACGCGCTCTGCGGCCAGGGCGAAGCCGTCCGCATCAAAGACCTGGGAGCCGACGTGGCAGTGCAGGCCCAGCAGCTCGAGGTTTTCTGCGTTGATGGCAGCGGAGGCAGCGTCAAATGCGGAGCCGGAGGCCAAGGAGAAACCGAACTTCTGGTCCTCATGGGCGGTGGCAATCATTTCGTGGGTGTGTGCTTCTACTCCGGGTTTGACGCGAACGAGCACCTTTTGCACCATATTGTTCTTGGCAGCAATGAGGTCGAGCATTTCCAGCTCAGCGGCGTTATCGAGCACAACGGCGCCCACGCCTGCGGTGACGCACTGGGTCAGGAAAGCGCCAGATTTGTTGTTGCCATGCACGGTAATGCGCGCTGCGGGGAAACCCGCGGCAAGTGCGATTCCCAGCTCATTGACGGAGGCAACGTCCAAACTTAGGCCTTCTTCGTCCACCCACCGGGCAATGGTCTTATTCAAGAATGCCTTGGAAGCGTAATGCACGTGGTCGGCGCCGAAAGCGGCGGCCATGTCGCGACAACGCGAGCGGAAATCGTCTTCGTCCACGACGAACAGCGGAGTGCCATATTCTTCAACCAGGTCCGGCAGAGCTACGCCACCAATGGTGACGATGCCGTCTTCCTCGCGACGCGCAGTACGAGGCCATACGTGAGCTGGGAGTTCGTTGAAGGTCATTACATCTTCTCCGGTGCGTCAATGCCGACGAGGGTCAGCGCGTTGGCCAGGGTCTGTCGAGTCGCCGCTGCAAGTGCGAGGCGGGCGCCGTGAATTGCTTCCTGCTCCTCCCCCGCCTTTGGCAGGATCTGGCAAGAATCGTAGAAACGGTGGAAGCTTCCCGCAAGTTCTTCGGCAAAGCGTGCGACGCGGTGTGGTTCGCGGAGTTCAGCGGCCGTCTTCACGATCGCCGGGAACTCACCCAAGGTGCGGATGAGGTCGCCTTCACGCTCGTGCTCGAGCAGCGAAAGGTCGGCTCCTTCGTAGGTGACGCCGAGTTCGGCAGCCTTGCGCGCGATGGAGCACAGGCGGGCGTAGCCGTACTGGACGTAGTACACCGGGTTATCGCTGCTTTGCGACGCCCACAGGTCCATATCGATGTCCAAGGAAGAATCCACAGACGAGCGAATCATGGAGTAACGAGCGGCATCCACGCCGACCATTTCCACGAGGTCATCCAGCGTGATGACGGTACCGGCACGCTTGGACATCTTGACGGTCTTGCCGTCACGCACCAAGTTCACCATTTGACCGATCAAAACCTCAACGGCAGCCGGGTTGTACCCCAGTGCTGCTGCCGATGCCTTCAACCGAGCAATGTAGCCGTGGTGATCGGCTCCCAGCATATAAATGCACAGGTCGTGGCCCCGCTCGATTTTGTCCGCTACGTAAGCGATATCACCGGCGATGTAGGCGGCGTTGCCGTCAGACTTGATGACGACGCGGTCCTTCTCATCACCGAATTCGGACGCGCGCAGCCACCACGCTCCTTCGTTTTCGTAAAGGTTGCCATTGGACTTGAGGGCCTCAATGGCTTTGTCTACGGCGCCGGACTCGAAGAGCGAGTTTTCGTGGAAGTACACATCGAAATCGGTGCCGAACTCGTGCAGGGAATTCTTAATGTGGGTGAACATCATTTCCACGCCCTGGGCGCGGAAAGTTTCCTGCATCTGTGCATCGTCCTGATCGAGTACGCCAGGGTTGTCTTTCACCACGGCGGCAGCGATGTCGTTGATGTATTCGCCGGCGTAGCCATCCTGCGGGGTCGGCTCGCCCTTTGCTGCAGCCATCAGCGAGAGCGCAAAGCGGTTGATCTGCTCGCCATGGTCGTTGAAGTAGTACTCACGGGTGACTTTCGCGCCGCTTGCGGTCAGGACGCGACCAAGGGAGTCGCCAACAGCTGCCCAACGGGTGCCGCCAAGGTGAATCGGGCCAGTCGGGTTAGCCGAGACAAACTCGAGATTCACGCGCAGGCCCTGGTAGGCGTCATTGCTGCCGTACTTCTCGCCAGCGTCCAAGATTGCCTGGACAATCCCACCCTGTGCGGCCGCCGCGAGGCGGATATTCAGGAAGCCTGGGCCTGCGATATCAGCGACGTCGATGGCGTCGTTGTTCGCCAGTGCCTGTGCCAACCAAGTGGCAAGTTCTCGTGGGTTAGTGCCCACCTTCTTAGCAATCTGCAGCGCCAGATTCGTGGCGTAATCACCGTGCTCCGGGTTACGAGGTCGCTCAACCACAACCTCGTCGGGCAACACAGAAGTGTCCAAGCCTTTTTCGGCGAGAACTTCTGTGGCGGTGGTCTTGATAAGAGTACTTAGGTCTGCAGGAGTCACGGTGGATAATCCTAGTGCACTCGCCTGAGGCTCTCAGAATTCCCTAGGGATTAGGCATGGTTATCGCAGAATTTAAGCAAGAATAAAGACCACTACGCACATGAATGCCAGAAGCCCCAGAGAGAAACCAATGATAGCGCGCATAATTTCCGCTTCGCCGTGATCCATTTTCGCTGCTGCGGCTGCGATTGCGACGGTCTGTGGCGAGAGCATCTTGCCGGTCACAGCTCCAGCGGCGTTGGCAGAGACCAACAACGTTGGGTCTGCGCCGATGTGTTCGGCGGTGCTGGCCTGCATGGTGGCGAACAGCGCATTGGACGAGGTCGCCGAGCCCGTCACCGCGGTTCCGATCCACCCCAACATTGGGGAAAGCAGTGGGAAGATCGCTCCGGTTGTCGCAAGGACGGCGCCGATGGCGGTGGTTTGGCCGGAGTAATTCATCACGTACGCCAGGCCCATGACCAAGGCGATGGTGAGGAAACTGAATTTCATGCGACCGAGGCCGTCGATAAGCTCGCGGATTCCGGCAGCGAAGGTGAAGGCGCGGTCGGCGCGCGCATACACCAGCGTCGTGATCAACCCGCAGATCAGCAGCAGCGTGCCCGGGCCGGACAACCAGTTAAAAGTAAACAGGGTGCCGTTGGAATGAATGTGGCCATGCAGCCCCGGCCAAGGGATTTTAATGTCGGTGCTGGCGAGCAGGGCCGGTACGTTCACTCCGACGCGCCAGAGCTTTGCGACTCCAAAGACCACGACAACCAGTAGATAAGGAAACAGCGCCAGAACCGACTGCTGCGGGGTGAGCGGGCCGCCAGCGACTTCGGATCGCTGCTCCTCAGGGGTGGTTGGCGCCCAGAACTTCAGGAATGCGATACCAACTACGAGCGAGGCGAGGCTCGCGACAACGTTGGTGAGCTCGTAGGTGAGATAGTTGGATGCGATGAACTGGCCGCCGCCGAAGGTGAGTCCCAAGATGAGGGCGATCGGCCAGATGTGTTTGAATCCGCGCACGCCGTCGAGCACAAAGCACAGAACAAAGGGCACCACTGTGGCAAGGATGCCCATGAGGAGGCCTGTGGTGGCGGCGACGTCGTGCAGGGGGCGTTCGGAGAGGATGCTGGCGGTGGTGACTGGGATGGCCATGGCACCGAAGGCGACGGGCGCAGTGTTGGCGATCAACGTGGTCAGCACTGCTTTGATGGGTTTGAGGCCGATGGCCAGCAGCATCGCGGTGACGATCGCAATCGGCGCCCCAAATCCTGCCAATGCTTCGAGCAGACCGCCGAAGGAAAAGGCGACGAGCATCGCTTGGACGCGCTGATCGCCACGGCCGAGCGTGGCAAAGATCTGGCGCAGATCGTCGAATCGATGAGCTCGCACGGTGAGGTCATAGGTCCACACCGCCATCCAGATGATGAAAACGATCGGGAAGAGGCCAAAGACGATGCCTTCGGTCATGGAAAGCAACGCGAGATCCACGGGCATCCGGAATCCCGCTATGGCAACTAGTAGAGCTATCAGCAGCGACAACGCCGCCGAAGTATGGGCCTTTAGCTTGAAAACCATGAGGCACACGAAAAACGCTAGCAATGGTGAAAGTCCCGCAAGCGCGGAGAGGGGCAAGCTTCCCGCAACGGCGTTGAGGGCGGGCTCAAACATTTCAATCTGTGACATTTCCCAAATCCAAACAATTGTATGTGGTGTTTGACATCCGAAAAGCAACATCTCTAACCCACACAATAGCGACGACAGGATGTCAAAATCAGGTTTCCTCCACTATGCATTGCCCACCCTGGACCAATGCAAATCAAATCTATGTGATCTTTCTTTCTCGATTCAGACAAGGAAAACCGAGTTATATTCGCGTAGCCTGGGTGACAGTGCGAAGTGAGATGTGATCCCCATCGCCCCTTGCTTCGGATTTTTGATTAAGTCCGATTTCACCTAAGGAAACTCATGCGAATAGCACTCTTTTCCACATGCATCGGTGATGTCATGTTTCCGGACGCAGTGAAGGCAACAGCCGTCATCCTCTCCCGCTTGGGATACGACGTCGTGTTTCCACCCGAGCAGACCTGCTGCGGCCAGATGCACGTCAACACCGGATACCAGCGGGAAGCGATCCCGCAGATCAAGAACTATGTTGATGCCTTTGCAGATCCGTCGATCGACTACGTAGTCTGCCCTTCCGGTTCCTGCACCGGGGCTGTCCGCGAACAGCATGAGCACGTCGCATCTCGTTACGGCGATGCCGCCCTGGTAGATGGCGCCCGCACTGCAGCAGCTAAGACCTACGATCTTTCCGAATTCCTCATCGATGTCGCGCAGGTTGACCAGCTGGGAGCCTACTTCCCACACAAAGTCACCTACCATGCTTCGTGCCACTCACTGCGTTTCATCGAAGTAGGCGATCGTCCGCTGCAGCTCCTGCGTGGAGTTGAAGGCCTCGAGCTCATTCCATTGCCGAATGCCGAAGAATGCTGCGGCTTCGGTGGCACCTTCTCTCTCAAGAACGCCGAAGTCTCCGCCGCCATGATGCAGGACAAGGTGCGCCACGTCCTCGAAACCCCCGCCGAGTATGTCACCGCAGGTGATGCCTCATGCTTGATGAATATCGGAGGCGGACTCGCCCGACAAAAGACGGGCGTGCGCGTACTGCATCTCGCAGAAATCCTGGCATCTACCAAGGAAAACCCTTGGTCCCCCACTGCCGCGGTCTATGGCAAGGAGGCCATGCTGTGAAAGTCAGCCTCGGAACTCCAGTATTGCCCCCACACGCTTCGGACATCAGCCTCCTTCACGGTGAGCAAGCGTTTACCGCCGCTGCGCATGACGGCCTACGAAACGAAACCCAACGTAAGAACCTCCATCACGCGACAACGACGATTCGTGGGAAGCGACAGCATGTCGTCGATGAGCTGGACGATTGGCAAGCCCTGCGCGAAGCAGGCTCCAACATTAAACGTGATGTCCTCGCTCGCCTACCCGAACTACTGGAACAGTTTGAAGCGGCCGTCACCGCGCGGGGCGGACACGTGCACTGGGCACGTGATGCCAAGGAAGCTGGCGAGATCGTCACTGAACTGGTGAAAGCCACAGGCGAGAAAAACGTGGTCAAGATCAAGTCGATGGCCACCCAGGAAATTGCGCTCAATGAGCAGCTTCACGAAGCGGGCATCGAAGCCCGCGAGACGGACCTAGCTGAACTCATTGTGCAGCTGGGTGGCGATCGCCCCTCCCACATCCTGGTTCCGGCGATCCACCGTAACCGCTCAGAGGTGCGGGAAATCTTTGTCCGCGAGATGCCGGGCACCGACGAGTCACTCACCAACAACCCGGCCGATCTCGCCGAAGCTTCCCGTTCCTTTCTGCGCGAACAGTTCATGCAGGCCAAGGTCGCCATCTCAGGCGCGAACTTCGGCATCGCCGAGACGGGCACCATCACCATCATGGAATCTGAAGGCAACGGCCGCATGTGCCTCACCCTTCCCGAGACCCTGATTTCCGTCATGGGCATCGAGAAGCTGTTGCCCACCTACCAGGACCTGGAGGTCTTTCTCCAGCTACTGCCCCGTTCCTCCACGGGCGAGCGCCAAGCGCCATATGTGTCCACGTGGTCGGGCATCACTCCTGGCGACGGCCCGCAGAACTTCCACGTGGTGCTGGTGGACAACGGTCGCACCGCCGTGCTTTCCGACGCCATTGGCCGCGAAGCCCTCAAGTGCATCCGCTGCTCTGCCTGCCTCAACGTCTGCCCGGTCTATGAACGAGCCGGCGGCCATGCCTACGGCTCCACTTACCCGGGCCCCATTGGCGCAATCCTGACGCCACAGCTCACCGGCTTCGCTGACCATCATGATCCGAACGCGTCCCTGGCTTACGCGTCTACGTTGTGTGGTCGATGCAACGAGGTCTGCCCGGTCAAAATTCCGATCACCGATGTACTGCTCGAGCTTCGCCACAAAAAAATTGAAACGTCCAAGCCACCTGCGGAAGGCGCTATCTTCGCAGGCGTTGGCGCAGCGTTTGGTCACGCGCAGCTGTGGCAAGTTATTGCGCGACTGATCTTCATGGGGCGCGTGCTCGGTGGCACAAAGGGTGCGATCACCTGGCTGCCCGGCTTTCTCGGCGGATGGACGTCGGTTCGCGACACCCCGATCCCGCCGAAGCAGAGTTTCCGTACGTGGTTTAATAGCGAAGCCGGCCAGCAGCTCTTGGCGGGCGAGCGAGAAAAGGGGCTACAGCAATGAGTGAGCGAAATGAAGCCGCCAAGCGAGAGATCCTGGAGCGCATCCACCGGGCCCATGAGCTAGCGGGGACGCCTGCTGGCCCGCATCCGGTGCCACGCAACTACCATACGGATTTCACTGTGCCTTCCGATGAGCTGCTGGATATTCTCGAAGATCGACTGCTGGACTACAAAGCCGAGGTTCGTCGCTGCCCAGCTTCCGAGATCGGCCAGACCCTCGCTGAGATTCTGTCCTCCCGAGGCGCACGAACCGTGGTGCATGCCCCAGGTCTTCAAGCTGAGCTTTTCGACGCCTTTGACGGCACTACTTCTGCAGACGACGTCGCCAGCGATCCCCGCTCGCTGGGAGACATAGATGCCGTAGTGACGGACTCCCACGTGACCTCCGCCCAAACTGGCACCATCTGTCTGCAGGCTGGAGAGGCATGCGGACGTCGCGCGCTCACGCTCGTGCCAGATGTACACGTGTGCATCGTGCGCAGGGATTCCGTGGTCTACTCAGTCCCCGAAATGGTGGCACGCCTGGACCCATCCGTACCCACCACCATGATCTCCGGGCCTTCCGCCACCTCAGACATCGAATTGTCTCGTGTGGAGGGAGTTCACGGGCCACGGACGCTGATCGTCGTGCTAGCCGAGTAGCCCCGCTTCTTTAGCGGAGGGCGATTTCATCGCGGTGGGCGATGGTGTTAAAGTTCTATCCATCGCTACGTGCGAGTTGCCCTCGTAGCTCAGGGGATAGAGCGCTGGTTTCCGGTACCAAAGGTCGGAGGTTCGAATCCTCTCGAGGGCACCACTTACCCGTCTTGGATATTTATCCAGGACGGGTTTTCTGTTGTTTGAGGCAAACTCGCGTGGACCACACCGCGACACGCTCATCTATCCTGGCCCAGCTTCTTAGCCTGCACTTATGTAAGGTCTCGACGCTCAGTGCCGAACTATTGAACAAATGGATTCATTTTCACAGCGTATGCGCAGTTTAGTAGAGCACCCCCAAACTGTGCCTATCCATAACAAAACCATCTCAAAACCATGATTAGCGTAATAAACCTTAAGTTTTCCTTGATACGGTAAGCGACAGCTGAGATGTTTATTGGGTTAATTTATTGAATTGCCCAACGAACACAAAGATGCGTCTTAGACCTACCACGCCGTACTTCTCCGGGTACTGGCACAAACGAATCGATAAGGAATAACTGAATGTCCGCCATTAGGAGTTATTTTTCTGACACGGCGAGGCGCGCTATCGCGCTGCTTGCAGTGTGTGCCCTCGTCGTTCTTGGTTTTGCGAGTTTTAACCCATCCGCACAAGCCGCCGTCGGCGATATCGAACTCGGCAACCCCGAGTTGATCACCACTGACGGAACGCTGGAACAATGGGATACAGCTAGGATCAACATCGATTGGTCTGCCCCAGAAGGCATCGTCGGTGGCGAATCTTTCCAGGTAGATTTTCCTGAAGAGATCGCTCCACCAAACGATTTCACTTTCCCGCTGGTTAACTCAGAAAACACTGTCGGCGGAAGCTGCACTGTTTCTACCGCCTCCCGCAACATGGTATGCACGCTAAACGATGCCTTTGCGAACATGGACAACGTCCAAGGCACTGTCTCGGTGCAGGTCCAGGCCCGTAAAGTGACCGAACCTGGAGACACCACTGTCGAGATCGTCCTCGACGGCGAGGTTGTCATTATTGAACTCCCGGAAGACGGCATCATCGGCCCCGAGACCCCAGCTATCGAGGATTCTCAGAAGTGGGGCTGGTCCGAGAACAATTACTCCACTTTCGTATGGCCAGTACTCATCGCGGGATCAGACATCGCTGAGCTCGGCGAAGCTCCGCTGGAGATTTACGATGAGCTTGGTGCAGGTCACGTCTACGTAGACGATCCGAACAACTTCACCTTCTACCAAATGACCACCGAGGAGTTCCAAGCTGACCCGTGGCACCCAGCTGGAGAGAACATCCTTCCGATCGGGAGTCTTTACGTCAATGACTCCCGCACAGCGGCCAACATCACCGTTGCTGCACCAGCCGGTGGTTGGGACGAAAACAAGACTTACGTGCTGTTCTACCGCACCGAAACCACGGACGGAAAGCCAGCTCCAAACCAAGCACAGTTCACCAACACTGCCACGGTCAATGGCCAGGAACTCACTAGCACGGTCATTCGCAAGGGCGAAGGTACAGGCACCATTGACGGTGTGCCACGTGCTTCCTTCGACATTCAGAAGGTCATGTCCGACTCCTCTGCTAGCTTGCCGGTAGGCACCACCTTCACCGTCCAAGCCACTATCGACTCCCCTAACGACGCCTTCGACGAGGTCAAAACCTACGAAGTCATCCCAGGCGAAGTCACCAATGGCGGTATCGAGCTGCCGGTAAATACCAAGGTCACCCTGACGGAAATCAATCTTCCCGAGATCGACGGATTCACCTTCTCCACTCCAAAATTCTCCACGATTGACGAAGGCGACGGCAACATCGTGATCTCGGACGATGGAAAGACCGCGACGCTCACGATCGCTGCACAGACCAATGCCGTCGTAAAGCTAACCAACGAAATCACGCCCATCCCGGTGGTCACTCCGACCAAGACCCCGACGCCGACCCCAACGACATCTGCCACGCCGACGCCGACGCCGACCGTGACGCCGACCCCAACGTCAACTGCCACCCCGACGCCAACGACGTCTGCCACCCCGACCCCGACTAAGACGCCGACGTCCACGCCAACCCCAACGACGACTGCCACGCCGACACCGACTAAGACGCCTACGTCCACGCCGACCGTCACACCGACCCCAACGACGTCTGCCACGCCGACACCGACGTCTTCCGTGACCCCGACGCCGACATCCACGCCGACCGTCACACCGTCCAAGACGCCGACGGCCACACCGACCCCAACGACGTCCGTGACACCATCCCCAACACCGTCGGAGACTCCTTCCCCTACTCCGACGAAAACTCCCGATCGCGGAATTCCTATCATTCCGATCCCGATCCCGATTCCAGGTAGCTCTGGCTCCAGCGATGGTGGTAACCCAACCCCACCTAATCCAGTGGTTCCTGGACCACAAACCGGCGGCGATTCCCAGACTCCACCTGTTGCTGATCGTGGCGACGCTGTGCTGGGTGTGAGTAACCCTCCTGCGTCGCAGCAGCCACAGAAGCAAAGCCCGCAGTCTCGCGTTAACCGCGTACTTGCCAATACTGGCGCTAACCCCGAGATTGCGCTCGGACTTGGCACTATCTTGGCAGCGATTGGCGTTGGCCTCTTGATCCGCTCCCGTCGCTTCGAATAAGCGCAAATAAGCAAAGTGCCCCTCAACCAGAAACGGTTGAGGGGCTCTTGTCGTATTGGGGAACTAGGTGTTCCACATCAGCACTGCCGCTGCAGCGTACAACAGCGCCATTGCTGGGAAGAAGAAAACGGAGAGAACGAAGACCAAGCGGAGCAGGGTTGCATCGATGCCATAGGTCTCTGCGATGCCGCCTAGCACGCCAAAGAGCATCGAATTAGTCTTGCTGCGGTTCAGCTTGCGGCTGAGGAATGGGATCGTGCCGTCGAGCTTGGAGAAGTCGTTCTGGTTGGAAGGATCGAAGTTACCTTGTGGAGTGGTCATGATTGCCGCCCTTTCTGTCTCGTATCTGCTGCTTTCAAACTCCATTGTTCCGGAATTCGAGCGGGGCGGCATCGGGCTTTACCCTGACTTTGACCCTGAACTTTTAGCCCTGCGGGTCGGTATCGATCAGTTTGGCGAAAAACACGCGTAGCAGTTCGGATTCTTCTGGCGTCAGGTGATCAAATACCATTCGACGAACAGACTCGACGTGGCCTGGAGCAGCGCCTTCTAGACGCGCCAGACCATCATTGGTAAGAGTGACAAAAACGCCGCGAGCGTCTTCGGGGCACTTTTCCTTTACAACGAGACCACGGCGCTCCATGCGGGTGATCTGGTGAGAGGCACGGCTGCGATCCCACTCCAGAACCTGACACAAATCGCGAAGGCGTAGCGAGCGGTTCTCCGCCTCGGAGAGCACTACCAGCACGGAGAACTCGCTGGCACCGATGCCGGATTCAGATTGGAGGACGTCCTCCATTCCGCGCTCCAGGTGGCGGATACCACCAAGAATAAGACGCCACAACGCCTGCTCTTCATCATTTAGCCACCGTGGGCTCGATGCCATAACTCTTAAACCTGCCTTGTGGGTTGTCAGCCAAAACTTCTCTTAGCCGCCGTGCACTCCTATTAAGAGTGTTTTCCTGAATTACTCGAAAGCATAAGTGAAATACGAGCGATAACCAAACCATTGTGACATTTCATCACTCTTTTTTCAAGGACATTCACGCAGGCCAGGATACCTAGCTAAAAAAGTTTGCCCCATTTGTTGACACGTCACAGAACTGTGCGTACAGTGGGTACCACGGACAAAGCGTCCACCAAAAAACTATTAGGAGATATCCCATGTCTGACTTCAATGGCACCTACACCCTCGACCCTTCCCACTCTCGTATCGGCTTCTGGCTGCGTCACGCAATGGTCACCAAGGTTCGTGGTGAGTTCACCGACTTCGAGGCTGCTCTCACCTACGGCGAGAACAACTCCGCAACTGCCACCATCAAGACGGCCTCCATCAACACCAACAGCGCTGATCGTGATGCACACGTTCGTGGCGAGGACTTCTTCAATGTTGAGCAGTTCCCAGAGATGACCTTCACCGCTACCGACTTCAACATCGATGGCACCGAAGGCACCGTGACCGGCGACCTGACCATCAAGGGCATCACCAAGCCAGTCACCCTGAAGGTCGAGATCGCAGGCATCGCTGTAGATCCTTACAACCAGACCCGCCTGGGCTTCGAAGCAACCACGAAGATCAACCGCAAGGACTTCAACATTGACTTCAACGCCCCACTGAACACCGGTGGCGTTATGCTCTCCGAGGACATCAACATCGAGATCGAGGGTTCTGCCATCCGTCAGGGCTAAACCTTCAGAATTCTCCATTACCCGGTGTGGGAGACAGTTCGTACTGTCTCCCACACCGGGTTTTGCGTTGCAACTTGCGCTGACAGAATCTACTAGTCTGCCGGATCGATCCCGCGTAGTCGCTTGAGTTCATCCATCGTCAACGCCGTTTTGCCTACAACGCGTTCGAATCGCTCCGGCATGGACGTCAGCACAAACACTTGGCGCTGCTTGCCAAGGTTGGTGAGCACTCGGTTCATCATCACCAAGCGTTGCTTGTCAGTGTTGCCCAGAGCGTCGTCAATGAACAGCGGCACACCATGGCCTTCATCGACCAATTCCGCGACGGCGCAGCGGGCCAGCAAAGCCAATTGTTCTTGCGCTCCTCCAGACAAAGCCTTGAGGTCAATGGGGGTGTCTGCAATAACCCTTTGGGAAATGCTCAGCTGGTCATCGAGGATGAAGTCAAGGTCAGCGCCGAACAGGGACCGCGATAGCGCACTGAGTTTGGCGACAAAGGGTGCGGAGTAGCGTCGCCGGGCGGCATCGAGATGTTGTCGCAGGGTGATCAGCAACAGCGCAGCTGCGTCTGCGCGGCGCTGCACCCGAATAAGCTGCTGCTCCGCCGCTTCATGTTGCGCTTCTGCTTGAAGGAGCTCTTCAGCCACGCCTTCCGCCCGCCCGATGTTTCCTTTTCGCTCTGCCATGCGTAACTCAGTATCGGCAACAGATTTCTTGAGACCTTCAAGCAGGCTCTCGGCCCCTTCCAACAGATCACGAGCCTCTTCAACATCGATTCCCGCAGCAGATTCGAGCAATTGTGTAGTGGACTTCTCCAACTTCTGAACGGTCTCACGCCGGGACGAAACGTCTTCTTCGAGCTCAGTTGTCGACGCTTCTTCTTCACCTCTGGTCAGCTCGGTTTCTAGATTTGCTAACTGTGTGGTCGCGATTTCAATGCGGGTGTCCGCCATGGAAAGTTCGACCTGCTTGTCGGCTGCTTCCAGCGACTTGACTTCGACGCGGCAAGAGCGGACCGAATCTTCCCGAGCAGACAACCCCTCTTTTAGCTCGGATTCTCGGGAACGAAGCTGAGCCACGTCAGATTCCGGAACAATTAAGCCTTCCAACGCACGCTCGAGGTCTTCCAACTCGCGACGCAGCTCCCGAAGATCTTTCTTCCCCACGAGGGCGGCCCGTTCAGTTTCTAGCTTGGCGATTTCCGCTTCCTGCCGGGCATGGTCTGCGGACAGGCGACGGAGTTCTTCAACTTCACGTACCTCCCAATCTCCAAGCAGCTGGGTGAGTTTGGATTGACAAGCTTCCAGCTCGCCTACGGCCTCTTCATTCGATCCGTCCGGAAGAAACTCGGCAGTCACTTCTCCGATGACGATGGTGGTCGCGCTGTGCAAGACGCGCACTTGAGCGTCGGTACCTACGGCAACTGTCTCGCCATTGATCTTGACCGCAGTCGAATCAGGTGCGCTGAGTCGCAACTTCGCCGAGAGCGCTTCGACCTTCGCCTGCGCCACCGCGACCGCGGAACTCAAATCATCAGCTTGCTTGACCGTGGCAGCTGAGATGACTCGCGCCGGAAGATCGTGGCGCAATGCAGAAATGGCATTGTCTTTAGCTTCGATGCTGTCTAACAGCTCTCGCAACTCCACAATGCGAGCGTGCCGTTGATGGATGTCGATGTCACGGCGGGCATCGTTGAGCAAACCGCGAGTGGACCGCTCGCGTTCTTCGGCATCGGCAAGCTGCTCCTTCGCCTTGGCCAAACTAGCCTTGTGCTCCTCCACCTCCGCAGCTAGTGGATCCCGGGACTGGATGAGATCAGCAAGTTGAGCCTTTGCACTCGCCACCGCCGACCGTTGTTCATTGCGTTGCTCGAGTGCTTTCTCGGCAGCAACAGCCAGAGTTCGGGCGTGTTCAAGGTCGTTCTTCGCCGCAGAAACCTTAGCTGCTAGTTCGATTGCCGCTGCGAGCGCTGCCTTGCGATCGGCAACCTCCACCCGCGCCGCAGGAATCTTAGCGGTGTGTTCGCTCAAAAGCGCTTCGTCTCGAGAAAAGGCCAAGACATCAGTCTCGAGCTCGGACTTCCTAGATTGAACAGCCACCAAGGCAGTCTCAGAGGAATCAAAAGTAGACAGCGCTTGCTTCAGTTCACCCTTCGGTTTGCCACTAGGCGTGTAGTAGCGGTCGTATTCCTTGGCTGCGGCGTCGATAAGCCCCGTATCCTCTGGGCCCTTCGGTGTGTCACTGGCATCGGAGCCATCCAAGGCATGAGCCAGCGATGGAATACCCGCGGCTGCGAAGGCTGCGTTGACATTGCCCTGACGTACGAAAAGTGTTTCCAGTAGGTCACGGTCGAGGTGTTCACCAAGGATACGGTCCAATTGTGTCTCTGCATCGCCACCGGTGTAGGTAGCGCGGTGAGGTGCAAGGACCGTGAGCTCAGCCTTTTTCGATTTGAGGTATTGCTTGACCAAGCGGAAACGTACTGGCCCAACGGTCGCAGTCAGGCAGATACGCATGGGGACATCGCGGCCCGCAGGCTGCATCGCGCGGACGTCCTTGTGGTTAGTGGAGTACTTCTGGAATAGCACCGTCCACAGGGCTTCCATCATCGTTGACTTGCCGGCCTCGTTCTCGCCGGAGATGACTACTACGCCGCGTTCTGGGAGGTCAGCGAGGTGAAAGTTCGTCACACCGCGAACATTGCTGAACGAAAGCTCGTGTATCTGCATGGTTACTTCCCTTCCCCACTCAGCCGAAACATGAGTCGGAGCGCGTCGCTCGCAGCTTGCTGCTCTGGGCCGGCCTGAGCCTTCGCTATCAATTCGGTCAGCGCATCAGCCTGGTAGCCAGTCACGTTCATCGCCTCTAGATCCTCTTCCCCTGGATCCAAATGCAAGTCCATGAGTCGTTCGCGCGCATAAAGAGCGGCGAAGATCGGCTCCAACCGGTCAAGTTCGGTTTCGAGGAACCGCATGGTCGTTAAGTCCATGCTGCCCCGCAGGGCATACTTGATGGCTACTTCGGACTTATTCTCATAGGCTTCCAGCTCTCGGATGAAGGCAAGAGCATCCTCCCAAGAGTTGATGTCACGAGTGATCGCCTCGAAGCGCCAGGTTCCAACCTGCACTTCGGTGACGTCTACCTCGTGCGAGTCGGAAACGCGCACCACCAGCGCATGGCCAGAGTTATTCTCACCGCCACCGGTGCTGAGCTCCAGGTAGTCGGTTACTTCTGGCGCACCAGAAAACCAGACTTTGCCACTGGCGCCGACAGGTCCAGCGGAGTGGGTATCGCCAAGCGCAAGGTAGGAAATCTCCCCGTCAGCCAGGCAAGATTCAACGAATTCTAGATCAATGGCATCGGCAGCAGGCTCGGAGGAACGCGATTGCACCTGACCGTGCCCTACTGCGATGCGGATCGTACCTGGAGCTACCGGTTCGAGGGTTTCTAACGCCAAGCGGACTGGATCGTCAACGGTGTGCTTCGAGGTCAGCGGGGCCCCGACCAGCTCCACTCCATCAGCTACCGCAATGGGCTTACTATCTGCGATAACGTGCACGCCGTCCGCTACGGCAGAGCTGAAGAAAATGCTGTCTGGTGTCAGCGGGTCGTGGTTGCCGGGCAATAGGTACACCGGCACGGGGAGCGCTGCTAAGGCCTCGCGCACGCGGCCCGTGGTTTGCTTATTTAAGGAGTTGGTTTCGAAGACATCGCCCGCGACCACTATAAATGCGCAATCGTGCTCAACTGCGAGGGCACCTAATCGTGTGATCGCCGCTAAACGGGCGGCGTCGAAACGCGCTTGTGCTTCCGCAGAAAGGAACCATCGGGTCATTCCGATTTGCCAGTCGGAGGTATGAAGAAAGCTAATTTGTTTCATGACTCAACTCTTAACAGACGCTGCGGACACGACAAACGAAATTCGAACACTAGTTCCATTCCGGTCGAACGAGAAAGTCATACAAGTCCTCCAAATCGCTGATAGCGCGCAGCTCATCGGCCGAAGTGTATGACACAGTGCGCATCGCCTTGTGCAGGGCATCGCCATCGGCATCGTCAATGGCCGGCGCGATCTTAGGGTTCGGCAACGCAGGCAGCGAGCCGCCATCCCAAAACGCTGTTGCAGTAGCAGTAGGACTAGCAGCGGCTTCGGATTTCGTCCGAGCCTCTTCTTGCATGGACTGTTCCAGCTGCGCAAAATTCAGTCCACGTAACTCGAAGAGCAAAGCAGGGTTCGCGGCGACCTTGTCCGCGAACGTGTCCAGGACCGCAACTGCATGCTTGCAACACAGCGACCGGTCTGGGCAGTCGCACATCATGCGTACATCGGAAGGGGCGTCGGCAAGCAACGTCGTCACCATGTCCGGAGTAAGTCGCCCGTGCCGCGCCCCTTCGAGGCGACCCGGCGCGCCCAACAAAGCCGAGGTGACAGTGCCGATGTCGGAGCTGTCTCGATGTGGGAAAACCACCTCAACGTGAAACGGTTCCAATTGCGATCCGGCGACTGCTCCGATCACGCGGTCGCGCTGGACGTCGAAGGCGACCACGTTGCCATTGCGTGCGTATGCCTTGCCACGGGAGATGCGGCCTTCGTCGGCGGCGTCGTGGAAGATGTCGCGAATGAAGGCTTGCTGGTGGGATTCGGCTACCTCTCGACGCTTCCGAGCAGGCGGCGGGGTGTCTACGCGCGTTGTGTTGCCGAAGTTGGCGTAGATGACGTTGTCTTTTCTAGCGCGCACGTTCATTTAGGTATCCCTGCCTCGGTAGCTCATGAGCAGCGCCAGATCGTCCGGCGACAGCTCGGTGATCCAACCTTCACCTTCCCCGACGATGGCGCTGGCCAGGTGCATTTTTCCGTCGAGGATGTCTTGGATCGATTCCTCCATGGTGCCACGGGTAATCATTTTGTACACCCGAACTTCGCGAAGCTGCCCGATTCGGAATGCTCGGTCGGTGGCCTGGTTTTCCACGGCTGGGTTCCACCAGCGATCCATGTGCACCACGACGTTTGCCGCGGTGAGGTTCAGCCCGGTGCCGCCTGCTTTGAGCGAGAGCACCATGGCGGGCGGGCCGTCCGGGGATTGGAATTCGGCCACCATTTTGTCGCGACCGGTCTTGCTCACCCCGCCGTGTAGGAACGGAATGTCGCGGCTGAGACGCCCGCTGAGGTACGGCACGAGCAGGTCACCGAAGGCTTTGTATTGGGTGAAGATGAGCATCTTCTCGTCGTTTTCGGTGCAGGTCTTCACCAGCTCCATGAGGGCCTTGACCTTGCCCGAACGGTGCTTGCCGCGTCTGGTGATCAGCGAGCCGTCCTGCAAATAGTGCGCGGGGTGGTTGCAGATCTGTTTGATGCGGGTGATGGTGGACAGCACCAGCCCGCGCTTGGCCATCCCTTCCGCGCTCGCCAGCTTCTGCTGAATGTCCTCCACCAGCGCCGTATAGAGCCCGGCCTGCTCCGTCGTCATGTCGACGGTCAAAATCTCCTCGCTCTTTTCCGGCAGATCGTCGATCACGGCGGGGTCGGTCTTGAGCCTGCGCAAAATGAAAGGAGCAGTAAGATCACGCAGCCGCTGCGTCATCGCTTCATCATTTTCACGTTCGATGGCTTTGGCAAAGTGGTTGCGGAAGAAGGATGCCGAACCCAGCACACCCGGGTTGCAAAAGTCCAGGATAGAGCGCATCTCAGACAAGCGATTCTCCACCGGGGTGCCGGTGAGTGCGACGCGATGCCGGGAGGGCAGGGACCGCACGCTTTGCGACGCCCTCGTCCCCGAATTCTTAATCGCCTGCGCCTCATCTAGTACTACGCGATCCCATTCGAGCTTTCCGAGGAGTTTGAAGTCGCGGGTGACCACGCCATAACTAGTCACCACGAGGTCCATCGCGCGGGCCTTCGCTAGGAATTCTTCGCCGGCGTAGCGGTCGGAGCCGTGGTGGGTCATGGTTTTCAGGCTCGGCACGAATTTGGTGGCTTCGGCGATCCAGTTGCCGACGACGGATGTCGGGCACACCACAAGGGTGGGTCCGCGGTCGGGGTGCTTTTCTTTTTCAATGGCCAGCAGGGTGAGGAGCTGGATGGTTTTTCCGAGGCCCATGTCGTCGGCAAGCACGGCGCCCAGGTTGTTTTCGCTCATCCAGGCCAGCCAATCCACGCCGCGTCGCTGGTATTCGCGCAGGTGAGCGCGCACGGTGTCGGGAACTGGGAGGCGCTCGGGGGCGGGGGTGTTGGTGCCACCTAGCAGTGAATTCTGCCAGCCGGTGCCGGTGAATTCCACGGGGTAATCGTCGGATAGTTTCAGGGCGAGCTCGCGCAGCTGGGCAAGGGTGACTTGGGCGGTGTTTTCCAGTCCCTTATTGAACTGCTCTAGTAGTTCCTGGGCTTTCTCCTCCAGCTGATCGGCCCGAGGATCGTTGTTTGCGCGGGCGAGTTGGGCCTCCATCATGGCCGTTTCCATGCGCTTTTTCACGTTCTTGCGGGAGCTCTTGGACAGCTCTTCCACATACGAAGCGATCTTGTTCAGCGCATCGGTGTCAGCCATGACCCACCGGCCGCGCAGATTGATCAGGCCCGCCTTGGCTGAAACGATCTCTGCCATTTCAGCGTCGGTGAGCTCGACGTCGCCGATGCTGATTTTCCAGTCGTACTGCACCAACTGGTCCAGGCCGATGGTGGACTTGGTGGGGGCGATCGCGCGGTCGCAGGGTTCCGACAGGTCCAGGCGCATCTTTGGCTCATAGGTCGACCAGGCCTTGGGCAGCATCACCACAAAGCCCGTGGCGCGAATGCGCGCAACATCCTTGGTAATGAAAGACACCATCTGGTCAGTGGTCAGGGAAACATCCAAGTCGCCCGAGTTCTCACCTGGCTGGTGGAATGCTGCGGCGCGGGCGTGGGAAAGGCCGGCGTCGTCGGCAAGCACGGGGGCGATGTCTGTGATCCGCTGATACCCACGCTCCACCAGCTTCTTCGTCGCACCATCAAGCTGGGTGAAGCGCACCGGGCTCGGCGAATCGGCATCCAGGCGTACTTGGAGGCGGACGAACCAACCGCGATCGTCGGCAGGGGTTTCTTCCGAGACAGGCTCCTCGACGATCACCACCAGCGAGACATCCGAGCTGGTGAGGGACTCTTTCCACGCCTTGAGCTGCGTCACCAGTTGCGGGCCGCCACGGCGGATTGGAGTCGAGCTGAGCAGGGACTCGGTGAAGTCATGCCAAGGGTACGGCCGTGGCAGCTCGTAGAGCGCCTTGAGGTAGGCGTTGGCGATCCAGTGTGGCAGCTCGTCGGCCATGTCTTCCATAACGCCCGAACCGCCATTGGCGATGAGCACACCCGGCGCGGCTGCCGTCATCTCGGCGATCCACCCGAGCTCCCCCAGCCCGGTCACCAGCTGCCACTGCGGCCACCACTTCGAATCCTCCCACCGGGTGCGCAACACCAGGCGTCCGGCCCGGACGAACCGATCGAGGCCAAGGTAGGCGTGAATGAGCCACAACAAATCCGGGGCCAGGTAGTCGCGCTCAGCGGTTGGGGTCGCTGGAGTTTCTAGATCGAAGATCGCCAATTGTGCCAAGAGCTGCACTGCTTGTTGTGGGGTGTAGGCAGCGGTGGGGATATCGAGGGTGACTTCCCTCCCCTTGGGGGTGCGCAACGTTGTTCGATGGAGGTGCCGGAAGCTTTTGCCGTCGAGAAGCCCGCGGAGCAGCGGCGGGAGTGCATCCTCGGGAAGATTCTCCGGCAGCATGATGCGGTGGCCTTCTACCTGCTCAATCCATAGATGAAGCCCGGACGATTTAGTCCAGAATCCATGAAGCAGGTACGAAGGCATACTTAAGTTTGTACCAGCTCTGCTTCAATTATCGGATTCCAGGGCACATCTACCTGGACCAAGTGGGCCACGGGAGCCTGGCACCACGATACGATTATTAAAAGTTGCGCGGGCCACAGGCGCCCGGTTATCTAGAGGGGAACTCATTAAGTGAGCGAACACAGCTGGTTCATCATCGCGATCGTGATCTACATGGCCGTGATGCTGGGCATTGGGTATTGGAGCTACACACAAACCAAGAAGTACGACGAGTACATGCTCGGCGGCCGTGGCCTCGGCCCGGTGGTTGCTGCTCTCTCGGCGGGCGCGTCGGACATGTCCGGTTGGCTGCTGATGGGTCTGCCGGGCGCGCTGTTCGTGGCTGGTTTCTCAGAGCTGTGGATCGCGATCGGCCTGCTCATTGGCTGCTGGGCTAACTGGAAGTGGATTGCGCCGCGCCTGCGTTCCTATACGGAGGTGGCGCGGAACTCGATCACTGTTCCTAGCTTCATCGAAAACCGCCTGCACGATACCTCCCACGTCCTGCGCATCACGTCCGCAGTGGTCATCCTGGTGTTCTTCACCTTCTACGTCTCCTCCGGCATGGTCTCTGGTGGCAAGTACTTTGAATCGACATTCGGCGGGGACTACCTGACGGGAATGCTGATCGTGGCTGCCATCACCGTGGCGTACACCTTCGTCGGCGGCTTCCTCGCGGTGTCCTACACCGACGCCGTGCAGGGCCTGATCATGTTCGCCTCGCTCATCATCGTGCCCGTCATGGCGGTGATCGCCCTGGACAACCCGATGGATATTTTCGGCTGGCAGACGACGAATGACTACGGCCCGTACACCGGTGGCGAAGGCAACCCGAATTACTTCAACATGATTTCTGGTGTGTCCATCGCCGCGATCATCGGCAACATGGCCTGGGGCCTCGGCTACTTTGGTCAGCCCCACATCATCGTGCGTTTTATGGCCATGCGTAAGCCTGCCGATGCTGTCGCGGGCCGTCGCATCGGCATCTTCTGGATGCTCCTGTGCATTGTCGGCGCCCTGTTCACCGCGATGATCGGCACCGTGTTCTTTGCCCAGAATCCCAACATCGACGTCACCGACACCAAGGCGTATGAGACCGTATTCCTGGACATGGGCCGGATCCTCTTCCACCCACTCATCGCCGGCCTGGTACTGACCGCAGTGCTCGCGGCCATCATGTCCACCATCTCTTCCCAGCTGCTGGTGACCTCCTCCGCCCTCATCGAGGATCTCTACATGATCACCGTCAAGCGCCAGCCACGCCAGAAGAACCTGATGTGGCTGTCTCGCCTTTCGGTCTTGCTGGTCGCTGTGGTGGCGGGCGTGCTTGCTGTGAATCCTTCGGATTCGATCCTGGGCCTGGTTGGTTTCGCCTGGGCAGGCTTCGGTTCCGCCTTTGGCCCGATCGTGATCGCGGCGCTGTTCTGGAAGCGTCTAAACACCCCGGGCGCGATCGCGGGCATGATCGCCGGCGCCGTGGTGTCCTTCGCCTGGGGCCAGAGCGCGCTGTCGAGCACTATGTACGAAATTGTGCCGGGCTTCCTCGCCAACGTCGTGTTCATGGTTGCCGTCTCGCTGATGACCAAGGCTCCTGCGCCTCACATCACCGAGCAGTTCGACAAGGCTTCTAGGCTCTCCCGCGAGAAGGGCATGCTCACCCCGGAGATGCTCGCATAGACTTCAAGGGAACCTTTTGGAGCGGGTAGCCAGTCTAACTAAGTGTGACTGCTACCCGCTTTTTCTTGCTTCTCCTGACCCTGACCACGGCTTTTCTCCTCTTCCTCGATCGCCCCGTCTTCCCCACGCCCGCCGCTTCGCTCAACAACACGCTCCATTTGATCCCCGCCGTCCCCCAGCGCCAATCGGTCCACGGCTACGACCGCGCCGCCTTCGGTGATTGGGCCCCCACGCTTATCGACGGCCATTCTTGCACCACCCGGGACCTCATCCTTTCCCACACGTATCAAACCCCAGTCGATCGCTCGTGTGAGGTATCCCCGACCCCGGTAACCGACCCCTACACAGGCTCTCCTTTAACCGAGGAGGTGCAGATCGACCACATTTTCCCGCTTCGCGCTGCCTGGGATTTGGGGGCGCACTCCTGGAGTGCTGAACAACGTCATCGCTTTGCCAACGATCCCCTCAACCTGGTGGCCGTCTCAGCTGCCGCTAATCAGGAAAAATCCGATGCGCTACCTAGTCAGTGGCAGCCTGCATTGCGCACCAGATGTTGGTACGCGCGTCGTTTGGCGCATGTGGCTGCAATATATGGGTTGCCACTCCCCCGGGATGACATCGCTGCCATGCGCCTGGCCTGCTATGGTGAACACTTGTTTCGACCGCTAACTTTGGAGCGATAAATGCTTATTCTGCACATCCTGACCGCCATCCTTTTCCTCGGCCCCGTAACCGTGGCGACCTCGACTTTCCACGTCAAGGCACTCGCCGCCCACAATAGGGACACCGATGCCCGTGGCGCCGCTGCACTGCTACATAAGATCAGCTCTACCTACGGCATGCTGTCCCTGCTGGTTCCGCTGCTGGGCATTGCCGAGTTCATCGCAGAGGGCCTGTTCTCCGAGGGCCAGTTCCACGCTGCCATCGGCTTGTCCGTCGTAGCCTGGGCGGTGCTCTTCTTCCTGATCCTGCCTCGCCAGCGCAAGATGATCGCTGCTCTCGGCCTGGATGCTGAAGCCGGAGCCACCGAAATCGCCGACTGGAAGAAGGCCAAGGGCCAGCTCTCTATGTTCGCCGGCATCTTCAACCTGCTGTGGCTCGTCACCGCAGGCCTGATGTTCATCTAGTAGCCAAGATTTGAGGGCCCTTCCCTGGGGCTCTCCCTCTCGCTTAGCGCAATTCCAGCTATCTGCAATTCCATCTGGGCGCAATTCCAGCTTTGTGAAACCGGCTATTGGGAGTATGGAGTCTGCTTTCTAGGGAAATATTGCCAAATAGCAGTTGTCCTACTCCCAATAGCTGGTTTTACGTAGCTGGTTTCACCAAAGCACGAGGCTCCCACAAACAACAAAGCCCGCCAAGAGAATCAACTCTTGACGGGCTTTAGCAGTGCTAGGTACTAGCGGTCGCGGAATCCACCGCGGAAACCGCCACGTTCTCCACCACGGTCATCACGATCGCGTCCACCACGGTAGCCGCCACGGCCACCACGGTCGCCACCGCGATCTCCACCACGGCCGCCACGGTCGCCACCGCGGTCGTCGCGATCGCCACGGTATCCGCGTCGATCATCACGGCTGCGTCGACCATCGGAGTCACGCTCGCGGAAACCGCCACGTGGACCCATGTCAGCGCCTGGGGCTGCTTCGATGTGAATCAGCTGGCCAGAGATGCGGGTGTCTGCGAGACGCTCCAGGACGGAGGCTGGCATGTTCTTTGGCAGCTCGACCAGGGTGTGATCGACAGAGATGGTGATGCGTCCGAAGTCCTTGGAGGACAGGCCACCTTCGTTGGCGAGAGCGCCCACGATGGCACCTGGGCGCACGTGCTGGCGCTTGCCCACTGCAAGGCGGTAGACATCCATGTCGTCGTTGCGCTCAAAGCGAGCACCGCGATCGCCGCGATCTCCACGGTCACCACGATCGAAACGGTCACGACGCTCGAAGCGGTCGCCGCCACGGTCATCACGATCAAAGCGCTCGCGACGCTCACGACGCTCTGGTGGGAGCTCCTTGAGCAGGAAGTCGTTGCCAGCCTGCGCCTGGGTAGCCAGGGCTGCAGCAATGTCTTCGAGAGGCACGTCGTGCTCCTCGGAGTATTCCTTGACCAGGCTGCGGAACAGCGCGATCTGGGAATCTTCCAAAGAAGAGGTAATGGAGTCAGCGAACTTGGACTTGCGGGACTCGTTGACCTCGTCGACAGTCGGCAGTTCCATCTCTACGAGGGTCGCGTTGGTGGCGCGCTCGATGGAGCGCAGCATGCGACGCTCGCGAGGGGTCACGAACAGGATTGCCTCGCCGGAGCGGCCTGCACGGCCGGTACGGCCGATGCGGTGCACGTAGGACTCGGTGTCATGAGGAATGTCGTAGTTGAAGACGTGGGTAATACGTTCCACGTCGAGGCCACGAGCTGCGACGTCGGTAGCTACGAGGATGTCCAGGCGGCCATCCTTGAGCTGGTCCACGGTGCGCTCACGCTGAGCCTGGGCGATGTCGCCGTTGATGGCTGCTGCGGAGAAACCGCGAGCGCGGAGCTTTTCTGCAACTTCTTCGGTCTCGTGCTTGGTGCGCACGAACAGGATCATTGCTTCGAACTCGGTGACCTCGAGGATGCGGGTCAGCGCGTCGAGCTTGTTGCGGTGCGAGACGTTGAGGAATCGCTGCGTGATGTTGGTGTTGGTGCGAGTCTCGGACTTGACCGTGATCTCGGCTGGGTTGTTCAGGTACTGCTTGGACAGGCGGCGGATGCCGTTTGGCATGGTTGCGGAGAACAGAGCAACCTGCTTGTCCTCAGGGGTGTCTTCCAGAATTCTTTCGACGTCTTCTTGGAAGCCCATGTTGAGCATCTCGTCGGCTTCGTCGAGGACGAGGAAGCGCAGACCGGAGATGTCCAGGGTGCCCTTCTTCAGGTGGTCGATGACGCGACCTGGGGTACCCACGACGATCTGAGCGCCACGGCGCAGACCGGACAGCTGAATGCCGTAGGCCTGGCCACCGTAGATCGGCAGCACATTGATGCCACCGAGGTGATCGGCGAATTCTTGGAATGCGTCTGCTACCTGGAGCGCGAGCTCGCGGGTTGGGGCAAGCACGAGGGCTTGTGGTGCGCGCACGGACTTGTCGATGCGGGAAAGCACTGGCAGCGCGAAAGCTGCAGTCTTACCGGTACCGGTCTGCGCGAGGCCGACGACGTCGCGGCCTTCCATTAAGACTGGGATAGTCTCGGACTGAATTGGGGATGGGGTCTCATAGCCAACCTTGGCGATGGCCTTCAGCACTTCTGCAGGCAGCCCCAAGTTTTCGAAACCTTGCGTGGTGTCGTCCTCAGAAGTGTTCGCATCCCTGACGTCATTATTGACGTCCTGCGAAGTATCCTGAGTTTCCGACGTTGTGACATTTTCCAGCTCTTCTACGCCGCTGGCAACGTTATCGGTGTTACTCATCGCACCCAACCGTACGCCACTTTCCCCAATAATGCGAAGCGCGCCACTTTTTGGTCTCGGAAGATAACGATTCATGCACTTTCATAGCTGGATTCATTAAGGAAATTTATAGTAAACACTATGAAAAAAAGTACTTCTTTCTTTGCTGCGTCCGTTGTGGCCGCCACGCTTCTGACCGGCTGTACCGGCACAAATGAATCAGGCAACGCCCCTCAAACATCTGACATGAAGGATTCAAGGGCGTCGAAAAGCGATGGCAAGGGGCCGAAGGTTGAGGATTCTGAAATGTACCTCGACGGCCAGCTGGTACGACTGATCGGCGGGGCGAACCCGGACGATTGGAGCGTCGAAATGACCGCCGCGGAGTCTGTCGAGCTGGTCAAGAAGTACCAGGAGGAATACCGCGCGAATCCGAGCACTCCGACCGCAATCCACGTGACCATCGACGGCACCTCCACCGAGTTTCTGTTCACCGATCCGGCAATCGATTTGGCCGGGCCGTGGGAGAAGTTTGCGAAGGAAAGCGTGAAGTTAAAGGATCTTCCGGAGACCGTGCACCACTTCAAGGGTCAGGATTCTTCCATCGAAAATGACATCTCTTCTCTTTCAGCGCAGGTACCAGTGGATCAATGTGTGAAGAACATTCAGGACATGGCAGCGACCATCGGCAAGCTGGATCCCGCCCTAGATAAGGAGTACTCGGCCAACATCGGAGCGAAGTCTTGCGGAGAGAAGGAAGCGCACGTCATCTTTGACATCTCCCGCCCACAGGCTGAGCTCGCAAAGGATTTGGCTGCGGTGTACGGCGAGACCAACGGTCCTGAGACGTTTGAGGAGGTCTACTTCGACGGCGCGACCGGCGAGCTGAGCGTGACCGCGTTCGAGGGACAAAGCGACGATGACTCTAAGTTCCGCGAGGTTATGGACAAGTACCCTGAGCTGGCGCAATAACAGCACGCTTCTCGACGCCCGTTCCTAGTTGCATATTATGCGCAGGGTCGGAAGAAATGTACAGTTAGTCTGACACTTAAACTTCCGACAGAGACAAGGCAACCCCATGTCCACTATTGCCAAGGGTGCCGGGCTAAAAGCTCGCCACATCCACTTCATCGCGTTGGGCTCGGCCATCGGCACGGGCCTGTTCTACGGCTCGGCCGGCGCCATCCAAGCAGCCGGCCCATCCGTGCTGTTGGTCTACCTGCTCGGCGGCGCCGTGGTGTACTTCATGCTCCGCGCGCTGGGTGAAATGGCAGTTCAAATGCCTGTCGCCGGCTCGTTCGCCGAATACGTGCGCGAGCACCTCGGTGGCTGGTCGGGTTACATCACTGGCTGGATGTACGCCTTCGAGATGATCATCGTCTGCCTCGCGGACCTCACCGCCATCGCCATTTACATGAAATTTTGGTTCCCGGACACGCCGCAGTGGGTGTGGGTGGCCATCACGCTGCTGATCGTCGGCGCGGCAAACCTGGCGTCTGCGCGCTGGTTCGGCGAGCTTGAGTTCGGCATGACCATCATCAAGGTCTCCGCCGTTATTGCCATGATCCTCGGTGGCGCCGCCATCCTGATCTTCAACCTGGGCGACGGCAACCAGCACGTGGGCATCGACAACCTGTGGAACGACGGTGGCTTCATGCCTAATGGCCCAACCGGAATGATTTCCGCCTTCATCCTGGTCCTGTTCGCCTTCGGTGGCACGGAAATTATCGGCGTGACCGCGTCCGAAGCGGAAGATCCAGAAAAGACCATCCCAAAGGCCGTCAACACCGTCCCGGTTCGTATCCTGCTGTTCTACGTCTTGGCGATCTTCTTCATTGTCTCCATCAACCCATGGCGCACAATCACCGGCGAGCAGTCGCCATTCGTCCAGATCTTCAGCACCCTCGGCGTGAACTGGGCCGCTGCCCTGCTCAACGTCGTGGTTATCTCTGCTGCGCTGTCCGCTATCAACTCTGACTTGTTCGGCGCTGGCCGCGTTATCACCGGCATGGCGCGCTCCGGCCAGGCCCCTGCGTTCATGGGGGTGACTAAGCGCGGCGTTCCAGTCATGACCACCATCTGTTTGCTGGTCGTCCTCATTGTTGGCGTTGTTGCGAACTACTTGATGCCGGATTCAATCTTTGCCACGATCGCAGAGCTCGCCACCTTTGCCACGATCTTCGTCTGGCTGATGATCCTCCTCGCGCAGGTAGCTTCCCGACGCCACATGACCGCCACCCAGGCGGCCGAGCTGAAGTTCCCAGTACCGTTCTGGCCTTATGGACAGTACTTCGCCATCGCGTTCATCATCTTCACCTTCGGCATCATGGTATGGCAGCCAGACTTCCACATGGCACTGATCGCCGGCATTGTGTTCACCGTGGTGATGACGGGGCTGTACTTTGTGCGTCGCTCCCGCACCGAGGCTTAATCAAGGCTTTTCGACGCTCCTAGCCCCTCAGCACCCGTGGATACGTAATTTCCACGGGTGCTTTTAGTTACTGTCCGTTACTTGCACGGCACCCGCAACCATTGGCCAAGCGGGGTTCGGACTTCAATGCCTGACTCGTCCTCAACGACTACCACTTCCTCATCCAGCTCAGCCCATTTGCGTACAATGCCTGCTCGATCCCCAACCACTGACTCTAGGAAGAAGGAAAGCTCCTCAAGGCTGAGCATCTCTAAATGGTCCGCCAAGAAATACCCATTGGCCAGGTCTTCTTGAGTCGGCACCGTGAAATTGCATTCGAATACAGTCACGGCACGCAGCATAGCCGGCGGTGTTAAAGTCGTTGGAGTTAGCAATCGAGCGGAGGAGATGCGCACATGAAAAAGCGAATCGAAGTTACTGGCGCTGTCATCGTTCGTGACGGCAAAGTTTTGTGCGCACGCCGTGGCGAGGGCAAGTCTCTCGCTGGCTACTGGGAGTTTCCAGGAGGCAAGATCGAGCCAGGTGAAACTCCAGAAGAATCTCTGGCGCGCGAGCTTAAGGAAGAACTGCTGTGTGATGCAGAAGTGGGCAGCCACATCACAACTACCGAACACGAATACGATTTCGCGATCATCGTGCTTTCCACCTATTACTGCACGCTTGTGAAGGGCGAGCCTGTTCTTACCGAGCACGCGGAAATCCGTTGGCTGACCGGCACTGAAATGCTCGAATTAGAGTGGGCTCCGGCAGATGTTCCAGCCGTAGAGCTCATCGCCAAGGAGTATTAAGAATTGAGCAGCTCGCCGACGAGCTTCCGTGCAGATCTTGAGTTCGGATTCATTAACAACGCACATCCTGCACTTGAGATTCATGATCCGCGTTTGATTGCGAATTTTGAAGATGAACGGACGATGCTGGCCGCAATTACCAACGAACTGCGGACCTGCAATTCTTTCCAGTTTTCGATAGCCTTCATCACCCCTAGTGGCCTTGCGTTATTGAAAAACGAATTTTTGAAGTTCAAGGGCCGGGGAACCATCATTACTTCCCGATATTTGGACTTCAATGAACCGTCAATGTTTCGTGAGCTTTTGAACTTCAAGAACATCGACGTGCATATTTACCAACACCCGAACGTTGGTTTCCATGCCAAGGGTTACGTTTTTGAGAAGTCCCCAATGCTCACCGCGATAGTGGGCAGTTCAAATCTCACTGACCAAGCTTTGGTTTCAAACCAGGAATGGAATCTCCGGTTCTCCACACAGACATCAGGAAACATCGCAATTCAACTCGAATCGGCGATTGCTCGTCAGCTCGATTTTTCTGTTCCGCTCACTGAATCATGGATTCGGCAGTACGAGGCCACGCGTCGACCTCAAGTACGCCCATCTGTGGCAAGTTTCGCAGGCGAAGTGCTGCCGCTTGAAGACACGATCACGCCTAATAGCATGCAAAAGGAGGCATTGAATTCCCTAGCAGAACTGTGTGAACTGGGTGCTCGAAAAGCAATCATCGTGTCCGCAAC
Source organism: Corynebacterium kalinowskii (assembly GCF_009734385.1). Classification (NCBI taxonomy): domain Bacteria; kingdom Bacillati; phylum Actinomycetota; class Actinomycetes; order Mycobacteriales; family Corynebacteriaceae; genus Corynebacterium; species Corynebacterium kalinowskii. The sequence continues at coordinate 915,043 of NZ_CP046452.1, read as the reverse complement.
TGGCACAGGAAAAACTATTCTCGCAGCCCTGGCCGCCAAAGAAGCGAATCCGAAGAAACTGCTCTTCGTAGTTCACCGAGAACAAATTGCTTCTAAGGCGTTGGAGGAATTCCAAAAGGTCTTTCAGCTTCCGGACAGTGAGTTTGGCCGCTTTAGTGGGGCTCGACGAGAAATCGACAGACGATTTGTTTTCGCAACTATTCAAACGCTCACACAGCCAGCAGTCCTTGAATCCCTACCTCGAGATTATTTCGACTACATCATTATCGACGAATCTCACCACTCCGCCGCAGAATCCTTTCGAAAAATCATCGATCATTTTGATCCCGAGTTCTTGCTCGGTTTGACTGCCACTCCCGAGCGCACAGACAAGTTCAATATCTTTGAGTTGTACGACTATAACGTTGCCTACGAAATCAGACTGCAACGTGCACTTGAAGAAAAGATGCTGGTGCCATTCCATTACTTTGGAGTCGCGGATTACACCGTAAATAACTCAACCACAATTACCGAAACCTCGAATCTCGCATTCCTCGTCTGCGATGAACGAGTGCGATTCGTGATTGAAAAGCTCGAAATGTATGGACTCCCGCAAGATGTCCGAGGACTTATGTTCTGTAGCCGAAAGGAAGAAGCTCACGAGCTCTCCCGATTGTTCAATCAATCCAATGTATTTGGAAAACCGCTACGTACGCTAGCCCTAACTGGCGACGATTCACGCGAAGATCGAGAACGGGCTGTGGCTCTGTTAGAGAATGGCGAGCTTGACTACATCATTACTGTTGACATTTTCAACGAGGGGATCGATATTCCCTGCTTGAACCAGATCGTCATGCTGCGCGCTACTCAATCCAGCATTATTTTCACCCAACAGCTCGGCAGAGGCTTGAGAAAGTTTGAAGGAAAAGATCATCTTCGCGTAATCGATTTCATCGGAAATTACTCAAATAACTTCCTCATTCCGATCGCTTTATTTGGGGATAATTCACGCAATAAAGACAACATTCGGAAGAAGATTATCGGCACGGATGGCAGGGACCGGAAAGCGATTTCCGGCGTATCCAGTGTCAATTTCGATGAAATTGCCGAATCACGAATTTTGATGTCACTAGCGAAGGCTACCTTGAATGGGAAGTTTCAATTCAAAACTGACATCCTTACATACCTGCACAGGCATGGCACGTTACCGAGACTTATCGACTTCGCACGATTTGATTTAGTAGATCCAGTTCTCATCGGAAGTAGCTATCACAACTACTGGTCGCTGCTCTCCTCATTGAAGTTTGTTGAATCTACGCCATCACCTCGTCAAAAGCATTTCTTGGATTTCCTATCCTCTGAACTACTCAACGGCAAAAGACCGCATGAGTTGCTGGTGTTAAAGCGACTACTTGTAGAAAACGATTCAAGCAGAAGCGATTTGCGTAATACCTTGTCTGATTTTGATACAAGCGACGATGAATCCGTGGTCGAATCTGCTTTGAGGGTACTTAGCTACAAATTCATCACAGGAGCCCAAAGGAAACGGTTTGGGGAAAACCCGATTGTCATTTCTGAGGGAGAAAATAACCCTCTCAACAAGGAATTTGCAGAAGATTACGCAAACTCCTCGGAATTCCGCACCCATGTAGACGACATCATAGAAACAGGTTTGTTCCTCGCCAGACACCGTTATTCATGGAATGGAAGCCTGGTCGTGGGCGAGCGATACTCTCGAAAAGATGTGTGCCGTCTCCTTAATTGGCAAGGTAACAACGAAAGCACCATTTACGGATACAAACGAGATCGGGCCACCGCCTCCTGTCCGATTTTCGTTACCTACCATAAAGACGAAAATGTCGATGCGAGCGTCAGCTACGGGGATAAGTTTAAGGACCCGCGCACCCTTCATTGGTTCACTAGAAGTCGTCGCACGCTTTCTTCAGACGAAGTCGTAGACATAGTTACCAATTCAGTCGAAATACATGTCTTCGTTAAAAAAGACGACGCCGAAGGAACTGACTTCTTTTACCTGGGCCAGGCAGTTTCCACGAATGCTGCGCAGACCACGATGCCGGGAAATAAAGGGGAAATGCTCAACGTCGTCAATATGGATCTCATTCTGGAGCACGAGGTCGAGCCCGATCTTTTCAACTATTTTGAGACGTCATCCAACCTAACGGGCAAGTGAATTCCTGACTCCGGCGCGTCGATAAGCAGGCAAAAGCCCCCAGCGCACGGCTAGGGGCTTTGGAGCTTCAGAAACTACTTCCGAACCGGCACCAATACGGTACAGATAGCACCGATGACGGTGGCGATGGCGAAGAACATGAAGGCGTCGGCAGCTCCGAGGCCCATGGTGATCAGGATACCGCCGAGCATCGGTCCAACGATGCCGCCGAGTCGGCCGAAGCCGGAGGACCAGGACATGCCTGCCTGGCGGGCCCTCGTTGGGTAGTGGTGGGACGTCATGCCGTAGATCAGGATCTGGGTGCCGGTCACACCCATGCCCGTAATGGCGATGGCTGGGAACATGAGCCACGGTGAGGCCAGGTATGGCATGGCGAACATGCAGATCGCGGCGGCGGAGAAGGTGAAGATGATGACGGGCTTCGGTCCGATCACGTCAGCAACCTTGGAGGCAGCCAACGCGCCAGCAGCCGCGCCGAAGTTCAGGGCGACCAGGGTGTAGAGGCCGGAGGTGGCGGAAACGCCTGCTTCCTTCATGATCTGTGGCAGCCAGGTGTTCAGGCCGTACACGGCCATGATGGCCATGAAGCTCATGACGCCAATCAGCAGCGTGGACACCACGTACTGGCGGGAGAAGATGGCGCCGAATCCAATCTTTTCCTTTTCACCACTCTCGGTGACCACGACTTTTTCTGAGGTGAACTGAGACTCTGGGAAATCGAACTTCTCACAGATCGCGCGGGCGCGGTCACCACGGCCCATGGCGGTCAGCCACTTCGGGGACTCGGGAAGCATGAACAGTGCCATCGGGAACAGGAACAGAATTGGGGAGGCACCGATCAAGAAGAGCCCGCGCCAGCCGATCATGTCCTCGAACCAGATCGCGAACATCGAGGCGACGACGCCGCCTACCGGAATACCTGCGTAGCCGATCGCATTGAACATGTTCTTGCGGGAAGCGGGAGCAAATTCCGCGATAACGGCACCACCACCGGCAGTAATAACACCCAGGGCAAGGCCAGTGAAGAAGCGCGTAGCGCCGAACATAGCAATGGACGTCGAAAAGGCGCCCGCAGCCATGCCCACTGAGAACCACACGAAAGCAACCAGCATCATGCGTCGGCGGCCAATGCGGTCACCAATCGCACCTGCTCCCAGCGCACCGAACATGATGCCGATCATGGTGTACGAACCGAGACTGCCGGCCACGGCGGCGCTGAGCTGGCCAATGTGGTGTGGCTCGGAAAGCAGCGTCGGAAGGATAGCGCCATAAACGACGATGTCATAACCGTCGAAGATCATGGCAGTGAACATAATGGCGACAACACCGTAAACCGAAAGCCGGTGCTTGGGCGAACGCCAATCAGAAGTTGTCTCGTGTGCACGTGAAGGTGCGGTGGTGGTAACGGTCATGCTCTTCCCTTCTCAAAGGATCAATTCGTGATACGTGACCCCCATGTGGGTGATGTGAATCACATGCACTGGTTGTAGCACGGGGCCAGGCGACGGGAAAGCGTGAATGAAATTTCAGTTAACGGCCATTAATCAAGTTAAACACTCCCCATGCTGGGGGTATATGACGAAAATGCCCCACAGTCACGGCCTTTGAAAATGTTGCTAAGAGGTGTATTCACAAGCACCCCCGGAAACAATTTTGACTACCGCCGCATCACACCACTGCTGGTAGTCCATAACTCTTAAGCGGGAGAACAATGCAACGTCGTATTTTGCTCGCCATCCTGGCAGCAGTCCTCCTGCTCGCGCTCCTCCCGCCCATCTGGGAAATCGCCGATCCCTGCCGCCCCTACCAGACCGATAAACTCCCTCCGCTTAAAGCTGCGGTCCTGAACTCCGCCCCAGACAGCGTCCATATCGAACTCGAAGACTTCAACCCCGGCTGTGGCGTGCAGCCGATACTGGAAGTTACCGCCTCCGCAGAATCCATGACGTTTGAGCAGGTCAGCCAGGTACTCGATTGGGCCGACAACCTACAGCCAGATGGCTTCTGGGGAATCCAATTCCGCCTAAACACCACCGTCGACTACAAAACGGTGACGATCAATGACACCAAAGCCTCCGCATGGTCGGACACCGGCCCCTATTTCGCCCTGAACATCACCCACATCAGCCTCCACACCAGGTCCCGCTCCGCCATCCTCACCCACCCAAACCTGGACACTTCGGACGATGTCAGAGCGTTGAACTCGGAATTGGAGAACTTCTCCTCGCCCCTGCGCACCACTTTCGTGAGCGATTCTTGGACCATCGTCTTCGCCGACCGTCCCGGCATACTGGGCGACCTTGCCGCCTTCATCGACAGCTCCCCGGAACTCGGCGCGGGTTACAAGGCAACTCTCCACATGGAAGACGGCACTATTCGTATTGATGAGACGGGGGCGTCGATAAGCCCAGAGCCTCTCCGCGAGCGTTGGCCACACGGCAACGTGTGGGTGACCCTGCCTTCAAAGCACTGAGAAATGCGCAATTAGGTGCGACTATGGAATTATGCCTACTCCTGACATCGATGGGGTCTCATGAAAAAGCCACCCTCCTGGCTCGTTCCGCTCGGTCTCATAGTTCTGCTAATTGCCGGCCTTGTGCTCTTCAACGCCAAGGTCGCCCGCAAGTCTTTCGAAGAATCCGAATTGGCTCAGAGCTTCCAGGCAAGGTACGAGCAGGCCCTACCGGATGGCGCACACGTCAGGGTGAGTCAATCCCCCAAAGGCGGGGACATCTGGGCCTACATCAGTGTGCCTGCTACCACCAGTGACGAAGCCGTTACCGAAGTGATCACCGACCTCGACTCCATCACCAACGATCTCATCACCCAACATGATGGCAATGCTGATCTCACTCGATATACAAACTGGGGATACTTCACCCTCGTCGTGAGCCCCGATCACCCCGGCTTGCAAAAGCGCTACGAGAAAACCAGATTTGCCACCCAGAACCTGCCCGAAGGCTTCTCGCGGGTAGCTCTCGGATACTCCGGCACCTCGGTCACCTACGACCAGGAGCTTCCCGACGCCCAGTCCTGCGCCAGCCTCTTGCGCGAGCTGCGCACCACATTGAGCGCCCTTCCCGAGGACAAGCAACCACTGGTCGATGATGTTGATTTCTACAACTGCAACCGCGCACGGGTCACTTTTGACGATCATGACGGACCTATGACGGAAAGCCTCACCCGAATAGAGGCTGCGCTAGAGGACGCGGGAACATTCCACCCCGATACGAGCATCACAGTGGATGAAAGCGGTGATTTGACCATCACCAATTCATCTACCGACCCCGTCGTTGAACGGAATGCCTTCCAAAACTGGGAATTCGGCGCAGTGAGGATTCAGGGTAAATAGAAACAATTCCCAGATTCCGCGCGCCAAACTTCCTCGGTGTTGGTAGCTTAATTAGCAAAATCAAACCCATTGCGAGGACTAATGAATAACTCGAGTCGCATGATTGTGACCACCGCAATCATCGCCGTCGCGGTAATCATCGCGGGCACACTTGCCTTCGTCCTGTATCAAGGCAAGGACAAAGAATCCACAACCACCAACGCGGACCCGTCAGCTGCAGCCAACACCACCGTGGCGCCACCATCCACCCTGACATTCGGCACCACCATTGCCCCACCACCGAAAGACGATATTAAGTTCGTCTTCGCTGAGCGCCTTGCCGGCGACCTCATCCCACTTGTCCCCCACGGCGCCACCGTCAACGTTGACCCGAAGGGCGAGCGCAAGGCCGTCACGATCAACTTTCCCACGTCTATCCCGGACGAGGACGTGAAGGCATCCCTGGAGAAAATCCAGCCCATCGCGGAACAGACCTACCAAAACAAGGGCATCATCACCGAAGTAGGCCGACGCACTGAAGGCAATATCGCCATCGCTGCGCAGCCCACCGCACCTTTCCTGCCGGTGATGAAGCTAACCGAACAGTGGGACCTCATTAACGCCGCTGCCCCGAAAATGAAGGACTACTTTGAGTTCGGCATTGTCAGCCCTGAAGGCACGGCTCTCCAAGCCTTTGAAAACTATGACAGGAACACCTGCGGCGAAAAGATCCGCAAGATCAACTCCTCTTTCCAGGAAGATGAGCTGGGCGTGAATGACCTCGGCATGGTTATGCGCTTTCCCGGCTGCGACAACCGACACGTCGTGATCTATGGCAAGCCAGGCAAGTTCGAACTGAAGCTGGACACCATCGCCAATGTCGTACAAACCCCAGACCTCGTCCCAGTGGACTCTGTCGTGGTGGTTGAAAATGACGGCACTCTGGTCGTCGAAACCGCAGGCCCTCCAAATCCAAGTCTCGAAGGCGAGCTCGGCAAGATCTGGGATCTTGGAGCTGTCATCGTCCAGCAAGCCAAATAGCCGCCATTTCCCCACCTCATTGCGCCCCTGTGCGCCCTCAACACACAAGGATCTCCAATGAAACTCCACATCCCAGCCCTGATCGTCGCCGCAGCCTTGCTCGTTGGCTGCGATAACCCACTGTCCGGAACTTCACCTGCCGGTTCCGACACCGAAACTGCCACCCAGCCTGCAACCGAGGCTGCAACCGAGTCCGCGACGCCCACTACCAAGGCTGAATCCAAGGGCAGCGCTGCCGACCTCGAGAAGGCACTCGGCGGATCCGGCGGAGCACTCGCCACCGGCCCTGACGACTTCCGCTTCGTCGAAGAGTACGTCGCTCAACTCCGCGGCGTAGTCACCCCAGAGGTGCGGGTCAACGCCGACCCTAAGGGAATGGACAAGCTCGTCGCCGTCAAAATCCCGCATACCCTGCCAGACGACGAAATCAAGCGCATTCTCGACGCCGTCCAACCCCTAGCCGCTGATGCCCAGCAAACCCACGGCATTACTACACACGTGGGTGACCAAGTTGGGCCAGTGCTTGCCACCGCCGAAGCCGTCTCCTACGAGAGTCAGCTGCTGGATCTGAAGAAGGAATGGGACATGGTCATGGGCACCGTTCCAATCATGGAAGGCAAGTACGAGTACTCCCGCCTAACCGCCTTGTGGCTGATCGCGGCCGACTTCACCGAGCACACCAACGAAACTTGCGTAGACAACCTGCGCTACCTCCACGGCGCATTTGAAGACGAAAAGCTCAAGCTTGGGGACCGCGAGCTGCTGCTCAAGCAAGAAGGATGTGGCGGCAAGTTCGTCGTTATCCACGGCGACCCAGGCGTCATGCAAGACAAGATCGAGAATTTGGCCAACCTCCTTGCCGTGCCAAACCTCGTGCCAGAAGGCTCCAAGGTGCGCGTCCAGTACAACGCTGACCTCGAAGTAGTTACCCCAGGAGCCCTCGACCCAGGCCTGAAGGAAAAGCTGGACAAGGAATGGCACCAGGGAGAGGTCATCGTCTCCAACATGTAGTTAGCCTGCTTGCGCGCAGCAAGCAGGATCAAGCCTGAACCTTCTTTAGCGTGCGTGCTCTAGTTGGCAGTGTTTCCCGACCGTGGAACATCCACACGAGCGCCGAGACCAGCGCGACTAGTGAGCACGCGAGGAAGGCGATTCGGTAGCCGTAGGCGTCGGCAAGCATGCCCACGAGGATCGGGCCGGTGATCGCGCCCAGGTCCTGCGCCATTTGGAAGTTGGCCAGGACCTTACCGCCGGAACGATCATTGCCGATCAGGTCCGCGAGGGTGGCTTGCTGCGCCGGATTCAGCAGTCCACCACCGATGCCGGCGAGGAAGCTAAACCCAATCACCATGACCGGGGTGGTGGCAAAGCCGAGAACGCCGGTGAACAGCAAGTTCAGCAGCAACCCGGCGACGATCATCGGCTTGCGACCGTTACTGTCTGCCAACCGTCCTGACACCTGAATGGAGAGCGCGCTGCCGAGCGCGAACGCGGCCATGGCAAAGCCTGCGATGGCACCACCCTGGTGGAATACGGAGGCCGCAAACAGAGGCAAGATGGCCACGCGCACGCCGAAATTCACCCAGCCATTGACAAAACCTGACAGCAGCGCCGACTGGTACGACGGGTGATGGATGACCTCGCTGACCATCATCGCAGGTGCCACCACCTTCACCTGCTCCTTGGTCTGCTTCGGTCGCAGCAGGAAGCCGACCATGACCGTGACCACGAGCAACGCCGCGCCGTAAATCAAAAATGGGATCCGCATGCCGAGCGGCTCAAGTAGAGCGCCTAGGACTGGACCGAGCACATTACCGATCAGAAACGCGCTGGCGTAGGCCGAGGACGCCCGACCGCGCATCTGTGGCGGGGTGTGCTGCACGATGAATCCCATGGCAGACACCGTGAACATGGTCGACCCCACACCACCGATCAAACGCATGGCCAGAATGTGCCAAAACTCCTGCGCAAATGCGATACCGCCGGTGGTCAGCGCGACAATGATAAGCCCAAGCATGTAGACCCGACGGCTGCCGAGCTTATCGACGGCCCATCCCGAGCTAGGCGCAAAGAGCAACCGCGAGAGGGCAAACACAGAGACAACTGCGCTGGCTGCAGCCACCGTCACGTCGAAGCTACGCGCAAACTGCGGGAGGATCGGCGCGATGATGCCGAATCCCAAGGCGATGATGAAGGCTCCGGCGACGAGCACCCAGATTTCATAAGGGATGGCAGTTTTGGAAGCAGCAGCTTTAGTTGTCATGGCACCCTATAGGCTAGCAGGCTGGACAAATAGCAACAGAATTCGAACATTCGTTCCAATTTAGGCGTGAGTTGTCCGAGCCATGTTTTACAGTGACGCCATGATCAATAACACGCAGACCTCAGCATTCACCGCCACCGTCGATTTCCTGCGTCGGGTGCATTTCACATCGCTTGCCACCGTCGGCATGACCATCAAACACCCACGCTCACTAGCGCGTAGCACCGCGGCGTGGCGTCCACCAACAATTCGCGTGAGCGCTCAGGGCGAACTCTCCCCCATCAACTTCACCATCACACGGCACAGAGTCGGGCACCTCGCGAGGGCGCGCATTCGAGGGTACGGCGAAACCCGTACGCCGGCATACATGATCATGGTTCGCCTCACGGCACCCGATGGCCGCGCCATCGAAGGCCATGAGGCGCGAACGTGGATGCGCGCCATCTTGCCCGATACCGGCAGCTTTTCCTTACACGGGATCGACGGACTCGGCGCCCCAACTTATTGCTGGGTTGTGGACCAGCACTTCACACCGATCGAATCCCCCGCCTCATTGTTCAAGACGGAGAAATCGGCAGCTTAACGCTTGGTGTCCTCGTCGCCCAGTTCCTCGACCTCGATGTCCAACTCGTCTTCGTCGAGTTCGTCGTCTTCTAGTTCATCTTCTTCAAGGTCGTCTTCTTCGAAGTCGTCATCCTCATCGAGTTCGTCCTCATCGAAGTCATCCTCTGCCAATTCTTCAGCAAAGATGTCGTAGACCTCTGGTTCGAACTCGTCCTCATCGAAGGCAGTGAGCTGAGCTTCCCAGTCTTCGGCCTGATCCGCAGCGAGGGAAAGAACATCGAAGAGGCGATCAAAGTCGGCAAAGCTACCGAGATCCAGGATTTCGCTCACCTGGGAGGCCACATCCTCTTGGATGCTTTCAAACAGGCGGGCGCGATCATCTTCGGAAAGCTCCGCATCGTCATCGGTCTCCCAGACCTCAGAGATAGCCTCGTCTACCAAGTCCTCGTAGGAGGTGTCCACGGAAACGAAAGCAACGAACGCGGTCGGAACGTCCTCGTGCACGTCCACCAACACGCGTACCTCGGAGTTCTCGGCAACATCGGCGATGACCAGGTTAGGGTCATCCGTGCTCTGGTAGAAGTCCAAGTCCGCGATGCGCTCGTCAGTGCCGAGCAGCAGGTCGCTGAGCAGAGTCACAATCTGGTCGGTTGCCACGTGGCGGTTCACCGTGGTCAGTGCGTCCTCCACGGAGAACACGACGGACACCAACACAGCCTCAAAGTCCTCATCGTCTTCATCCACATCTGCGGCAGCAATGTACACATTGGCTGCAGGAAGAATCGGGTCGATCTCCACGAACTGGATCTCCAGCTCCGCGGTAATAGGAACAAACATCGTGTCATCGTTGACGCGTGACTCGATTCCCTCTGCATCGAGGGCGGCGGCGATATCTTCGAAAAAGCTCATAACGTGACACGTTCCCTTCGTCAGAACATTGCTGGCAGGAGTCCAACTCGCTTTAGCCTAGTCGCACACTCTGTGACCCGCTGGGAAACAACGCCTAGTAGGCAGAATCCGCCAGCGCGATCATGTCCGCCTCCCGGCGCGCGTCCGGACGCTTCGGGCAAGAAGTACATAGGCCCGACCCCGGACTGCGGTAGACCATGCAGCACGACATCCGTCGCGCGAACACAAAACAGCCATCCCCCAAGGAAGGATCAAACGCCATGATCTCTCCGTCAACCACGGCGGAAAAGTCCACCTCAGCGCCCTTGCCAAGCCCTGCGATGAGATCACGAGCTACCTCCACCCCGAGCACCGGGTCAAAGTTCTCATTCCCCGCTTCCAGAGCAGATTGCCGCAGCGCATCAGCAGTCAGCGCCCACAGCGGGGCGGGGCGCAATTCGAAGGTGGAGCCGAGGACGTCGATAAGCGGTGCTACCGACTCCGCCAGCTCAGCGCCCGCCGCTTTCGCAGACTCAGCAGACTGCTCGGTGTGGAAACCACACCAAAAGCCTTCGCGGGTCACGCGCCCGGCCGAAAAGTCGAGCGATGGTATCGCTTCGTACCCCACCATCAGGTGGACGGCGGGCGCGATCACCGAGTTGCCGAAGCTGTACCACCACAATTGGGCCAGCTGTCTTTCCGGAAGCCGAAACTGCTCAGCCCCGGCGCGCACAGACTCCGGAACCCAATCCGTGCCCGTCACCTCGCTGCCGCCGAAGACGAACTGCTCAAAGCGGGGACTGTCGGCGACCAAAGACGCCCAGGGCAACGACATGTTTCTCCTTCTACGGCAGGAAAGCACTACCCTTATCATTATGGTTAATATCGTCGATCGCGACACCACTTTGTGCATTTCTCTGGCAGCACGTCCCTCCAATCATGGAGTGCGCTTTCACAACTGGCTGTACGCCGAACTGGGTCTGAATTACCTGTACAAGGCAGTCGCACCCGCTGACATCGTGGCAGCGATTGCTGGCATGCGCGGCCTTAACATCCGCGGCGCTGGTGTGTCCATGCCTTACAAGGGCGATGTCATTGCACTCATTGACGAGCTCGATCCCTCCGCAGAACGCATCCAGTCGGTCAATACGATCGTCAACACCGATGGCCATCTGAAGGGCTACAACACCGATTACATTGCTGTGGCCCAGTTGCTGCAGAGCCACAACGTGAACCCAAACCTGAAGGTCGCAATCAAGGGCTCCGGTGGCATGGCTAACGCTGTGGTCGCCGCTCTCGACGACTTCGGTATGAAAGGCACCGTCGTCGCCCGCAACCACGTCACCGGCAGCGCCCTGGCAAGCCGCTACGGCTGGGATTTTTCCGGCGAAGTACCGACCGATGCGAAATTGTTAGTCAATGTCACCCCAATGGGTATGTACGGCGATGCCGAGGACGCGCAAGCCTTCACCGACGAGCAGATCCAGGCCGCCGACGTGATCTTCGATGTAGTGGCCTATCCAGTAGAAACTCCGCTAATGAAGGCTGCGGAGCGTCTGGGCAAGCCGACGATCAACGGAGGCGAAGTCGTGGCCCTGCAAGCAGCCGAACAATTCGCGTTGTACACCGGTATTCGCCCAACTGACGCTCAGGTGATGGCAGCCGAGGAATATTCTCAGCAGAATTGATGTTGGACTAATCCTGGTCAACTGCCAGGACCCAACAAACGAAAGGCAGCACCATGAATAACCCTGTGATCACTGACGTCCTCGGCTCCGATGCAGCCCATCTCGATGACAAGGCTGGCCTCACCGGCCGCGTGCTTATCGACGGCCTCGACCACGCCGTCCGCATCCAGACCAGCGCTGTGGAGAACTACGTAAACCGGTTGCGTCGCAACAATCCGCAGGCTTCCCCTGCGGACCTGCAGCGCGAGATGGATAAGCACTTCAAGCGCCTGGCCACGGGTTCCGGCGGTGCTGCAGGATTGGCCGCTGCTGTTCCAGGCGTCGGCTTTGTCACTGGCGCAGCTGCCGTTGGCGCAGAGTCACTCGTGTTTCTCGACGCTGCTGCGTTGTACACCACTGCCTCCGCATACCTTCGCGGCGTAGATATCCGTGATCCGGAGCGTCGTCGCGCACTGATCCTGGTCGTAGTGTTGGGCGCCCCTGGCACTGCTCTCGTTGATATGTTCCTCGGCGATGCTCAGAAGCAGGACGGCGCGGACAAGAACGTCGCCTCGACCCTGAATAAGATGAGTATGCCAACCCTGAACACCATCAACTCTCAGTTGATGAAGATGGCACGAGCGCGTCTGACTAAGAAGCTGCGCAATATGTGGATCGGTAAGCTGCTGCCGCTGGGCGTTGGCCTGGTGATCGGCACCGTTGCGAACCGTAAGCTGGCTGACCAGGTTATTGAGAATACCCGCAAGTCCATGGGACCAATTCCAACCCAGTACGCTTATCCGCTTCCGGACAAGAATGATAAGAAGCAAAAGCGCAAGGGTTTGTTCCGTTTCTAATATGCCGACTTCCTCACCGATGAGGCGATTGTGGCACCTCATCGCCTCCTACCCGCTCACCGCTTTCCTGGCTACGCTTGCCACCGTCGGCGTGGTCGGCTTTGAGCTTTTTATTCCACTGCTCACCAGGGACGCAGTGGACGTTGCCACCGGCCAGGCCCATGGCAGCGCGGCCTCGCGTCTCCTGACGGGTTACTCCGAACTCACCGCCATCATCATTGTCATGGTGGCGGTGGCGTTGGCCCGTTTTGCCTCCCAGTTTGGTCGGCGCTACACCGCGGGTTTGCTTTCCATCAACGTGCAGCACCGCATTCGCGTTGCCTTGCTCGATACTCTCCAAAAGCTTGACGGACCCGGTCAGGATCGGATTCGGGTGGGCCAAGTGGTCAGTCGCTCCATCTCTGATATCAATATGATCCAGGGCTTGGTGGCCATGTTCCCGCTGGCCGTGGGGCACGTCCTTAAGCTCGTCTTTACCGTGGTCGTCATGCTGACGCTCTCCCCGATGCTGGCATTGGTCGCGCTCACTTCGCTGCCGCTGATTTTCTTCGGAGCGTTGGCATCTCGCAAACCGATGTTTGCCGCGACCTGGGCTGCGCAGCAGTCCGCGGCTGATCTCGCGACGCACGTGGAAGAAACGGTCACGGGCATCCGAGTAGTGAAAGCTTTTGCGCAGGAAGATCGTGAGATTGATCGCCTCGAGGAAGCCGGGCGCAAGGTCTATGCCGACCGCATGCGCTCTGCGCGGCTCAACGCCAAGTTCCAGCCACTGGTTGATCAGCTGCCGCAGCTCGCGCTGGTAGCCAACATTGCCCTCGGTGGTTGGCTGGCGATGACTGGGCACATCACCATTGGTACCTTTGTTGCCTTTGCTGCCTACTTGTCCGGTCTCACGGGCGTGGCCCGCATGCTTTCGGGCCTGGTGCTGCGCATCAACATGGCATCTTCCTCGGTCTCCCGCGTCTTTGATGTGCTGGATCTCAGGCCCGCGCATGAGGATCCGGTAGACCCACTGCCCGTTCCCGACGGGCCACTGGGGTTGGCCTTTGAAGGGGTCACGTTCAGCGACGGTGGTCGCGAAATTCTGCGCGACATGAAGTTAGCCGCTCAGCCTGGCGAGACCCTGGCATTGGTGGGCCCGCCAGGCTCGGGCAAGACCATGGCGGTGCAGCTCATGGGCAAGTTCTACGCCCCAGACACCGGCCGGGTTGCGCTTATTTCTCACGAGGGCCGCTTGAATCTAAAGGATGTCACGGACGCGGACCTACGCCGCGCCCTGATCTGCGTCTTCGACGATTCCTTCCTCTATAGCGACACGATTCGCCAGAACATCACGATGGGTGGCAGCTACACCCAGGAGGAAATCGAACACGCTGCTAAGGCTGCCCAGGCACACGAATTCATTTCCGGGCTCGCTAACGGCTACGAGGAGGTCGTCGGCGAGCGCGGACTCACCCTCTCCGGCGGTCAACGCCAGCGCATTGCCCTGGCCCGCGCACTGCTGGCCCGCCCCCGTATCCTCGTGCTGGACGATGCCACCTCTGCGATCGACGCCACTACCGAGGCGCGCATCTACCAGGCTCTGCGTGATGACTTCGCCGATGTCACCATCATTGCCGTGGCGCACCGCCAGTCCACGCTAGACCTGGCCGACCGAGTCGCCCTCATCGAGGAAGGCCACGTCACCGCTAGTGGAACCTTTGCCGAGATGCGCCACAACGCTCGGTTCTCTCACCTCATGGACTTAGGCTTCAAGGTTGTTAACGAGGAAGGCTTGCCTTTCGACGACGGCACCCGCGAACCAGCGTGGGACGAGTTGTGGCCGGATGTAACCTCTAAAGAATCCATGGGCATGAATTCAGCTGCGGTCAAGGCCGCAGCGTCCATGGTCGCCGGGCCGATGGGTCGTGGCGGCGGAGGTGGCGGAGGCCGTGGCGGCATGGGCGCCGGCATGGCTGCTGCGATGCCAGCGACACCAGAGCTTCTCGCACAGGTGGCCAAGCTGCCACCTGCCACCGAGCAGCCCAAGGTAGATATTCACCACGCACGCACCACGCAGGAGCCCTTCCGGCTGCTACCGCTGTTCCGGCAAGTACGCTGGCTCATCCTCGCAGTCATGGTGTGCCTGGTGATCGGTGTGGCCGTCGACCTCACCTTCCCTACCCTCGTGCGCTTCGCCATCGACCACGGCGTCGTAAAGCAGGAACCGGGAACCCTGTGGATCATCAGCCTGGCCGGCACCGCGATTGTGCTCATCGGCTGGGTGACCGCCATCGTCCAAACAGTGCTCACCGCCCGCACCGGCGAACGCCTCCTCTTCGGCCTGCGCCTCCGGACCTACGCGCATTTGAACCGCCTGAGTCTCGACTACTTCGAGCGCACCATGTCCGGCAAGATCATGACCCGCATGACCACAGACATCGACGCGCTGTCTTCCTTCCTCCAAACCGGCGTCGCCCAGGCGATCGTTTCCCTGGCCACGCTCCTGGGGATCTCCGGCATGCTGCTGGCCACCAACATGCGTCTAGCCTTGGTTGCCCTAGCTGCCTTACCGATCCTCGTCGTTGCCACCTGGATTTTCCGGCGCATTTCCGCCCGGCTATACACCCAGGCCCGCGAGGAAATCAGCCAGGTCAACGCCATGTTCCAAGAAAACATCTCCGGACTGCGCATTTCCCAGATGCACGGGATGGCGGATCATTCGCTGCACGCGTTTGAAAACCAGGCTGACAAGTATCGACGCACCCGCGTCGCCTCCCAAACCGCGGTTGCCGTGTATTTCCCCGGTATCGGCGCGTTGAACGAACTGGCTTCCGTCGCTGTCCTCGGTGTCGGCGCGCTGCAAGTCCAACGCGGCGAGCTCTCACCCGGCATCCTGGTCGCCTTCATCATGTACATGGGTTTGTTGTTCGGCCCGATTCAGCAGCTCTCCCAGCTCTTCGACGGCTATCAACAAGCAGCCGTCGGCCTCACCCGAATTTCCGAACTGCTGGGTACGCGGGCCAGTGTCGTCGATAAGGGCCAGCGCGCGGTGGGCAGTGCGGCGCGCGGGGAGCTCGCGCTTAACGACGTCTCTTTCGCATATGCGCCAGACCTACCGACTGTCACCAAGGATTTTTCCCTCTCCATCGCCCCAGGCAGCACCATCGCGCTGGTGGGACCAACCGGCGCGGGCAAATCGACCACCATCAAGCTGCTCAGCCGCTTCTACGACCCACTGTCCGGAACGGTGACCGCATCCGGGACTGATATTCGTCAGTTCCCGCTGCACGACTGGCGGCGCACCATTGGGCTGGTCCCGCAGGAAGCCCACCTGTTCAGCGGCACTGTGGCCGACAACATCGCCTACGGTCGCCCGGGCTCCCCGCAGGAAGCCATCACAGCGGCGGCACGCCGAGTGGGCGCTCTCTCCGCTATTGCTTCTATCCCCGGCGGATTCAACCACCCGGTGGGTGAACGTGGCCGAGGCCTGTCCTCTGGTCAGCGGCAACTCATCGCCCTGGCGCGCGCCGAGATGAGCGAACCAGACATCATGCTCCTTGACGAGGCTACAGCTACCCTCGATCCAGCCACCGAGGCGACAATCCTCAACGCTTCCGACCGGGTGACCTCCACCCGCACCTCGGTGATCGTGGCGCACCGCCTGGCTACCGCTGCGCGGGCTGACCGGATCGTGGTGATCGTGGACGGCGCGATTGTGGAAGACGGCAGCCACACGGAGCTCCTGGCACGAGGTGGCAGGTACGCAGACATGTGGAACGCGGTGTAGCTGCCATCAATGGTGGCAATCACCGTGTTTACCACCGCAATAGGGGTAGGTAACTGTCCCTGAGGGAAACGGGGGAAAACTTCGTGACTTTATGGGCTAAAACACGTTAGCCTGTAGTGAACTACTACAGTTGAAACTGACGTACATTCTTAAAACGGAAATGAGGCGAGACCCTGCCGTGAGCAGCGCTAGTAACTTCGGCCAGAACCAGTGGCTGGTTGATGAGATGTTCCAGCAATTCCAGAAAGATCCTCAGTCGGTAGATCCCGAGTGGCGAGAGCTTTTTGAAAAGCAAGGTGCACCGTCTGGCACCGAAGCTACCCCAGCTACCCCCGCACAATCTGCACCTGCTCAGACCCAGGCTTCTGCTCCAGCAGCAACTGTTGCCCGCGCGGCGGAACCTACCCCAGCGGCCAAGGCGCCACGCACTTCCGGCCCTGCCTCCAATTCCCTGGAGGCGCAGCTGCGTCGCGAGAAGGAGGCTAAGCTCGCTAAGTCTCCGATGGGTCGCGCAAGCGAACTCCCAGAGGCTGCGAAGACCCCGCTGAAGGGCATTTACAAGGCGATCGCTAAGAACATGGACATCTCACTCGAGATTCCAACCGCGACCTCCGTGCGCGACATGCCGGCTCGCCTGATGTTTGAAAACCGCGCGATGGTCAATGACCATCTCAAGCGCACCAAGGGTGGCAAGATTTCCTTCACCCACATCATCGGTTACGCCCTGGTCAAGGC
Source organism: Corynebacterium kalinowskii (assembly GCF_009734385.1). Classification (NCBI taxonomy): domain Bacteria; kingdom Bacillati; phylum Actinomycetota; class Actinomycetes; order Mycobacteriales; family Corynebacteriaceae; genus Corynebacterium; species Corynebacterium kalinowskii. The sequence goes on along the minus strand of NZ_CP046452.1, from coordinate 897,758 downwards.
CCTCATGGCCCACCCAGACATGAATAGCGCTTACGACGTTATCGACGGCAAGCCATCCCTTATTACCCCTGAGCACATCAACCTGGGCCTGGCCATCGACCTTCCTCAGAAGGACGGCTCCCGCGCCCTCGTCGTCGCAGCCATCAAGGCTTGCGAAACGATGAACTTCTCCCAGTTCATCGACGCTTACGAAGACATCGTTAAGCGCGGCCGCGAAGGCAAGCTCACGATGGATGATTACCAGGGCATCACCGTCTCCCTGACCAACCCAGGTGGCATCGGTACCCGCCACTCCGTCCCACGCCTGACCAAGGGCCAGGGCCTGATCATCGGCGTCGGTTCGATGGATTACCCTGCCGAGTTCCAGGGCGCGTCCGAGGACCGTCTGGCTGAGCTGGGCGTCGGCAAGCTCGTCACCATCACCTCCACCTACGACCACCGCGTCATCCAGGGCGCTGAGTCCGGCGAGTTCCTGCGCACCATGTCGCAGCTGCTTATCGACGACGTCTTCTGGGATCACATCTTCGAGACCATGTACGTCCCTTACACCCCAATCCGTTGGGCTCAGGACGTGCCAAATACGGGCGTGGACAAGAACACCCGCGTCATGCAGCTCATCGAGGCTTACCGCTCCCGCGGTCACCTCATCGCTGACACCAACCCACTGCAGTACACGCAGGAGGGCATGCCGGTTCCAGATCTGCGCGACCTGGATATTCAGGCTCACGGCCTCACCCTGTGGGATCTGGACCGTACCTTCCACGTTGGTGGCTTCGCTGGCCGCGAGAAGATGACCCTGCGCGAGGTTGTCAAGACCCTCCGCGCTGCTTACACCCTCAAGGTCGGCTCCGAGTACACCCACATCTTCGACCGCGACGAGCGTCTTTGGCTGCAGGACCGCCTGGAGGCGGGCATGCCTAAGCCAACTCACTCCGAGCAGAAGTACATCCTGCAGAAGCTGAACGCTGCTGAGGCTTTCGAGAACTTCCTGCAGACCAAGTTCGTCGGCCAGAAGCGCTTCTCCTTGGAGGGTGCAGAATCTCTCATCCCGCTGATGGATGCTGCGATCGACACCGCCGCCGGCCAGGGCCTGGACGAGGTTGTCATCGGTATGCCACACCGTGGTCGCCTGAACGTGCTTGCCAACATCGTCGGTAAGCCATTTGGCCAGATCTTCAACGAGTTCGAGGGCAACATGTCCATCGACACCGCTGGCGCATCTGGCGACGTGAAGTACCACCTCGGCGCTGAGGGCAAGCACATTCAGATGTTTGGCGACGGCGAGATCAAGGTTACGCTGACCGCCAACCCATCCCACCTCGAAGCTGTTAACCCAGTCATGGAGGGCATCGCCCGCGCTAAGCAGGACATCCTGGACAAGGGCCCAGACGGCTACACCGTCGTCCCAATCCTGCTCCACGGCGACGCAGCTTTCGCAGGTCTCGGCATCGTCCCAGAGACGATCAACCTGTCCCAGCTCCGCGGCTACAACGTCGGCGGCACGATCCACATCGTGGTCAACAACCAGATCGGCTTCACCACCACCCCAGACTCCGGTCGCTCCAGCCACTACGCCACTGACCTGGCTAAGGCTTACGGCTGCCCAGTCTTCCACGTCAACGGCGATGACCCAGAGGCTGTCGTCTGGGTAGGCCAGCTGGCCACCGAGTACCGTCGTCGCTTTGGCAAGGACGTCTTCATTGACCTCATCTGCTACCGTCGCCGTGGCCACAATGAGGCCGACGACCCATCGATGACCCAGCCAAAGATGTACGACGTCATCGATGACAAGCCAGGCGTGCGTGCTCAGTACGCAGACAACCTCCTGGGCCGCGGTGACCTCACCGATGCTGAAGCAGAGGCAGTTGCTCGCGACTTCCACGACCAGATGGAAGCAGTCTTCAACGAGGTCAAGGCCGAGGAGAAGACAGGTCCTGCTCACCAGGAAGGCATCACCGGTTCCCAGCGTTTGCCACACGGCCTGGAGACCAACATCTCCGAGGCAGATCTCGCTGAAATCGGTGGCGCATGGCACAACATTCCAGCGGGCTTCAAGGCACACACCCGTGTTGCTCCAATCGCCGAGAAGCGCGCCAAGTCCGCCATCGAAGGTGGCATTGACTGGGGTTGGGCTGAGCTCATCGCCTTCTCTTCCCTGGCTAACTCCGGCAAGGTTGTTCGCCTCGCTGGTGAGGACGTACGACGCGGTACCTTCACCCAGCGCCACGCTGTCATGGTCGACCCAGAGACCGCTGCTGAGTACAACCCGGTTCACGAGCTGGCTCAGGCTAAGGGCAACGGCGGCAAGTTCATGATCTACAACTCCGCACTGACCGAATACGCTGCCATGGGCTTCGAATACGGCTACTCCGTGGGTAACCCAGACGCTGTGGTTGCTTGGGAAGCTCAGTTCGGTGACTTTGCCAACGGCGCGCAGACCATCATCGACGAGTACGTCTCCTCCGGTGAGGCTAAGTGGGGCCAGGAGTCCGGCGTGATCCTGCTGCTGCCACACGGCTACGAAGGCCAGGGCCCGGACCACTCCTCCGCGCGTATCGAGCGCTTCCTGCAGCTATGTGCAGAAGGTTCCATGACTGTTGCTCAGCCAACGTCCCCTGCGAACTACTTCCACCTGCTGCGTCGCCACGCTCTTGGCGAGCTGAAGCGTCCACTGGTTGTCTTCACCCCGAAGTCCATGCTGCGCATGAAGGCTGCGTCCTCCTCCGTGGAGGAGTTCACTCAGGTGAAGAAGTTCCGCTCCGTGATCAACGATCCTACGATCCAGGACGCATTCGGCAACGTGATTGGCGATGCTGCCAAGATCAAGTCGGTTCTGCTGGTCTCCGGCAAGCTGTACTACGACCTTGAGAAGCGTAAGAAGAAGGACGGCCGCGAGGACGTTGCAATTGTTCGCCTCGAGCAGCTGCACCCGATCCCGCACAACCGTCTTCGCGAGATCTTCGAGATGTTCCCGAACCTGGAAGATGTCCGCTTCTGCCAGGACGAGCCAGCAAACCAGGGCCCATGGCCGTTCTACGCACTCAACCTGCCAGAACTGCTGCCTAACATGCCAAAGATGAAGCGCGTCTCCCGCCGCGCCCAGTCTTCCACCTCGACGGGCATCAACAAGGTGCACCAGCTCGAGCAGGCAGCGCTTATCGACGAAGCATTCGCCTGATACTCTAGGCGCGCATGATACTACCCGGTCCGCAATCCAGCGGGCCGGGTAGTGGCTTTTCTTCGCAGCATCGAAGAATACGGGCCGACTGCCTTGCCACTGCCGAGTCGGAATCACCTTGCTACGTTTGTGCGGCGTAGTCCCACAATGAAGGTGGGCTCCAGCGAAAGTATGTTTTGTTGATCGTACATAAGGTACTTTTTCAGAATTGGTTGCGATGATTGTTCGCTTATTACAGTAATTTGATAAAGTTGTCTGTCTTACAGCAATCCAATTCGCAAGTACGGTGCAGGCGTGGCAAATCAAAATCTCGGGACCGTTTATGACCTTCGTGATCAAGGTCTAGCAATGCTCATCACAGCCATCGGGTGGGCTGGTTATCTGATTTTGGTCGTGATCGCGGACGCAAACTGGTCCACTTCAATTCCCCTGGCACTGATTCGTTTTGGTGGCATACTGTGCCTTTTCGGTGTCCTCATCGCTTTTTTGAGCGCCATGCCGGCCTATCTTCGCACCCTAAAATTGCTGACATTCAGAATTGGCGCCATCTCGGGGTTGATTCAGCTCTACGGCACATTGGAACTAATCCAGCGTGTCCCCAATCTTGGTAGTTTTGAGACCTCTTTCCTCATTGCTCAGTTTGTCTTTGCAATAGCACTGTTTCCGTGCGCGGGTTGCCTTTACTACCATCCCCTTTTCCCCCGCTGGCTCGCTATTGGTATCGCGTTAGATGGTGTGTTCTGGATTTGCTACTCCTTGGCTAACATTGGCCATGAGTGGTACGCCTTCTTTGAAATCTTGGCATGGGGGCCATCTCTGATGATCGAGGTCCTATTCGGCGTCTACCTCGTACGAGTCGGCCTGAAGCTGCGTCGCAGTTCAGATCCAATAGATTGACCTTGCCTATTCTCAGGAACCTTATCTGCCTTTTAGTTGGATGTTGCAAAATAGGCAGCTAAATCTAATCTCCAGTACAGGTAAGCGAATAGACTTGATGTTTATAGTTTCTTAATGAACGAGGCAACCTAAACAAGTTTTCCCAGGTTGAATAAGATGAGCACGAAAGATTGATGGCTCAAATTGCCTCCACAATGAATCACGCTTTCATTCATATCTACATTTTGGTAAGAACACGATTTAGTTGGGACTCAGGGAGGTGCCATGACAGAACGTGTCCTGGGCACCGTTTACGAAGGTCGCGATCAGGGGCGCTCGATGATCCTGGCATCGAGCGCATGGTTTCTCTATATCGTTTGGGTTTCCATCGCTGACGCGAGCTGGTCGAGTTCCATGGTCTCAGCCCTCACCCGATTCGCCAGCCTCTGGTTCTTCGTCTCAGCATGTCTCATCTTTCTCGGCGCCATGCCACGGTATCTTCGGGTTCCAACCAGGCTGACCGTCGTCATCGCCCTGATCGGAGCGGTGGTTCAGTTATCCGGCGTATTGAAACTCTTCCAACGCGTGCCAAACTTTGGTGAGTTTGAGGCCACTTTCTACATCGCACAGTTGATTTATGCGTTGGCGGTCTTTCCGTTCGCCTACTGCTTGAAGAACCATCCACTATTCCCCAAGTGGTTGGCCCTTGCTTTGACCCTTGACGCAGTTTTCTGGATCGCATACTACTGGGCTTCGGTCAACAATTTTGCTTATCTCATCTTTGAGATTCTTGCTTGGGGACCATCCCTCATCATCGAAGTTCTCACCGGCTTCTATTTTGTCCGGGCAGGCTTGCGATTGAGCAGAATGGCCGAACCGGAAAGCCCCTCACTGTTAAAGGGGCTTTCCGGTTCGGGTGTAGCGACGTACTAGGCCTTCGCTACCTGGGCATTAACACCCTTGAGCACCTCAACGCCTTCGACAGGCTCAATGGTGATCTCGAAGGAAGTTGCGAGCACTTCGGCGGCGATGTGCTCCGCGTGACGGCTCGCCCACTCTTCCTTGTCCGAAGAAACAGACAGCACAACAGAGATTCGGTCAGAGACATCAAAGCCCGCGGCCTTACGAGCATCCTGTAGCCCACGGATAATGTCAGCAGCCCAACCCTCAGCCTCGAGTTCCTCAGTGACAGTCATGTCCAGCGAAACCAGACCGCCAAAGCCATCCACCTGGGCGGTGGACTCTGGGTTCGCCGCAACGAGTCGTTCGGAGAACTCGCCGTCGTGAAGCTCGATGCCGTCGGCCAGCACCACGTCGCCGGAGCGGGTGTAGTTGCCCGACTTGACGGCCTTGATAGCACGCTGAACGTCCTTGCCCAGACGTGGACCGGCGGCCTTGGCATTAACGACGACCTCGAACCTACCTACCGAATCTACGTCGTCGGACAGCAGCACGTCCTTAACGTTCACTTCGTCGCGAATGATCGCAGCGAAGTCCGCGAGGCGCTCAGAACCTGGCAGCGCCACGGTCAGGGATGGCAGTGGCAGACGGTTACGCAGCTTGTTGGCCTTGCGCACCGAGGATGCCGCGGAGCAGACGCCACGCACGCCGTCCATAGCCTCCACCAGCTCAGCGTTCGCTGGGAAATCGGCTGCGGAGGGGAAGTCTGCAAGGTGCACCGAGCGCTCGCCCGTGAGCCCCTTGTAGATCACTTCGGTGGCCATTGGCAGCAGTGGCGCAGCAGCGCGGGTCAGAGTCTCCAGCACCGTGTACAGGGTGTTGAATGCCTCTGGATGCGCTTCATCGCCCGCCCAGAACCGATCACGGGAACGGCGCACGTACCAGTTGGTCAGCACATCACAGAAAACGCGGACCTGGTCGCAAGCGGAAGCGATATCGGTGTTGTCGAGCGCCTCCTGCATGCCGGCCACGAGGTCGTGGGTCTTGGCCAGGATGTAGCGATCCAACACGTCCTCGGAGTCAACGCTCCAGGTAGCTGGCTTGGATGCGTAGAGCTGCAGGAAGCTGTACGCATTCCACATCGGCAGCAACGCCTGGCGCACGCCTTCGCGGATGCCCTGTTCGGTCACGATCAAGTTGCCACCGCGCAGGATTGGCGAGGACATCAGGAACCAGCGCATGGCGTCGGAGCCGTCACGGTCGAAGACCTCGTTGACGTTCGGGTAGTTGCCCTTGGACTTGGACATCTTCAGTCCGTCATCGCCAAGCACGATGCCGTGCGCCACGACCTTGGAGTAGGCCGGGCGGTCGAACAACGCGGTGGAGAGCACGTGCATGGTGTAGAACCAGCCGCGGGACTGGCCGGAGTACTCCACGATGAAGTCCGCTGGAGAGTGGGTATCGAACCACTCCTTGTTCTCAAATGGGTAGTGCTTCTGTGCAAACGGCATGGAGCCAGATTCGAACCAGCAGTCCAGCACCTCTGGGACGCGGCGCATCATGGACTTGCCAGTGGGATCGTCCGGGTTCGGACGGGTGAGCTCGTCGATGTAAGGGCGGTGCAACGACTCTGGGCGCACGCCGAAGTCGCGCTCCAGCTCATCCAAAGAACCATAAACATCCACGCGCGGGTAATTCTCGTCATCGGACATCCACACTGGGATTGGTGAGCCCCAGTAGCGGTTGCGGGAGATGTTCCAGTCGCGCGCGCCCTCTAGCCACTTGCCGAACTGTCCGTCGCGGATGTGTTCCGGCATCCACTGGATGCCTTCCTTGTTCAGCTCTACCATGCGGTCGCGGAACTTGGTCACTGCCACGAACCACGATGGCAGTGCCATGTAGATCAGCGGCTCGCCAGAGCGCCAGGAGTGTGGGTAGGAGTGCTCGATGGTCTGCTGGCGTACCACGCGCTGCGCAGCCTTCAGGTCCTTGATGATCTGCTTGTTCGCATCGAAGATCAGCTGACCTTCATACGGCTTCGCCAGCGAGGTGAACTTGCCGTCCATGCCGACTGGGATCACTGGGTCGATGCCGTACTTTGCACAGGCGAACATATCGTCCTCACCGAAGGCAGGTGCCTGGTGGACGATGCCGGTGCCGTCCTCGGTGGTGACGTAGTCAGCTACGATCACCTGGAACGCATTCGGGGCATCGAGGAAGAACTCGAACAGTGGGGTGTACTCCAGCCCTTCGAGCTCAGCGCCCTTGTAGGTGTTCACGACCGTAAATTCGCCGAGTTCCTTGGCATAAGCTCCGGTGAGAGCCTCAGCGAGCAGCATCTTCTGGCCTTGGAATTCAGCCAGGCCGTCCTCCCCCACCTCAACCAGCGCGTAATCCACCTCAGGATGCACGGCCAAGGCGAGGTTGGATGGCAGGGTCCACGGCGTGGTGGTCCAGGCCAGGAAGTTAGCGCCCTTGAGTGCGTCGTCAAGCTCGCCGCCACGCTTACCGACGACCGGGAAGGTCACCGTAAGCGTTGGGTCCTGGCGCATCTTGTAGGAGTCATCCAGGCGGGTTTCCTGGTTCGACAGCGGAGTCTGCTCGGCCCAGGAGTAAGGCAGGACGCGGAAGCCCTGGTAGATCAGTCCCTTGTCGTACAGCTCCTTGAATGCCCACATGACGGATTCCATGAAATCCATGTCCATGGTCTTGTAACCGTTATCGAAGTCCACCCAGCGTGCCTGGCGGGTGACGTACTCTTTCCACTCCTCGGTGTACTTGAGCACGCTAGTAGCGCAGTATTCGTTGAACTTGGCCAGGCCCATGCCCTCGATCTCGCCGGTCTTGATGCCCAGCTGCTTTTCTGCCTCAAGCTCAGCAGGTAGACCGTGGCAGTCCCAACCGAAGACGCGAGCGACCTTCTTGCCACGCATGGTCTGGTAGCGCGGGATGATGTCCTTGACATAGCCGGTCAGCAGGTGACCATAGTGTGGCAGACCGTTTGCGAACGGAGGGCCGTCGTAGAAGACGTATTCTTCGGCAGCGTCGCGGTTATCCAGGGATGCCTGGAAAGTCTTGTCCTTCGTCCAAAAATCCAGGACGTTGCGTTCCATCTCAGGGAATTTGTTGGACCCGCCTGACAGGTCTTCACGCGGGTACACCCGACCGGTCTCGTTCATCAAAGGCTCCTAGCAGCTCGTTTTATTTGGCTGCCGGGACGCCCAATGCGGACGCGGTACCACCCCGCTTGGCTTTGAAAACTCAAGGCCCACTTCTTTTGGTCTAGAAGGAAGTTGACGATCCCACCCGTCCGGTTCTACTTAGCCTGCTGAGCTGGGCTGTTCTTCCGGAAAGCTCCCCGGTGATAGCCGGATCAGTGCTTATGTGAACACAAGTATAGCAGGGGTCGAATTCGCGATTCTCCGTGAGGAGAGTTTTCACCGCTTTTTTCGAATGTCCATGACCCATACGATCAACCCGAAAATGGCGAAGAGGATGACGAGCATGTACCACATGACGTCGCCGGTGACGACGGCGGCGACAAAGGATGCAAACGCTGCCAACGACAGCAACAGTGTAATCACGGTCATCGTGCGGGCACCTTTCAAAAGTGGGTAGACATGCAAGAACTCCCTCTTGCTCTTCCACAAGTGTAGAGCAAGAGGGAGTTGATGTATCAATTACTTCTGGTCTGGGTTGCCGTTCGGAGCGGCAGGACCACGGGAGACGAGCTCTTCCAGCTGGGTCTCGAGAAGGGTCTTCATGCGGGTGCGGTACTCACGCTCGAAGGTGCGCAGCTCGGAGATACGGCCCTCAAGCACAGTCTGCTGCTGCTTGACGGTAGCCATGATCTCGGTGTGCTTGCGCTCCGCATCGGCCTGCAGTGCGTTGGCCTTGTCTTCTGCCTGCTTGACCTGAGTCTCGGACTTTGCGGTGGCGTCGGCGACCATCTTTTCGGAGCGCTGAGTGGCATCGGCGATCATCGTCTTAGCCTTCTCATCAGCCTCAGCGGTCAGCTTGTCTGCCTTGGCGCGAGCCTCAGAGAGGGTGGCTGCGGAAGCAGAGTTTGCATCGTTGATCGTCTTCTCAGCAGCTGCGCGTGCCTCGTCCAGCATGGACTTGGACTCTGCGCGAGCTTCGCTAGTGAGGCGGTCAGACATTTCCTGAGCCAGACCCAGGACGCGAGCTGCCTGCATGTGGGTGTCAGCGGTGGCAACACCTGCTGCACCAACACCAGCGCCTGCGACGGCTGCAGCAGCTGCAGGAGCAACGGCTGCGGACTTGGTGCCAGCCTTCTTGGCTTCTTCCTTGGCTGCCTGTGCTTCTTCGCGAGCCTTCTTGGCCTCGTCCTGAAGCTTCTTGTTAGCAGCTTCGGCGTCAGCAAGCTTCTTCTCAAACTCGGAGCGAACCTTTGCCTCAGCGTCAGCAACAGCCTTCTTCTTGGCAGCTTCAACTTCTGCAGTATTGACGGAAGGGGCTGCTGCAGCTGCAGCCGGCTTTGCGCCACCCTTTTCCAGTGCCTCTACCTTTTGGCGGAGGACATCGTTTTCCTCCTGGAGTTGAGCGAGAGTGTCCTCGACCAGGTCGAGGAACTGGTCGACTTCATCCTCGTTGTAGCCACGCTTACCGATTGGAGGCTTGCTAAAGGCGACATTGTGCACGTCAGCTGGAGTCAGCGGCATTGACGGTTCCCTTCGCGATACTTTTGCAGCCCCCAAAGGTTTTGGAGGCACGCTGCGGGCGATTCCACAGCAAATTTCTTTACAGTCTAGTTAATTCTTTCAAACAAGGGTAGCGAAACCCCGACTAAGCGCCGAGTTTTCTACTTCAAGTTTAAATAGAAATTACTTCATAATTTAGCATTTGCGTCACAAAGACGCGTGATGAACTGCGTTTTTAGATTGAACTAAGAACCCAAATCAACAATTGAATGAGAATAAATAGCACTAAAATTGACACGTCAAGTGCTACCCCTCCCATGCGAACTGGCGGAATTAGGCGGCGCAATGCTTTCACCGGAGGGTCAGTTACGACGAAGATCGGCTCAGCGAGCACGGCGAACCATTGTGGCGGGCGGAACTGTCGGGAAAAGGACTGAATCATCTCAATCAGGATGCGGGCGATCAGCAGGTACAGATAGATCGTCAATATCAGGACGAGAACGGAAGCGATAGCGGTCACTCTCAAGACACTACGTCATCACCGCTTGCCACCACAGCATCACACACTTGTGCTGGGCATTCCCGCTGCAGGATGTGCCCCACCCCGGCTAGTTCAGTGATCTGTGCGTGCGGGATAGCTTCGCGCACGGCATCTAAATGGGATACGGGAAGAATGGCGTCCCTGTCACCCCACAGCACGTGGGTTGGCACACCGAGTTTCCCAAAAGCCCGCGCTGTTGCCTTTCGCTCTGCTTGCGGCACGCGGACCAGCTCCTTCGACAACGCGATGAAGGTTCTGGCGTAGTCCGAATTGCGGGCAGTTCGGCGTGCGATGCTCAGCCGGTCAACGGTCACCAGCTCTGGATCGCTAACCACTTTGCCTTCGACCTTTTCCAGCAGTGGCCCGGTAGCAAGCGCCAGAAAGGCTCGCCCCACCGGCAACGCCGCGATGCGGACTGATGAAGTGATGTCTTCACTAAATCCACTGGGTGCCAGCAGTACCACGCGACCGACACTTTCAGGTCGAGCAAGTGCCATCCGCATCGCGAGCGCGCCGCCAAGCGAGTTTCCGACCAGCGTGACGTTGCCTGTCACGTCGAGTGCGTCCACTGCTGTCCACAGCGCTTCAACTATGCCTGACATAGTGGGGTTTTCTAACCCCGGCGTGGCACCGAATCCCGGAATGTCAAGCGCGATCACCCGTTTTCCAGGCAAGGAAATGAGGTCGAAGTCTTCCAATGACCGACCTATGCCGTGGATCAAGACAATCGGCTCGCCATCGATGGGGCCCGTGATCTTCGCGCGGATTCCAGCCAGGTAGGTAAAACCGAAGTCGAGCCCGGCAAGATCACAATCTCGAAATGCTTGAACTTCACGGAAGTGGTTGTTGTGCAGCGCGTACGGCTCCTGCTCGGTCGCATAGGGAAAGGCTGCGATCCCTCGTTGCACGTAGCTGGATTTCAGATCAATGATGGGCACCTGGCCCACTCCTGGTCGCGCAGTTGGCCGCACTACCCCGCTGCCCTGCCTCGCAAGGTCAATCACCTTGGCGACAAACTCCGCCACCAACTCCGAACGGAGAGTGAAGGATTCGTTGACATACCCCATGGTGAAGGAGAGGTTCGGGACGTCGAAAAGCAGGCATCCCCGGTACGCCGGGGTCTGCCCGAGCTCCACCGCCCGCCCGTCAACCTCAAGCGAGATCCCGCCCAGCGCTTGCAACTGCAGGCCGGTGGCGCTGACTATGATGTCTGCGGGTAGCTCGCGGCCGCCGTGGGTGCGCACCCCGTGGGCTGTGAGCTTGTCGACGCCATCGGTGACCACCTGCACCTGGCCGCGCGCGATGAGGTGAAAGAGATCGCCGTCGGGGATTCGACAGACGCGCTGATCCCAGACAGGATAATCGGGTTGGAAGTCGGCCCGGTGTTGCGGTGGCAGGATGCGCGCCCGCTGCGCCGCGAGCGCTTTATTCAGCAGTCTGGGGGCTTTATCGGCAAGTGCGACGATGAGTTGGTTCAGAGCGATGGCGCGGAGCCTGTGCAGTTTGTCGGGACCTTTGAAGGCAAGGTTCGGCATAGGTGCCATGTGACTCGGAGTGCGCTGCAGCATGGTGACATTGGCCGTCTTTGCCAACTCGGGAATGAGGCTGGCGGCAGTGGCGCCGGAACCGATGACCACCACGTTCTTACCTGCCCAGTCAAGGTCCTTCGGCCAGTTCTGTGGCTCGACGAAGTCCCCACGGAACTCGTTTCGCCCCTCAAAGTCTGGCACGTAGCCGTGTTCATGATTGAAGTAACCACCGGCGACATGGAGGTGACGCGCCCAGAGCGTATCCCGATTCGTTTTCACCTGCCAAGCGTTGTCGCAGCTGCTCCACTGCGCGCTGAACACCTCCGTTGTGAATTGAGTCTTCCCTAGCAAGCCATGATCGCGTGCGACTTCTTCCAGGTAGTCACGGATTTCCGCGCCGGCGCCCAGCGGCCTAGTCCCACGCCAAGGTGCGAAAGAGAATCGGTAGGAGTCCATTTCACTGTCGCTGCGGACCCCCGGGTAGGTGAAAATGTCCCAGGTGCCACCAACTCGATCGCGCTTGTCCACGATCCTAAAGTTAATCTCCGGCCGCTTCGCCAGCTCACAGCCAAGGGCAATTCCAGAGATTCCTGCGCCGATAATAAGCACGTCAAGTGGCGTTTCCATCACTACCCCTTTAGATTCTTGAACAGTGTTCAAATGAGGGTATCACGCGGCTGCCACTCGACCAGCCACGCCTTTAGCAAAACCGGCTATGTGGAACCGGCTATTCGGGGTCGCAATTGTGCTACATCAACCCTCATTGGAAAAATAGCAGATCCACTACTCCCAATAGCTGGATCTATATAGCTGGAATGGACTGTGGACTTTTCGCAGAGGCGTGGGCGGCCTGCCCCGGCCGCGGCCGGGAGGAAGCTATGCGCTGTTATGTCTATTCCATCGAAGTCGCCACTCTGGTAGCACATTCTCTACTCCGAATAGCCGGTTCCACATAGCCGAAATCACGGAAATCAAGAAACAAAACGTCCATCCCGGCTTAATAAAAGCCAAGATGGACGCTCAAAAAACAAAGTCGCTGCACTGCGACAGCTACCGGGATTAGCCCAGGCGTGCTGCTCGCTTCAGCTCGTAGCCGGTGATGTCTGCGTTCTCTGGGACGATTGCGAAGACGCGGGTGTCCAGCTTCTCCATGCGACCGCGGAGCGCGAAGCACAAGCCGGCGGCGAAGTCGACGATGCGGCGTGCGTCGTCGGTAGGCATCCGGTCGATGTCGAAGACAACTGCGTCACCATCGCGGAAAGGATCACCAATCTGGGTAGCCTCGGAGTAAGCAGAGATCACGACTGGAACGATGGTTGGTTCATAAGCTCGGGGAGCTGGCTCGTAGGCGCGAGCGGTAGCTTCTGCGGAGTACGCAGGGGCAGCGTCGTAACGGCGCTCATCAGAGTAGTACGCCTCGTCTTCGCCTTCGAATGGAGCGAGACCGAAGAATTCCTTGAACTTTTGTACACCAGACATATTTTTCCTTTTCGAGCAGTGAGTGTGCTGTGCAGCGTGCTGTGTGTTTTACGGTAGCGGCCGAGGCCCCAAGATTGCTGTTCCGACACGCACGATTGTCGATCCACACGCAATCGCCTCCGCCAAGTCCCCTGACATGCCCGCCGAGAATTCCAGCGTGCGACCAAACCTACTCTCCAAGCCGTGCAGAACCTCCGCTGCCTGCGAAAATGCCGCTCGTGCCTCCCACTCCCGCGGGGGCACACACATCAGCCCAGCGAAGGTGAGATGATCGGCGTTGGCAAGGAAATCAGCCAGCTTATCGACGCCATCGGCCGCCACTCCCCCGCGACTGGTGTCGCCGTCCAGGCTGAGCTGGATGAGGCACGGTAGCTCATCGGCCGGACGGTCTCCCCGCTCGATCGCGAGTGCCATGCCTCGATCGAGTGCCTCGGCCAGCCGTACCGAATCTACAGAGTGCACGCACGCGGCCCACCGAGCAACGGAGTTTGCCTTCTTGGTTTGAATCTGGCCGATCATGTGGATGTCGACATCAGGGACTGCCGCTGCCTTGTCGCGCGCTTCCTGTTCGCGGTTTTCAGCCACCGCGGTCACCCCTAGCTCGCGTAGCGTAGCGATGTCGGACGCTGGGTGAAATTTGGTCACGGGCAGCAGCCGAACTGAACCACTTTCCCGCCCAGCTGCTTGCTCGGCAGCTGCGATGCGCTCACGAACGGCTTGGAGGCGCTCAGCAAGTTCCTCTTCGCGACTCATGGCAACCACACGATTCCTGCTTGACGCCCGGTGACTCCTTCTCTGCGGTAGGAGAAGAAGGATTCTTCGTCGATGGTGCAGCGCGGATCGGAATCGATCGCTTGCACGCCCAGCGACAGCAGCTGGCGGATCAGGCCTGCGCGAATATCTAGCCCCCAGGTCCCTTTGGCGGTGCGTACCTTGGATCCGGGCAGCTTGGATTCCACGTCGTTAGCCATATGCTCCGGGACCTCATAGTTCTTTCCGGAGGCTGCTGCGCCCATCAAGGCATGAATTCGAGCTGGCTCCGCGCCGAGCTCCACCATGGCAGAGACAGTCTTTGCCACGATGCCATTGCGGGCACTCATGCGCCCGGCATGGACGGCAGCGATGACGCCGGCTTGGTCGTCGGAAAGCAACAGCGGTACGCAATCGGCGGTCAGGACCACCAGCGCTAGTTCGCGGACAGTGGTCACGATCGCGTCGGTAGCCTCTACAGGTTCAGTGACCGGCCCGTCCACCACGGTCACTGTGTTGGAGTGAATCTGCTCCATCCAGACCAGCCGCTCGGCCGGCAATTCGAGGATCGAGGCGAGTCGAGCGCGGTTGGCGGCCACTGCGGCCGGATCATCGCCGACATGATCGCCAAGGTTGAAGGAGTCATAGGGCGCAGCAGAAACCCCGCCCGCACGGTTAGTGAACACCTTGCGGACGGGGCGGAAATCTTTAGTCAGGGCCATGCCTGACAATTTTAGCGGAGGAAGCTTGGCACTCCGAGATCGTCGCCGAAATCATCACGACGGTCGTCGCGACGCTCACCACGACGCTCACGGCGCTCGTAGCCACGATCACGATCGCGGTCACGCGCATCGGTGTACAGGCCACCACGCTCGGCGTCCAGACGGTGACGTGCAGCCTCAGCGCGACGATCGTAGTCGGATTCCTCACGAGCTGGCTCTTGCGCAGCCGCTGCATCCTCGTGGAACAGACCGGAACCGGCAGCTGGAGCTGGGGTGGCCTGAGGCGCAGCAGGGGCGGCAACGGCAGCGTTGGCGCCAGCGGCGTTGATCTGGGCGGTGTTGTTAGCAGTGCCATCGAAGCCAGCTGCGACAACAGTAACGCGGACTTCGTCGCCGAGGTTGTCGTCGATGATGGTACCGAAGATCAGGTTGACCTCTGGGTCGGCCTGCTGCTGAACCATCTCAGCGGCCTGGTGGACTTCCAGCAGACCAAGGTCGGAACCACCAGCGAAGGACAGCAGCACGCCCTTAGCGCCCTGCATGGTGGACTCGAGCAGTGGCGAGTTGATAGCCTGCTCAGCAGCGTTAACGGCGCGGTTCTCGCCGCGTGCGGAACCGATGCCCATGAGTGCGGAACCAGCGTCTGCCATGACGGAGCGGACATCGGCGAAGTCCACGTTGATCACGCCAGGGGTGGTGATCAGGGAGGTAATACCCTGCACACCGTTGTAGAGAACTTCGTCAGCGGAGCGGAAGGCGTCCATCATGGACAGGGAAGCGTCGCCAAGTTGCAAGAGGCGATCGTTCGGGATGACGATGAGAGTGTCGCACACCTCGCGGAGAGCTTCAATACCCTCGATGGCCTGCTTGGTGCGGCGCTGGCCCTCAAACTTGAATGGTCGGGTGACTACGCCCACGGTCAGCGCGCCCTGCTTCTTAGCGATGTTGGCTACTACTGGGGCCGCGCCGGTGCCCGTGCCGCCACCCTCACCTGCGGTGACGAAGACCATGTCAGCACCCTTGAGAGTCTCTTCGATCTCAGACTTGTGATCCTCAGCGGATGCGCGACCGACCTCAGGGTTCGCGCCTGCGCCCAGGCCGCGGGTGGCCTCGCGGCCGATGTCTAGCTTCACGTCAGCGTCGGAGAACATCAGCGCCTGAGAGTCGGTGTTGATGGCAATAAACTCGACGCCCTTCAGACCTTCCTCGATCATGCGATTGACAGCGTTGACGCCACCGCCGCCGACGCCGACGACCTTGATAACGGCCAGGTAGTTGTTCGGTGAGGTCATGTGTTTTCTCTCGCCTTTCGAAGTTTTATCTTGAGGGTTTGCTCGCTGAGGATGTGTGGGCAGTAAACGGCCACCGATTCGCCGCCCACAAGGTGGGTGCGTTCGTGGTTTCCATCTTCATGCACAACGGGCGAAAAGGCTCGGACATTTCACCCCGCGTGTCGGTACCCTCAACTAGAGGTTTAGGGTTTTGACGTGCTGTTTCCCACGGACACAGCACCCATCCTACGGAATCAGCGTGACCATGCCAGGCGCACTGACATTCCAGCGATTTCCCTCCCGCTGAATCACCGTAGAAGTAGCTTTTGCCTTATCGTGAGCCTGCGTAACAGAGCCCCAATACACTTCCTTGCCACCCGCGAAAAACAGTCGCAACTCGTACTTGCTGGGCGCGTCCACACGCTCCAGTTGCACGCGGGCGCCCGGATCAAGAGCTTCGACGGCAGTGGCGATATCGGCGAACAATGCCGGATCATCGTCTTTGGTTCCCGTGACTTCGACGCACCCGATTGGGGGATTTTCAATCACGAAGGGACGGCCGGTGGCGTCGAAAAGGTGCGGCCCGTCGCCACGCTGCGCGAACAACACCGCTTGGCGCTCTTCGATGTTGACCTGCACGGAGTTCGGAAAAGCCCGGTCAACGCTGACCTTCGCGATCCACGGCAGCTGCGCCACATTCTGCGCAGCCTGATGAGTGTTCGCTCGAACTAAGGGTGTCCCCATCGCGATGCCCGTGGCGGTCTCAACATCGGTCTGACTGGTATTGGCGTTGCCGTTGACCTTGAAATTCGACACTTGGAATAGCGGCACGAACAGCAACACCAGAGTTGTCACCAGCGCGAGCAGAATTACCGCCCCGGCAACGCCGAACCCCACCTTGCGAGAAACTTTCATCGGCTTACGCCAGCTCGCGCAGAATTTCCGGCGCGGCGTGGGTGACGCTGCCCGCACCCATGGTGAGAATGAGGTCGCCTGGCTTTGCGACGTCCTTGACGGCAGCAGCCACCTTGTCAAAATCTGCCACATAGGTCACTGGCTTAGTCACCTTCTCGGAGATGATTTCGCCCGTGACCCCCTCAACTGGTTCCTCACGCGCACCGTAGATCTCCAGGACGATCACCTGGTCAGCCAAGGACAACGCCTCGGCAAATTCTGCTGCGAACTCGATGGTTCGGGAGTACAGGTGCGGCTGGAACGCCACGATTACCCGGCCGGAGCCTTCGGCGGCGACTTTCTGCTGGGCGGCGGTGAGCACTGCCTCAACCTCAGTTGGGTGGTGCGCATAGTCATCGAACACGCGTACCCCTTCGAACTCGCCGGCAGTGATAGTGCCACGGTGCTCGAAGCGACGGCGCACGCCGGTAAAGGCTCCAAGGCCTGCTGCCAGCTTGTCCAGCTCACCGCCGACGAGTCGGCCGGCAAGCAGTGCAGCAGCGGCATTAAGCGCCATATGTGCGCCAGGAATGTGCAGGTCAATGTCAAAGTCTTGGTCTTCCACCCGCATGATGACGGCGGAGCCGAAATCAGTCGACTGGCGGCTCACGATCTCCACGCCCACCGGAACTTCAGGGTGGCGGGCGATCGCCTCAGAGGTGCCATAGCCCAGGACACGAATACCACGCGCTGCGGTGCGCTTGCCCAGTCGGGCGGCATGGTCGTCATCCAAACACACGACTAATGTGCCTTCATCGGAGATGCGATCGGCGAAATCATCGAATACCTGGAAATAGGCTTCCGGGGTCTTGAAATAGTCCAAGTGATCAGGCTCGATGTTGGTTACCACGGCAACGGTTGGCTCGTAGCGCAGCAAAGAGGCATCCGATTCGTCTGCTTCTGCAACAAAAGCAGAACCAGTTCCGTGGTGTGCGTTCGTGCCGGACTTGCTCAACTGTCCACCGATGGCAAAGCTCGGATCCAGGCCCGCTGCCTGCATCGCAACGACGGCCATCGACGTTGTGGAGGTCTTTCCGTGCGTACCTGCGAGCAGCACTTGCTGATACCCGACCATGAGCTCGGCAAGCAAGTCGGAACGTCGAATAATCGGAATGCCAGCTTCTCGAGCCATGACTAGCTCAGGGTTGTCCTGCGGAATCGCGGCAAATGACGTCACCACGACAGTTGGCAGCTCTCCCGCCAGCTCCAAGTTCTCGCGAGCGTGACCGATGGCCACCTTCGCACCAGCCGCAGTCAGGGCATAGACGATCCGTGAATCCTTCGCATCAGACCCCGTCACCGTCATCCCGCGGTCGAGCAGAATACGAGCCAAGCCAGACATGCCGGCGCCGCCGATGCCAATGAGGTGAACCCGAGACAGGTCAATAGGTGCATTCACGGTAAGACTATTTCCTTCGATGTTCGTAATTTTTACTTGTGAGCGAGCTTGGCCACGATGTCGGCAATTTCGTTGGCAGCGTGTCCGAAGCCGGTTGCTTGGGCCGCGCGCACCATGTGTGAGCGCAGATCTTCGTCGCGAAGCAGTGCGATGACGCTTTCGCCGAGTCGGTCGCCGGTCAGCTCGGCATCGTCGATGAGCTGGGCTCCCCCAGCGTCGACCACCGGCATCGCGTTGAGAGCCTGTTCGCCGTTGCCGTGCGGCAGCGGAACGTACAGCGCTGGGATCCCGGAGGCGGTAACTTCGGCCACGGTCATCGCACCAGCGCGACTAACGACAAGATCAGCGACGGCGTATGCCAGATCCATGGTTTCAATGTAAGGCACCGCGACATAACCCGGCATCGTCTTTGGTTCTTTGTTCTTCTTGCCGTAGGCGTGCAGCACCTGGAAACCGGCACCGACGATGTCTTCCACGCACTCGGCCATAGCGTTGTTAATCGAACGCGCTCCCTGGGAACCACCAGTGACGAGCAGCGTCTTCTTAGCGGAGTCAAGCCCCCATTTGGCAAACCCGGCGGTACGCTTTTCCCACGATGGCTGCTCTGCGAGCGAAGACGAAATAGGGACGCCGACAACTTGGCCCTTCATGCCGGAATTTTCCACGGCATTGAGGCCGATGCCTCCGAGACGAACTCCCAGCTTGTTTGCCATGCCGGCTCGGGCGTTAGCCTCGTGGATGACGAACGGGATTTTGTTGAGCTTCGCTGCGATGTAGGCAGGCGCGGAAACATAGCCTCCGAAGCCGACCACTACGTCGGCTTCGATCTTGTCCAAGATGGCGCGGGTTTGATTGACAGCCTTGACCACGCGGAACGGCAGCTTGAGCAATGCGATGCTCGGCTTGCGTGGTACTGGTACTGGGTCGATAAGCTCCAATGGGAACCCGCGAGCAGGGACGAGCTCCCGCTCCAGGCCCTTCGGCGTACCGAGAGCCGTCACCTTCGCCCCATGGTTGACCACGAGCGCGTCCGCCACTGCCAGTGCCGGTTCAATGTGGCCTGCGGTGCCTCCGCCGGCCACGAGGACTGACAATCCAGAATGGGTCATGCTTAGCTATTCCTCCTGCGCTCAGGGCGCCCGCCGGCTGTTGGTGGGGTCTGACGGGTGCGAGATTGTTGCCGCAATGACTGTCGACGCTTTTCACTTCTGCGATCGACGCTACCATCGGCGCCGTCTCGAGGTTCAGCCCGGCGCTCCGCATTTCGTCCTACGACAGGCTCGCGCCGTGGTGCCTGTTTGGTACGCGGACGGGACGGGCGTGGTTGTTCAATATCCGCTAGATCCGGCTCCTTTAGCCTCAGCACCTGGTCTACGAATGGTCGGCCGTAGGACTGCATCGCGGAGATCGCTTCTGGTTCATAGCGAGCGCAGCTGGCCAGCAGCCCCATCGAACCCAAAGTGATAATCGCTGAGGTGCCACCTGCCGAGAGCATTGGCAGCTGAATGCCGGTCACTGGCAGCAGGCCGATCACATAACCGATGTTGATGAATGCTTGCACGATCACGCCCATGGTCAGGCTGGCCGCCAGCAGCGACATGTACTTGTTGTGCGACTGCAAAGCGCACCGAATGCCGTAGTAGGCCAAACAAAGGAATGTGGCGATAACGAGGGCACCACCCCACAGGCCCAGTTCTTCGCCGATGATGGCGAAAATGAAGTCGTTCTTGGCTTCCGGCAAATAGAACCATTTTGCACGCGACTGGCCCAGGCCAACGCCAGTGGCCGAACCATCAGCGAGGGAAAGAAAGCCTTGGTAGGACTGGAAGGAACTCGCTCGGGTGTCATGGAACCTGCCGAAGAGAGCATCGAAGTAAACGGTGAAACGCTGGGAGCGGAAACCGCTGCCCAACATGATCGCCACCAGTCCAAGCAGCGCAAGTCCAGCGGCACCGATGATCACTTTCAGGTCCACACCTGCGAAGAATAGGACCACCGCGACCATCAAGAGGAAGGTCATGGCCATACCGACATCGCCTTCGGCGATGATCAACAGTGTCATGAAGGCGGCCACCACGATAAAGATGCTAAAGCGTTTATTGGCCTTGATCATTTCATCGGAAACGCCCAGGAAGGATGCGCCCCAGATCGCGATGGCGACCTTGGCGAATTCCGATGGCTGGAAGCGAATAGGGCCGAACGCAATCCACGACTGGGAGCCAACTTCCTCGCGGCCGGTACCAATGCCTGGAATAAGAACCGCGATGAGCAGCACGATAGCAACCGCCATGAACCAAGGCGCGAATCTTCGGATGGTGGCCGGGCGGATTCGCATCGCGACCCACATGGCAACCAATCCGACAACCACCATGAAGGCCTGCCTCGATGCGATCGACCACACGGAACTACCGTCAACCACGGAGGTTGCCATTGAAGAGCTGAACACCATGACAACGCCAAGTACCGTCAGCATGGACACGGAAATCATGATCATCGTGTAATTGGTCAGCGGTCGCGAGTGCAGATCAGCAATCACTCCAGTGATCTTCTGCCATACCCCTTCTCGAGGTGTCGCTTTAGGCGCCGTCATTGTTCTCACCCCCTGCCGGTTCGAGGTTCCGCGCAGCAGCGGCAAACATATCGCCGCGCTGCCCCATGCCGGTGTACATGTCCAGGGAAGCAGCAGCGGGTGCGAGCAGCACAACATCACCCGGCGCCATCGCTTCCGCGGCCGCGGAGACAGCGTCGGTCATTGCTTCTTCAGGGTCGGTCGCCTCTATGAGGGTGATCGGAAGATCCGGGCGAACCGAGCGAAGGGCGTCGGAAAGCACCTGCTTATCGACGCCGAGCAGCACCGCACGCTTGATGCGCGCCGCGTGCGCCCGAACCAGATCAGACACATCCGCGTCCTTGAGCTGGCCACCCGCGACCCAAATGATGCTGTCCAATCCGCGCATGGCAGCATCGGCTGCGTGCGGATTCGTAGCCTTGGAGTTGTCAACGAACTGCACACCTGCCAGTTCGTGCACCACTTGACCGCGGTGTCCCGAAACTTCGAAAGTGGCCAAGGCTGCAGCGATCGCTTCTGGGGATGCGCCGAGTGCTCGGGACATTGCTGCAGCAGCCAAAGCATCGAGCTGACCGGCGGGGCCAGCTGGGGATATTCCTTCCGCGGTGGCAAGGTTGGTGTCCTCGCCAAAGGCTCGGTCGACGATCATGCCGTCGCGAATGCCCAGCTGTCCGTCGGCTGGCTCGCCCAAGGTGAAGCCGACCAGCTTCGTGTCCGCAAACTGGCGAGAGGCCTCTAGTCGCTGGACCTGTTCGATCACTGCGGTGTCATCGGCGCCGTACACGGCCACGTTTGCCAGCAGTGCTTTCGCCTTGTCCGCCGCATACTCCAGGAAGCTGCCGTGCCAATCGATGTGATCATCGGCAACGTTGAGCAAGCATCCAACTGCGGGACGCAACGAGTCCGACCAGTGCAGCTGAAAGCTGGATAGTTCGGCAACCAAGATGTCGATGCGCTCGTTGGACTGCAGTGCATCGCCGACGGCAACACCAATGTTGCCAACAGATGCCGCTTTCATCCCCGACTTCTGCAACATGGCCGTGGTCATCGCAGTTGTTGTGGTTTTGCCGTTGGTACCGGTGATCGCAACCCATGTGTGTGGCTGGCCAAAGGCGCCAGCTTGATCGAGCCGCCATGCCAACTCGACATCGCCGATGACAGGAATGTGCGCCAAATGGGCGTCGACAAGCACCGGCGTCTTGGGGTTCCACCCTGGGGAGGTCACCACCAAGCTGAACTCGCCGAGACGCTCGCGGGCTTCTTCGACGCTGAGATGGGCGACGCGACAAGCCTCGGCAAGGCGCAGGCGAGCAGTCTCGTTGTCATCTGCCACCGTCACTTTCACGCCCAGCTCAGCCAGCATCCGCGCGCAGCCCGCACCGGATACGCCGGCTCCGGTCACAAGAACCTGCCCGTCAAGCTCAGCGGGAAGCGTGAAAGTACTCATTTTTTACACTCCTGCGATAGAAAGCCAGTCACTGTAGAACAAGGCCATACCAACCAGGGAGGCCATTGCCGTGAGCAACCAGAAACGAATAACGACGGTGGTTTCGGCCCAGCCACCGTTTTCAAAGTGGTGGTGGAACGGTGCCATCCGGAAGAAGCGGGTACCGCGGGTGCGGAATACCGCGACCTGAATCACCACGGAAGCAGCCTCGATAACGAACAAAGCGCCGATGATGACCATGAGCAACTCAGTGCGCGTGGTCACGGACACACCGGCGACCAAACCACCGAGCGCGAGCGAACCGGTATCTCCCATGAAAATCTTGGCAGGAGCAGCATTCCACCACAGGAATCCGAGGCAGGAACCAAGACCAGCTACCGCGAGAATCGCCAGGTCGAGTGGGTCACGGACATCGAAGCAACCAGGCTCGACGGCAACATCGCACGAGTTTCGGAATTGCCAGAACCCAATCACGGTGTAGGAACCCATCACCATGGCGGTCGTTCCAGCAGCAAGGCCATCGAGGCCGTCGGTAAGGTTCACTGCGTTCGACCAGGCGGAGATCAGAATGTACATGAACACCAGGAAGATGATGGTGCCAATGATTCCGCCGCCGATGGCGATGTCGAAGGTGTCGATATCGCGCAGGAAAGAAAGATGTGTGGAACCAGGAGTAAGGCCGTTGTTATCTGGGAACTGCAGGACGGCAATGCCGAACGCCAGCGCAATGACCAACTGACCGACCAACTTGGCGGTTTTGTTCAAGCCAAGGTTTCGGCCTTGCGCCAACTTGATGTAGTCGTCGGCAAAGCCCAGGAGCCCAAGCGCAACCGTCAGCCCCAGCACGATGAGTCCTGAAGCCGTAAAAGCTTGTTTTCCGCTAGTCAGAGCGTAAAGATTAGCGGCGACATAGGCCAGCACAATGCCGGTGAGAATCGCGATGCCACCCATCGTTGGGGTGCCTCGCTTACGCATGTGGGAGCGTGGCCCGTCCTCACGGATTTCCTGGCCGAGGCCTTCGGCGCTGAAGTATCGGATCAGCAAGGGAGTCATAAAGATGGCTACCAGAAAGCTCACTGCGCCGCTGATGATGATCTGAGTCACGGTTGTCTACTTATCCTTGATCTTTGCCGCCGCTTAGTTGGCGGCACCACTTTCGGTACCTTGCTGACCAGACCCCTGCTTGCCCAGAAGCCCCTCTGCTACGCGCCACAGTCCTGCAGCATTGGAAGCCTTCACCAGGACAACGTCGCCTGGCTTGAGTTCCCGATCCACCGCATTGATGGCTGCGTCGGCAGAGTCGACAGTCAAGGTAGTTATACCCTGTTGCTCGGCGGAAGTGGCCAAGGCGTGGCTGTTGACATCTACACCAACTACCACGAGGCGATCGACCCGCATCTTTACCAGCTCAGCAGCGAGCGCTTCATGCTCTGCAATAGCGTTCTCCCCCAGCTCACCCATCTGGCCCAACACAGCCCAGCTGGAGACACCAGTGCGCCCGTGTGCGGTGTACGACAGTGCAGCGATGCCGGCCTTCATGGAGTCCGGGTTCGCATTGTATGAGTCATTAATAATGGTCACGCCATCCGCGCGGGTTTGCACGTCCATGCGGTTCGCGGATGCCGTGCGGTGGTTAGACAGAGCCTTTGCGACGTCCATCGCCTTCAGGCCGGCTTCCAACCCCACTGCGGCTGCTGCCAACGCATTAGAAACTTGGTGTTCGCCGAATACCTGCAGCTTGACGGGGTAAGAAACGGGATCGCCCTTAATCCGCATGGTGAAGCTCGCGCGTGCGACTTCATCAAGCCGGATATTTGTGGCGTAGAGGTCCGCGCGAGTTTTCACCGAGGTAAAGACCACCCGGGCCTTGGTACGGGAAGCCATATTTCGGACGAAATCATCATCGGCGTTGAGCACGGCTAGGCCGTCGGCTGGCAAGGATTCGACCAGCTCGCCCTTGGCTTGCGCAATGTTTTCACGACTGCCGAATTCACCCAGGTGGGCGGTGCCCACGTTAAGTACCACACCGATGCGCGGCGGGGCGATCTGCGCCAGATGCGCGATGTGTCCAATACCGCGGGCAGACATCTCTGCCACTAAAAACTTCGTGTCTTCCGAGCACCGGAGCGCTGTGTAGGGGTGTCCGATCTCGTTGTTGAAGGAACCCGGAGGTGCGACCGTCGTGCCTGCAGAACTGAGCACGGTAGCCATGAGATCCTTGGTCGAGGTCTTGCCTGCGGAGCCGGTTACCCCGACGACGGTCAGCCCGTGCTCGTCCACGCAGCGATCGATGACATAGCGAGCCAAGTCGCCCATTCCAGCAAGCACAGCGGCCATGTCATTGGCCTTCTCCCCTGCCATGGCGAAAGCATCCGCATTGGATGCGGGAACATCCGTCTTTGGCACGATGACCGCTGGGGCGTCTACCTCGCGCGCAGCGAGCACAGCAACAGCTCCCGCTTCCATTGCAGCCGCGGCGAAATCATGGCCATCTACGCGTTGGCCGGGGAGCGCTACAAACAAGGATCCTGGCGTGAGCTTGCGCGAATCGAATTCCACGCTGGAGGTGATGTGTGCGTTCGGGTCGGCGCCACCGGCAAGGATGCCACCGGTGGCTTCAGCGATCTGGGCAAGGCTCAAGGTGATCATGCGTCTGCTCCGCTCCGCTTGGCACGCGCATGCAAGGCGTTGCGCACGTGCTCACGATCATCGAATGGGTGGTTGATGTTTCCGACGAGTTGGCCATTTTCATGACCCTTACCTGCAACAATAATGGCATCTCCGGTTTGCGCCCATTCGACAGCCGCAATAATGGCTTCGGCCCGATCGCCGATCTCCTTGATCACGGGGCTGTGTTCAGCAGTCTCGGCAGCGCCGTAGGCTCCCTCGAGCACGGCGTTACGGATGAGCGCCGGATCCTCAGAACGAGGGTTATCGTCGGTGATGATCACAAAATCTGCCAATGCCACCGCGGCGCCACCCATCAGGGGACGCTTGGTCGCATCACGGTCGCCACCAGCGCCAAGGACAACGCCAAGGCGACCCGAGGTTTGCGCTTTTACGCTCTCCAGCACGGCAACTACAGCCGCTGGCTTATGTGCGTAGTCAACCACGGCCAGGAAGTCTTGGCCTTCGTCGATGCGCTCCATTCGACCGGGAACGCCGACCCCAGCGATTCCGTGAATAAAAGCAGTCATGTCGCTGCCTACTGCAGATGCCATCGAAACAGCCAACGCGGCATTGGCAACATTGAACTGACCTGGCAGGGCCAACTCGATGTGGTGGGAGTGGCCGTCGATAGTCAAGCTGAATTCTTGCATTCCGGCCAAGGTGGTGGAAACTTCGCCCACCTGCACATCCGCCGCGGCGCCACTGGCGCTCACCGTGAGGCACTGCTGACCAGCGACAGAGGACATCGTTCGACCCCACTCATCATCAACCATGATTACTGCCTTCTCCGCACGCAGCGGAGAATCAGCGCGGAAGAAGCCAGCCTTGGCCTCGAAATACTCCTCCATCGTGTTGTGGAAGTCCAGGTGATCTTGAGAGAGGTTGGTGAAGCCGCCCACTGCGAAGCGGGTACCGGCAATGCGCCCCAGGGAAATGGCGTGACTGGAAACTTCCATGACCACGTGGGTGCAGCCTTCGGCGAGCATCATGGCAAACAGCTCTTGGAGCTTAGGGGCCTCCGGGGTGGTGAGCTTGGTGGGGACAGCCACGCCGTCAATGCGGGTACCTGTGGTGCCGATCAAGCCGACCTTGTGTCCCTCCGCCATCAGGCCTGCCTCCAGAAGGTAGGTCGTGGTGGTCTTGCCGGAGGTTCCAGTAACGCCCAGGATGGTGAGTTGGTGGGAAGGGTTGCCATAAATTGCAGCGCTCACGACACCCAAGATTGCACGGATATCCTCGACCTCGATAACCGGGCGACTGTCGCCCTTATCGTGCAGGATCTTGTGACCGGCAGCATCGGTGAGGATGGCAGCGGCTGGGGTCCCCTCCGCGTATTCAGCGCCATGCGCATGCAATCCTGGCAACGCGGCAAACAAAGAGCCTTCGCGCAGCTCGGCGGAATTGAGAGTGATGTGGTCAAAGCTCTGCTCGGCAGCAGCCTCGCCACACAAACGTCCCTGACTGAGCGAAACCAACTCGTTAATTGTGATGGACATAGCCCTTGATCCCTTCAATAATTTATTAGTTAGCTTGCAAAATCAGTTGGCCTTCGCTCGGCGTGGACAGTGGAACGTTGTCGCGGTTGAGCAGCCAGGAAGCGATATCGTGGAAAAGTGGCGCAGCTGTCTGGCCGCCATCGCCGTGGACGCCCCGTTCAGGCTCGTCCAGCATGATGCCGATAACAAAGCGCGGATCATCAGCCGGAGCGATACCGGCAAAAGTAATCCAGTACTTGCTGTTGGAGTAGGCCTGGGTTGTTGGGTCCACCTTCTGCGCGGTTCCGGTCTTTCCCGAAATCTGATATCCCTCGATGGCCGCGCCAGCACCCGTGCCCTGTTGGACACCCGTCGGGTCCTTTTGCACTACAGAACGGAACATGTCGGTAACCACGCGCGCGGTCTCTTCGCTCACCACGCGGGTCTTGGCCGGTGCAGGCTGTTGCTGGGTAGTGCCATCTGGATTCGTAATGTTCTTGATGATGCGAGGCTCGATGCGCTCGCCACCATTGGCCAGCGTCTGGTAAATGCTCGACATCTGAAGCAAGGTCATGGACATGCCCTGACCGATCGGCAAGTTGGCAAACGTACCACCCGACCACTGAGATCGAGCCGGCAGCAATCCCTCGGATTCACTCGGGAGCTCGACGCCCGTCGTGCGTCCTAGCCCAAACTTGTCGAGGTACTCGGCAAACCTATCTTCGCCAACCCGTTCGGCCAGCATCAAGGTGCCTACGTTCGAAGACTTACCAAAGATTCCGGTGGTGGTGTACTGCACGTCGCCGTGGTCCCACGCGTCACGAACCGTCACTCCGGACATATGAATGGAGCCTGGAACGGTGAGGACCTCATCGGGCGTCGTCAAGCCATGCTCAATCGCCGCAGCCGCGGTGATGATCTTGGCCACCGAACCCGGCTCAAACGGGTGCGTCACGGCAGGATTGTCAAAGTTCTTGCCTTTTTCCACCTGCTTCGCGATATCCCCGGTCGGATCAATAGTGTCCGAGTTCGCCATGGCAAGGATCTCGCCAGTCTTGGCGTCGAGCACAACAGCGGAAGCTTCCTTCGCCTTGGAGTTGATCTTCGCCTGTTCCACCTGCTGCTGCACATAGGTCTGCAGATCCAGATCAAGCGTGAGCTCCACCTTTGAGCCGTCAGCTGCCGGGATCTGATCGCGCGCGGTACCCGGGATTGCCTGACCGTCATTCGAAAAATCCTGTGTCAGGCGGCCATCGACACCCGCAAGCAGCGCGTCTGAGCTCGCCTCCAGACCAAACTGGCCCTCACCATCCATCGAAATCTTGCCGATGACGTTTTCCGCAATCGCACCGTTCGGGTACTGACGAATGTCCTGGTGATCAGCTGCGACGCCTTGGAACTGCTGCGCAATCTGCGCGGCTACGTCCGGATCGACGTTGCGCACGAGGACCTCGTAATGAGTTTCTGCGCGCAGCTTGTTCTTGATGTCGTCGGAGTTTACCTTCGAGGCGGAAGCCCCGGACTCGCTAATGATCCGCGGGATTTCCGTGGCCATGCGATCGATTTCTTCCGTGAGCTTTTGCTCAAGCACCGAATCGCGCTGATCCTGCGGGATACCGGACCACTGGCCCTCGGTGGCCAGCGTTTGCTTCGCCCGTTCCTTGATTTCCCCGCGCAGACGTTGCGGCGACACCGTCAGCGAACGAGCCTGCATCGTGTATGCAAGAAGATTTCCTTCGTGATCGGTGATCGCGCCACGGCGCGCCGGATCGACATACACGTGCGTGCGCTGTGCCTCCGCTTTCGCCTGAAACTCTGGGCCCCACACGATCTGGACCCAGCCCAGGCGCGCTACCAGCACCGCAGCCATCGCGATGGCGACGCCACGCGCGACCTTCATTCGCCGCTGAGTCGGCGGATTCTCTGAATTGTTGCCGGGCCGAAACGAGGCGCCCCATGCTTTGCGACGCCCCTGGCCCTCATCACCTAGCTCGGCAGCTTTACGACGCGCCTCAGCATCAATCCGATCTGAAGACAGGTCACGAGACGAATAGCCCCTCCCCGACGGGGAGGTGCGACGCGTGTTAGACCGGCCGTTGCGGGGCGGGGTCATTGAGCTCCTTGCTCCATCCCTTCAACGTGAGCGCCACGTGCACGAGGCGCGTACGGTGCCACAGCTGGCACAGAAGAGTTGTTCTGCGGGATAGGTTGAATATTGTCGGTTACGTCCTTGATTTCATTGGGGTTCGTGGAAGCCTGTTCCGGGCGAATCGGCGCCCCATTGACATCAATAATAGGCCGTACGGCAGCGGGATCACTGGGACGCTGCTCCGTAATGGCACCATCTTTTTCAACCACAAGGATGCCTGGCAGGTCTGCCACAACCATTCCCTTATCAGCAGCAACTCGGGCCACTTCCGCCGCAGCCTTGGCCTGTTCAACATCGCGGTTGAGCGTTTCCAGCTGGTTATCCAGCTGCTGCTCCTGCGCATTGAGCTTTTGAAGTTCAAATGCCTGCTCAGTCGACTTGCCTGACAGGACCATGGCGGTAGCGATAGTGATGAAGAGCAGAACCAGCACGCCAATAGCCAAGTTCACCCGGTGTGGGTTCGGCTTTTGAGTGACAACGCGACGACCGCGAACGGACACCACCTGCTGGGATCCCAGCTTGCGCTGGAAGCGACGGGTGCGGTCCGGTTGCACCTCGTGGGGAACCGTGCGACGCTCCGGACGCAGCGTACGCTGAGTCCGGTCGGGACGATCCAGCAACGCCGTGGTGTTTGCAGTGCGCTTTGATGCCTGTGGCGGGGTGATGATGCTCATTAGTTAACTCCTCCATCAGGTAGAGCGATACGTTCAGCGGCCCGCACCCGCACGGGTGCAGATCGTGGGTTTTCGGCAATTTCAGCTTCGGTGGCTGTTTCTGCCCCTCGCGTAACGAGGGAGAATTGTGGTGCGGTCCCCGGCAAATCCATGGGCAAGCCTGGAGGAGTCTTCGAGGTGGTGAGGTCTGCCAGCGCCTTCTTCACGATCTTGTCCTCCAACGACTGGTAGCTCATGAACACCACTCGCCCATTTACTGCGAGCCGATCGCAAATCATCGGGATGACATTTTTTAGCGCGTCCAACTCCCCATTGACTTCCACGCGCAGCGCCTGGAACGTCCGCTTCGCGGGATGTCCACCGGTACGACGGGTAGCAGCAGGGATGGTGGCGTAGAGCAGCTCAACGAGCCGCGCCGAGGTCGTAAACGGCTCTTTCTCCCGCTCCCGGAGCACTGCGGACGCAATTTTGCCCGCGAATCGCTCGTCTCCATAGAACTTCAGGACGTGGGCCAACTCGCCGTGCGAGTAAGTATTGAGGACATCTGCGGCGGTGATGCCCTTGGTTGGGTCCATGCGCATGTCCAGAGGCGCATCAACCTTGTAGGCAAAACCGCGTTCCGGCTGGTCAAGTTGCATAGAAGAGACCCCGAGGTCAAACAACGCGCCCGCGATACCAAACTCGCGAGCGCGCTCTACAACGCTGCCCTGCCCCTCATCGACAGCTTCCGCAAGACCGTCGAATCGTGTTTGCACAGGCTGAAACCTGTCCCCGAACGGCCGCAGACGCTCGCGCGCATTTTCCAGCGCGATAGGGTCACGATCAATTCCGATGACGCTTACCTGCGGGAAGACCTGAAGGAAATACTCAGTGTGCCCACCAGCACCGAGGGTGCCATCGACGATCACTGCATTCTCGCCGAGCTTTTCGACGCCGGGCCGTAACAACTCTGCCATGCGATCGCGCATCACTGGGACGTGCCCGTGATTTTCTGTCATGCCGTTCATGTGATCGTCTCACCTCCTCGTTTCTACTGATGTTGTCCTGATACGTATAGGGCCCCACTCGGAGGGATCGATCTGATGTCGGGGAAGTACACCAGAGCGTTCACGCCCCCGAGCAGAGTCCTTACACGTACCGTTTTGCCGAAATCTTCCTAAAGCAGTCCGCCCAGGATCTCGCCCTCTGCACTGGAGAAAGAATCCTCGGTTTCAGCCTGGTAGGTGGCCCATGCTTGCGAATCCCAGATCTCAAGGAAGTCAACTGAACCGATCACTACGCATTCCTTAGTCAGGCCTGCATAGTTGCGATGAGGTCCTGACAGGGTGATGCGCCCTTGCGCATCCGGACGTTGTTCGTCCGCACTCGCCGCCAAGTTACGGATAAACGCGCGAGCTTCTGGAATGGTTCGGGACACTTGAGCCGCTTTCCTTGCTCGTGCCTCAAACTCCGCCTTTGGGTAGATCGCCAAACTGTGATCTTGCCCTTTGGTTACCATCAGCCCACCAGCCAGTTCCTCGCGAAACTTTGCTGGCAACGTCAGCCGCCCCTTGTCGTCCAGCTTCGGGGTGTAGGTGCCTAGGAACATTCCCGGACCTACCTTCCTTAGCTTGCTTGGATCGGGAGTCGTATTTCCTTGCGGTCTCTGCGATCTTCTGCCACTTGAAACCGTTTCCAGCCCAAACGACACATATCCCAACTACCGACACCCACAATACCCCACTTTGCCCCACCCACAACCCCCAACACCCCACCACTTTCCAACAACCCACCATACGCGCAGGTGAAACGATTTTATTCCCTAGAAACTAATTTTGTAACTATATGGCAACATTTTCACATTAGTCACACTGGCAACATTAGTACCGATTTTAACGTAAGTGAATTGGCCACCCTTCAACATTTCACCTAGTTGACCTGCACAAGTACAGAAAAGTGGAGCATTCTCCCGTCCACGTGGGGGAAAGTGGGGAAAGTGGGGAGTTTGCCCTATTTCCGACCTTGCCCAGCCAGCTACTCCACCGAAGTCAACGAGTCCTCAACTCAGGCACCCTCGAGATGGCAGGAGCAGGGCCCGCCAAGAAACAAAAAGAGGCGCCCCATGCTGAAAAGCATGGGGCGCCTCTTTGATGAAACTAGAACTGGCCGTCTTCGAAACGACTGCGGAAGCGTTCGTCCATTCGCCCTGCGAAACCGCCATTGGTTCCCAGGCTGTTTCGCTTTGGCCCTCGATCCACACGCGCCACATGAGATGAATCACCGGATCGCAACATCCAAATGCCGGACCCGAGCATGACCAGGAATCCAAATACGCTGAGAGCCACAAACCACATCGAGGTCTGGCTGAGCGCAATTCCACCGATCAACAACACTAGGCCCAGCACAAAGAGAGCGATCGCTTGCAGGGAGAAAACGACGCGGGATTCACTGGTGGCGCTAGCCACAGATGCACCAAATTTTGGATCGTCAGCCAAAAGCGACTGCTCAATCTCCCGCAGTGCACGCAATTCTTGCTCAGAGAGCGACACTGTTTCCTCCGATCGACTACTGGACAATGTAGATAGGCGTGATGGCCTTTCATAGTCTTTAACGCCCACAATATCGCGAAAGTTCCCCATAGTCGAAAATCAGTGTCTTCCGCGGTTA
The DNA here is from genome assembly GCF_009734385.1 of Corynebacterium kalinowskii. Classification (NCBI taxonomy): domain Bacteria; kingdom Bacillati; phylum Actinomycetota; class Actinomycetes; order Mycobacteriales; family Corynebacteriaceae; genus Corynebacterium; species Corynebacterium kalinowskii. Next base: position 865,868 of record NZ_CP046452.1, on the reverse strand, counting down.
AGCGGCCATCGGAGAATCCTGTCCGCCAGTTTCCACTTCATCCAGAAAATGCTCGACGAGTTCGATAAGTTCAGTGACGGTTTCGCTGTCCACAGCAGAATCCAAGCCAGTAATGAGCCGAGAACGAATGGTGGAATATGGGGCGAAGCTCGCCGACCATGCTTTCCCCTCTGGCCCCGCCAAAGCCAGCTGACCCCAAGCACCCGTTGGCTTTCTGCGACGCTTCGCGACGGGAGTTCCAGCGACGTAGGCACCCGCAGTCCGCAAGGCTGCTTGGTAAGCGAACTCGAGGGCGTCTGCAAGCTCGCCCTGGCTGTAGCTTAGGACTGCATCTCGAAGCAGAATAGAAGCCCTACTAATGAAGCTGGCACGCTTGCCCTGCCCGCCAGAAATCGACCTGGTAGTTGCGGATACTACGGTTGCCATTTCCCTAACCTCGCTTCGATTCGTTTTCTTCTACAAGCACACCCTAAGGCGCATATCAGACACCTCAATTCCCAATTAGAACATTCGTTCTAATTTATTGACATAATTACTGCTCAACCCCTATTCTACCAACTCACCAATGCCTTTTTAGCGCATATTTCTAGCAATCATGATTCGATAGACGTGTGCCCGTTACTATCCGTCGACTGCAGCGCGCAGAGTTCGTCTACCATGCCCCCGCACTGGTAGACCTCTATATGAACGCCATGGGATACGAGCCGACGCTCCGAGAATCCTGGATCAGTTCCTGGCGCCGCACCGCTACCAGCGCTGGATTCGTCGCAACGGTCGCCTACGATGAAGATGGCATCCTGGGCATCGCTCACGGCCACTCGGGCGCGCCCATGCATTGGTGGCACCTGCAGGTCCAAAAGGGTTTGATCAACACCGGCACCTATGAAGTGCATCGACGAAAACTCGCCAGCTATTTCGAACTATCGGAGATCCACGTTCGCCCCGGCTTCCAAGGTCACGGGCTTGGCGCCAAACTCCTGAAAGATGTCTTGAGCGGCACACATCACCCTTTTGCGCTGCTGTCCACCCCGGAAGTCGACAACGAAGCCAACGGCGCATTCGGACTGTACAGAAAGTACGGTTTCGAGGATGTCCTACGTGACTTCACATTCAGTGGCGATCAGAGAGCGTTCGCCATTCTCAGCGCGCCCCTTCCCCTCAAGACACAAAGCTAGGACCACTGCGGAGCCATACCAAGGTTATGCAGCACTTGGTGGGTTGCCTTAGCAAAATTCATGGTCATGAAATGCAGGTCAGGGGCACCTTCGGCGATGAGTCGCTCGGCCAATTCCGTCGAAATGCGAATGCCTTCCTCGCGCACAGCAGCGTCACCACTCAGTGCTGCTCGCTCGAGTCGCTCCCCCACTTCGGGGTTCATCGTAGCCCCAGACAGCTCAATCTGTCGTTGGACCGAGCGCAGAGAGGTGATCGGCATGATGCCCGGAATGATCGGCTTCGCGCCAGCAACCGGATCCGCGGCAGCCAGCCGATCGCGCAACCGGAGGAAGTGCTCGACATCAAAGAACACCTGAGTGATGGCATACTCTGCGCCGGCGCGCAGCTTTGCCAAGGTGTAAGCGGTGTCCAATTCCAAGGATTCGGCGCGGTGATGCCCTTCTGGGAAGGCCGCGATGCCAAGGTCAAAGTCCCTGGAGTGATCGGTGGCGCGAACGAGCTCGATAAGTTCGCTGGTGTACTCCAACCCGTCTGGCGCCTTCATCCACTCACCGAGGGGATCGCCGGGCGGATCGCCACGCAACGCGAGCAGGTTGGTCAGCCCTGCGGACGCGTAATCCTCCAGGATGGACACGAGCTCGGCGTGGGAGTGCTCGACCAGGGTCAAATGGACGAGTGTGTTCAGTGGCAGTTCAGTGAGACGCTGGGCGATGCGAAAGGTACGCTCGCGGGTAGATCCTCCTGCACCGTATGTCACTGAGCCAAAAGCAGCCCCTAAGTCTTTGAAGGTTGTGGCTGCATTCCAAAGGCGTTGTTCGGCGGCGTCATCACGCGGGGGCATGAACTCGACAGAAAACATCACGTCTGTGGAATTAGACAAGAGGGATGAGATCGGTATCTGTCGTGTTTGAGCCATGGATAGGTATCTTATTGTTTAATGGGGTTTCGCGTGGAGAGTTTCCCCAGCTTCCATCGAAAACTTTTCCCAAATTCTTTTCTATTTGTTGAGGACTGTGTTGTGACTGTCTCAGATGCTGAGAAACTGACGCTTTCGGAATTCCCTGCTGCAGTCAGCAGCTGCCTCGAGGAGTTCTTTAATTCCAAGCGTGACATGGTGATGGAGATCGATCCCATCGTCTCTCAGGCAGTTACGCTTCTAGAGGACATGGTTCTCGGCGGAGGCAAGCGCATGCGCCCTATGTTCGCCTGGACCGGCTACTGGGGCGCCAAGGGGCACGAGGCCGAGAACCCCAATGCTGTGTTGCGAGCAGTCTCAGCGCTGGAGTTCATCCAGGCGTGCGCTCTGATTCATGATGACATCATCGATGCCTCCGACACCCGCCGTGGCTCCCCCACGGTGCACCGCCGTGTGGAAGCTCTCCATGGCACCAACGATTGGAAGGGCGATGCTGCCGACTTTGGCACCGGCGTCGCCATCCTCATCGGCGATCTCGCGCTGTCATGGGCTGAGGAAATGCTGCAAACTTCCGGGCTCTCCTGCGAGGCTCTGGCGCGAGTGCGCGAACCCTGGAGCGCAATGAAGACCGAAGTCATCGCTGGCCAAATCCTCGATATCTCAGTCGAAAGCTCGGGCAACGAAGACCCTGACATTGCGGAAAAGGTCAACCGGTTCAAGACCGCCGCGTACACCATCGAGCGCCCGCTCCACATCGGTGCCGCGCTTGCCGACGCCCCAGCCCCGCTTATCGACGCCTACCGCGCCTTCGGCCACGACATCGGCATCGCATTCCAACTTCGCGACGACCTCCTCGGTGTCTTCGGAGACCCTTCCGTCACCGGCAAGCCAGCAGGCGACGACCTGCGCGAAGGCAAGCGCACCGTCTTGTTCGCCGAAGCCCTCAAGGCTGCTGATGCCACCGACCCTGCTCAGGCTGCCGCCTTGCGCGCCGGAATCGGTGCCACCGCGGATCCGAAGGAGCTCGCGGAACTAGCAGGCATTATTCGCGAGTTGGGGGCGGAAGATGTCGTCGAAAAGCGCATTGCAGAGCTCACTACCTCCGGGCTCGCGCACTTGGACGCGGCCGACATGCCGGACAAGCTGCGTACCTCGCTCCATGAGCTAGCTATTCGGGCAACGAAGCGCGCGGTCTAAGGTGACCTCCCTTTCTCGCCTCCGCTGGTTGGGCGTTGGTTTCTCGCTGTGCATCGCGCTTGCATCGTTTGGCGCAGGTGCCGTCCGCAACCGCGGCGGCGTTCTGGAGGAGCTGGGCTTATCCTTCTTTTCTTATGGCCATGGCGCCGGAATCTGCAACGCCCTGTTGTGGCTGGGTATGTTCGGCTTCATCGGCACTTGGGCCCTGTTGGGGCGCGCGCTCCGCACCACGCCGCTGGAGATGCGGGAGCTGCATGTGCTGATGATGTGGTGGCTCGCGCCGTTGCTGATTGCCGCCCCGATTCTGTCTCGCGACGTCTACTCCTACCTCATGCAGGGCGCGATGCTTCGCGACGGCTTCGACCCCTATACCCAAGGCGCCGCCGTCAACCCCGGCCCGATGCTGCTCGAAGTCAGCCATGACTGGCGCAACACAACTACGCCCTACGGCCCACTCCACTTATGGATTGGCGAGATCATCACAGGTCTGGTCGGCGACAATGTGACGCTAGGAGTGCTGCTCTACAAGCTGGTGTCCATCTGTGGCTTTGTATTGATCGCATGGTCGGTGCCACAGATTGCTCGTGAGCTCGGTGGCAGTGATCGCTGGGCATATTGGCTGGGTGTGATGAACCCGGTGATGGTATTCCACCTGATTGGTGGCATGCATAACGAATCTCTCATGGTCGGGCTGGTGGGCATCGGTGTTCTCGCGGCGCTGCGAGGACGCTTCATCACCGCAGTCGTGTGCATCGCGGTCTCCGTCTCCCTCAAAGCCACCGCAGTCATTGCGCTGCCCTTCGTGGTGTGGATGGCCATGCGTGCGCTAGCCGAACGTTGGGGGGCCACGACCTGGCCGAAGAAGTTCGGGGCGTTTGTTGCCTCTGGTGCGTGGATGACCGTCTTGACGGTAGCCGTGGTCGGCGCTGTCACCTGGGTCTCCGGGGCGTCGTGGGGCTGGATTTCCCAGATTTCCGGCAATTCGAAAGTGATCAACCCGCTGGCGCTGCCATCACTCATTGCCAGCTTGCTCACCCCAGTGGGTGAAGTCATTAACGAGGACCTGAAGTACAACACGATCCTCGCGGTAACCCGTCCACTTTCCCAAGTTTTGATGCTGCTCGGATTAGTTGCGGCATGGTGGTTGTTTCGGCAGGATCGGACGCGCGCGGTCATGGGAATCGTCGCAGCGTACGCCGTCGCAGTAGTTTTTAACGCAGTCACCCTGCCGTGGTACTACACCAGTTTGCTCAATCTGGTGGGCACCTTCCCTGCCAAGGAAAAGCTGCACCGCGTGGTCACCATGCTGTCTATTGTGATTGCCGCGTCTTTTTCCGGCAGCGGCAATCACATGTTGTACAACTTAGGCTGGATGACGATCGTGCTTGTCTTCGCCTGGGTGCTCACCGGCTGGGTCTTCCGCGCGGACGATGCCAAAGCGAAAAACTAGAAGCCCATGGACTGCGCGCGTCGCATGACCTCGCGCGCAAGATGGCCGTGGAGTGCGTCTACCGGACGCCCAGGCAAGGAGTCATCTTCTGTGAAGAGATACTCCATGATCTCTTCGTCGGTGTAGCCACCATCTGCAAGTAGTGCGATGACACCGGGAACAAACTTCACCAGCGTCCCGTCTTTTGCCAGGAACTGCTCGGGCACGTACTTCACACCATCGCGAGTGACTGCGATGATCTGGTGGTCGCGCAGCAGGTGCATGACCTTGGTGACTACGACCCCCATGCGTTCAGCGAAATCTGGGATCGTCAGGAGTGGTTCGTCTGCGGAAAGTACGTCTTGGGCGGAAGGAATAGAGCTCACAGAAAGGCAGTTTACCCGGGTCGCTATGCAAACTCAGGTTTTGGTGCGCCATACTGGTCTGCATGAGCTCTGTACAGGTAGGCGACATCGTTGACGATCGCTATCGCTTGGACGCGCAGATCGCCAAGGGAGGCATGTCCACGGTTTTCCGTGGCGAAGACCTTCGGCTGGGGCGCGCCGTTGCGGTAAAAGTCATGGACGACCGCTACCTTGACGACGCCATCTTCCGCAGCCGCTTCGTCCGCGAAGCCAAGTCCATGGCGCTGCTCAGCCATCCCAACATCGTGGACGTGTACGACTTCAACTCCACTGGTGCCCATGTTTACCTGGTGATGGAACTTATTTCTGGTGGTACCCTCCGCGAACTTCTCGCCGAGCGAGGCCCGATGCCACCCCACGCAGCGACCCAGGTCATGCGAGGCCTGCTCACTGGACTATCGGTGGCTCATCAGCAAGGTCTCGTCCACCGCGATATCAAGCCGGATAACGTCCTGATCAGCCAAGATCACCGCGTGAAGCTCACTGACTTTGGGCTAGTGCGCGCTGTCGCGCAGTCTGATCGCACCTCAGATCAGATCGTCGGCACCGTCTCCTACCTCTCTCCAGAACAGGTCGGCGGTGAGACCATCGGCCCCGAGTCTGACGTGTACTCGGCCGGTATCCTCCTTTTCGAGCTCCTCACCGGCACCACCCCTTTCACCGGCGACACTCAACTCGCCCATGCCATGCAGCGACTCACCAACGATGTTCCGGCCCCCAGCTCCCGCATCGAGGGCGTGCCAGCGCTTTTCGACGAGCTGGTTGCCGCTGCCACTCATCGCGACCCAGACGAACGCTTTCCTACGGCAGCGCAGTTCCTTGCTGCCCTTGAGGACGTCGCCACCGAATTGGCACTGCCATCCTTCAAAGTCCCGGTACCTCGCAATACCGCGGTCGCTCGTGCCACTGAGGTGGTTACTCCGCGTCCGGCACCGGCAGTGCCACAATCGACCAGTATCCTGCCTCCCTATGAGCCTCCTGCGCCACCGGTGGCATCAGCTCCGGAAACGGCAGCATTCCCGGTGCTCCCACCCACGCCCGAGGCACCTGCGGCACCAATCGTCCCTCGGACGGAGCAGTACCTTCCCGAGGTTAGGCCACCGCAAGAGGTGGAGGTTGCCTTCGAAGAACCAAAACCGGTGAGCAATCGCTCACCGATCAAGCTGTTGGCGTGGCTGATGGTCGTCGTCATGCTCATCGCTGCAGTCGCCGTGGGCGGTTGGTGGTTCGGATCCGGACGCTATGGTGAAATCCCACAGATTCTGGGCCTGGATAAGGACACCGCGGTAGCCAAAGTTGTTGAAGCTGGGTTCGCGCCCGTGGTGAGTGAAATCTATTCGGACGATGTGCCGGTGGGACAGGCGGTGGGTACTGAACCCCCTTTTGGTCAACGAGTACCGCGCTCTGACGAAGTCGCGGTACTCGTCTCCAAGGGCCAGCCGACTGTTCCTGCGGTTCCCCTGAACGGTGATATTGCCGCGTTTCGGCACTCGCTAGAAGAGCGAACCCTCAGCCTTGCTTTCGGAGAAGATGCCTATTCTGACACCATTCCCGTCGGCGGCATCGCTGCGGTGTCACCGGCTGCTGGAGTGACGGTTCATACGGGGTCCACGGTAACGGCGCAGATCAGCAAGGGCCCGGCCCCGGTCGAGGTCCCGGACGTCACTGGCAAAGATCAGGCAACCGCAACTTCGCTCCTTAGCGCAGCAGGCCTGAGCGTTCGCTCGGTCACCGAAGCTTTTTCTTCCCAGCATCCCAAGGGTGCTGTCATCTCCACCACACCAGGAGCAGGCTCCAAGCTGTCCCGTGGCTCCGAAGTAGAGCTAAAGGTATCCAATGCCTTGGAAGTGCCCGACGTGGAGGGACTGAGCCTGGAGGAAGCCACTACGGAGCTGACAGGACTGGGATTCGTCGTGGTGACCGAAGAAACTAACGACGCCCGCGAAGTGCCGCACGAGGTTGTTGGTATGAGTAAGAAAGAGGGCGACTTGGTTAACCCCGAAGCAGCACAAATAACACTTAAGATAGCGGGTCGGGTTAAGGTAACTTCCGTGACAGGACTGAGTGTTGAAGAGGCGACGCAGAAACTGCAAGATCAAGGCCTCAATGTAGCGGTGCGCCGAGCTGGCGACCATGTACTTATTCAATCCCCGCGGGCCGGAGCAAAAGTGGCCCCAGGCGACACGATCGAGCTGACGGCGATCTAGTGAAAAACATTCCACGCAGATTCGACGCCCCTTGGCCCGTACCGCTTGCGGTGCTCGGTCTCCTCGCAGTATTCGTCAGCCTCGCGATCACCAGATTCCGCGGCTACCCCATCGATTACAAAACCCCCATCGATTTAGAGGTTTATGTCCAGGGCGGTCTGCTCGCCCTCCACGGCACCGACCTGTATGCCAACGGCGTTCCGGCCGGTGGCATCACCCTCCCCTTCACCTACCCACCGTTCGCGGCTTTGGTGTTCGCCACCTTCTCGTGGCTGCCCTTCCCGCTCATCGTTATCGGCTATTACCTCGCTGGTATCGGCTGCGCCGTGTTGATCGCGCGCTGGTTGAAGGTGAACCCCCTGCTGATGCTTGTCCTCCTGATGTGCACCCAGCCAGGATTCGCCTCGTTCAGCTTTGGACAGGTCAATCTGTTTCTGATGACGTTGATCCTGGCCGATGCCGTCGATAAGCGGCCGTCTTGGCTCCCACGCGGTGCGTTGATCGGCATCGCCGCCGCGATCAAGGTGACCCCGGCGATCTTCCTCCTGTGGTTCCTAGTGCGTCGCGACACCCGAGGTTTCTTGGGAGTCCTCGGCGGCGGCGCAGCTGTAACGCTGCTCGCTGCTGCCATCAAGCCCCACGACACCTGGACCTACTTCACTTCCGCCCTACTCGATTCCAGCCGAGTGGGTGGCATCGATTACATCCACAACGCTTCCCTGACCGGTGTGCTCGCACGCCTGGGAATGGAATCAATGGCCAAGCCCGCTATCGTCTTGGCGCTGCTCTTCGGCGCATGGGTGGCTTACCGAGTAGCTAAGCAAGGCGACGACCTCCTGGCGCTGTGCGTTGTCGCTGCGATCGGCCTGCTGGTCAGCCCGATCAGCTGGACGCACCACTTCACCTGGCTACCGGTTCTGCTGATCGTTGGCATTCGCGCCGGCATGCCACGCGCTTTTGGGTGGTGGATCGTCTTGGCCACCACCCTGGGGCTCCTGGTCACGAGCGCGGGATCGTGGATCGCAGCGGTAGGTGTTGCCCAGTACTCGCTCGTCTTGCTGGCAGTGTTCATCTATTTCGCTCGCGCTGAGAGCACAGCGAAGGAGACCACGCCTGCCTCGGCATGAGTGTGACGCGACTCTAACGAACTGACAATGCCCGGCACCTTAACTGGTGCCGGGCATTGTCGTGGTTCGTGCTAGCTGCGCTGGTTTCGCAGCATCTCAGCCACGAGGAAGGACAGTTCCAACGACTGCTGCGTGTTCAGACGTGGGTCGCAGGCCGATTCGTAGCGACCTGGCAGGTCCACGTCGGTGATGTCCTCGGCGCCGCCGAGACATTCAGTGACATTTTCGCCAGTGAGCTCGATGTGGATACCGCCCGGGTGGGTACCCAGCGCGCGGTGAACCTCGAAGAAGCCCTGAACTTCATCAATCACCTTGTCAAAGTGACGGGTCTTGTAGCCGTTGGACGACGTGTAAGTGTTGCCGTGCATCGGATCCGACTGCCAGATGACCTTGTGGCCGGTTTCCTCGACAGCCTGGATGATCCCTGGAAGCACGGTGCGGACCTTGTCATGTCCCATGCGCGCCACCATCGTCACGCGCCCCGGCTCGTTGTTCGGATCCAGCTTTTCCACGTAAGCAACGGCTTCTTCTGGAGTAATCGTTGGACCGATCTTGATGCCCACTGGATTAGCGATCATCGCAGCAAAATTCACGTGGAAGTCTTCGATGCCGCGGGTGCGCTCACCGATCCAGAGCTGGTGCGCCGACACATCCCAGATCTCCTCCTGGCTCTCGTCCAGTCGAAGCATGGCCCGCTCGTAGTCCACCAACAGCGCCTCGTGGGAGGCGAAAATATCAGCGGCACGCAGGCCTGGATCGTCAACGCCACAAGCGTCCATGAAGCGCAGTCCAGCTTCGATTTCGCGTGCGAGTGCTTCGTAGCGAGCACCGGCTGGCGAGTTCTGCACGAATTCGCGGTTCCACTCATGCAGACTGCGCAGGTCAGCGGTGCCGGAGCTAGTCAGGGCTCGAACGAGGTTCATCGCTGCCGAGGCGTTCGCGTAGGCGCGAATCATGCGGGCTGGGTCATGCCGACGCGCCTCCGGCGTGGCCTCGACACCGTTGACGATGTCGCCACGGTAGTTCGGCAAGCCGTTGGCATCAAGGTCGGACGAACGTGGCTTGGCGTACTGACCGGCGATACGAGCCATCTTCACCACCGGTGTGGACGCACCATAGGTGAGGACCACAGCCATCTGCAGCAGCGTCTTGATATTCGCTTTGATGTGCTGCTCTGTGTTGCTCTCGAAGGTCTCGGCGCAGTCGCCGCCTTGCAGCAGGAACGCCTTGCCGAGCGCCACGTCCGCCAGCTGCTGCTTGAGCACGCGAATTTCTTGCGGGACCACGATCGGTGGCACCGTCTCCAAAATGCGACGCACGGCAGCGGAGTGCTTTTCGTCCCAGGTTGGCTGCTGCTTGGCATCCCGGGAAATTACGTCACGCCAGCGCTCCTCCAGTCCTGGTGGCAGCGGAGGCAGGCTTGGCAATTCATGTACGGGAATATCAACTGTCCAACTCACACCACAAAAACTACCCTATTGTGCAGCGTTGTTGGCAGTCAGGGGTAAAGCAGCCATGCAGGCAGCGAACTTGGCTGCGTTGTGCCGGGCGTCGACAAGCGCGTCATGATTCCCAGACGGTGTCGGTGGCAACTTCGGTTTGCCCGCCAGCTCCCAATATTGCTTCATCTCGTGGGTGAAGCGTGGCAGCTCCTTAGGAAGCCCCGTCATGTTGCCCCACATTTGGGCGAGCACGACGTGGTCATAGGCGCCCACCCATGCCCACAGTTGCGGCGCAGTGCTTGCCGACGTCAAGAACTGATATACCTCACGCCGGATGGTGTCCAGGGACTTCCACACTGGGTCACTCGGGTTCGGCAGCTGCGACAGGACGTTGGCTCGCACCCAGGAATTGGCCCGGCTGGCATCGAATTGAGAGGACACCGCGTAGTACTCGCGGCCATCCTCGGCGACGATTCCGATGGAAACTAGCTCGATGGTTTTTCCGTCTTCGATGAATTCTGTGTCATAGAAGTAGCGCACGGGCCGACTTTCTTATTTGCTGGTGGGATACTTCAACAGTAGTCGGGTGTGGCCGTCGCGAAGCAGTTGCCCCGATCCCGGGAAAAGGCGGTGGTAGACCGCGGGCGGTTTCACGCTCCAGCCCACCACCGGAATGCGCGAAATGCCGTGGAACACCATGCCGCCGAGCAGGCTGAACGCCACGCACGCCCACACCCACACGGTGGCGTTGTGCAGTGGGTTAGCCGCCCCAATTTCGAAGGTCAGGCCACTGAAGAGGACCTGGTAGTTGAACAGCAAGGTCAGGCCAAAGCCGTGTCCGATGTAGAGCACGAGGGTGTTGCGGCCGAAGAAGCGGAGCATCGGGAAGACCAACGGGACTTTCGTCAGCGCTACAGCCAAGGTCAGTGCTGCCGGCAAGGTGAGGATGCGCACGACCACCCGGACGAGAAGTTCGGTGTCATCAAAGCCCAGTGTGGCAAGGCCTGCGATACCGATACCTTGGAAATCGACACCCCAACTGGTCTGCCAGGCGTGATTAATAGTCTGCTGCACCCAGTAAGCCACCGCGGTGATGGCAAGTCCGAGCGGGTGCAGTGCATGCTGCGCAAACCATGCGATGAGGTCTTTCAACCTGACGCCAATCATGAAGATGGGCAGGTACAACATGACGTGGCCGATGATCACCGGCCGCTCAGGATAGAGCAGGAAGACGAGCGGCGCGAAGCTCGCTGCGAGCGCCAGCGGGGTACTCAGTGCCCGCGTTGCCCAGGCAAAAGCGGTCACTGCCACGAGACAATAGAGGAACCACAGTAGCGAGGCGCCCTCCTTGGTTGCGGTAAACACCATGTCCCAGGTGGGCGCTTGATCGCCGAGGAAAGTGTGCCACTCAACATACTTGAGCCACAGCTCGATAGGTGCCCACACCAGATAAGGCACGGCGATGAACCACAGTCGTTTCCAGACAACTTCACCCATCGAAAAATGCAGCACTTTAGCTGCAAGGAATCCGCTCACGACGAAGAACAGCGGCATTCGCATCGGATCGAGAAATGCATTGATTTTGGCGGGAACGCTGAACTCGCCATTGGGGACTGCAAGAGTGGCGTGCAAGAACAGGACACCAAGTATCGATAGTCCCCGGGCTGCATCAGGCCACTCGAGGTACTGCTTCGTTCTCGTTTGGGTCTGTTGCACGGCCAATAGTCTCCTTAAATGCTGCAGCCGCCCGAAGTTCTGCACGAATCGGGCGACATCAGCATTCAGACTATCGAATCAATATTGATTTATTCAAACTAAAAACTTTAAGGACGTGCCCCCGGTGGGTAGCCATGGCCTGCTTCCAGGGATGCCTTTACGTCCTTGCCATACATGTCGACATACGGCTGACCAGTCATTTCAGACAGTAGAGCCATGATGTGATCGGTGAAGGCACGCTGTGTGACGTATTCATGCGGATCCATACTGCGCTCGCGAGCAAACTCGAGTGGATCGATAGGCTCGCCGATCTTGATCCGCACCTTTACCGGGCGAGGAATCCACGAGCCGATCGGGTTCGCCTCACGGGTGCCGATCATTGCCACAGGGATGACCGTGGTGCCGGTTGCCATGGCAATGCGAGCCATGCCGGTTTTTCCGCGGTAAATACGTCCATCTGGCGAGCGCGTGCCCTCTGGGTAAAAGCCGAGGACGTTTCCCTTTTCCACCACTGCCCGACCAGCGTTTAGCGCCGACTGCGCGGCATCGCCAGAACTGCGATCGATGGGAATCTGCCCGGCGCTGGTGAAGAACCACTTCTGGAACTTTCCTACCACGCCTTCACCAGTGAAGTACTCCTGTTTCGCAGGAAACTGGATCTGACGCGGGCACAACAGTGGCAAATAGAACGAGTCCATTACTGCCTGGTGATTAGAGGCGAGAATGACCGGACCTTCTGCCGGAATACGCTCGAGACCTTCAATTGTCGGCCGGTTGTATACGCGTATCAGGGGGCCAATGAAGACATTCTTCAACGCCCAGTACCACTTGTTTTGCATCGTCATCCCGCCTCGTTGTTTGCCATGCGAACTCGTCTAACTTTACCTTGTGCCCGTGGCCCGGGCGGGCAATCACTGCTGTGTCTCGCGCAATTGCCGCCACGCAACCTCGGCTGCACCGATCATGCCAGCATCCGCACCCAGCTGCGCGGGAAGCACCGTGGGGAATGGCCGATGCCCGGCCCCCACGACCAAGGAGCGCGCCTTATCGACGCCATCGACCAAGAAAAGGTCATGATTTTTAGCCACTCCTCCCCCGATCACCACTAGCTCGGGGTCAAACATATCCACTACCATGGACAGCCCCACGGCAAACCACTCGGCAAACTCAGCAATCGCCCGCTCGCCGATACAATTGCCGGCCCGTGCTGCCTCAATGACGCTTTCGCCGGTCCACAGTTGCTCGGGCGCCCCCTCGGCCACAGCGATCTCTTGAGCGGTCGCCGCCAGTGCCGTCCCGGAGCAGTAGCGCTCGAGGCAGCCTCTCTTGCCGCACGGGCATGGGCGACCGCCCGGAACGACAGGAAGGTGGCCGAGCTCCGGCGCAGTACCGAATGCACCGCGGTAGATCTCCCCTTCGTGCATGAGCGCTGCCCCAATTCCAGTGCCGATGGACATCAGCACCCAGGTGCGCTTCTCACGCCCCGCTCCGAAGGCGGCCTCACCGATGGCCGCCGAGTTTGCGTCGTGCTCCAGGGACACCGGTATTGGCAATCGCGCGGCCAGTCGGCTGCGCAGTGGTGCGTCACGCCACGGCAGGTGGGGCGCGAAGCGCACTTTTTCCCGGTGTTCATCGAGAAACCCGGCGACGGCAATTCCCATGCCGCGCACGTCATGCTGCTCCATGAGCTGATCGGTCATCGACACCACAGCATCTTCCATGCTGTCAGCTGTTCCCTGCGATTGCACCTGCAAGCGACCGACGATCTGTCCCGACTCCGTTACCGCCGCGGCCCGAAGATTGGTACCGCCGATATCAAAACCAATTGTCACAGGGGCGGTGGTTTCCGACATCAGCGCTTCGCTTTCTAGAACATGGGACAGGAATCAAGCTGGGGAAAGTATATCCCTACCAGCCTAACCAAAAAGCACCCGCCGAAATTCCGCGCCGAGTTGCTCCCATGTCCATTCGCTCACGACATGGCGCTTTCCAGCCTCCCCCATTGCCGCCCGCAACTCTGGGTCTGCCAACAGCTTGAGCAAGGCCGCGATTAATGCATCATCATTGTGGCCGTCGACGACAACACCAGTCTCCGCCGTGACCGTTTCCGGAGCCCCACCCGAATCGCCCGCAATCACCGGCACGCCTGCGGCTTGAGCCTCCAGGAATACGATCCCCAGCCCTTCCACGTCCAACCCGCCACCGCGGGTACGCACCGGCATAGCAAAGACATCGCTGGTCTCGAGCAACGCTTGACGATCCTCATCCGACACCCGCCCAGTGAACACCACACCAGGAACGCCCTCCGCGCTCCTACGCAGTGTTTTTCCGTATGAACCTTCCCCCACGATCACCAGCCGCGCATCCGGGTACTTCTGCGCCACCGACGGCCACACCCGGATCAACGTGTCCTGTCCCTTGCGTGGCACCAGTCGAGACACACACGTCACGATTAAGCCCGGTCCCAGGTCGAAGTGTGCGCGGGTGCGGGCGAGGTCGGCGGGCTGGGGGCGTCGATAAGCGCGGGCATCCACGCCGGAGGGCAGCCGAGCCCACGTGGTGTCGGCACCAAAGGGCTTGCGGAGGCGGCTGAGGGTGTAGTTCGAGATGTAGGTGACAACATCGCAGTGCGAGCCGATGCGACGCAGCGCTATGCGGCCTCCCGGGATCATTGACCAACCGACCTCATGACCATGGGTGGAGGCCACAACTCGACGCGCACCCGCAGCACGGGCCTGCGGTGCTAACAGTGCGAGCGGCGCGGCCGCACCAAACCACACGGTGTGAATATCATGCTCGGCGATCAGGCGCTGCATCGTGCGGGCGACGCCGGGAGTCGGCAACATGACCGAATGCGGCCAGCGCACGACTCGATAAGGAGCTTGCTCATCCCAGTGCTGCGCAGCTGGCGCGTCTTGGGTCGAGGCGAAGACGACGACATCTTCAGGCGGCAGCTGAGCGAGGAAATCACGAACATACGACTGAATCCCGCCGACAGTGGGCGGGAAATCATTCGTGACAACAAGAACTTTCGGCATCGCTGCCCAGTCTAACTAGTAGCGGCGCGCTCCATAGAACGGCATCGAATCCATGTTGACTACCTGGAGCGGAATGCCGTAGTCAGACGCGTGCACGATCTTGCCGTCACCGGCGTAGATTCCCACGTGCGTGGCACCTGGGTAAAAACCAACCACATCGCCCGGCTGCAGGTCCCCTCGGCTCACCGGCATGCCACCTGCCATTTGCGCTTGCGAGGTACGCGGCAGCGACTTGCCCTGCTGCGCGTAGGACCACACAACCAACCCGGAGCAGTCAAACTGGTTCGGCCCTGCAGCGCCCCAACCGTACGGCGCACCGATCTTGGTCATCGCAGCTTCGAGCGCCTTCATGCCCTCAGCATTGGTGGAGGTAATGCCGGCAAGGTCGTGGCTCACTGGCCCGTTCTTATTTTCCCATGCGCTACGATCATCTGGGCTGAGGCTATCGATCGACTTCTTGATCTCCTCGATGCGCTTTTTCAACTCTTCGTCGCGCTTCTCCAGCTGCGTCCGCTTCGCCTCCAGCTCGTTGAACTGGAACTGAGACTCGGCTTCGAGACGCGCAGCCTCATCCAAGAGTCGACCAGCTTCCGCAGACTTCTCACGCTGGGTATCGAGCGCCTCCTGAGCCTTGCGTACATACGCAGACATGTAGGCAGAACGGTCGATGGCGTTCTGCGGGCCGTTCGCATTGATCACCGTAGTCAGCGGATCGACCACCGAACCGCGGTACTTCGACGCAGCAAGCTTATCGACGACCTTCTTGGCCTCGCGCTCCTGCTCCCGCGCCGCATTTCCCGCTTCTTCCGCTGCGCGAGCCTGCTCCTTTACGGATGCCAGGTCCTTTTCTTTGCCTTCAATCTCAACCTGCAGCTGTTTGAATTCCTCATTCTGCGCAGAGACCTTATCCGAGGATTCGGACAGCTCCTTCATGAGACTGTCCATGTCTCGAGGAGTCTCTGGTGCCACCCGCTCGCTCGTTACAACGGGATCAGCAACAGCGCTGGGAACTACACCAACGGAAACCACTGCAGCTGCAGCGAGGATGGCCGCGCAGGCAGCTTTATTGAGTGCCATAGAATTCACTGGTCACGTAGCCTTTTCAATTCTCAATTTGCGCCGGAAATCGGTGGACGGCGCGTTACTTTCCTAAGCATACGCTAAGAATATGCTCACCATGAAACGGCGCACGAAGAAACAAAAATCCGACCTGGCATTGCTCATTCAGGTCGGATTTTGGCGCAACTGCGTTAGAAACGCACTGCGGAGTGGTACGGCATGTAGTCGATCGGAGACTCAGACAGTGGGGTTCCCTCAGTCAGAGCGTGAATCACAGTGCCGTTGCCGGTGTAGATACCAACGTGGGATGCACCGCTGTAGAAAGCGATGATATCGCCTGGCTGCAGCTGATCGCGGGAAACTGGGGTTCCCTGGGCAGCCTGCGCATAAGAGGTACGCGGGATAGCCTTGCCAACCTGGCTGTATGCCCAGGAAGTCAGACCAGAGCAGTCAAAAGCGCTTGGGCCTGCGGCACCGTAGACGTAAGGAGAGCCGATCTTGGTGCGAGCTGCATCAACGACAGCCTGGCCGTTCGATACCTGTGGTGCAGCTGCAGGAGCAGCGGCTTCGTTCACAGCAGCGTAGCTCACAACTTCAGCCTGGCCAGCCATGGAAGGCACCCACTGGGAGACGCCAGGGACGTTAGCGATGTTCGGTACGTTCTCCAGGCCGGGAACCTCGACGGTAATGCCGGTGTTTTGAACAATGACAGGCACAGCCTGTGCTGGCTGAGCCATGGTGACGGCTGCGCCGACAGCTACTGCAGATGCGGTGGCCTTGGTAGCGAAACGTGCGTTAAAGCGGGCGTGGTTACCCATGAATAGTCTCCAAATCTTCCCTTGTGCCGGCCGGGTTAGCTGACGGATTAGGAAACGGAAGCTCCCTCCCACCACTCCGATCTTGCGATCTCTTGCGGCGGGTTCACCCCAGACTAAGGTGGGTCCCCGACTCGAATTGGCCCTTGATATGTGGACTGTCTTCGATTAGGCGTTATTTCGGTTTGTATTCCAGGTAACAACCAATCAGATTGGTGCGTCCCGTAATGTCTCGACAAGATTACGAAACCACAACGGGCTATGTCCAACGACTCGCCCGCTTCACAGGCTGTTACCAGGCTGTTATGAATTGCCAATACGGACTGGGCACCCAAGCAACTTAACGGCACCGTTTGCACACCCGTCAACATATTGCGGTGGTTACCAGGCTTTTTGATCGAGCATCCCCCACTCCAGGCGAGATATAGCCAGACCCAAACAATGGCCAGACAACGTCAAATTAAAAAGAGTGTGCCCTTGCTCACACCAGGTTTCTGTGAACGCCAAATGGCCACAGCAATCACAGTGGCAACAACAACTACTGCAACCAATTGGTCTCATTCAACCCGCAACGCGACCGCCTATATTGAATTCTTCGAGCAACCAATCAGTTAGAAATGCGTCCATTGTTGCAATCAATCCCTGTTGGAGAAACTGGGACCTCTGCTAAACGGATGACGACGGTGTCATTGCAGGAAGATTCCCGCAATGACACCGTTAGAGGCCAAATTCCCTCCTATATAAAGGAAGAGCCGCACAGTAGCTCAATTTGCCAGTGCCCCGCAAACTCTCCTTTCTAGGCCCCTCCAGGGAGCCTCATACCAGCAACTGCTGCCGCACTCCCACATCTCTCTGATGCCAACAGAAACCGCACTTGGAACGACGAAGGAGGGGCTCGCACCGTTTCCGGTGCGAGCCCCTCCTTGCTAACTAGCGAGCTGCAGTTAGGAGAGCTTAGAAGCCCTTGTCCTTGTCTTCTGCGCGGATGGTGTCCTGCAGATCCTCGAACATGCGAACTTCTTCCTCGTGGTTCTCGTGAGCCAGAGCGTTCTTCTTAGCCACGATCTCCTCGGAGTCAGACTTGAAGGCAGAGCCGTGGCTCATGGAGTCTGCGAAACCGAGTTCGTTCATCTGCTTCGGCACCTTTGCGCCGGCGTAAGGCAGTGGAACTGGGTGACCATGCTCGTCAACTGGGCCCAGAGGCTGGTGAACCTCGATGAAGGAACCATTAGACAGCTGGTGGATCACACCGGTCTCGATGCCGTGCTCCAGAACCTCGCGGTCGGAGCGCTGCAGACCCAGGCAAATGCGGTAGGTGATGAAGTAAGTGATCGGAGGCAGGATGATCAGGCCGATACGACCAACCCACGTCATCGCGTTCAGGGAAATCTGGAAGTGGTAAGCGAACAGGTCGTTACCGCCAGACAACGTGAGCAGGAAGTAGAACATCAGAGCCATGGCGCCGAGTGCGGTACGCACTGGGACGTCACGCGGACGCTGCAGCAGGTTGTGGTGAGCGTCGTCGCCGGTGATCTTCTTCTCGATCCATGGGTAAGCGAACAACAGGACAACCAGAATACCCAGCATGATGGCTACCCAGAACACTGCAGGAATGGTGTAGTTGCCCAGGTAGAGCTCCCATGCCGGCATGACACGAGCAGCACCATCAGTCCACAGCATGTAGATATCCGGCTGGGAACCAGCGGAAACCTGAGATGGGTTGTAAGGACCGATGTTCCAGATGGCGTTGATGGTAGTGACACCAGCCATCAGAGCCAGGACACCGAAGGTGAACAGACCGTACGCTACAGACTTCACAGCGAAGACTGGGAGAATACGGACACCGACAACGTTGTTCTCCGCACGACCAGGTCCAGGGAACTGGGTGTGCTTCTGGTACCACACGATAGCCAGGTGAGCGGCGATCAGAGCCAGGATGATGCCTGGGATCAGAAGAACGTGCAGGATGTAGAAACGGTCCAGCATGATGTCCGATGGGAAGTCGCCACCGAAGATTGCCCAGTGCATCCACGTACCAATGATTGGCAGGGACACGACAATGGCGGACATGATTCGCAGGCCGACACCGGAGAGCAGGTCGTCAGGCAGGGAGTAACCCATGAAGCCTTCAGCCACGGACAGGATCAGCAGGATACAACCAATGATCCAGTTAGCCTCACGTGGGCGTCGGAAAGCACCCGTGAAGAAGATACGCATCATGTGAACCATGATGGACACTGCGAACATCAGTGCAGCCCAGTGGTGCAGCTGACGGATGAACAGGCCGCCACGAACCTCAAAGGAGATGTTCAGAGCAGTCGCGTAAGCGCGAGACATCTCGACACCATTGAGCGGAGCGTAGGCACCGTCGTAGATGACCTTGGTGATCGATGGATCAAAGAAGAGGGTCAGGTAGATACCGGACAGCAGCAGAATAATGAAGCTGTACAGTGCGACTTCACCAAGCATGAAGGACCAGTGCGTTGGGAAGACCTTGTTGATCTGGGTACGAACCATGCCGGAGATGGTGTACCGGGAGTCGATATTGTTGCCGATTTCAGCGAGTTTGTTGCTCATTATGACTTACGCTCCCAGAATGCAGGGCCGACAGGCTCGATGAAGTTGCCTGCAGCGACGAGGTAGCCCTCTTCGTCCACGGTGATCGGCAGCTGTGGCAGTGCACGTGCGGCCGGACCGAACAGTGGCTTGCCGTAGCGCAGAGCGTCGAACTGCGACTGGTGGCAAGGGCAAAGAATACGGTTGGTCTGTGCTTCGTAGAGGGAGGTTGGGCAACCAATGTGCGTACAGATCTTGGAGTACGCGTAGTAGTCGCCGTAGTGGAAGTCCTCCTGGCCTTCGCGCTCGATGACCTTATCGGCATCTGCGCTGCGAAGACGGATCAGCATAACGGCGTTGCGTGGACCGTGAATGGAGTGCATGTGCATCTCGTACACGTCGCGCTTCTCGTCGTACTGGTCACCATCGTTGACATCTTCTTCGTACAGTGGGAAGACGGTTTCCATAGCGGCTGCGGAGAGATCCTCAGGACGCATGCGCACCAGGCGGGTGACGCCTACGGTGCTGAAGTGCTCGCCGTGCTTTTCGGCAATGGCGGAGGTGTCGCGACCGAGGTAGATCTTGGTACCTTCGTTAGCCTTGGTCCAGCCGGAAGTCCACAGAGTGCCGTCGCCGAAGTAGTCCAGCGGGCCTTCCTTCTTCTTCCATGGGTTCTTGATCATGCCACCGAGTGGGAAGATGATCGCCAGGCCGGCAAGAGCTGCCGATGTACCTGCAATGCCCTTCAGCATCTTGCGACGCCCCAGAGTCGAGGTCTCCCAAGAGTCGTTCAGCAGTGCAACCAGAGTCTGACGGTCAACTTCATCAGAAGGGCCGTCGTGGCGACGCTGAACCGAGATTTCCTCGGGAACAAACTTCTTCTGGAACAGAGTCAAGCCGAAGCCCAGGCTCAGGATGCTCAGGCCCATGGTCAAGCCAAGCATTGGAGTGTACAGGGAGTAAATGCCCAGACCTTCCTGGCCATGACCCTTGTACTCCCATGGCCACCAGATGTAGGTAGCCATGAATGCGAGTGCGAAAACAGCCGCGAGAGCGAACCAGATAGTAACTGTGCGCTCAGCACGCTTCTCTGCAGGATCGCCCTCTACTGGGAAACGCTCCTTGCGGAATGCAACGGTTACTTCGTCCAGCTCGGTACCGATGCG
Source organism: Corynebacterium kalinowskii (assembly GCF_009734385.1). Taxonomy (NCBI): domain Bacteria; kingdom Bacillati; phylum Actinomycetota; class Actinomycetes; order Mycobacteriales; family Corynebacteriaceae; genus Corynebacterium; species Corynebacterium kalinowskii. Next base: position 845,599 of record NZ_CP046452.1, on the reverse strand, counting down.
GGCGAGCTCTTCGTTGGACATTCCGGCCAATTCCTTGGCGCTGTACTTCTTTACTTCGTTATTGCTCATGAGCGAGATCCAATCCACAAAGCAGCGCCGATAACTGCGGCGATACCGATAAGCCACATCAGCATGCCTTCGGCCACTGGGCCGAGCCCACCAAGAGCGTAGCCACCTGGGCTAGGGGTTTCCTTTGAGTTCTTGATGAAGGCGATGATGTCTTTCTTCTCATCTTCCGTCAGCTGACGGTCAGAGAACTTAGGCATGTTCTGAGGTCCGGTGAGCATAGCCTGGTAGATTTCCTGCTCGTTAGCAGGATCCAGGTATGGAGCGTACTTACCGGAAGACAGTGCGCCACCACGACCAGTGAAGTTGTGGCAGGATGCACAGTTCAGACGGAACAGCTCGGAGCCGCGGGCTACGTCTGCTGGGTCAATCTGACCGTCGAAATTCTTGCCGCGCAAGGATTCCATTGCAATGTTGCCATTTTCGTCGCGGGCGATCTCTGGGCCACCACCATTAGCGTTGACGTAGGCAGCGATTGCCAACGTCTGGTGCTCGTTGTAGCGAGGTGCCTTACGGGCAGCCTGAGCTTCGTTACGCAGCATTGGCATGCGTCCGGAGTGAACCTGGAAGTAGACGGCACCTTCGCCGACACCGATCAAGGAAGGTCCACGACCTTCAACACCCTGCAGGTTAACGCCGTGGCAGGTGATACAAGCAACGTCGTAGAGGTCCTTGCCCTCTGCCACGAGTGCCTTGTCATCTACGTTGGCGGTAACTACCTGTGCGTCTGGGGTGAATGCGGAGGCGAGGAAGCCTGCGCTGGTAAGGCCAAAAGTAAGCGCCATGGCGCCCGCAACAGTGCGGCGCACCTTTCGACGACTCTTGACCTTCTTAGCAGTGGACGGGGCGTCAGCCACGGTCCCTTGCTGCTCTGGGTTGGTATCCATCATTTCCCTTAAAACTCGTATGCGGAAAGTGAAGGGCGGTAGGCCGAACTGATCGGCCGTTACGGCCTACTGAATGAAGTAAATGGTGATAAAGAGGCCGATCCAGACGACGTCAACGAAGTGCCAGTAGTAAGACACTGCCATTGCCGCGGTTGCCTGAGCCGGGGTGAACTTAGACTTCGCAATACGAAGCAGGACAACCACGAAACCGAGCACGCCAGCGAGGACGTGGGCGGCGTGGAAGCCAGTCGTAATGTAAAACGCGGAACCATAGACGGAGTTCTGAATCGTCAGTCCATGGTGAACCAAGGTGATGTATTCGTTTGCCTGGCCGATGAGGAAGATCGATCCCAAAAGAACGGTGATCGCGTACCACATACGGAGCTTAAACACATCGCCGCGTTCTGCTGCGAAGACACCTGCTTGGGCCGTAAAAGAAGACGACACCAAGATTACGGTGATTGCCAATGCGTAAGGGACATTGAGGTGTCCAGTACCCCAATCCCACGCTTCTCCCTGGCCGTTAGCGCGAGATACAAAGTACATCGCGAAAAGACCAGCAAAGAACATCAATTCCTGAGACAGGAACACAATCGTGCCGACACTGACCATATTTGGTCGGTTCAGTGCCACAACACGCTGTGGTGCTGCCATACCTGTATTTCCAACTGCGCTCGTCACGCGTTCTAGTATGCCGGTATTCGTCGCCTAAGTCACTTTGAACCCCCCGATATTTCACAAAGTTGTGGGAGCTCGATCGCATGAACTGGGCAAACATTTTGTTTAAAAAACTTCTACCCCCGCGGGAACTTTCACCACACAACATCCGACGCGGCGTTTTCGCAGGTCATTGGGCTATTCATCTTCCCTGTCCCCCCAGACAGTCCAGCTTCGGCCTATTCTATCTAAGTTTCAAACAGCACACATACTTTTGAGCAGTTCCCTTTAGAGATTCATCTCACATTGCACCGTTGTAGTTTACTGACCGATTACAACTTTGGGTTGACCCCCTTTACTCGGACCTACCAGGACAAATGAAAGCGGCCCACCGGAAAAGGTGGGCCGCTTTCAAGGAAGGTTATTTAGTGCTTTTCCTTCGGGATGCCGTACTGAAGGTTCAGCATGGTGGAAGACCAGATCAGCAGCATTGCACCGAAAGCGATCAGCCAGTAGTGCATGTAGACAATACCGAAGCCGAGGACAGCGACGGAACCAGACATGACAGCCGGCCAGACAGAGCCAGGGCTAAAGAAGCCGAGCATACCAGTGCCGTCTTCGATCTCCGCCTGCTCCCAGTCTTCGGGGAGCAGATCCATTTGGCGTTCAGTGAAGTGGAAGTAGACGCCGAGCATAAGGCAGAGACCGGTAGCAAGCACGAGACCCGTGCCGCCTGCCCACTCAATGCCCTGAATGTTGCCGTTGTCAGCAAGATGCGCGGTGGATACGAAGTAGATCGTGGTCACGATCAAAAGGAACGTTGCCAACCCGTACATAATCTTGGCGCTAGATTTCATTGTTCTTTAACCCTCTTCCCTTTACTTTGCGGCTTCGTTGAGGTCGACGGTGTTCTCGGTGTCGCGGGTTGCGGTGCGACCGGAGACGAATGGAGAGGTAGACGTTGCGTAAGGTGCCTCGCCGATGGTCTTCAGCGCTTCAGAGTTAGGCGCCTGAGGATTCTGGTTACGGAATTCCATGTACTGCTTGAACTTCTCTGGAGAAACAACGCGGATCTCGAAGTTCATCATAGCGTGGTAAGTGCCGCACATCTCGGCACAGCGACCAACGAATGCGCCCTCTTCTTCAATCTTTTCCACCTGGAAGACTCGCTGAGACTTGTTGGCCTCCGGGTTAGGGAACGCATCTCGCTTGAACAGGAACTCAGGCACCCAGAAGGAGTGAGCTACGTCAGCGGAGGCGAGATTGAACTCGATTGGGGTCTGGGAAGGAAGAACCAGTACTGGAACTTCGTCCGTGGTACCCAGGGTTTCAATCTTGTTGAAGTGAAGGAAAGAAACATCGGATTTGGACTTGCCGTGAATTGGGCCGCCAACACCGTGCTCTTCCATGTAGGCCTCGTCAATCTTGGACTTTTCAGCCTGTGCCTGACGCTCCTGGTCCACACCCTGGTACTCGGATCCGGTTGGAGACAGATCGGCATCAACCTTGGCGTAACCAAACTTCCAGTTCCACTGGTAGCCAGTCACATCGACAGTGACCTTTGGATCCTTGTCCAGTGCGGTGACCTTATCCTGGGTCGGAACCGTGAAGAAGAACAGAGCCATGACGATGAAGATCGGCATGATGGTCAGCACGAGCTCCAGAGGAACGTTGTACTGCAGCTGCTTAGGGAATTCATCCTTGCCAGCCTTTGCTGCCTTCTTTGCAGAAAACGCACCCATGGTCCAGATCATGAGACCCCACATGATGATGCCGATGATCCATGCGGTTACCCAGACCCACACCCAGAAGTTGCCCATAGCGGTAGCTTCAGGCGTAATACCCTTCGGCCAACCCATGCGTAGGGCGTCGAAAAAACCGTTCTCTGGCGGTGCTACGTCACAACCAGCAAGAGCGAGGCTTCCCGCGCCAAGTACGCCGGTGAGCAGCGCTTTACGTTGAAAGCTGCGCTTGTTTCGCTGTTCCACGTGTGTCTACCTTCCTGTTCCACACAAACCTAAGGACACATAAGTTCCCATTCCTAACTGTGCAGAATATCGCACTTTGGAACTTATTCCATGTTTATTGCCAGCATGGGGTTACCCGACCAGCCCCCTCCTGCAAAAATGCATTGTCGCTGTACAGCACTTACCCATCACAAGTTGGCCACATTTACCCGACATTCGGTGACCCAATTCACATTTGTTCGTCCCCCAACGGGGGTTTACTAATGGTTGATAGAAGAATCGCCCACTGCCCTAGGTGCAATTTTCCCCCTCAAGACCGTAGAGTTGCAGTGTTAAAGGAAACGCGACAATCCCAAGCAACTGTTTAAGGGGAATATTTACTTATGTGTGGCCTTCTCGGCATGCTGACCAGCGCCGGCAATGCAGCGGACTTCGACTCGGCCATTCGCCATGCCCTTCCGTGCATGCGCCATCGCGGCCCCGACGATGCAGGCACATGGCATGACCAAGATGCCGTCTTCGGATTCAATCGGTTGTCGATCATCGATATTGCCCACTCCCACCAGCCTCTTCAGTGGGGGCCAGAGGGTGATACTGACCGCTATGCCATGACATTCAATGGCGAGATCTACAACTATGTGGAGCTTCGCCAGGAACTACAAGCACTCGGCTACAGCTTTAATACCGAAGGCGACGGCGAGACCATCGTGGTCGGCTATCACCATTGGGGCACCGATGTAGTCAACCACTTGCGTGGCATGTTTGGCATTGCCATTTGGGACCGAAAAGAACGCACGCTATTCCTTGCCCGCGATCAATTCGGAATCAAGCCACTGTACTTTACAACCACCGCTGTAGGTACGGTCTTCTCCTCTGAGAAGAAGTGCATTCTTGACATGGCCGAGCAGATCGGAATGAGCAACGATCTCGATCTGCGTGCGATCGAGCACTACGTCGACCTTCAGTACGTGCCTGAACCGGAGTCGTTGCACGCGGATGTTCGTCGACTGGAGTCCGGCTCCTTTGCCGTCGTTAAGCCCGGCGGCCAAGTTGTGGCCCAGCGCTATTTCGAGCCTAAGTTTGTGACCAAGAAGGTCACGGACGAGCAGGACTTGTTTAAGCGGATTGCCAACGCGTTGGAGGATTCCGTCGAAAAGCACATGCGCGCAGACGTCACGGTTGGTTCTTTCCTTTCTGGTGGTATCGATTCGACCGCCATCGCTGCTCTGGCAAAGCGCCACAATCCGAATCTGCTGACGTTCACCACGGGCTTCGAGCGCGAAGGTTACTCGGAGATCGACGTGGCGGCGGAGTCAGCTGCGGCCATTGATGCGGAGCACATCGTGAAGGTGGTCTCCCCTGAGGAATATGCCGACGCGATTCCAAAGATCATGTGGTACCTCGATGACCCGGTAGCCGACCCTTCCTTGGTTCCGCTGTACTTCGTCGCAGCTGAGGCCCGCAAGCATGTGAAGGTCGTTCTCTCTGGCGAGGGCGCCGATGAGCTGTTCGGCGGATACACCATCTACAAGGAGCCGTTGTCGCTCGCACCGTTTGAGAAGGTCCCTGCCCCACTGCGTCGCGGTTTGGGCAAGCTTGGCGACGTCCTCCCCGACGGACTCAAGGGCAAGTCCCTGCTACAGCGTGGCTCGATGACCATGGAAGAGCGTTACTACGGCAACGCGCGCTCCTTCAATTTCGAGCAGCTGCAGCGCGTGATCCCATGGGCAAAGCCAGAATGGGACCACAAGGACGTCACCGCACCGATCTACGCCAAGTCTCGCGACATGGATCCGGTAGCTCGTATGCAGCATCTAGATTTGTTTACCTGGATGCGCGGCGACATCCTGGTCAAGGCAGACAAAATCACGATGGCGAACTCCCTGGAACTGCGCGTGCCGTTCCTGGACAAGGTCGTTTTCGATGTCGCGGAATCAATCCCGCATGACTTGAAGATCTCCCACGGCACCACCAAGTACGCCCTGCGTCAGGCGATGGAGGGCATCGTGCCGGAGCACGTACTGCACCGCAAGAAGCTCGGCTTCCCCGTGCCGATGCGCCACTGGCTTGCCGGCGATGAACTCTTCGGCTGGGCGCAGGACACCATCAACGAGTCTCAGACCGAGCGGATCTTTGACAAGAAGGCCGTGCTCGAGATGCTGAATGAGCATCGTGACGGCGTTTCCGACCACTCTCGTCGCCTCTGGACTGTGCTCGCCTTCATGGTGTGGCACGGCATCTTCATGGAGGGCCGCATCGATCCGAAGGTCGAGGAGAAGGACTACCCGGTTCAGTTGTAGGCCTGTCGGATTTGGTTATGCACAACGACGAATTCACCGTTTTCCGTCAGTCTGCTTAACCAAATCCGACACTGAGGTCTAAAAAATCCCCGCACCCTTCATGTTCAGGGCACGGGGATTACACTTGTTACGGCTTAGTTGAAAGAGTCACCACAAGCGCAAGAGCCGGATGCGTTTGGGTTGTCGATGGTGAAACCCTGTGCCTCGATGGTGTCTGCGAAGTCAATGCGGGCACCGGACAGGTAAGGGACGCTCATCTTGTCCACGACGAGGCGGACACCGCCGATAACGTCGGACTTATCGCCGTCGAGCTCGCGATCATCGAAGTAGAGCTGGTAACGCAGGCCAGCGCAGCCACCAGGCTGAACAGCAATACGAAGGGAGAGATCGTCGCGTCCCTCCTGGTCGAGCAGGGCCTTGGCTTTAACAGCAGCGGCATCGGTCAGGACGACTCCGGTTGCGGTCTCAGGTGCAGTCATGGTGCTCCTCCTTGGAACGAATCTAGTTTTGTGAAACCACCGTACTCTGTTTTGTCGCCGAGTACACATAGCCTTCAACGCAAGGCGTGACATGTTTGTTCCCTCCAAGAGAGCACAAGGTAGCCTGTATGTCGTGACTAGTCCAGACAATGAACAGCTCCCTAAGGGTTATACGCCTAAGAAGGGTCGTCCGACCCCGAAGCGCGATGAGGTTGAGCGTGCTCGAGGTATCCGCCATGGCGCAGCTCCAGTCGGCTTGACGCGGGCCGAGGAAAAGGCGCGTGAGAAGGCTCTCAAGGAGTCGATGACCAAGGCAGAGTACAAGGAGTACAAGAAGAAGCAGCGGGAAGAGCGTGGCCGTGAGGCCAGGGCTCGTCAGGAGGCAATGGATGCCGGTGACGAACGCTATCTCCTCCCTCGCGACCAAGGCCCAGTAAAGGCTTTTGTTCGTGACTGGGTCGATGCCCGTCGCTTCTTTAGCGAATTGGTCATGCCGGTCGCCTTGGCCTTGCTGATCATCATGTTCATTGGCCAGACTTACCCTGATATCGCAGCTACCCTTTCCATGGTCGCGATGGTCGTTATGCTCGCTTTCCTCATCGAAGGCTTCCTCATCGGCCGACGCGCAAACAAGGCCGTACGGGAGAAGTTCCCGGACACCACCGAAACAGGCTTTGGCCTTGGTTTCTACGCATACTCTCGCGCGTCTCAGCTCCGCAAGCTGCGCACCCCTCGCCCTCGCGTAGACGTCAAGAAGTAAATGCTCACGCTGGTTCTCGGTGGTGCGCGCAGTGGTAAATCTGCGTGGGCCGAAGCCCTCTTCCCTGAAGGGGCTGAAGTTCTCTACGTCGCCACCGCGAGGCCGTGGCCCGACGATCACGACTTCGCCGCGCGCATCCAGGCCCACCAAGACCGTCGGCCGTCGCAGTGGGTCACCGAGGACCGCACCGAGCTTGTCGACGTCCTCACCGCCCCTCACGCCAGCAATATATTGATCGATGACCTCGGCACCTGGCTCACCCACGTGATCGATGAACGCGAGGCGTGGGAGCGCCCGCGGGGTGCCGTGCAGCCGGTCGTCGATAAGCTCATTGCCGCATTGGCCGCAAGCAGCGCCCGGATCGTCGCGGTTACCCCTGAAGTGGGCATGGGCGTGATCCCAGAATCTGCTGCTGGACGGCTGTTTCGTGATGAACTGGGTCGTCTGAACGCGCAGGTTGCCGAGGTAGCTGATGAAGTGGTGCTCGTGGTCGCCGGGATACCGCTAACCTTGAAATCTGACAATTAACCTTATCTAAAGTCCAAGGAGTCCCTTGATGGTGCCTGCTGAGATCTTTGCCCGCGTGGAAACGCCGAGCGCTGCCGTCCGTAGCGAGGCAGAGGCTTACCAAACCACGCTGACCAAGCCAGCTGGGTCCCTCGGTCGTCTTGAGGACGTTGGCGTGTTCATCTCCGCGTGCCAGGGGCAGGTTCCACCGAAGCCGATCACGCGCCCGCGCATCGTGATCTTTGCTGGCGATCATGGCGTAGCCAAGCACGGCGTATCCGCCTACCCTTCGGAGGTCTCCCTCCAGATGGCTGCAAATATAACTGCAGGTGGGGCAGCGATTTCCGTGCTCGCGGACTCCGCGGGTGCGAGCGTGCGCGTCGCTGACATTTCCTTGGATCATGACGCCTGGGGCGACGAGCGCGTTTCCCGCTCTTGTGGCGCCATCCACCTAGAAGACGCCATGACCGAAGAAGAAGTGCTGCGCGCATTGGAGATTGGCAAGCGCATCGCCGACCAAGAGGTCGATGGCGGCGCTGATTTGCTCATGGCCGGTGACTTAGGCATCGGTAACACCACTCCGGCAGCCGCCTTGATTGGCGTGGCCACCCGCACCGAGCCAGTCGCTGTGGTCGGTCGTGGCACGGGCATCGATGACGAAGGCTGGAAGCGCAAGGTCTCCGTTGTACGCGACGCCATGTTCCGCGTCCGCACCTTCCGCGACGACCCAATCCGGGTCCTCCAGGCGATTTCCTCCCCTGATCTGGCTGCGATGGCAGGTTTCCTCGCGCAGGCATCCATCCGACGCACTCCGGTGATCCTCGACGGCGTTGTGGTGACCTCCGCGGCGCTGTGGGCAACGCGTCTCGCCCCAGGTGCCCGCAATTGGTGGATTGCTGGCCACCAGTCAGCTGAGCCAGCCCACAAGTTCGCCCTGCAAAGCCTTGAGCTCACGCCCCTGCTTGAGTACGGCATGCGCCTCGGTGAGGGCTCCGGCGCCATGGCGGCGTTGCCACTGGTGAAATCATCCGTGGACATCATGGCGCATATGGCAACCTTCAACTCCGCCGGTGTCTCCACCGCCGAGTAAATGTCTGGAAAAGCTGGTACCTCAGGGGACGGTTCCCACGGCCCCGCGCTGATAGAAGGCGTGACGACGGCTCTCAGCTGGCTTACGGTCCTCCCCTTTCGGGGCGCCAACTCCTTCGATCGCATCACCGGCGCTCGCGCCATGGCGGCCTTGCCGGTAGCTGGACTCGCACTAGGAGCCCTATCAGCGCCCCTCGCGCTCCTGCCCACTCATCCCTTTGTGATCGCGGTACTCGCAGTGGTGGTGTGGGAACTGGGCTCCCGAATGATGCATATCGACGGCCTCGCTGATGTCGGCGATGCACTCGGCTCTTACGCTCCTGCCGAGCGTGCCCAGGAGATCCTCGGTGACCGCTACACCGGGGCGCTGGGCATGGGCGCCGTGCTACTGACTCTCTTGGCTCAGGTGGCGGGCATCATGGCTAGTCTTCCTACGTTGGGCTGGGTAGCGCTGGTGTTCCTTCCCTTACTTGGCCGAGCGTGTGCACTGATCGGCTGCCACACGTCCTTTCAGCCCTTCTCCCCTTCCGGCTTTGGCAGCCTCATCATCGGAACAGTCAAAACGTGGTGGATTCTCACTTGGTTGCTCGTGATCAGCGGGCTGGCCTTTGTGGCATCGGACTTCACATTTGCGGTGCTTCTTGCTGCGGCGGTCGCCGCGAGCGCGTCGGTTGTCTTTGCCAAGCACTGCAACAAGCGCTTCGCAGGCTTGAACGGCGACACCACCGGCGCGCTCATTGAAGTCTCCATTGCCGTCGCGGCGATTGTGCTGGCAGTGGTTCCTGTTTAGCTGATCGTGCGCCGAAGTATCGGGGATACCCTAATCACCCACTCCCCAAACAAAAATCCGCCCAGCCAAAGCGGCCGGGCGGAAGTGAGACAAAACCTTAAGCAGAAACCAGGGTGTGCTTCCAGCCGTGCTTGTCTTCCACGGAACCGCGCTGAATACCGGTGAGGGTTTCGCGCAGCTTCATGGTGATCTCGCCGGTTTTGCCGCCGTTGATCTGGAACTCGCCATGGCTGGACTTCACAGTGCCAACCGGAGTGATCACTGCTGCGGTGCCACATGCAAATGCTTCGGACATTTCGCCAGAGGTGGCTACTTCTTCCCATTCCTGCTTGGAGACGATGCGCTCCTCAGTCTCCATGCCGAGGTCACTTGCGACCTGCAGCAGGGAATCGCGGGTGATGCCTGGGAGCAATGAGCCGGACAGTCGAGGGGTCACCAGGCGAGCGTCGGAGCCGGTGCCGTAGACGAAGGCAAGGTTCATGCCACCCATCTCTTCAATGTTGGTGTGCTCGATGGCGTCGAGCCATACCACCTGGTCGCAGCCCTTTTCTACCGCTTGCGCCTGCGCGAGGAGCGAGGCTGCGTAGTTGCCGGCGAACTTGGCTGCACCGGTGCCACCTGGGGCAGCACGGACGTAGTCTTCGCAGAGCCATACGGAGACCGGCTTGATGCCACCGGAGAAGTAGGCACCTGCTGGAGAGGCGATGATGATGAACTTGTAGGCATTCGCTGGGTGAACGCCCAGGCTGACCTCGGTAGAGATCATGAATGGGCGCAGGTAGAGGGCTTCCTCGCCACCGGCGGCTGGCACCCACGCTTGGTCGGCGTCGACGAGAACTCGAATAGCCTCGATGAAGTCTTCAACTGGGAGTTCAGGCATGGCCATGCGGCGTGCGGAATCCTGCATACGCTTGGCATTTGCTTCGGGACGGAACGTGGCGATGGAGCCATCCGGCTGGCGGTAGGCCTTGAGGCCTTCGAAAATGGCCTGGCCGTAGTGGAAAACAGTGGTGGCTGGATCCATAGGGATGGGTGCGTATGGCGCAAGCACGGCATTGTGCCAGCCCTGCTCTTCATTCCAGTCGATGGTGACCATGTGGTCAGTAAAGGTCTTGCCGAATCCTGGGTTCGCCAGAATCTGCTCGAGGGTCTCCGCGGGTGTTGGAGTGGTTGTCTTTTCAATTCGGAAGTTCAGTGGACTCATGCAACTAACCTACACCCGTTTTTGAGAAAAGTGTCTCAAAATTGTCGAACGATCCGTCGGCACCCGAATTTGAGGTGTCACGTACCCTTGAGAGCAGTCGTATTGTTCGAGATGTTGGAGGAGTAGTTCCGTGCCAAAAAAGCCATCCCTACCTGCCGAGGGTATCGTCCCCAAGCTCAGCGTTTCCGCCAAGCTTCCAAAGAAGACCGAAGCGATTGTCATCCCAGTCTTCCAGGGCGAGGACGGCCCAGAAATCGCCGCGACCGGTGTGTTGGGTTCCAAGGGTGAGGTTGCGGTGCTGGAAGCTCTCACCACGCTGGGAGCGACAGGCGCAGCCCAGGAAGTGACCAAGCTCGCTGGCATCGCCGGTTCTGAAGTTCCCGTGATCATCGCTGTTGGCCTGGGCGATTCCGAAGACTTCGACGCCGAGACCCTGCGTCGCAGCGCCGGCGTGTCTGCCCGCGCGCTCAAGGGTTTTGGCAAGGTAGCCAGCACCTTGGGCATTTTCGGGCTTCACGACGCCATCGTCGGCGCCGCCCTCGGCGCGTACACCTACCGTGGCCAGAAGACGGCAAAGCTTGACGGCGCCAAGGCCCCTGTTAAGGAAATCGTATTTGTCTCCGACAAGAAGGATGAGCTCGAGTCGGCTCAAATCCTGGTCGATTCCGTTGTTCTGGCCCGCAACCTGGTCAATACCGCGTCCTCTCACTTGTACCCGGAGGTGTACGCCGACTTCATCGCGTCCCTCGCGGAAGAGTTTGGCATTGAAGCTGAAATTCTCGATGAAAAGGCACTAGCCAAGGGCAAGTTCGGTGGGCTGCTGGCAGTCGGCGGCGGTTCGGCTCGCAAGCCTCGCCTGCTGCGGCTGAGCTACCAGTCCAAGAAGTCTGCCCCTTCCGTGGCTCTCGTCGGCAAGGGCATCACTTTCGACACCGGCGGAATTTCCCTGAAGCCAGGCGCCAAGATGGACGACATGATCTCGGATATGGGCGGTTCCGCAGCCGCGATCGCCGCCACCATTGCCGCCGCCCGCCTCGGCCTCAAGGTCAACGTCACCGCGACAATCCCAATGGCGGAGAACATGCCAGACGGCGAGTCCTACCGTCCTGGCGATGTCATCACCCACTACGGCGGAAAAACCTCCGAAATCCTCAACACGGACGCTGAGGGACGCCTCGTGCTTGCCGACGCCATCGTCCGCGCATCCGAGGACAAGCCAGATTTCCTCATCGAAATGGCGACGCTCACCGGCGCTCAGCTCGTCGCCCTGGGTGGCCGCACTTCCGGCGTGATGGGCTCGGATGACTTCCGCGATCATGTTGCCGAGGTCGGGCGCACCGTGGGTGAACCTGCGTGGGCCATGCCGTTCATCGAGGAGCTGAAAGAGGAGATGACCTCTGACGTCGCCGATCTGCGCAACATTGGTAAGACCCGCTTCGGCGGCATGATGCAGGCTGGCTACTACCTGTCACAGTTCGTGGGCGAGGACATCCAGTGGGTCCACATGGACATCGCTGGCCCTGCCTACAACACCGCCGGGGCTTACGGTTATGTGTCCAAGCGTGGCACCGGTGCGCCGGTACGCACCGTTGTTGCCGTACTGGAGTCGCTTGCTGAGGGCCAGTTCCCTGCCCAGGACTAATGTTTAGGGAAGCTCGCCGCGCTCAAATTTAGCGCGGCGTTCTTGCTGTTCTTGGCGCTTGCGCATCAGGCGATCGCGTTCGATGCGCTCGCGCATGCGCTGGGGGTAGCCGGTCTCTTCGACGTCGTAGATGGGGATATCTAATGCGCGGGCAATGACGTCCACCCCTTTGGGGCCTCCGATTCGGCGACGGGTGAAGTCACCGGTGGCGTCGACAAGCACCACGCTCATCTCGTTGACCAGAGTTTCCGGCTCGACAAACCCCTCCACCAGCGCGCGCCCAACTACCCATTCCTTGAGGTAGTTCAGGTCTTCAGCGCGGATCGTGTCGCCAGGCGCGCGGGGCGGTTTGATGCCTGGCTTCGATTTTCTAGAGCCGAATAGGTTGAACACAAAACATCATTGTAGGTGGTCTTTTTCTGAAAGGACACAACCTATGCACCACACGCCTAAGCTGGAAACGGTACGCTACATAAGTATCAATATCGTTTTTAGAATCAAACGTTGAGGAGTCCTGCACAATGGCGTTTTCTGTCAAGATGCCCGAGCTCGGTGAGTCGGTAACCGAAGGCACCATCACCCGCTGGCTGAAGCAGGTTGGTGACACCGTTACTGCTGACGAACCATTGCTGGAAGTATCTACCGACAAGGTTGACACCGAGATTCCAGCCCCAGCTTCCGGCGTGCTAACCAAGGTCATGTTCGAGGAAGACGACACCGTTGACGTCGGCGAGATCATCGCTGAGATCGGCGAAGAAGGCGAAGCTGCAGCTCCTGAGGCTGAGGCTCCTAAGGAGGAAGCTCCACAGGAAGCTGCCCCTAAGGAAGATGCTGCTCCTGCTGCTTCCGGTTCCGGCGACACCACCGACGTGAAGATGCCAGAACTCGGCGAGTCCGTCACCGAAGGCACCATCACCCGCTGGCTCAAGTCCGTCGGCGACAAGGTCGAAGCCGACGAGCCACTGCTCGAGGTCTCCACCGACAAGGTCGACACCGAAGTACCTTCCCCAGTAGCAGGCACCATCGTCGAAATCCTCTTCCAGGAAGACGACACCGTTGACGTCGGCGAAGTCATCGTCCGCATCGGCGACGCTGCAGCTGCCGCTGCAGGTCAGCAGACGGAAGCCAAGGAAGAAGTTCCTTCCGAGGCCGCCATCAAGGAAGCTGAGACCAAGGAAGACAACGCCACCGTCGAAGAGGCTGCTCCTGCTGCCGGTTCCGGTTCCGGCGACACCACCGACGTGAAGATGCCAGAACTCGGCGAATCCGTCACCGAAGGCACCATCACCCGCTGGCTCAAGTCCGTCGGCGACAAGGTCGAAGCCGACGAACCACTGCTCGAGGTCTCCACCGACAAGGTCGACACCGAAGTACCTTCCCCAGTAGCAGGCACCATCGTCGAAATCCTCTTCCAGGAAGACGACACCGTTGACGTCGGCGAAGTCATCGTCCGCATCGGCGACGGCTCCGCACCAGCAGCTCCAGCCGAGAAGACGGAAGCCAAGGAAGAAGCACCTAAGGCTGAGCCAAAGAAGGAAGAGCCAAAGCAGGAAGTTGCTGCCAAGGTCGAGGCCCCTAAGGAAGAGGTCGCTGCCAAGGTTGAGGCTCCTAAGGTCGACAACTCCGACGCTCCTTACGTGACCCCACTGGTCCGCAAGCTGGCTGACAAGCACGGCGTTGACCTGTCCAAGGTTGAGGGCACCGGTGTTGGTGGCCGCATCCGCAAGCAGGACGTTCTCGCTGCCGCTGGCCAGGGCGAAGCCCCAGCCGCCGCTGCCGAGGCTCCTAAGGCCAACGTATCCACCAAGTCCGTGGATCCAGAGAAGGCCAAGCTGCGTGGCACCACCGTGCGCGTCAACCGCATCCGCGAAATCACCGCTGTGAAGACCCTCGAGTCTCTGCACGGTGCTGCTCAGCTCACCCAGCTGCACGAGGTCGACATGACCCGCGTCGCCGAGCTGCGCAAGGCCAACAAGCCAGCCTTCATGGAAAAGCACGGCCTGAACCTGACCTACCTGCCATTCTTTGCTAAGGCAGTCGTCGAGGCTCTGGTGTCCCACCCGAACGTCAACGCGTCTTACAACGCCAAGACCAAGGAAATCACCTACCACCCAACTGTGAACTTGGGTATCGCCGTCGACACTCCAGCTGGTCTGCTCTCCCCTGTCATCCACAACGCACAGGACATGAGCCTGCCAGAGTTGGCTAAGGCCATCGTGGATATCGCTGACCGCGCCCGCAATAGCAAGCTCAAGCCAAATGATCTGATGGGTGGCACCTTCACCATCACCAACATTGGCTCTGAGGGCGCACTGTCTGACACCCCAATCCTGGTTCCACCACAGGCCGCAATGATCGGCACCGGCGCCATCGTTAAGCGCCCGGTTGTCACCACCGAGGATGGCAGCGACGCTATCGCGATCCGCCAGATGGTCTTCCTGCCGCTGACGTACGATCACCAGCTGATCGACGGCGCAGACGCAGGTCGCTTCATGACCACCGTCCGTGACCGCCTGGAGAACATCGACTTCACCGCCGACCTCGGCTTGTAAGTCACTCCGAACCGAACCCCGCTTCCCGATTTCTTGGGAGGCGGGGTTTCGTGCTGCCTGTGGCTTTTCGACGACCATCGCCACACCAACAAATCGAAGAAAACTGTGCCAGAAATCCCTCACCGGGTGTCCTCAAACGCATATACAGTGGGACTTATAAGCAATTTCAGATCCGTTTGAACCCCCGTTAGGAGTTGGAATGTCAACAACATCCGACTGGACCGCGCCCGCTTTCGTGGACCGTCACCTCGGGCCCAACAGTGTGGAGCAGAAAACCATGCTGAATGCGCTGGGCTACTCCACCATCGGCGAACTCGCTGCCGCAGCTCTCCCCCATGGGCTTGCTTTCGAACATGCCCCGCAGCTCCCGGAACCACTTTCCGAATTTGAGGTCCAAACGCGCCTCCAGGAGTTGGCAGCGAAGAACGTACAAAAGCGCGTGTTCTACGGGCAGGGCTACAACGACACCATCACTCCGCCTGTGATCCGTCGCGGTGTGCTCGAAGATGCTGGTTGGTATACCGCTTACACGCCCTACCAACCGGAAATTTCGCAGGGCCGACTTGAAGCGTTGCTCAACTTCCAGACGATGGTTTCTGACCTCACTGGCTTGCCAGTTGCCAACGCGTCTCTCCTCGACGAGGCAACAGCCACGGCCGAAGCCGTCGGTTTGATGAGTCGCGTGGTGAAGAAGGGGCGTCGAGTGGTGCTGGATTCTCGGCTCCACCCACAGGTTCTCGCGGTGGCCGCAGAGCGTGCCCGCGCCATTGATCTGGAAGTGGAAATCGCGGACCTATCAGAAGGCCTAGTTGGCGAGGATCTCGTCGGTATCGTCCTGGCCTACCCAGGCACCGAGGGCGACGTGTGTGACCCGACGGACGTCATCGAAGGTATTCACTCCCGCGGTGGACTAGCCACCGTTGTCGCCGACATCCTCGGGCTGGTTGTCCTCAAGTCTCCTGGCGAGCTCGGTGCCGATATCGCGGTCGGCTCCACCCAGCGCTTCGGTGTCCCCTTGTTCTTCGGCGGACCGCACGCCGCCTACATGTCTGTCACTGACAAGATCAAGCGCCAAATGCCGGGCCGATTGGTGGGTGTGTCGATTGATGAGGATGGTCATCCGGCATACCGCCTCGCGCTCCAAACTCGCGAACAACACATTCGCCGAGAAAAGGCGACCTCCAACATCTGTACCGCGCAGGCCCTCCTCGCGGTCACAGCCTCGATGTATGCGGTCTACCACGGCCCAGCCGGGCTGTGTAGCATCGCTACCCGCGTGCACAACCTGGCTAATCAGTTTGCCGGCCTGCTGCGCACGAGTGGGGTTAACATCCTTCACGAGCATTTCTTTGACACCGTTACCGCCACTGTCGCAGATGCCGAAGCAGTAGTGCGCAAGGCCGCAGCGGCGGGCTATCTGATCCGCGCGATTGGCGAGGACAAAGTCTCCGTCTCCTTCGGTGAATCCGCCACTATCGCTGACGTACCCGTACTGGCCAGCTTCTTCGATGCCTCCGGCGAGCTCCCCGAGCCGGATGACGCGGTATTGCGAGGTTTCACCCGCTCCGGAGATCTGCTCAGCCACCCGACGTTCAATTTCGCGCACTCCGAAACCCAGATGATGCGCTACATCCGCATGCTCGGTGACCGCGACTTGGCCCTGGATCGAACGATGATTCCGTTGGGTTCTTGCACGATGAAGCTCAACCCAACGGCTGGCATGGAAGCTATTTCCTACCCCGGTTTCGCCAACATCCACCCTTACGCTCCTGAGTCGGACACGAAGGGTTGGCAAGAGCTCATTGCAGAGCTCGAGCAGTGGCTGGCGCACCTCACCGGCTACGCCAAGGTGTCCGTACAGCCACCGAGTGGCGCGATGGGCGAGCTGGCCGGCTTGCTGGCTATCCGTCGCTACCACGTGGCTCATGGCGATGAGGGGCGCGATATCGTACTCATCCCGCAGTCGGCGCATGGCACGAATGCTGCGTCTGCCACCTTGGCCAACTTGCGGGTCGTGGTAGTGGCTACCGCGCCGGATGGCTCCATCGACATCGCTGATTTAGATGCCAAGATTTCGCAGCATGGCGAACACATTGCTGGCATCATGATCACCTACCCATCCACCCACGGCGTGTTCGAAGACACTGTGCGCAAGGTGTGCAAGAAGGTACACGATGCCGGTGGCCAGGTGTACATCGACGGTGCCAACATGAACGCACTCACTGGAATCGCCGGTCCTGGCGATTTCGGCGGCGATGTCTCCCACCTGAACCTGCACAAAACATTCACTATTCCGCACGGCGGCGGTGGCCCGGGCGTCGGCCCGGTTTGCGTGGCCGAGCACCTCGTCCCGTTCCTGCCAGGCGATGCTCGCGAGGTAGACCCAACCCAACCGGTTGCCACTGGTACCGGTATTCCGGTAGCTGGCACCGTTCACGGTTCTGCGGGCGTGCTGCCCATCCCATGGGCCTACATCGCAATGATGGGCTCGGAAGGACTACGCGCAGCCACGGAAATGGCGATCGTCAATGCCAACTACATCTCTCATGAGCTTAAAGATCACTTCCCGACCCTCTACACCGGTGAGAATGGCCTGGTAGCGCATGAATGCATTCTTGATCTGCGGGAGCTGACCAAGAAATCCGGCGTGACGGCGACGGACGTCGCAAAGCGCCTGGTTGATTACGGTTTTCACGCGCCGACCTTGTCCTTCCCGGTGGCCGGTACGCTCATGGTGGAGCCCACCGAGTCCGAGGACCTGGGTGAGCTTGACCGCTTCATCGAGGCGATGAAGTCCATCCATGCGGAGATCCAGGAAATCATCGACGGGAGCATCGCGTACGAGGATTCCGTCCTGGCCCATGCACCGTTTACCGCAGCCACCGTCGGCGCAGATGAGTGGCCGTTCGCATTCACCCGCCAGCAGGCCGCATTCCCGGTCGCTGGTTTGCAGCGCACGAAGTACTACCCTGCCGTGCGTCGCATCAACGAGGCTTACGGCGACCGCAATCTTATGTGTTCTTGCCCTCCGATCGAAGGAGATATTTAATGCACAGTCCACTACACGCTGAGCACGAGAAGTTAGGCGCCATGTTCACCGATTTCGGTGGCTGGCAGATGCCCCTGCGCTACGGCAACGAGCTGGAGGAGCACCGCGCTGTCCGCACCTGCGCCGGCTTGTTTGACCTGTCCCATATGGGTGAGGTTCGGGTCATGGGCCCGGAGTCCGGTCGATTCCTGGACTATGCCCTCATTTCGCAGCTGTCCGCTGTTGAGGTGGGCCGGGCGAAGTACACCATGATCGTGAACGAACGGGGTGGCATCATCGACGACCTCATTGTCTACCGCCTCGGCGAGGAAGAATTCCTTGTTGTCCCGAACGCGGGCAACGCGGCAACCGTCGCGCAGCTCCTCGCCGAGCGCTCCGAGGGCTTCGATGTGACGGTCACCGATGAGTCCGCCGACACCGCCCTCATTGCCGTCCAGGGCCCTCGCGCCGCGGAACTGCTCGGCGATATCCCGCAGCTGAAGTACTATTCCGCCGCTCCCGCCACGATCCTCGGCCACGACGTGCTGCTCGCCCGCACCGGCTACACCGGCGAAGATGGCTTCGAGCTCTTCATCCCCGCAGCTGGGGCCACGTCCCTGTGGCAGGCGCTTATCGACGCCGGTTCCGCCGTCGACCTGCTGCCTTGCGGCCTCGCCTCCCGCGACTCCCTGCGCTTAGAGGCTGGCATGCCTCTCTACGGCCACGAGCTCACTGTCGATCTGCGCCCTGTCGACGCCGGTCTCGGAGTGTTGGTGTCGAAGAAGAAAACCGAGCCGTTCGTCGGCTCGGAGGCATTGCTGGCGGACTACACCCCGCCACGCGCACTTGTGGGGCTCAAGGGCGAGGGTCGTCGCGCGGCCCGCGCCGGCTCCCAGATCCTCACTCCGATCGGGGACACCGTCGGCGAGGTGACCTCAGGTCAGCTTTCCCCGACGCTGGGTTACCCCATCGCCTTGGCCTACGTAGACGCGGAATTTGCCATTGAGGGCAACATTCTCGATGCCGATATCCGCGGCAAGCGCCACACGTACACTGTTGTCAAACTCCCGTTTTACCAGCGACCAAAGGACTAGGACCATGTCTTTGCCAGAATCGTATCTTTACTCCGCTGACCACGAGTGGCTCGCCGCAGTTGAAGTTGGTGCCACCACAAAAGTCGGCATCACCGACTTCGCAGCCAATGCGCTGGGCGAAATCGTCTACGTCGACTTGCCAGCTGTCGGCGACACCGTCGAAATCGGCGAGTCGTGTGGCGAGGTCGAATCCACCAAATCCGTATCCGACATCTTCTCGCCAGTCAACGGCACCGTCACTGCCGTGAACGAGGAGCTCGTCGGTTCTCCTGAGATCATCAACTCCGACCCATTCGAGGCTGGCTGGCTCTTCGAGGTTCAGATCACCGAGGTCGGCCCAATGATGACGGCAGCCGAGTACGCCGAGAAGAACGGCGTCTAACAAAAGCCAAAGCTCCCTACCTGCAACAGCTGCGGGTGGGGAGCTTCGCCATTCTTAGTCGAAAAGATTCCCCAACACGCCACCGCCGCCTGAGCCACCATCGCTGCCGATATTGCCCCAGATGGTGCCCTCGGAAGGCTGGATGATGACGACGCCCTGCCCGCCGAAAGCCAGCTGAATGGACTCGCCCGTGCCGCCGTGCAGCATGGAGCCGAGGCCGCCGGAGAAGTCGGTCTTGGTGGACATTTGCACGCCGCTGGTCCACAGGACTGCTGCCTGCGGGTCAGCGAATGTGGGTGCTTCTGCCACGTTGAGAGCCATCGGATCACCGTCGGTGGTGATGGCCACAAAGCCGGTGCCACGGAGGGAAACGTTAAACAAGCCACCGGCCATCATGCCGGCGCCCTTGATGCGGTGTACGTCCCACTGGATAGAAGAAGAAAAGGCCAGAACATTGCGGCCGTTGACGGAGACCATGTCATTTTCGATGTAGAAGATCTGCACTTCCTGCGCGGAATCGGCGAGGAATACCTGTCCCATGCCGGAGACTTCCATCATCTCCACGCCCTCGCCAGTGACATGCTTCTTCAGCATCTTGCCCAAGCCGCCGGAGCCCTTGTTCTGGAACCGAACATCGCCTTGGTAAGCCACCATGGAACCGACCTTGGCCTGAATCGGGCCCATAGCAAGGTTCAGTTTGAGCATCTTCTTGTTCTGCTGCACAAACTGGTCATTGGACTGGACTTCGTTGAATGACTGAAAGAGATCTCCGTAAATGGTCATGGTTCCGATTTTAGCTATTTGGCCTTATCGACGCTCGGGGTATCCTAGGAGGCTATGACCGCCCCTCGCCCGCCATTTACGGCACCCGATATTCCTATTCGATCTGGTAGCGGACCTTTGGACGTCGTCAAGCTTGGCCTGCAAGACTACGAGCTCATGTGGCACCAGCAGGCTGACATCGCAGCGGCGCGCGCCAAAGACGAGGTAACCGACCAGCTCCTCATGCTGGAACACCCGTCGGTCTACACCGCAGGCAAGCGCACGCAGCCGGAGGATCGCCCGACCAATGGGCTGCCGGTGATCGACGTTGATCGTGGCGGCCGCATTACCTGGCACGGCGAGGGACAGCTCGTGTGCTACCCCATCATCAAACTGCGCGAACCGGTGGATGTGGTCGATTACGTGCGCCGGATTGAGGAGGCGCTGATCCAGGTGGTGCGTCAGTTGGGCGTCACCAGCGCGGGCCGTATCGACGGCCGCAGCGGTGTCTGGGTGCCGGCCTCCGATGGCCGCCCGGACCGAAAAATCGCTGCGCTCGGCATCCGCCTGACCCGGGGCGTATCCATGCACGGCCTGGCCTTGAACTGCAACAACACGCTCGAATACTACGAGCACATCATCCCCTGTGGCATCGATGACGCCGGTGTCACCACGCTGTCCCTCGAACTGGGGCGTGAGGTAACCGTGGATGAATGCATCGAGCCGCTTGCTGCCGCGTTGACTGATGCCTTGGAAGGCCGACTTATCGTCGCTGACCATACGTTTGGCAGCGCCCCCGATCCGTGTAAGGGACTAGGTAAACGAAAGGTGTAGGGTGGCCTACGTGACTGTTGCACCTGATGGAAAAAAGATGTTGCGCGTCGAAGCTCGAAACGCGCAGACTCCAATTGAAAACAAGCCGCGTTGGATCCGCACCTCGGTGAAAACCGGTCCTGAGTATCAGGACATGAAACAGCGCGTATCCGGCGCTTCCCTCCACACCGTGTGCCAGGAAGCCGGCTGCCCAAACGTCCACGAATGCTGGGAATCCCGCGAAGCCACCTTCCTCATCGGTGGTGACCAGTGCACCCGACGTTGCGACTTCTGCCAGATTCACACCGGCAAGCCAGAACCACTCGATCGCGATGAACCACGCCGTGTCGCGGAATCCGTGCGCGAAATGGGACTGAACTACGCCACCATCACTGGCGTCACCCGTGACGATTTGGAAGATGAAGGCGCTTGGCTCTACGCCGAGGTCGTGCGCCAGGTTCACGCCCTCAACCCGAACACCGGCGTTGAGAACCTGGTTCCAGACTTCTCCGGCAAGTCTGACCTGCTCCAGGAAGTGTTCGAGGCCCGCCCTGAGGTGTTCGCGCACAACGTGGAAACCGTGCCGCGGATCTTCAAGCGCATCCGCCCGGCCTTCCGCTACGACCGCTCCCTCGATGTCATTCGACAGGCCCGCGACTTCGGCCTCGTGACCAAGTCCAACCTCATCCTCGGCATGGGCGAGACCGTCGAAGAGGTGCAGGAAGCCCTGCGCGAGCTTCACGACGCCGGTTGTGACATCATCACCATCACCCAGTACCTACGTCCAGGTATCAAGTTCCACCCGATCGATCGCTGGGTGCGCCCAGAAGAGTTCGTGGAACATGCAGACTATGCCCGTGAGCTCGGCTTCACTGGTGTCATGTCTGGCCCACTGGTGCGTTCCTCCTACCGCGCTGGCCGCCTTTACGCGCAGACCATCAAGGCTCGTGGTGAGGAGCTCCCCGCTCATCTGGCGCATCTCGCAGAAACCTCTGAAGGCTCCACGGCGCAGGAAGCTTCTTCCCTGATTGCCAAGTACGGGCCTTCCGAAGAGACTCCGGTAGTAACTACTCGCTAAGTGTTCTTAATCCCGCGTTTCCTTGTCACTGCGACGTCATTGTGACGGGAACGCGGGATTGCTGTTTTCGCCGACATTGACCTCGCAAAGCACGCTCCCCCAAACTCCGGGAATTTGACGACCGACACGTACCTGCCCCTCAATATAGAAAATGCGCACACGTGGCCTAAAGTAGAGGTCATGGCAGACGCGAAGAAGGTCCAACAAAAGGCGGCCGAGAAGGAAGCAAAGGCGGCGAAGCGCGCCCAGCGCAAGCAGAACTACTCCCAAATGTGGCAAGCATTCAACATGCAGCGCAAGAACGACAAAGCTCTTGTGCCGTTGATGCTGTTGTCCATTCTGGGCCTTGGCCTGGTGTTCTTTGGTATCGGTTACTTCTTCGGTGCCCAGTGGTGGATGCTGCCGATCGGCCTTGCCCTCGGTTTCATGCTCGCGATGTACGTCTTTACCAAGCGCGTGGAGAATTCGGTCTACGACCAGGCGGAGAACCAGCCTGGCGCTGCCGGCTGGGCATTGGAGAACCTGAAGTCGGGCGTCGGCATGGCGTGGCGCACCAAGACTGCTATTGCTGCGAACACGCACATGGATGCTGTCCACCGCGTGATCGGTAACCCGGGCATCGTGCTGGTCGGCGAAGGCGAAATGCACCGACTCAAGCCAATGATAGCGCAGGCTAAGCGTCGTCTGAACCGCGTGTCCGGTGGCGTGCCGATCTACGAGGTATACGCCGGTGAAGGTGAAGGTCAGGTTCGTCTTCGCGACCTCCAGAAGGAGCTCATGAAGATGCCTCGCAACTACAAGAAGGACGAAGTCTACGCTTTGGCCCAGAAGATCGAGGCCATGGATGCCGTTTCCAGCCCTGGTCAGACCGGCCTGCCTAAGGGGCCACTGCCGAAGGGCGCCAAGATCTCCGGCATGAACCGTCGCGCGCGTCGCCAGGCGGAGCGCGGAAAGTAAAGCTCCTCCCTAAAACCCGCAACCTGTTGGTTGCGGGTTCTTTCGTTCGCGGTGCCCTTTGGCTGATTCCCGATGTGTAAATCCCCATAGTGTGAGTAGGCAGTGTGCTATGTGACAAAATTCGCCCTTGTATCGTCTTCCCTACTCGTACTATGGGGTTTTATGTATCCAGTTTTCGCGCGAAATCAAACCCAGCCTGCACCTAGTTGAGGATATGACCCACTTGGGGCACACTTTGAAGAGTGAACCTCCTTGTAGAAAATCAGCTTCTCGCCCTAGTTGTCATCATGGCGCTAGGGCTTTTGCTTGGCCGGGTTCGGATCGGATCGTTCAAGCTGGGCGTCGCCGCTGTACTGTTTGTTGGGCTCGGACTTTCCACCCTCAACCCAGCAATCACTCTCCCACCGATCGTGTACATCATCGGCCTCTCGATGTTCGTCTACACCATCGGTCTCGAAGCCGGCCCCGACTTCTTCCATTCCCTCAAAACCACTGGCCTGAAGCACAATCTCTTCGCCGTGGGTGTCATCGCGGCCACGACTGCGGTTGCCTATGGCGTCGTTAAGGCAAGCGAGCTACACCCCGCGACCGCGGTGGGCATGTTTACCGGCGCGCTCACCAACACGCCCGCGATGGCTGCCGCCAAGGAATCCTTGCCCGCGCTTTTCGACGCCTCCGAGCTGGCCGGCGTCTCCGAGTTGCCGGTGGTCGCATATTCCCTCACCTACCCGCTGGGTGTGCTGGTGGTGATTGTGAGCATCGGCTTGTGCTCCAAGCTGTTCCGGATCGACCACGAGGCGGAGGCTACCGCTGCTGGAGTGGCGGTGCAGGAACTGCTGACGCAGCGCGTTCGGGTCGAGCGCGACGATCTTCCGGCGATCACGAATATTCCCTACATTTTGCAGCTAGAGGTCATTGTTTCGCGCCGCGAATGCGGCGATGAACTGCACGTTCCGGATCTCGGCGACCGCGCCCAGCCAGGCGATATTCTTAGCATCGTCGGTACAGCGGAGGAGATCGCGAAGGCGGTGGCCGAGATCGGCACTGCCATGCCTGGCGAGCCTACCCACGATGAGGGCCTCGATTACCGCCGCATATTTGTTTCCAACCCGGATGTGGTGGGCATTCCGCTGGAAAAGCTCCGCCCCAAGATGTCTGACCTGTTGGTCACCCGCATTCGTCGCGGCGACGATGACATGGTGGCAACCCCCGATATGACGCTGCACCTGGGCGACCGCGTCCGCGTGGTCACTACCGCCACCAAGCTGGATCGAGCGACCAAGTTCTTCGGAGATTCCTACCGCGTGGTGTCCGACGTCAACCTAGTTCCCCTGCTCATCGGTCTCACGTTGGGAGTACTGCTCGGCATGGTAACGATCCCACTTCCCGGGGGAATGACGCTCAAGCTAGGAAACGCCGGTGGCCCACTCATCGTGGCGCTCCTGCTGGGAGCTCTCGGTAGGACGGGCAGCTTCGTCTGGCAGACCCCCTACTCTGCTCTGAGGATCATGCAAAACCTCGGCATCACGCTGTTCCTCGCTGGAATTGGTACTACCGCTGGCGCAGGTTTTTCCAAGGCGCTGGCCGACCCGACGTCGCTTCAGGTCATCGGCCTCGGCGCTTTCATCACCTTTGTGATCAGCATGCTCGCCCTCATTATCGGCCACCTCGTCCTTAGGCTCCCCTTCGGCACTGCGGCAGGAATCATCTCTGGTATTCAAACGCACCCAGCAGTGCTCAGCTATGCGTCTGACCACACCCGCAATGAACTTCCTGCCATGGGCTATACCTCGGTCTACCCCGTGTCCATGGTGGCCAAGATCATCGCTGCGCAGGTGCTGCTTTTCGCGTTAGTGTAACGCGGGATAAACAAAGCCCTCCACCCGGATATTCTGGAAAAGATCCGGGTGGAGGGCTATTTTTTGGTGCTAACCCCTGATGACTGCGGTACCGGTGGCTCGGTCATGCAGGCCACGACCATCGGAATCAACGAGGATCGGTGGCAGCAGGAATACCGTCAATGCCATGCGCACAATGGATCGCCACAGGCCGACTCGCTCTTCCGCATCGACGCGCGCGACGCCCATCCCCATCATTGCCTGGCCGGGGGTGCGGGCAAAGAGGGTGACACCGACAACGGAGATGATGCAGAACAGGATCATCGTGACAGTAGGCACGCCGCCGAGGGCCGCAGTGAAGTTTCGGATGATGATGGCGATGAACATGGCGAAGAACCAGTCGATGGTTATTCCACCACAGCGCCGAAGGACAGAAGCCAAAGCTCCGGGGCCTTTTTCAGGGAGTCCGAGTTTTTCGCCGGGCCACTTGCCGGGGCCGAGGTCGTCAAAGTCTCCGGGGATCGCGGGCCCCTCGATCCAACTGCGCTTCGCTTCTGACATACCTAGCAATGTATCCGTGAACGAAATACAAGCGCAATTTGGCTTTATTTCGGCCGAACTTTGTACACTGATAGTTATGCAACAGTGAATAAAGCTGTGCTGTGGCTGGTCATTGTCCAAAACAGGTCCAGCTCGACAACTAACAGCCCGGCCCGCATGTCAGCGGACCACACCCGCGAGGAGCACCACGTGGCATTTGAAAACGTCGCCGATGTAGTTAAGTACATCAAGGACGAGAACGTCGAATTTCTTGATATTCGATTTACCGACGTTCCAGGCACGGAGCACCACCTGTCCATCCCGGCAAGCATGTTTGATGAAGAAGCAGCTGAAGCAGGTCTCGCATTCGACGGCTCCTCTATTCGTGGCTTCACCACCATTGAAGAATCCGACATGAACCTGTTGCCAGACGTGGCAACCGCGATGATCGACCCATTCCGTCCTGCCAAGACGCTGAACATGAAGTTCTTCGTCCACGATCCGTTTACCCGTGAGCCGTTCTCCCGCGACCCACGCAACGTCGCTCGCAAGGCTGAAGAGTACCTTGCCTCCACCGGCATCGCCGACACCTGTTTCTTCGGTGCCGAAGCCGAGTTCTACCTCTTCGATTCCGTCCGTTTCCACGCTGATGTAAACGCTGCCTTCTACGAGCTCGACTCTGACGAAGGCTGGTGGAACCGTGGCGAGGAATTCAACCTGGATGGTTCCCGCAACGTCGCTTACAAGAACCGCACCAAGGGTGGCTACTTCCCGAACGCTCCTTACGACGGCGCCGTGGACATTCGCGATGAAATGGTCCGCCGCATGCGCGAGGCTGGCTTCGATGTCGAGCGTTTCCACCACGAATGTGGCCAGGGCCAGCAGGAAATCAACTACAAGTTCAATACCCTGCTGCACGCCGCTGACGATCTGCAGACCTTCAAGTACATCGTGAAGCAGGTCGCCAGGTCTAACGGCAAGGCCGCTACCTTCATGCCTAAGCCACTTGCCGGTGACGCTGGCTCCGGCATGCACGCCCACCAGTCCCTGTGGAAGGATGGCAAGCCACTCTTCCACGACGAGAATGGCTACGCTGGCCTATCCGACATGGCCCGTTACTACATCGGCGGCATCCTGCACCACGCTGGCGCCGTGTTGGCCTTCACCAACCCGACCTTGAACTCTTACCACCGCCTGGTCCCAGGTTACGAGGCCCCGATCAACCTCGTGTACTCGCAGCGCAACCGCTCCGCTGCGATCCGCATCCCGATCACCGGTTCCAACCCAAAGGCCAAGCGCATCGAGTTCCGCGCGCCGGACCCATCAGGCAACCCATACTTCGGCTTTGCTGCCATGATGATGGCCGGCCTCGACGGCATCAAGAACCGCATCGAGCCACACGCACCAGTGGACAAGGACCTCTACGAGCTTCCACCAGAGGAAGCAAAGTCCATCCCAACCGCGCCTACCTCCCTGGAAGCATCGCTCGAGGCGCTTGCCGACGACCATGACTTCCTCACCGAAGGCGGCGTCTTCACCGAGGACTTGATCGACACGTACATCAAGTTCAAGTACGACAAAGAGATCGTCCCGAACCGTACCCGCCCTAACCCGCAGGAATTCGAGATGTACTTCGATTGCTAGTTAGCAATCTAGTTTGAGCCCGCGTCCGCCTCGGATGCGGGCTTTTCCTATTGCCCCGAAGGTATTGTCGGACTCATGTTGTCTCTCTACGAGGAATTTCCCGACGATCCAAAGATCAAATCGCTTCTGTCCGGTGAGCCGGTTGAGTTTGCCTTCATCGCGTCAGTCACTCCTGGCAGGGGAGATTATCCACTGCGCTATTCCCCACCGGAGAAACGGGTGAGAGGAGTCTTCCACTACGGCATTGCCGCACGAATTTTGCCGGACGGTGAAGTTTTAGACTCCAGCGTTTTCTTCCTCTACCCCGAGTGGTACGAAGCGGATGCTACGTCGGCTAGCGTTGATCGACGCGAAATGGAGCAGTTAGAGCCATTCAAGGTGTATCGGGCCCGGGGTACCTACTATCAGACGACGATCGCGATCCAGCATCGCTTCAACATCCATGAGTTGCTCCCGGCAGAGGATGATCCCGAGCTTGACGCGCTCGCAGAGGCAGTCGCACGGCCGGTTGTGCTTGAGGGTCCGTTCGGAGCAATGACATTTAATCGCCAGCTGTCATGTTTCGAGGCCCGAGACGAAGAGCTTGGTGTCGACATCGCCCTGGACTACTCGCGTGACAAACTACTCATCGCTGGCAAAGGCAACCTCCGGAAGAGTTTTGCCTCCGGCCTGAAATTCTTGGAGCACGTCTACTCGGCCGAATTTCTAGAGAGCGCACGAGTCTTCGCGAGTGAGGCAATGCTGCGAAAAGCCAATCACTGGCGCGATGATGTCGCCGAAGCCGAAAGTCGCCCCACTCCAGCCCCGCTGTGGACTTCGCAGGACGTTTACGACCGAATTAGTCCACGGTGCGTCACCATACCTAGCCGAGGCAACGTCAGCGTTGAGTTCGACGATGGGTATTTGTTCGGCGGGCACCCCATAGAGGTCTTCGCAACGCGGTCTGGTGAACCAAAAAAGGCTGAGATGTGAGCGGTGCGACGACCAAAATCGACCAGAATTGCGATCCAAGACCCCTCTCAGGCCAGTTTTTAGCATTGTTGCTATCCAGTTATCTAAATGGGTGCGATTGATAAAAATCCCCACCTGAGAGCGAGAAAACTGAAAATTACCAAAAGATAACGGGAACGGAAAATGCCTGGTGGCCGGTGGCGTCGAGAAGCGCAAATGTTGGCACGGCCGGCAACGGCGCGCTTAACGTGGGTCTCACCGGTCGGGAACACACCGACTGCCGAAAGCAAGATGACTAGAAAGGAAATATCGAAAATGACTAACAAGAACATTCGAGACCTGTTCAATGCAACTGCTTTTGACAACTCCGGCGAGAAGCTCGGTGGCGTTAAGGAGATCTTCGTTGATGACAACTCCGGTCAGCCAACGTTCGTAGAGGTCGGCCACGGCCTGTTCGGAATGGCATCCTCCATCGTGCCACTTCGCGGCCACACCTTTAACGGCGACGACCTGAAGCTGGCCTTCTCCAAGGATCGCATCAAGGACGCACCAAACCTGGATGTCAACAACGCCCTGACCCCATCCGATCAGAACCGCGTCTACGAGCACTTCGGTCTCACCGGTACAACCGACACCGAGCGTTACGAGTCCGGCGCTGGCTTTGCAGGCACCGGTGCTGCTGCTCACGATGACCGTCACCGCGATCTGCACCGCGACGGCGACCGTGACTTCGATCGCGATGCTGACCTGGACCGCGACCGTCGCGACCTGACGGACATCGACGGCGACCGCGATTCCCTGGTTCGTTCCGAGGAGCGCCTGACCGTAGACAAGGAAAACGTCCAGACCGGCGAGGCACGCCTGCGCAAGTACGTGGTCGAGGACACCGAGACCATCGAGGTTCCAGTCACCCGTGAAGAGGTTCGCGTCGAGCGCACCCCAATCGACGGCGACTCCCACAAGGGTGGCATTCGTGGCGCAGGCATCGGCGAAGAGGAAGCATCCGTCACACTGCACGAGGAGCGCGTCACCGTGAACAAGGAGACAGTTCCAGTAGAAGAGGTACGCTTGGAGAAGGACACCGTCCGGGACACCGAGACTGTCTCCGAAGAAATCCGCAAGGAAAAGATCGAGGTTGACGGCGTCGAGACCGACCGCGACCTCAACCGCCGCCGCTAATTCACCGCAAAGAGGTAACTATCATGTCCGACTCCCCATTTGGCGACCGTAACCCGCCGCGTTCGTTCGACCCAGAGCAGTCCAACGGCGAGAACGCCCCAGAAAACTCTGGCGATCTCCAAGACAAGGCCGCCGAGAAGGTTTCCGAGGCAGAGCGTCGAGCACGCATCACCTCCCCGGAATCCGAGGGCGATCGTGGCTTTGAAGTTAAGCGCGAGTTCGGCCGCGAAGTAAAGTAGCTTCTACCTCTGAAAGCCGGACCCAGTTCTTACTGGGTCCGGCTTTCAGTATTTCCGCCCCTTAGCGTGTTACCGGGACATCAGTAATGAGAGTCATGGTGGGCACGCCACCAGGCATCGTGAGCTCTCCCAGCAGTTTCCGGGAAGCGCAACACGCCGCATCTTTTTCCGCGTAACCGAGCCACTGGACTCGGATGCTGTCCTCATCCCATTGGAAAGCCTGGATGTGGTGGCGAGCTGGACTATAGCCACTCACGTCTTTCCATCCAGTGAAGTCCGTGAGATAGTTCAGATCATTGTCGTAAATCAGGAGATTGTCGGGCCAGCCCGCCGCGCCACCGCCATCACAGTTGTACACGATGACTGCCTCATCCCGGCCATCGCCGTTAATGTCGGTGTAGGCACCCTTAGGCGCGCCACTTTCGTCCCGCGCAAGCTGAGCGTAATTCGACACGGTGCGAGCACTGGCCGGGAGCTCGCCGTTCACCAGATTCGCTGCCTGGTTACCGCACAGCGATGGAACCCACAGCGTCTCCAGGGCTTCGACGGGAATGATCTTGTTCTTTGGGGCGGCAGCCACCGCTGACGTAGCGGCAGTTGATGGGCTCGGAGCCCGACTTGTGTCAGCTGGAGCCGGCTGCATAATGGTTTCGGTTTCGTAGATGGTCACCACCGGTGGTTGCTCTTCAGCCTTGGAACAGGCAACCAACAGCAAGGGAACGAGAACGACTGCACTTAATTTCCGATTCATACTCCTTAATCTAAAGGACTGCGCTGTGGCATGCTGGAGATCATGACGGAAGCGAAGTTGCGACAGCTCGAGTACCGCTATGGCTTGCAACGAGTTGAGATTCACGACCCCGGAATGTCCGCTGAAGTGTGGGCGTTTCGCCACCGTGATGCCAGCGGAACTCAGTTGGTTACTGTCTGCACCGTTGATCAACCCCAAGATTTCTCCATCACCGGATTCGAAGCGGATCTTGGCGCGCTGGTCGCTCTGCTGCGCACCGTACTTAACCGAGCAGACGGTCCATGGCTTCCTGGCCGCGTGTGGCTCAATGACCAGCCCCTTTTGCTGGACACCAAGATTCAGGGCTTGGTAGTCGGTGACGGGGACTGGGCAGAGGTTTTCCCCCTCACCGAAGTGGAAGCCAACGTGGTGGCTCGGGAAACCCTCAGCGCTATCTCCATAATCAAGAGCCGCGCCCCCGACGCTTTCCATGACCTCTTCAGGAAAAATGCATTTCCCGACGTCACCGATGACCAGCTCGCCAAAATAAAGGTCTTCACGTCCAAGCAGGCTGATAGTGCCCCGCTGCGCAGGATCAAGGCACTGTCTTATCACCGGTTTGCGGCGTTCACCAACGAAGAACCCGAAGGCTATCTGGAGGATCCCGACAACTTCGAGGTAAAGACCGCCCTAGAGTTGCTTCCGCGGCTTCACGGCAGTCGCCTTTTCTTCCAAGGAGAAGCTCCGGGAGAACAGCTGAGCTTCGGGCACAAAGGTTGGGAGTATTCGGTAACCTAAAGGGCTATGAGACGTGTCACTGCCATCCTATTGATCCCTGCCCTGCTCCTTGCAGCATGTGGAAAGAAGGAACAGGACGATGTGAGCGCCCCGGCGCCGGAGACGTCGATAAGCACTTCTACCACCGCAACCCCCACCCCGACCAAGATGGAAAATCAAAGCCCGCCCCCAGCCACCGTCGGCGGCTTTGAGATGGACGGGCCAGCACCGGTCGTGGGGGCGCAGTTCGCGTCGATGCCCTACGAGCTGCCGCTGAATCCCGCGGGACCACAGGAGTCGATGGTGCGGTGGGTCGAGGGTTGGGGTCAAAACCCGAGCACCGTTGAGCAAGGCACGATGTATGTGTTGGGCCACGCGTGGGGCCAACAGAAACTAGTGTTCAACTCGATCTCGGAGGTCGTCACGGCGGCGGTCAATCTCAATGAGCCACCGCAGCAGGTGCCCGCGGCGTCAGGCGGCACGGTGGGTCGCTACGCCTCGGACGTGCTCAATGGGTCACGAATCACGATGAAAGACGCCGCTGGTAACGAGCGGGTGTGGATCGTGGACAACGCATGGCTGGTGGACAAGTACGACGCCATCGAGGATGCCGAGCTGATGAACGAAAATGACAAAGGCCGGATCATTCTGATCGCCTGCTCGGTGTCTGGAACTCAAGATCTAGGCTACAACGTGATTGTTTCGGGTCACCTTGCTTAACGATCCACGCAAGCGCCTCACCCGGACAGCAATCATCGTCTGGGCAGCCGCTGTCGCCGTTTACATCGTCGCCATCGCTGGACGCACGTCGATGGGTGTCGCCGGTGTCGATGCCACCCATCACTTTGGCATCGATGCTTCCCAGCTGGCGGTGTTCACTTCCGTGCAGGTCGGAGTGTATGCGCTCGTGCAGATTCCGACGGGCATCCTCATTGACCGCTTCGGCGCCCGCCGACTCCTTTTCGCCGGAGCGGTGGTGATGGCGATTGGGCAGCTCATCCTGGGCCTGACCAGTGCTTATCCCGTCGCGATCGGCGCGCGCATCCTCATCGGCGCCGGCGATGCCACCGCGTTCCTCTCGCTCATGCGCATCCTGCCGTTCTGGTTCCCACTCAAACACACGCCACTGTTTGCCCAGCTCAGCGCGGCTCTCGGCCAGCTGGGACAGTTCCTGTCAGCAGTCCCGTTCCTCGCAATCCTCGGGGTACACGGCTGGCGTGCGGCGTTTCTGTCCCTCGGTGCGGTCGGCGTGCTGGTTGCGATCGCCGCCAACATCGCGATTAAGGACAGCCCGCACGAGCAGCGTCGCGCCCGCACCACACCGCTTATCGACGTCCTTCGCCGCCCCGTCTGCTGGATGGGTTTTTTCAATCACGGCGCTATGCTGATGCCGCTGATCGTCTTCAACTTGCTCTGGGGTATGCCTACCATGACGTTGGGGATGGGTCTTACCCCGGCCAATGCGGCTTCCGTGCTGGTGATCAATACCATCGCTACAGTGCTGGCCGGGCCCTTGCACGGCATCCTGTCGGCCCACGCGGGGCGCAAGCGGGAGTTGGTGTCGCTCGGCTTCACCGTGTTTTTGTTTGTCCTGATGGCCGGGTTCTTCTTCAGCGCCGAGCCTCGTGGCTTCCTGGCGGTGGCCATCATCGCCGGGTTCCTCGGTTTCCTCGGCCCCGCATCGAACTATGGTTTCGACACGGTACGCGAAACGCTGCCCCATGAAGTGGTGACGACGGGCACCGGGCTCGCGAACATGGGCGGCTTCCTTGCCGCGATGCTCGCTGCGCAAGGCGTAGGCGTCATCCTGAACCAGGTCTCAGACAGCGTCTGGACCTGGTCGGACTTCCGCATCGCCTGGATCGCAGTGTTCGTCGTCTGGAGTCTGGCGATCGTCGGCTTAGTGCTTAGCCGTGCTGCCTACCTGCGGTCGAGTCCTTAGTCTCAGCATGCTTACCTAGTCCCTTGTTCTTCAGATCCTGTGGGGCGAGGAGGCCGGCATCAAAAGCCTTGAGCACCGATTCCTTGTCGGACTCAGTCAACGTGCCCGCGGCCACAGCGTCATCAATGCGGGTTTCTAGGTTGCTGCGCATGGCGGCCTGGTGATCGGCGTGCATCTCCCCCATGGCAGTCGTCACGGTGGCCACGTCGATGCCCAGTGCATCGGCGAGTGCCTGTTCGCGGTCGCCGTTGGTGCCGTGAGCTGATTTCATCGCATCGCGCAACTGGTCTTCAGTTACGCCCAGCTTTTCTGCCAGGGATGACATTCCCTTTTGTCCTTTGGCTTCGTGTTGCTTGGCGACAGCGGTTGGCGCTGGGGTGGCATCATCTGTTGCGGCGTAGGCGACGCCGCCGCCCAGAAGGGCCAAGCTGATGGCAGCGGATGAGATGAGTGCTTTGTTACGCATGATGCGTGCTCCTTGTACCTCGTGGAAATTGGGGACAACTCTTATTCCACTGCGGCACGATCAAACGGTGATGCTAACGAGCACAAAAGAAACCATTAATGGCTTTGGGGTTGCTGCCAAAGCTGGAAAATTAGGGGCGACGCTGCGAGTTCTTTGTAATCAAGGTATCAAAAAGCCCACGCACGGCTTCCTCGCTCAATACCTGGCGCACGGTGTCCCGTACTGCATCCGCACCAGATGGGGTCACCGGCTCTGCATCAACCACCTCTGGGCGAACGACATCGCCAAACTCAAGCGATAAGGTATCCCCCGCTACTTTTAGTTCAGTATCGGGGCTCACCCCGGCTGCTTGAGCTGCATCAACAAGCGCCGCGAGCTCGGCCAGAGTCGCTGAGCTCAGGTCCAAAGACATAGAAATTCCCATGCCCCCACCCTAATCCAGGTGCGAGTCGAGCGCCGGTTCTCCCCAGAAGACCTCGTCCACCACGGCACGTGCCCGGCGCGTGACCTTCAGGTAGTAATCGAGGAACTCCTGCGATTGCCAACGCCCCCACCCGGCTGCACCCGCCACGGCGGCCAAATGCGGGCCGGAGGGCGGTATCTCGTCGGTGCGGCGGCCGCGAATGAGCACGAGGGCGTTGCGCACTTTGGTCGCAGTCAGCCACGCTGTGCGAAGGGTATCGACTTTCCATGCGTCGATAAGCTCGTGGCTCTCGATTACATCCAACGCCTCCAACGTGGACGCCGTGCGTAGCTCCGGCACCTCGTGGGAGTGCATCATGGTGAGCAGCTGCACGGTCCATTCGATGTCGGTGAGGCCACCGCGCCCCAGCTTGGTGTGCATGTTGCGGTCTGCGCCACGCGGCAGGCGCTCATTATCGACGCGGGCCTTCATTCGGCGCACCTCCTGCACCGTCTTGGCCGACGCACCCTGCGCTGGGTAGCGGAATCGCTCGATCATGGCGATGAAAGCCTTGCCGAGTTGCTCATCACCAGCGATATATTCGGCGCGCAGCAAAGCCTGCACCTCCCAGGTTTCCCCCCAACGCTCGTAGTACTGCTCGTAGGATTCCATGGTGCGCACCACCGCACCCGAACGCCCCTCTGGCCGCAGCCCCAAATCAACTTCGAGCTCAGGGTCTTGTGATGGCTTAGCCAATCGGGAGCGCACGCGATCGCACACGCCGATTGCCCATTTCACGGCCTCGTTCTCCTCGGTGCCGGCGTGTGGCTGGCATACAAACATCACGTCAGCATCGGAGCCGAAGCCCAGCTCCTGTCCGCCGAGACGCCCCATGCCGATCACCGCGATACGCGCCGGAGCTTCCTCACCTTCCGGAGTCGAGGCAGCAATCTCTGCATTGAAGGCAGCGTCGAGCACCGCGTCCCACACGCGAGACAGGCTCACGCATACTTCTTTCACATCCATTAGTCCCAGGAGATCGGATACTGCGATGCGGGTGAGCTCCACGCGTCGCAGGCTGCGAGCAACCTTTACGGCCTTGTCTGGGTCTGGATGCCTGGATGCGGCGGCGACCAGCGAGGTAGAGACAGTGTCCGGATCTGTCTGCAGCAGCATCGGCCCGTTCGCGCCATCGCGCAGCAACTGCACTGCATCAGGTGTGGCAAGGATCAAATCCGAGATATACGGTGAGGTGCCCAGGACGTGCATGAGTCGCTGGCCCACGATGCCTTCATCGCGCAGCATACGCAGGAACCACTGGCGATCCAGCGCGGCGTCGGAAAGCTTGCGGTAGCCAAGCAAACCCGCGTCTGGATCTGGAGTTTCGGCGAGCCAGCCCATGAGGGTCGGTAGCAGCATGGCCTGGATCTTCGCCTTGCGGGACTTGCCCGATGCCAGGGCCGTGAGGTGCTCGTAGGCGCGGTCCGGGAACTGGTAGTTCAGGGCGGCCAGCTGGCGTTTTGCGGCCTCCGGGGACAGTCGCAACGTGTCCACGGACAGTGCAGCCACGGACTCGAGGAGCGGGCGGTAGAACAGCTTGGAGTGCAGACCCGAAATGTCCATGCGGACCTTGCGGAATTCCTCCGTGAGGATTTCGCTACTGCGCTGCGCACCGGTGCTCACCGTGCCGGTGGTCCGGGCCAGCCAACGCAGGCTTTGCGAGTCCTCCTCCGGTGGCATGGTGTGGGTGCGTCGCAGCTTTTGCAGTTGGAGCCGGTGTTCTAGGAGGCGGAGGTACTCGTAGTCTTCGATCAGGATCCGGCCGTCTTCTCTACCCACATATCCAGCGGCGACAAGTGCGTCCAGCGCACGGATGGTGGATTTCGCCCGCAGCGTTTCATCACTGCGGCCATGCACCAACTGGAGCAGTTGGACGGCGAACTCGACATCGCGCAAACCACCGATGCCCAGCTTAAGCTCACGTTCCCGCAGGTCAGATGGAACATTTTCGATCACCCGGCGTCGCATCGCCTGGACATCGCTCACGAAGCTATCCCGTTCGGAGGCGACCCACACCATGGGATCCAGCGCCTCGATGTACTGCTGCCCCAGCGGGAGGTAACCCGTCATCGGGCGCGCCTTAAGCAAGGCCTGGAACTCCCAGGTGTGTGCCCAGCGCTTGTAATAGGTGACATGGGATTCCAGGGTGCGCACGAGTGCACCCGCCTTACCCTCCGGTCGTAGGGCCGCGTCAACCTCGAAGAAGGCTTTGGAACCAATGCGCATCAGTTCGGCCGCAACCTTGGTCGCCTTGGTATCTGCAGGCTCGGCAATGAAAATGACGTCCACGTCAGAGATGTAATTCAGTTCGCGCGCACCGCACTTGCCCATGGCCATTACCGCTAGTTGAGCCGGAGCATCATCGCCGTAGACAGTCCGAACCGCCACTGCCAGGGCAGCGGTGAGCGCGGCATCAGCCAGGCCGGCCAGCAGCTCAACGACGACGGTAAACGGCACCTCTGGCTGGCCAGGACGCCGCGAATTGCCCGGATACGTACCAGCCACATCATGCGCGGCGATTCGCATGATCAGGCTCCGATATTCCACCTGCATCTGGCGTTCCACGTCCAGCCCCGACTCCGCGGCGACATACGTACCGGGCGTGCTCAGATCCGGCGTCGCGGTATCGCCCGCCAGCCCTGCGGGCTTTGCCGACACACAGCCAAGCATCGCCTGCAGCAGTTCAGCTGAGGTTGGCAGTGGCAACGTCAGCAGTTCCCACGTCTCCGGGTTGGCCACCAGATGGTCCCCCAGCGTCGAGGAAGCACCCAGTAGTGCAAACAAGCGGACGCGGAAGGCCAAGTCGGAGCGGACTGTGGCGTCGAAAAGCTGCCATTGACCGGCCTCCCGAAGCGCAGCTTGCAGGCGCACCAGGTTGTTGAGTGCGAGGTCGCCATCGCCTGCACCAGACAGCGCCCACAGCACGTCGAGTGAGTCGGCGTTGTACCAGCCGAGCAGTTCGAGGTCAGCTTCGGCGGTGGCGGCGTGCAAACTGAGCGCGCCTGGGGTCGGGAGGCTGGATCGGGAGGAACGGGGGCTGGACAAGGTGGTCTCCTTTAATAGCCGAGATCGGTGCGCAGCTCCCACGGGGTGACCTGCGCCTGATAGTCACGGCACTCACGCCACTTATTGCGCAGGAATACCTCAAAGACGTGCTCGCCGAGCGCGTCCGCCACCAACTCAGACTTCTCCATCAGCGCCAAAGCTTGATCCAGGCTCTGTGGCAGATCCACGTATCCCATGGCCAAGCGTTCGCGGCGGGTGAGGAGCGAAATATCATCTTCTGCTGGATCGGGAAGATCGTAGCCTTCCTTAATTCCCTTCAGACCAGCCGCGAGGAGAACCGAGTAGGCGAGGTACGGATTCGCCGAAGAATCCAGGCTGCGGATCTCGATGCGACGGGACCGAATCTTGCCCGGACTATAGGTAGGAACGCGCACCATTGCGGAGCGATTAGACAGCCCCCACGTGGCGGCAGTCGGGGCCTCGTTGCCAAACTGCAACCGCTTGTAAGAATTCACAAACTGGTTGGTCACCGCCGAGATCTCGGGCGCATGATGCAGGATGCCGGCAATAAACTGCTTTGCCGTGCGAGACAGGTTGTATTCGTCATCTGGATCGTGGAAGGCATTCGAATCGCCTTCCCAGAGGGACATGTGCGAGTGCATCGCCGAACCCGCATGCTCCTGGTACGGCTTCGGCATGAACGTGGCGTACACCCCGTTGCGCCGAGCAACTTCCTTGATCAGGTAGCGGAAGGTCATGATGTGATCTGACATGGTCAGTGCATCCGCGTAACGCAGATCGATTTCCTGCTGGCCCGGGCCGATTTCATGGTGGGAGAACTCCACAGAAATGCCCATGGCTTCCAGCGCTGCGATGGCATCGCGGCGGAAGTGCGGTGCCTCGTCGTGCATGGCTTGGTCGAAGTAACCGCCCACATCTGTCGGCTGTGGGGCCGAGCCATCGGTAGGCAAGTTTTTGGTCAGGTAGAACTCAATTTCTGGGTGAATGTTGCAGGTGAAGCCCTCTTTGGCCGCAGCATCCAGCTGGCGGCGCAGCACCTGACGGGGATCTGCCCAGCTCGGCTCGCCACCCGGCATAGTGATATCGCAGAACATGCGGGCCGAATGCGGCTCCGAGTCATCGTGCTCGAACGGCAGCACCTGGAAAGTGGAGGGGTCAGGGCGAGCCACAGTGTCGGCTTCCGAGACGCGCGAGAACCCCTCGATGGCGGATCCATCGAAGCCAATCCCCTCTTCAAACGCTGACTCGATCTCGGCCGGAACCACGGCCACCGATTTGAGGTATCCGAGAATATCTGTGAACCACAGTCGGATGTACCTGATGTCGCGCTCTTCCAGTGCCCGGAGCACGAATTCCTGTTGGCTATTCATATGTACAACAGTACTTTTCTTCCGGCCCCTACCGCAGGGGCATTGGGTATTACCACCTGTCCGGGTTGTCCGATACTCTGGTTGGTGACATAACCTGCGCGTTTTTTCTGAAGTTCGCGCCGTGAAAGGTAGGTAATAATGAGTAAGTCCACTACCCCGCTAACCCGAGCACTGGAGGTCGAACTCAAGTTCGCCACCTCTCCGACCACTGAAGTGCCGGAACTTAGCTCCATCGTTGGCATCGACACCGTCGCATCCACCGTGGTGCACTCGCTGTCGGCCCGCTACTACGACACCGCCGACCTGCGCCTGACCCGCGCCAAGATCACCCTGCGCCGCCGCACTGGTGGCAAGGACGAAGGATGGCACATCAAGCTGCCGTCCGACAAGGGCCGCATCGAAATCGGCGCCCCGCTTTCCGACGACGCACCGCAAGAAATCCTCGATCCGGTACGCGCCATCATCCGCGACCTGCCACTCCAGGTCATCGCCCAGGTAGACAACGAGCGCCACGAGCACGCGCTTGCCGACGACCAAGGCACCATTTACGCCGAGTTCTGCGACGACCACGTCACTTCTTGGTCTTTGCTGCCTGCCGGTATCAAGCAGGAGTGGCGCGAATGGGAGTTGGAACTCACCCCGGCTGGACAGGAGTTTGAGCAAGCCCCTGAGCTGCTCGAATCCGCTCGCGCGGTCTTTGAGGCCGTCGGTGCCGTCCCATCCGCGAGCCCATCCAAGCTGGTCGCTGCCCTGGGCAACTCGATCAACTACGCACCCCTGCCACCTGCGATGGCGGAGCTGGATGAGGAGACGGCAGCATTTGCCGTCGTTAATGCCTTGCGGGTGAACCGCGACCGCCTCCTGGAGGTTGATCCCCAAGTCCGCCGCGATGAGTGGGACTCCGTGCACCAGATGCGTGTGGCCACCCGCGAGCTGCGCAGCCTCATGCAGACGTTTGAGGGCATCCTCACGGGCGAGGAGTACCTCAACCTGGAGGAAGAGCTTAAGCTGCTCGCCGCAACCTTGGGTATTGCCCGCGACGCCGAAGTGGTGGCGGAGCGGTTCCAGATGCTGATTGGGCTTGATGATGACAACATCATCGATGATGCTTCTGGCGAGCACCTCGCCCACGACATGCAGCGTAAGTACGAGCGCGCGCACCGGACGATCCTGAAGGTGTTGAACTCTAAGCGCTACTTCGATCTACTCGAGGGCCTAGAGAATCTGATTGTGAACCCGCCACTTGCCCCATCGGAAACCGAATCGGCATCTGTGGCGGACGTAAAGCACGAGGAAGAGGCTGCACTCTTCGAGCACCTAGTCAGCGCGTACAAGAAGCTGATGAAGCGCCATAACGTTGCCGTCACCGAGTGGGAAGAGACTGAAACCCCATTGCGCGAGCGTGAGGAGAACTTCCACAACATGCGCAAGGCGGCCAAGAAGCTGCGCTACTCCGCTGATGCTGTCGGCCGCGCCACAGGACTTAAGACGAAGGACCTGTACGCAGCCTGCAAGACCATGCAGTCGGTGCTTGGCGACTTCCAGGACTCCGTCACCTCTCGCGACGAGCTGCTCGCGCTGGCGGAATCCGCCCGCAAGCATGGTGAAGACACTTTCGCCTACGGCGTTCTTTACCAGCGTGAACGTGAGATTGGCATGGAAGCGCTCCGCGGGTACAACGAAGCTGCCAAGGACATCGAAGAGGCATACAAGAAGCTCTCGAAGTCAATGAAGAAGGAAGCCGCGCGTGTGGCAGCCAAATCTCAAAAGGCAAGTGACGCTAAGGACAATTAGTCCTTAGCGTCGGTTGCCAAACTGGTGGCTAGGCCATTTCCAGCTATGTGAAACCGGCTATTCGGGGCAAAATCTCTCAGACTAGCCCGAATCTAGGCAAATCTCCCTTGTTTTGCCCCGAATAGCCGGTTTCACATAGCCGGTTTTAGATTAAGCCCGCCCCAACGGCGCTACTTATCCCAGGCTGGCTTTACGCCCCAGTCGTCGTCCTTCTCGTCATAATTGTCAGCGGCCTTGGTGCGCTCAGCAGCCACAGCCAGTGCCGATGCGGCCTCTTCGCGACTGTCATATGGGCCCATTCGCTCGTCCCAGCCACCTTCAGGCCCTTGAGTGACCTCGCCGGTAGTGGGATTGTAGTACCACTTCAGATCTTCCTTATCCATGGTTTCCTCCTTTAGTGTGGGTACCTCCACGCTACTGGAACTTTTCCACCAAAACGGCGCTGAAAAAGGCTGGGTGGGTAAAGTAGATGCGACTGTTATAGAACCCGCTCAAGGAGTCTTGATTTTCATGCCGGTGTGGCTACACCCTGATGCCCAATTAATTGATCGCGTCGCCGAGTTACATCAGCAGTCTTACGATTCCACCGTGCCGAGGACTGCTGTTTCCCCTGCTACGTGGAATTTCTTGGGCGAGCACACCGATCACGTCGGTGGCTTAGTTATCAACGCGACGGCCCCACTACACGTCGCGGTGGCCGCGAGCCCGCGCGAAGATGACACCATCATGGTGACCACGCACGAGCTGGATGTCGACGGTGACGTTCAATCGTTCACCGACAGCGTCACCCTCTATGAGGTGTCCCAGTGCGCCGCGCAATTGCAGCACGGCGGCTCTGATGCCTCACCGTCACTGACGCTCGGTGGCCCTGGAGTTCGCCTCGCAGGTGTCGTCTGGTCGATGGTGAATCGTCAGTACTTGAGTCGTGATACCAAGGGCTTCAACATCACCGTTGTATCGGAGATTCCAGCGCGGGTCGGTTTGGGTGATGAAGTGGCCGCCGAGGTTGCCTTCGCGTCGATCCTTGCCGAAAGCTCCGAACACAAACTTGACGCTCCTCTCAAAGCGCGACTCGCCGAAATCTGCGCCAGCTCTGCGCAACTCTTTTCCGCGGTGCCGTCGTTCCGGGCGCGCTACACCGCGGCGCTGCGCGGGTCTGAGGATGCCTTCAACATCGTGGATTATGCTGACGGTTCTGTCACCCACGCGCCTATGCTTCGCGACGCCACCGACTACGCCAGCTTCCTCGTAGCACTACCCCACGACGAGCCGGTAACCGATATCGCCGAGCGCAAGCGGTTCGTCGACGAGGCTGCGGCTGCATTCGGTGTGGACTACCTGCGCCGACTTCCTGATGCTACGCAGCGCGTGACGCAGTGGCTGACGGCGATGCACAAGGCGAATGAGGCGGACGACTACCCCGGTCTTGAAGAGGCCCACCGCTGGCTTTCCTTCTTCGAGCGGGAGACGGAACGCGCAACTAAAGCATCAATGGTGCTGCGCGCCCGCAAGGCAAAGGAAGCGTTGTCGCTGGTCGGGGATTCACAGCGAGATCTAGAATCCTTGTATCAGGTGGTGCCGGAAAAGGAAACTGCGCTGGCGAACCTGTGTCTTGCGCGGGGCGCTTTGGCAGTACGCAGCGCAGCGGCCCGCCTGGCCGGCGCGGTCATCGTGCACGCTGAGGCCAAGAAGTCTACTAATCTGATCTCCGATTTGGCGGCCGACGGCTTCACCGTGGTCCCCCTGCGCGGCTGCTAGGCGGGCCAGGTAAAGGTTACGGTCCGCTTTTCAATGTCAGCATCTTCCAGACGCACCGTGACCTCGATGGCTTCCTCCGGGCTGCCAGCACAACCGCACAGCATCGGTGGCTCACTGATGAAGATGCGGGACTTATTCTGCTCCGGCATGGACGCGAGCACGATCGCTGGAAAAGTGTCGCCGACATAAGGGGTAAGCACTGTTGCCTCGGTGAGCCGCAGGCATGCACGATCGACATTGCTGGCAAGCGCAGTGGTGCGTCGCATGGATTCCGCGATGTCGTCGAACCGGGAGCTCGCCCATTCCGGCACAGGCGTGCCCGCTGCGATGGCGAGGCAGGTTTCGGTGGCGAATCGGTCCACTAGGCGTCGCAGGGGTGCGGTGACGTGCGCATAGAAACCGCCGACTCCCGCGTGAACGTCGTCTTTCGAAGGAGCACCGGCAAGGACGTCGTAGTCAGCTCCGCGGAGCAGCTTTTGAGCTTCCCGCATCACCGCCATGCCGGGCAGCGTGGTGACATCTAGGCTCGCGATAAACTCACCCACTGGTTGACGACCGGGTTTAAAGTTGAAGCCCAGCGCCTGCGCCTCTATCGCAAATTCCTTGAGAGCTTTAGGCATCGCCGGCCCCAGGGTGCGCAGCACACCAATACCCGCCGCAGCCATCATCTGCCCCGCGACCATGCCCGTGAGTAAAGAAATCTCCGAGTTCCACTCCATAACGTCCAGGCGAGGCTCGAGTTCCAGCTCATAACGACCATCATCGCGTCGGTCAACCCGCTGGCTCGGCAGGCGCAGGTTCACCGCGCTGCGCCTCAGTGCGCTCGCCTGACGCAGCTTGCCGACGTCCGGAAGCAAGCTCACCGATGGGTGCAACCTGCCCGCCTCCAGGTCAGCCTGCACGCCGTCATAGTCGAGGCGGGCCCGACTGCGCACGACGACGCGTTCTACGGACGAATCCGTCACTTCGCCGTTGGCATCGAGGTCGAAGGTCCACAGGACTGCGGGGCGATCGACGTCGGGAAGCAAGCTGGCGCGTCCTTCCGAGATCTCCTCGGGGTGCAGGCGTGCGGGCTCGTCGGGAAGGTAGATCGTTTGGCCGCGTTTGAAGGATTCGGCTTCTAGGGCGGAACCCGGCGCGACGAAAGCTGCAACATCCGCGATCGCGTAAAAGACGCGGTAGCCACCATCGATCTTGGTGATGCACACTGCTTGGTCCAGATCCATCGAACCTACGGGATCGATGGTGACGAATTCGATGTCTCGGCGATCAACTCTGCCCTCCGCAAATCGATCCTGCGCGTT
This sequence comes from Corynebacterium kalinowskii, assembly GCF_009734385.1. Classification (NCBI taxonomy): domain Bacteria; kingdom Bacillati; phylum Actinomycetota; class Actinomycetes; order Mycobacteriales; family Corynebacteriaceae; genus Corynebacterium; species Corynebacterium kalinowskii. Next base: position 802,563 of record NZ_CP046452.1, on the reverse strand, counting down.
GGCTGCCTCCTCGTGCACCTGGGCGGTGAAATCCGTGGGCACGGAGTATTCTTCGGCGATCGGCCGGAAGTTGAGGGCGGCGGCGTAGAGTTTCATGTTTTCCCATTGTAGGGAAGATGTGGGGCGAACGAGCCAACCTATGAGCCGGATTATGTTCCCTTGCGGGTGGTAATCATCTATCTGGACGCATCGTTGCCCATGCGCCTCAAGCAGCTACCCGTGGGTTATTGGACGAGCAGCCCAACCCACGCAGCCACACCAAGCGGTGCGGCCTCTTGCCTTGCTCCCAGTGGGGTTTACCTGGCCGGCGTAGTCACCTACGTCGCCGGTGCGCTCTTACCGCACCCTTTCACCCTTACCTTCCCGGAAGAAGGCGGTCTACTCTCTGTTGCACTGTTCCCTCAGGTCGCCCTGGGTTGCCGTTAGCAACCACCGTGCTCTGTGGAGTCCGGACTTTCCTCGACGCAGGTCAGCACCTAACAAGGCCGATACATGCAGCCGCGATTACCCAGTCGGCTCGTTCGCGTCTTCCCAGTATACACTGCGGAATTCGGCTCCCGAAACGGACTTTGTCTGAGCTCTACATCCGCCTGCGGGGCCGTTTCCGGCCGTGTAACTAGTGGCCGCGCTTGATCCACTCTTCCAGGTGTGGTGCCTCAGAACCGATGGTGGTGTGGTCGCCGTGTCCGGTGCGCACGATCGCCTCCGCAGGCAATGTCAGGATAGATTTCTGGAGAGAATCGATGATCGTGTCGAAGGAGCTGTATGAGCGTCCCGTCGCTCCGGGTCCGCCCTGGAAGAGGGTGTCGCCCGAGAACAACTCGCCAGCTTCTGGCACGTACAGGCAGCAGGAGCCTGGGCTGTGTCCCGGGGTGTTCAGCACCTGGATGTCAGTGCCGGCAATCTGGAATGTTTGCAGGTTTTCCAGGTTCTCGTGGGCCAGCGAACCGTGGGTCTCCTCCCACAACATCTGATCGCCTGGGTGGACGAAGATCGGTGCGTCCAGCTTTTCGGAGAGTTCGGGAGCCACGGTGATGTGATCGTTGTGGGCGTGGGTGCAGAGGATGCCCTTCACCTTGCGGCCGCCCACTGCTTCAATGATCGGCGCGGCATTGTGAGCTGCGTCGATGACATAGCACTCGGAATCGTCGCCGACGATCCAAATGTTGTTGTCTACTTCCCACTCGCCACCGTCGAGCGCGAAAATTCCGTTGGTTACTACGTGATCAATGCGAAGAGTCATAGCTACAGCACTACCACTGATCGGAGGACCTTGCCGGTCTTCATTGTGTCAAAGGCAGCTTCGACCTCGTCCAATCCGATGCGCTCGGAGACGAAATCACCCAGTGGGAATTGACCCTGCAAGTGCAGGTCAACGTACATCGGGAAGTCTCGCTCAGGGAGGCAGTCACCGTACCAGGAGGACTTCAGGGCGCCGCCGCGACCAAAGACATCGATGGCTGGGACGTCGATACGCGAGGTTGGGTTCGGCACACCAACCAGCACCACGGTTCCGGCGAGGTCACGGGCGTAGAACGCTTGCGTCCACGTCTCCGGGCGGCCGACAGCATCGATGGCCACGTCCACGCCGAAACCGCCGGTGTACTCCCGGATCTGGGCGACGGTGGAATCGGAATCGCCAGTGCCAGTGGCGCCAGAGGAATTGATGGTGTGGGTGGCACCGAATTGGCGAGCCAGCTCGAGCTTGTCATCGGAAAGGTCCACAGCGATGATGGTCGTCGCGCCCGCGAGCTTGGCGCCTGCGATGGCCGCCATGCCGACGCCACCGACACCGAACACCGCTACGGAATCACCCCGGCCGACTTCTCCGGTATTCACTGCAGCGCCGAGTCCTGCCATGACGCCACAGCCGAGCAGTCCGGCCACCGCGGGATCCTCCTCCGGATTGACCTTGGTGCACTGTCCCTCGTGTACCAGGGTCTTTTCTGCGAAAGCACCAATGCCGAGCGCCGGCTTAAGTTCAGTACCATCCTCCAGTGTCATTTTCTGGGAGGCGTTGTGGGTGGCGAAACAGTACTTCGGCTCGCCCTTTCGGCAGGCGCGACACTCACCACACACGGCGCGCCAGTTGAGCACCACAAAGTCGCCCTCGGCGACATGGGTGACGGACTCTCCGACAGTCTCAACGATGCCAGCGGCCTCATGGCCGAGCAGGAACGGGAAGGCATCCTCGATATCGCCGTCTCGGTAGGCGAGGTCGGTGTGGCAGACTCCGCAGGCCTGGATCTTCACCACCACATCGTGCGGCCCCGGTTCCGGAATCACGATGGATACCTTTTCTACCGGGGCTCCCTTGGTGCGGGCGATGATTGCTGAAACGGTCTGAGTCATGAAAAGTCTCCGATTGTGTCGTGGCTAAGGCACCACCACCCTACCGAAGAACCTGGGCGCTGAATTTAGCGCCGGAATGCTACCCGTTGATCAACTTCACTGTGGTCGGACCGTCGGCGTAAAACTCCGCGATCGAAAGGGATGCCAGGTCCAAGTGAATCTTGTTGACAATCGATGTCGGGGCATCGAGCGCGGCCCGCAGCAGGAGTTTGATCGGGGTGACATGGCTGACTACCAGCACGTTTCCTTGGGGGTACTGTTCGCGCAGCTTGTCTAGTGCGCGTTTCACCCTTCGGTTGACCGCCTGGACTGATTCTCCGCCTGGCGCAGCGATGGACGTGTCTGCCAGCCATTTCTGGTGCAGCTCAGCATCCTGCGCGATGACCTCCGCGAAGGTTTTACCTTCCCAGTCACCAAAATCCAGCTCAACCAATTCATCCATGACTTGCACGTCCAACCCCAGCGCATCAGCGCAGAACTGGGCCGTCTGGCGCGCGCGACCAAGCGGCGAGCACACGATCGCGTCGATACCACCACGTGAGGCAATGCGCGCAGCCACCTGCTGGGACATTTCTTCACCGCGCGGGGTCAAGGCTGGGTCAGAGGAACCGCTGTATTGCTTCGCGACGCTCATCGCCGTCTCCCCATGTCGAAGCAGCAGCAAGCGCAGTGGCCGGCTTACTGCCCCGTTCCACTTCGGGTCCGGCTTTGACTCTGCAACGGGCTCCGAAACAGGCTCCGCCTTGGGCTCCGATTCCGATGCCAATATTCCGACTGGGTTGCCCGCCGCGCAGGCATCCATCGCCACGTTGGACAGAGCGTCGGCTTTTTTGTTCTTCTCGCGCGGGATCCAGGTGTAACTGATCGAATCAAATCCGCGGGCGATCTGCTGCGCCTGAAGTGCCAGCTCCTTCATGTCGGGGTGCTTGATTTTCCAGCGCCCTGACATTTGCTCGACCACGAGCTTGGAGTCCAGGTAGACCGCTACTTCGGTAGCTCCCAGCTCAGCGGCTGCTTCCAACCCGCGCAGCAACCCGTGGTACTCGGCTACGTTGTTGGAGGCTTTACCCACCACGTAGGCGATTTCCCGCAGGATTTCGCGCGAGGCGGAGTACACAACTGTGCCGGAGCCAGCGATGCCAGGGTTTCCTCTGGACCCGCCGTCGGCTTCAATGATCAGCTTCATAGGCGCACCAGGAACGTGCCGCAGTCAGGGCAGCGTGGCATCTCGTCGGCAGCGGTCCCACGGATTTCGGACAGCGCAGCAGGTGGGAGCACAATGTGGCAGCCACCGCAGGAACGTCCCCGGAAGCCGGCCGCCCCGACGCCGAAGATGCCGCGCTGATCGTCGTACTCGGCCAGGATCTCGTTAGACAGGTGCCCGCGCAGCTCGGTGACACGTGTGGAGGCGTCCTGCGCGGAATGCGCGTCCTCGGCAGCGGTTGCCGCGCGTGCGGCAGATTCGACTTTGCGCTCGAGGTCGTCGAGAAGCGCGCCTTGGCGATCCACATTTGCGCGCATAGCGGCGATCTCGTCGTGGGCCTCTTTGAGCTCCTGCTGCAGGTCGGACATGCGGCGGGACGTGTTGGCAAGGTCGTGTTCGAGGTCGCGGCGCTGATCGACATCCGTGGCGGCACCGAGGCCCGCTTTGTCGGCATCGAAGCGGCGCTTGAGTTTGCCCATATCGTCCTGGATGCGGCGAATGTCCAGCTCAACGTCGGCAACGTTGAGCTGCGCGGACGCGGCGACTTCGCGTTGCCGGTCGCGTTCCTTCTCCAGCTTCTCCAGCTCGGTGCGTTCCGCAGATCCAGAGGTAAGGCCCAGGTCCAGGGTGCGCTCGAGGTCGGCGAGCTCCAGGAGGAGCTTTTGTTCTGCTTGAGTGATCTTCATGTTCTCTCCTACTGGGCGTGTGCGGACAGGGTCCACGGGTCGGTACGGATGTCGATTATTTCAGTGGCCACGCCGGTCGTCGCCACGATCTCGGCTGCTTGCGCACACCACGGGAATTCGCTGGCCCAGTGTGCAGTGTCGATCACGGCGGGTCCCCCGGCGCGCAGATACTCGTCCACGGGGTGATGACGCAGGTCAGAGGTGACGTACACATCAACGCCCAGCGAGGTGACGGCATCAAGGAAGCTGTCGCCGGAGCCAGAGGATACGGCCACCTTCTGCACCATTTGGTCTGGGTCCCCAGCGGCGCGCACTCCCCACTCCGTGACAGGCAGCGCGTTGGCTACCTGCTGGGTGAACTCACGCAAGGTGATTGGCTCAGGCAGCTCACCGACCCGCCCCAGGCCGCAGGCCGTGGAAAGGTCAGGAAAGGACTCCATGGTGACACAGTCGAACGCCGGTTCTTCATATGGGTGTGAGTCGAGCAGCGCTGCATGAATCTCCCTGCGCGCGGTCACCGGCGCGACGAACTCGACCCGCGTTTCTGCTACTTTTTCCAGCTCGCCCACGCTGCCGATAGTTGGGTTTGCATTGTTGTCAGGCCGGAATTGTCCTTCGCCGCTGAAGGAGAAAGCGCACTCGCTGTAGTCGCCGATGGCACCCGCTCCCGCAGCGAAGATCGCAGCCTTTACGGCTTCCACATCGGCAGTCGGCACCATCACTCCCCACTTGTCGGTGCCGGTGGCAGCCTTCGGCAGAATTGGTCGACCCGGGGTGATCCCGACCAACTCAGCCAATCGATCGTTGACACCTGGTCGCGCAGAATCGGCGTTCGTGTGCGCCGCGAACAGCGCTACTCCCCCAGTGAGCAAGGTGTGGATTACCTTGCCCTTCGGGGTATCGGCGGCCACTGAGGTCACGCCTTTGAGCAGCAGTGGATGGTGCACGACGAGCATCTGCACGCCCATCTCCACCGCCCGCTCAGCCACGGCCTGGGTGCAGTCCAGCGCGAAAGCCACCTTTGTCACGGTTGCCTCTGGAGAGCCGCAGATCAGCCCTACCTTGTCCCAAGATTCCGCTAGGTGCGGCGGGTAGGCCTGGTCCAACACGGCGCGAATATCGCCAACTGTGGTCACTTAAAGCTCCTTCAGCAGTTTTGCCACCTGATTGGCGGGGCGCACCGCCAATCGCCAATAACTCGAATCTAGTCCAGGGAAAGTATCGCATCGTCGGATCGCGATGCCGGCTTCCTTCAGTCGCTGCCGCAACCCCTCCGGATCGTCTCCCGGGGGCCTGACCAGCACATACGGCGCCTGGGTTGCGGACGCAATCTCGAACCCGGCGCGCCCCAGCGCCTCGGTCATGGTGACCCGTTCGGCTGCGATGATGCCCCGCTCTTTTTCCACCTCATCGGCGGCACTCATCGCGATCGCAGCCAGTGCCCGCAACTGCAAGGTGCCCAGCGGCCAGTGCGGACGCCCTTGAGCAAGCTTGGCGACGACCGTGGGATGCGCAATCACATAACCGCAGCGCAGCCCCGCGATGGCCCACGTCTTGGTAAAGCTGCGGAGCACGATGATGTCTTCTTGCTGGGCGGCGAGCTGGGTGAGGGTTTCCGACTCGTCGGAGACATCCAAGAACGCTTCGTCCACCACGAGGATCCGGCCAGCTCCGAGTTCCAGCAGGTCTTCTTTGGCGTGAACCACGCCGGTGGGGTTAGTCGGGTTCCCGATGACCACCATGTCCGCAGTGCCACGATCAACGAGCAAGTCCAGCTCGAACGGTGACGGCAAAATCCGATTGTGCACCGGAATCCCGGACTCTTCGAACACGACGTTGGGTTCGGTAAAACCCGGGTGGATGATGTCGACGCTGGCCGGGCGCAGCTTGGGCAGCAGGGCAAACCCCTCCGATGCGCCGGCAACCAGCAACACCGAGTCTTCGGGCACCTGGTGCAGATCGGCGATAGCTTTCCGGGCTAGCTTTTCATCGGTGGCTGATGGGTACTCGGCGAGGTCACCGATGGCGTCGATAAGCACGCGCTGGAGCCATTCAGGCGGTTTGCTGCCGCGCACGTTGACGGCGAAATCAACCTTGGCACCGATGGCTTCTTCATCGCCGTGGAATCGGTAGGGATCAAAGGCACTCACCCGCTCCACTCTATTGTCTGCCAGACTGGTGTGCGTGAATACACTCCTCATTGACGTCGACGGCACCCTCGTCGATTCCTTCCCTGGCATCCGCGCGAGCTTCATCTACGCCCTTGAGCAGGCCGACTGGCCGATTCCTTCGGAGGAGCGCATCTCCCAGATCGCGGGCCCGCCGATGATCGATACTCTGTTGTCGCTAGGTATGGAGCCGGGTCTCGCCTACATGACCCTGGCGCACTACCTGGACCACTACGGCCACACTGGCTGGAAGATGAGCTCACCATTTGCCGGCATGCACGAGTTTCTTTCCTGGGCTAAGGATCACGGCTACCGACTGTGCACCGCCACATCCAAGGGCGAGTATTTTGCGGAACAAGCCCTGCGGCACCACGGCTTTTGGGATTTCTTTGACTTCATGGGCGCAGCGCAAGAGGACGGGGAACGCAAGTCGAAGGCCGCAGTTATTGCGCACGTGTTGGACTCAATGCAGCTTCGCGGGCAGGAACAGGCTATCCTCATGGTCGGTGACCGTATCCACGACATCGACGGCGCACGAGAATTCGGAATCGGAACAGTGGCCGTTGCCTGGGGATACGGAACTGAATCTGAACGTACTCAGGCCGCTTTTGAGGCGGCCTCCCCAGCCCAGTTAGAGAGCATTGTTGATGAGTGGTCGCACAGCCATTAACTCCTTCGACACCGAACGCACCGAAAGCCTGTACGTCGTCTTTGTTTGCACAGGCAACATTTGTCGCTCCCCTATGGCTGAGGTGATCTTCCGCGACGCCATCGAGGATGCGGGGCTGACCAAGTACGTTCGCGTTCGATCCTGCGGCATTGGTGGCTGGCACATCGGCCAGGGCGCCGACCGTCGCGCCGTGGCTGAGCTGCGTAACGCCGGCCATGACGGCTCGATGCACCGCGCAGCACAGCTCAGCGATAACCACCGCTCGGCAGATCTGTTCGTCGCCCTCGATAACGGCCACGTCTCTGATCTCACCGCGCGCGGAGTTTTCCCCGAGCGAATTCGCTTGCTGCGTTCTTTCGATCCTGCTTCCCCGGAAGAGGCGGACGTGGAGGACCCTTACTACGGCGATCCAGAAGATTTCGCCACCACCCGCACGCAGATCGAGGCCGCTGTGCCAGGCATGCTGGCTTGGGTCAAGACCATGCTCGCGAGCGCATCTGCCCGCTGACTAGACTTGGGTAACTATGAAACCCAAAGTGTGGAAAACCTTCCTGCAACCAGGCTGGATTTTCACGTTCGTCATCATCATTGTCTTCACCTATCTGGCGATTAGCGTGTTGGCGCCGTGGCAGCTCAATAAGAACACCACCGTCAGCCACCGCAATGAGCTGATCGCGAAGCACTTCGACAGCGAACCAGCCCCGTTCGGCCAGGTCTTTGGACCTGGTGGTGAGCTCACACCCGACAACGAGTACCTGCGAGTGCGCATGAGCGGCCACTATCTCCCGGACTCTGAAGTGGTCATGCGCGTGCGTCCCGTGGAATCCGGCCCGGCCTACCACGCACTGACGCCTTTCCAACTGGATACTGGCGAAGTAGTGCTGGTCAACCGAGGCTGGGACCGACCTGACAACGGCAAACTGCCGGCTGATTTCCCAGCCGCCCCTACCGGCGAGGTCACGATCGTCGGCTACGCCCGCGTGGACGAAGCCACCCCGCACATCGCGCCTTCCTCTGAATCCGGCCGAGAGATGGTCACCGGCATCGACACCGAGGAGATCAGCAAACTCACTGGTCAGCCGTTGGCTAAGGACTACGTTCAGCTCGCATCTGATCAGCCCGGGGTTCTCACTGCCTTCCCGCTCCCCCAGCTAGATAACGGCCCGCACCTGTCCTATGGCATCCAGTGGTATGCATTCGGCATCCTTGTTCCTGTCGGACTGGCCTATTTCGTGTATGCGGAGCTGCGGGAGCGGCGTCGAGAAGCTGCCGAGCAGGCCGAGCTAGCGACGGATGAGGCGCCGCAGCGCAGTCGCTATGGGTCGGCGCACCAGGTGAAGTGGCAGCGCGACGACGAAGAGCGCTACTAGCCCTTGGGTGAGCTGTGCGAGCAGCACCGCTTCCCTGATCGTCTGGACGGTCGGCTGTGGCCCTGCGCCGAGGGTCGGTCGGTGTTCCACCCCGTAGCTGTAATGGGTCTCCCCGCCGAGCTGGACGCCCAGCGCCCCGGCCGCCGTGGCTTCCACCGGCCCAGCGTTCGGGCTCGGGTGCTTCGGGGCGTCACGTTTCCACGCGGTTATGGCCTGCCCACCACGGCTTCGCGACGCCGCGACCGCCACATGGGTCGCTGCCGTCAGGCGCGCGGGCAGGTATGCCAGCACGTCATCCAATTTGGCCGCCGCCCACCCAAAGTTCCGGTACCGCTCGCTCTGGTACCCCACCATGGCATCCAGCGTGTTTACGCAGCGATGGAACGCCACAGCTGGTGCCCCACCTAGAGCAGCCCACACGATGGGAGCAATCGCGGCGTCGGAGGTATTTTCCGCAATGGATTCGACAGCGGCACGGGCCATTCCGGCTTCATCCAACTGCTGTGGATCGCGGGAGCACAACCACGGGATCCAGGCCCTCGCAGCATCGGTGTTACCGCTGTCCAAGTCGTTGGCCAGGTTGATCCCTGTCTTCTCCAGTGTGCGCCCGCCCAGGGCGATCCACAGGGTGACTGCGGTGGTGAGGGTGGGAGCTTTCCGATACGCCAGGTAGGTGGCTGCCACCACCGGCGTCACCGTGAGGGCGACGAGACATGCACCAGCTGCCTTGGAATCGCGATAAAGCTTGCTTTCTGCCTGGCTCACGAAAGATCCGAAGTAGGCCACCGGATGATGGCGTTGCGGGTCTCCCACAACCCTGTCGAGGGCGAGACCGGCCAGTATTGCGAGGTTCTGCACGCATCTATCCTATGTCGCTAACTTGGAGTCATGTTTGAAAATGAATCTCAAGCACGCAGTTGCGCAGCAGACTACTTTCCGCCACATGCGATCGACCACGCGATGGCCCAACTCATCCCGGCAATCGGAATTCGGCCTGTTACGGACGATCGAATCGGTGGCACGCGGATTGACGGAGCTCCCGATGTCCCACCACATTTCGAATGGCCACGAGCTGACCTGTCGAAACACCCGAAGCTTGCCCCTTACGACCTTTCTCCTGAGGAACTCCCTGAAGGACCTTCTCCACTGTGGTTCCTCGCCCAAATTGATCTCGCAGAGGCGCACCGGCTGGGCCGCATCGCCGATCAATTGCCTGAGACCGGCCGACTATTGTTCTTTTTTGACCACCTGGCAGGTGCCTACCTCGAAGGTCCGGAAGCAGTACGCGTGGTGTGGGATCAACACGACACCTCCGAACTAGCTCCAGCTAATGTCCCCAAGGAACTGGCCGAGCGAGCGGATCACTTGACCTATCCTGCCAAGCCGAGCGCCCTCTTCGCTGGCGTAACGTTGCCGCAGCGCGGATCTATGTGTCCTGAGACCGAGCCCCTATTTGAACAAATGGATGCCGGCGAACATCCGTTGTCAGAGTTCGAAGAAGAATTTGATCAGTTCTGCGAAGAAGACGGCGCCTTCGTGGAGCCCGAATGGCGCCACCACCAAATCTTGGGCGTTCCGGTGCCGTGTCAGTCAGATCCACGAGGCTATATCGACCATGCCACGCCAGAAGATTGGGTAAACCTCTTGTGCTACGCCAATGTGGAGGATGGCGAAGGAGAGGTGTACTTCCTCATCAGGAAGAAGGACCTCGCCGTCCGGGACTTTTCAAAGGTCTCTGCGGTGTACATGCAGACCTAAGTATCGCGAATGCGCAAAGAAAAATGCTCCGGATCCACTGATCCGGAGCATTTCATCTGTGCGCCCTGACGGGCTCGAACCGCCGACCTGCTGGGTGTAAACCAGCTGCTCTTCCAGCTGAGCTAAAGGCGCATGTTTCGTCGCTGTGCGACTCGAAGAAGATTATCATGATGAAGATATTCTTCAAAATCGCCAGCTAACGGACAGTTTTACTTCTTGCCTGGCTGGACCAAGCAGGAGCCCTGCCAGCTGCCAACACGGGTCGCCGTGGTCTGGATCAGACCAGCAAGCTTCGCCGATTCGGCGATCTCGCCGGCCACGAGGTGGCCTGACTGGCCAGCGCCTGGGGTGAGCAGCCAAATACGACCGTTATCGGAGAGCGGACGAATGGCGTCGACGAGCCCGTCGACCAGGTCACCGTCATCTTCTCGCCACCACAGCAGCACAACGTCGCAGATTTCGTCAGTGTCCTCATCAAGCAGCTCTTCACCAATGCAGTCTTCTACTGCCTCGCTGATGGCTGGGTCACAATCATCATCCCAGCCGAGTTCTTGAACTACTTGACCTGCTTCGATGCCCAACACTTGAGCATAATCCTGGGCGCCTTGCTTGGTCGCGCCCGGAACGTGTGCCACTGTAATTTTCCTCCTGTAACAATGCCCGAATGCAATTGCTCCGGTACATAAACTGATGTCAATGGTCGAAAATACCAGCTCCGTAGCAAAAGCACAGACCAAACGGGGAATTTTAAGGCAACCACACACAACCCAACACAACCAAAAATGATGTGAAATGCGCCCATAACTATTGCAAAGTTTGTAAATTAACCCGCCGTTACCTGCCCAAACCTTGCAGTTATTCACGTCCATACCCCTAAACCCGTATCCTGGAACACAGACCGGCCCCCGTCTCCCGCGGGAAAAGTCGATGCAGAATGAAGCAAACAAAACGTAAGGAATGCCATGGCTGACGCAGCTGAATCAAAATTCGGTGGACATTCACCAGACGACACCAACTTCGCACTCATCCGTGACGGTGTGGCGTCCTACCTGAACGACTCTGACCCTGAAGAGACGCAGGAGTGGATGGACTCACTCGATGGGCTCCTGGAAGAGTCCAACCCAGAGCGCGCCCGCTACCTCATGCTGCGCCTGCTGGAACGCGCCACCGCCAAGCGTGTGGAATTGCCTTCCCTGACTTCCACCGACTACGTCAACACCATTCCGACGTCGCAAGAGCCAGAGTTTCCAGGCGACGAGTCCGTCGAAAAGCGCTACCGCCGCTGGATGCGCTGGAACGCTGCCATCATGGTGCACCGCGCTCAGCGCCCTGGCATTGGCGTCGGTGGCCACATTTCCACCTACGCAGGTGCTGCCCCACTGTACGAAGTAGGCTTCAACCACTTCTTCCGCGGCAAGGACCACCCAGGTGGCGGCGATCAAGTCTTCTTCCAGGGTCACGCTTCGCCAGGCATGTACGCTCGCGCATTCCTCGAAGGTCGCTTGACTGAGGACGACCTTGACGGCTTCCGCCAAGAAGTGTCCCGCCCTCAGGGCGGCATCCCGTCCTACCCACACCCACACGGCATGCCGGAGTTCTGGGAGTTCCCAACCGTGTCCATGGGCCTTGGCCCAATGGATGCCATCTACCAGGCACGCTTCAACCGCTACCTCCACAACCGCGGCATCAAGGACACCTCCCAGCAGCATGTTTGGGCGTTCCTTGGCGACGGCGAAATGGACGAGCCAGAGTCCCGTGGCCTGATCCAGATGGCCGCCCTGAACGGCCTCAATAACCTGACCTTCGTCATCAACTGCAACCTGCAGCGTCTCGACGGCCCGGTTCGTGGCAACACCCAGATCATCCAAGAGCTCGAGTCCTTCTTCCGCGGTGCCGGCTGGTCCGTCATCAAGGTTGTCTGGGGCCGCGAGTGGGATGCCCTGCTGGAAAAGGATCAGGACGGCGCCCTGGTTGAAATCATGAACAACACCCCAGACGGCGACTACCAGACCTTCAAGGCCAACGACGGCGCCTACGTACGCGAGCACTTCTTCGGTCGCGATCCTCGTACCGCCAAGCTGGTTGAGGACATGACCGACGAGGAGATCTGGAACCTGCCTCGCGGTGGCCACGATTACCGCAAGGTCTACGCAGCGTACAAGCGCGCCATGGAAGAAACTGATCGCCCAACCGTGATCCTGGCTCACACCATTAAGGGTTACGGTCTCGGCCACAACTTTGAGGGACGCAACGCGACCCACCAGATGAAGAAGCTGACGCTGGATGATCTCAAGCAGTTCCGCGACAAGCAGCAGATCCCAATCACTGACGAAGAATTGGAGAAGGATCCTTACCTTCCGCCATACTTCCACCCAGGTGCAGACGCGCCGGAGATCAAGTACTTGATTGAGCGTCGCAAGGAGCTCGGTGGCTTCGTACCAGAGCGTCGCGACACCTACGAACCTGTTCAGGCACCGTCGATCGACGAACTTAAGTCCCTGCGCAAGGGCTCCGGCAAGCAACAGGTTGCCACCACCATGGCTGTCGTGCGTACCTTCAAGGAACTCATGCGGGACAAGAACCTGGCTGAGCGTCTGGTTCCAATCATCCCGGATGAGGCGCGTACCTTCGGCATGGACTCCTGGTTCCCAACGCTGAAGATCTACAACCCACACGGCCAGAACTACACGCCTGTGGACCATGACCTCATGCTTTCCTACCGCGAGGCAGTGGACGGTCACATCCTGCACGAGGGCATCAACGAAGCTGGTTCGATGGCATCGTTCATGGCAGCTGGTACCTCCTATGCCACGCACGGCCACGCCATGATTCCGCTGTACATCTTCTACTCAATGTTCGGTTTCCAGCGCACCGGCGACTCCATTTGGGCAGCCGGCGACCAAATGGCCCGCGGTTTCCTCCTCGGTGCCACCGCAGGCCGCACCACCCTCACAGGTGAAGGTCTGCAGCACATGGATGGACACTCCCCTGTACTGGCTAGCACGAACCCAGCCGTTGTGACCTACGACCCAGCGTTCGCGTACGAAATCGCTCACCTGATTCGCGAAGGTATTGACCGCATGTACGGTCCTGGCCGAGGCGAGAACGTGATCTACTACCTCACCATCTACAACGAGCCAGTCTCCCAGCCTGCAGAGCCAGAGAATCTGGATGTCGAAGGCCTGCACAAGGGCATCTACAAGTACGCCGCTGGCGAAAGTTCGGGCCACGAGGCCAACATCCTCGCCTCCGGTATAGGCATGCAGCAGGCACTGCGCGCAGCTGAGATGCTTCGCGACGACTTCGGTGTCAAGGCCAACATCTTCTCTGTCACCTCCTGGAACGAGCTGGCTCGCGAGGGCCAGGCCCGTGATCTAGAGCAGCTGCGTGATCCTGCGGCCCCTGTGGAGCCTGCATTCGTCACCAAGCAGCTGGACGGCGTGTCCGGTCCATTCGTGGCCGTCACCGACTTCGCCACTGCCCTGCCAGAGCAGATCCGCAAGTGGGTACCAGGTGACTACACCGTGCTTGGTGCCGACGGTTTCGGATTCTCCGACACTCGCGCAGCTGCCCGCCGCTACTTCAACATCGACGCTGAGTCCGTCGTTGTCGCTGTGCTGGCAGGCCTGGCACGCGAGGGCAAGATCGACATGTCGGTCGCTGCTGAAGCTGCCAAGAAGTTCAACCTGACGGATCCAACCTCAGTGTAAGAAACTTCGATTAAGGCCCCTTATTGGGACGTTTACCTAGCGTAGACGTGCCAATAAGGGGCGTTTTTCATGCCAGCAATTCATCTAGAGCCTCGTTCACCAGCTCAGGCGCTTCGAGGATGATCATGTGGCCACACTTGTTGGTGTGCCGCAGCTCGGCGCGGGGCCAGAGCTCAAGAATCCGCTCGCTTTGTGAAAGCGGGGTGACGTGGTCGTCGTTGCCCACCAACACGAAACCGGGTAGCTGTGCCAGGCGTTCCGCGGCAGCGACTTCGGAATGTGTTTCGAGGTCGTCGAAGTAGCCGACAAACGTGGACAGCGGAGTGTTGTGGATCATGTCTGCATGGAATTTCACCAGGTTGTACGGCGTGCTAATCCGCTTGAATACCATTGCGGCGAGCGCCGGAGCGAGGAAGTCGGCAACGTCGTCGCGGAACTTTGTCACCACCTCGGGGGTGCCTTCCATGGCGTCGTAGACCTTGTCTGCCAGCTTGGTGGTGAGCAGTCGTGGCGCTCCTTGGGCGGAGAGCGAGTCGATGGACGTGGCAATCAGAATGACGCCGCGGATGCGTTGAAACACGGATTCGGAGCAGCGCCGAATGGTATTGAGCACGACATGTCCGCCGAGGGAATGGCCAACCAAGAGGATTTCTCCGGTCGGAACTAGCTGATCAATGACGGCGAGGACGTCGTCGGCGGAGCCTTCGATGGTGCATTCCTCGGGCGTGACTTCCCCGGTCTGCCCGTGTCCGCGCAGGTCGAGCAGCACGCTGCGCACGTTGGGATGGTTGTCCACCAGGTGTTGCACTTGGAGGAAATAGCATTCGGCGGCCAGGGTGAAGCCGTGGACGAAGACCACGGTAATGGGCGCGTCATCCGGCCCCGCGACGTAGGTTGCTACGGGCACGCTTGTCGACGCCACCTGCCCGCTCTGACACAGCCCTGCCAGACCTGGCGTATCGGAGCTGCTGGGGGTAAGTCCTTGCAGAAAGCGAACGACGAATTGGGGCACAGCCAAGGATATCTACTCTCTATGGGTATTCTTGAATGGTCAACATTTCGTCCGGATGAGGAGTTCTCACATGACTGAGTCTCAGAGTACATTTGCCATGCTTCGCGATATCATCGTCGAGAGCACTGGCTACGATGCTGAGGACATTACCCTCGAGTCGGACATCGTGTCCGACCTGGCCGTGGATTCGCTTTCCATTGTAGAGATTTCAGTGCGCGCCGAGGATGCGTTCGGTGTGCATATCAGCGATGCTGACGCTGCAAAGTTCCGTACTGTCGCCGACGTGGTGGCTTTCATCGACGCCAACAAGACCGACTAATCCACGAGCCTGAGCTCGGCGCTAAATCCCGTTGTGGCGCGGAGCTTGTCGAGGGCGGCGCCGAAGTCAGCAAGTTCGCTGTCCAGTCCCGTAATCACTTGTCGAGTGCTCACGGCGCCAGCTACATCTGCGCTGCGTTCCCAGCGGGTAAACCAGGTGGCCTCGAGCGGGTCGATGCCCGGGATTTCCAACTCGGAAGCGCTTGGAATGTACGCGTACATAAGCTCCTCCACCACTGGCCGGAGCCGGCGTGGGAGGTCGTCGATACGAAGCACCGCAGTGCAAGCAACGGGTGCGAGGTTAATAAACGTAGTCACGTGGTGTCCTTCAAGAAAGTGTTTGTGCGTTAAGACGAGAACGTCTTCCCCAACGGACTCGCGCAACAACTTGAAGCAACACCCGCATTGTTGCGCACCACACTTCACACCGGCAACCCTCAAGCTAGGGTTGACTCCCCCATTTATTGAAGCTTTAGTTCAGGGTTAACCAGAGCTTTTCGTTAAACTCCGACCACAACGGCTTGGCCCAATCACCGAACAGACGGTTGGTCAGCACCACACATGCTTGGCCGGTCACAGGGTGTGCCCACAGGAAAGTTCCTGCTTGACCGAAGTGTCCGACTAGGTCCTCCGGCATCGAAGGCCCAGTCCAGTGTGGAGATTTCTTCCCCTTGATTTCAAAACCGAGTCCCCACGGGCAAGGTACCTGTCGGCCATAGCCCGGCACGATGCCCGCTAGGTCCGGGTAATGAACACTGCAGGCGTCGTGAAGCGTCGTGGCGCTAATGAGGCGCGGTTCGAGGAGCTCGGCTGCGAATTTCTGCAGGTCTCGCACCGTAGAGCGCGCGCCGTGGCCCGCCCACTCGTGAAACTCCGTCGCGTCCATGCCGAGCGGTTCAAACACTGCCTCGCGCAGGTAGTCAGGAAATGGGATGCCTGCGAGCTTTTCGACGCCATCGGCAAGGATTTCAAATCCCGATGAAGAGTAGATTCGCCGATCCTCCGGGGCGCGCTCGGACTCGCGGGTCGCAAACCCAACGCCCGATGCATGGGCCAGGAGGTGTTCCACGGTGGCAGGCCCCATGGGGGTGTCGAGCTCAAAGACGCCTTCTTCCAGCGCGACCAGGAAGCCATAGGCGCTGAGCAGCTTGGTGACGCTGGCGAGCTCGTACACACGATCAATGTCACCGAAAGTCTCGTTGGACACGCCAACAAGGCCGGCAGAAACGTTGTCTACCGGCCACTGTTCCAAATCCGAAAGAAAACTCATGGTTTCCAGCTTAGAGGGTTAGCGAGCTGTCGCTGCCGAATCCTCGAACACTGCCCGCTCCCAGATGCCCTCACGCTTGGATACGATCAGAGGCACCAGCGCCTGACCAGTGACGTTGACTGCCGTGCGTCCCATGTCAATGATCGGATCCACTGCGAGCAGCAGGCCAACACCCTCCAGTGGCAGACCCAAGGTCGACAGCGTCAACGTGAGCATCACCGTGGCACCCGTAGTACCGGCAGTAGCAGCAGAGCCAATCACCGATACGAAAGCGATGAGGAGATAGTCCGTGGCGTGCAGCGGGATCCCGTAGAACTGGGACACAAAGATCGCAGCGATCGCCGGGTAGATCGAGGCGCAACCATCCATCTTTGTCGTGGCGCCGAGTGGCACGGCAAAGGAAGCATAAGCGCGTGGGACGCCGAGGGCCTGTTCAGTGACGCGTTGCGTGACCGGCATGACACCCATCGATGAGCGAGTAACGAAGCCAAGCGAGGTCACAGGCCAAACCTTGCGGAAGAACTGAACGATATTTATGCCGTGTGCCTTGAGAATAACCGGGTAGATCACGCCGATGACCAGCACGAGACCCAAGTAGATGGCGAAGACGAACTTGCCTAGAGATCCGATCGCATCCCAACCGTAAACCGCCACTGCCTTGCCGATCAGCGCTGCGGTACCAATCGGTGCCAGGCGAATGATCCACCACAGCACCTTCTGCACGATCTCCAGCACGCTTGCGGCTAGTTCCAACGCAGGTTCTGCCTTCTTCCCCACCTGAATAGCAGCGATGCCGAATACAATGGAGATCAGCAGCAGCTGCAGCACGTTGAAGTTGACGCTCGCAGCGCCACTCTCCTTCACCGTAACCCCCAAACCCATGATGTTGTTCGGGACCAAACCTTGCACGAACGCCCACCAAGAGCCCACAGTGCTCGGAGCCTTAGCTGCGGAGGCGTCCACCGTAGAACCCTGACCTGGGTTCACCAGTAGGCCGACGCCGATACCCGCTACAACGGAAGCGAACGCGGTGATCGCAAACCACAGGATGGTGCGCCACGCCAAGCGCGCCGCATTGGTCACCTGACGCAGGTTGGCGATCGAAGTTACTACAGCGGTAACGATGAGGGGCGGAATAAGGACCTTCAGCAGGCTGACATAAGCACTACCGACCTCAGTGAGAGCTGTAGTGAGCCAATTGCCTTCGCTCATGCCACGCGCAACGAACCCCAGCCCCAAGCCGATGACCAGGCCGTAACCGATCTGTGCCCCAAAACTTGTCCAGCGATTTTTAGCCATTGTAGACCTATCTGTCTATATTCTGTTTATTGAACGGAATTGAAGAATACGCAGGTCTACACTGTTTGACAAATCTCTCAATATACCACTTAGTCTATTATTGATGGGTAAAGAAAAAGTCCAGGCATTCCTACCTGGACTTTTCCGCCGCGTGGGGCCAGCGGGGCCCCATAGAAATTAACTCCGATGCTGGTAGTAGCGTTTTTGTTACTGTCTTCACATTTGATACGCAATTACAACGCAAAAACATACCAAAATGCCCCCGCGTCGGTGACTGCGAGGGCGAACTATGCCACCATTTTACCGCACAATCTGAAAACATGCGTTGACCTGCGGTTTTACAATTCGCCGGCAATGTTTGCCCAGCTCAGAGCCTGTTTTTAGGCAAAACCGTGAAAACCGAGCCTTTCTAAGGCGTTGAAGATCCTCAGGCAACCTACTAGACCCCTCCGAGCTGTTAGGCGCTTAGCCGATGCGCTGACCTACGCGCGTCGTACATACAGGATCACGATAGCTTCTTTTCCATCTTTCCAAAGTGGTAATAGACATCACTTTGTAGCGAATTGATTAGTTTTCTAGTTCTTCGGATGTAACAATTAGGTAACCTCGTGATGGATCAACAACGAAAGGGGAGCAAAATGATTTGCCCAAAGTGTGGAAGTGAAAACGTCAATATCGAACTTGTCCAAACGGGCGGACGCACCGCTCGCCACGGCACCGGCCTTGGTGGAAACTTCAATAATATGATGCGTGGAACAACGGCATTAATGACTTTCGGGACATCAAACCTGGTCTGGAAAAAGTCTCAGGGTACCCAGAAGGAAAAGATTAAGACCCAGAAGATGTGTCTCTGTCAGGGCTGTGGCAACACCTGGAAGATTAAGTAGTATTTCGAGCTCCGACCAAACATTTGCACATTGCCCCAGTGGCACGATTTTCGGCCAGTGCCCTGGGGCATGCATGACGTAAATTAAGCGTTGGTTAACCGGGTTAATGTTCGATTAACTATACTTAAGCCCGTTTTCCTCAACTGTCGCACGCGAAAAAGTGCAGCACCGAAGGACTGCGCGCGTGGGGGTGGGTAGGTGTCCCCCCCAGGGGTGCCAGAGACCGGGGGTCATGCACGGAGCTACCTGAGTCCGTCAATATAGGCAAGCACCTTTTCAGGTATCTGCACATTAAAGTCCGCATGTCCAGTTGAAACCACGAGTGAGAGTTGACGCGCGTTGACATTGCAGCGTTTCAAAGTTTCAATTAGCACTTCATCTTTCAGCAAGTAGGTCACTCGTTCACCAGGTGCCAGTGATTGCGGAAGCTCACAACCATACATAAATGAACTGGAATCAAAGTGAATGAACTTCTTAATCCCAGCTTGTCGATAAGGAAACTTTAATACATTGATCGTAGTTGTGAGCCGTCCCGCATTTTCGATTATTACCCCAACAGCATCGACCGAGTCATTTCGATCTGAAATAAATCCGGCACTAAGTCTAACCTTTAGCCTTGCCCCGCTGTTGCGCCACGAAATGATATTCCAGAGCAACGACAGACCGGCGACCAACAGAGCAAAGATAGAGATCCATAGCGACCAGTTAGTCCCCTGCTCAACCGCTGGTTGCTGAACAGGAACGAAAACCGGACTCGGAGTCTGCGTCACGGTTAGGGTCTCCGTGACGGTCTGCGTCACCGTGGTTGCTGCTTGAGCGAGAGTTATCACTTCTTCATTATCTCACTTAAACCTAAACCCACACTAAAGCAGTTTGTTGGATAATTCCGTAACATCCGTAAGACACTTACGGAATTACGGAAGTGGCCACTTTTAAGGACATAACCCCAGGTAAAAGGGGGTAAATCCACATCCGTAACTATTACGGAAGTCAACACCGCTGACTTACGGAAGTCAACCCTTCCACATCCGCACATCCGTAATATTACGGAAGTGGTATAACCCCAGGTAGATATATATATATATTTACCCCCACTTCCGTAACTCCGTAAGACACTCCCCAGAGTTACGGATGTCGATTACGGAAGTGACCACATCACCTTACGGTTGTCGTAAGATTTCTCAAGATCAAGATCCCGCGATGCTTTCTCTATTGCGCTCTCAGAGAATTTGCCGTTAGAGACCTTTAGGATCTCCTTCTTGAGCGTTGCGTCGTGTTCCTTGAGATAGTCCCTCAGCCAACCCTTAGCCGTCTCCTTCTCCCCGCTGGAATGGAACTTATTGCGCTGCTGGATCTCATCGGCGGTGAACTCCGAGCGGGAGCCAAGGGCGAACACCATAGCCGTGCCGGTGTTGCCATCATCGGCGGTGAACCGTTTTCTACGAGATCGAAGTTATACGCGGGCATGAACTTACCCAGGTTGTTCTTCGCCTGCGAGAGCACCCACTGGCCGGTCTCCTTGTCGTGGGCGGGCACTGCAATGCCACACCTGATTCGTGCTGCATGGGTAGTAGGCGGGGAGTCCACGTGGATAGTTCTCAGGTCGTAGAGTTACTTCTCCTTCGGAGGTATCTTTGAGATCAACCAGTCTGGGTACTTCGCCTCCAACTGAGGCACTTCAAAGTTTCTTTCATTGATACTCCACACTCTCACCACATGATCGGGATTCACCCATTCAGTATCGCTGAAGAAACCATGGCTCATGAAACGAAGCTTGAACAGCTTGCCTTCTGCTTTGGCTTCCTGCATAGGCTCCAAGATCTTGTGATCCAAATCAAATCTCGTGCGGGTTCCGAGAGGGTAAACCGTACCGTCACTGAGCTGCATCATATAGAACGGGTCACTAAAAAAATGCCATATTGGCTCCTTAAATAACGGTGTTTAGCTTTCATTTAGCTATTGGAATAAGCACCGAATACTAGGTTGAGTTTCCACGCTAAGTCGCGTACTTAAAGGATAGTCCTTCGTCTCGATAGAGTTCCTCCGCTGATTGCGCATTACGAATTGCGTCCCTCACCGTTTGTTTGGTTAAGTCGATTCCTCGGATATCCCCCTGCCCCAGATCCGTTAATGCTTCGACACGCCACCACGCTCCCGGGTCAATCTCATAGAATCTGACCAATCCGTGCAGCTTCGGCAGCGCATCAGCCAAGTGGTGACTATGCGGATCCACGATGCTCGCCCGGACTGCACCGCCCACCTCAGAAAAGAATAGGAAATCCGGATGCAAACTCGACCAATCGCCAACCGCATTACGGTAACCGATCGTAAACGATCCAGCACCTGATGAACGGTTCCGCAGCCACGCTACGCTCTCCTGCCGAGCCATTTCAGTTTCAACCACGGTGTTTTCCAAGTCGTTCAGAATTGCTGGATACAAATTGCGCTCATCGACGAGCACATGCCCCTCAAACAGCGGAATTGCAACTGGCTCCCCGACCGTTTTGCCGAAAGAATCAACCTGCGACATCATAGTTTCAGCCTGAGCATTGGCAGGCTTGCGCAGCACCATTCGCGTTGGCACATCAGTCTTTTCGAAAATCTCCTCATACTTGGCAAGTCGAGTCTCCGGGAGAATCTTCATTTCCACCCGGAACTGTTCCTGCCACTGATGAATAATCTCCGTAGCCTTACCCAATACCGCATCCCGAGTTTTCTCTACTCGAGCAAGAGCCGCGATACGCACCTGCGCTTCCTGGAATACCTCCACTAGATCACGACCACTGGCATCCTGCTGTTTTCGATAGCTGACGTACTTAGTGACTAACTCAGGGCTAAATGTCCGACCAGCCTTCTTTGCTGCCTCCCGAACGACGTTCGCATCGGCGCGATATGTGACCTCCTCGCCATGCTCTGCTGAGCGAACCTTCGTTTTCGAGTTTTCGTTCGCGATGCCTAGTCGGAATTGCAGATACTCAGCCTCCAAGTTCCAAATATCGTGCTCCACGTCCTTGACGAGATCTTCGTTATCCGCGTACTGATAATCCAAAGCTAGGCAGAGCGACTTGAAGGCTGTCTTTTTCGGATCTTCCACAATGCCATCGACGCCTAACTCATATGCCAGCTCTTGGAGGAGACGAATCGGATTCGAGGTGCCCTTCGGCACCGCATCAGTCGGCAAGGACTCAAAACACTCCCACACCCGATCGGCCACTTCACCTTCGATGGGATGGAGATCAACGGGGTTAATGAGCACCCTTCGCAGTTTCTCTGTTGTGGGATCGGATTCATCAAACGAGGTTCCACCATAAGCAACCTTGTTCGCCACCGCCACCGCGTTTGACCGGTCGAAGTACGGCAAGATACACAACGTCGAATTCAAAAAATCATTGCCGTCAATGCTCCGAGCCAAGGGCGTGCGCAGCATACGACCCAACAACTGCGTGATGTGCACCAAATCCTTAGCTGGCCTAAACGAGACCATCACTTCAGCACGTGGACAATCCCAACCCGTGGAAATCGCTTCCTTAGCAAAAACAACACGGATCTCGCGGGTGTCTTGGATACGCTCCGGCTCCACATAGTCAACGAGCACGCCCAAGGCAGGAATCGACCTCTTGTCACCCAACACATGAGCAAATGCACCCACCCCCAGCGCAGGCCAGGTATCCATAATAATGCTCATATACTGCTCAATCTGCAGATCAGTAACCTTGTTGGGCACCTGCACCACCATCAACGGGTCAACCGGCTTTTCATCCGGTTGGGACGCCACATAGCCACCCCAAGCATGATCAAACTGCATCAGCGACTTCGTACCCGAGCGCAGCAAGATTTCTTCGTAAACACCGTCTTCAGTCGGGATATGCAACGTAATGGTGTCCTTGACAAGACCCGATGCCTGCACCTTGTACGGATCCACCTCCACCGAGACAGCCACTCGCCCCGGAGACTGTGCAATAACGTCGTTAAATCGCTTGATAGTTGCAGAGATACCCAAAACAATCGGCATCGCGGGAGTTGCCTCCGCCAACGCGGTAGCAGGCGCACCCTTCATGAGGGTTTGCACGATAGTCGAACGTTCCTCCGAAGCCTTCTTCGTACTACTCATGCCACGGTGAGCCTCATCAATAATCAAATACACGGTCGTATCCGGGTCATCGATCGTGTTTCCGATCACCCGCCACAAATCCACCTCGCCGGAATCCGGTGCGGGCATCGAACCGAGCATCTGCTGTTGCGGATCAGCCACACGGTAGCGTTGCCGGGCAAGAGTCGAATTCTTACCGAGTTTCTGGACATTAAGGAAATACACTCTACCGCGTCGCAGCTTTGGTTCTCTAAAGCTGGTGGTGATGTTCTCCGTGAGTGCATCAAGTTCGCTAGAGGCTTGCATAATGCGCCATCGAGACTGCTCGTTCAGATCCTCCGAGTCGGAAACCCAGAGGAACACTGCGGAAGGGTCGGCTGGCTCATCGCCGGTACCTTTTAGGATTGCTTCGATCACGCTGGCTGCGATGACCGTTTTACCAGCACCCGTGATAGCTGCAAGTCCTACAGCGCCGACAGTGCCGTTCCTCCGATAGTTATCTGCAAAATCACTCAAGTGCTTAACGAGCTTTGTGGAGGCGTCTGCTTGGTAGTCCTTCAGGATGTAGCGCATTACTGGATCGCCCCCGCAGTGTTGATCTCGAAGTTGGACAAATATGACTCGTACAGTCGCACGGACTGCACACCGGATGGTAGGTCACGGCTGATGCGCTCGAAAGCTTGCGTGTCATCGGTGACGATGTACACCAGTTTTGCCACCGGAGTACCCGCAAGTGCGTCAATCAATTGTTTAGCCGTATCGGTGTCGAACACGATGCCGTAGGTGTCAGCTATTGCCCACCCAGCATCCGAAACCTGGCTAATGACAGGGCCGGTTTGCCCTGACTTCAGCCACAATAAGGGTGCGATTCTCTCGAAAGCTTCACCGTAGTGCACCATCGTCGGCTGCTCATATGTCATGGTGTAATACACCGCGTTAGCCTCAAAACCTTCGCTCATAGGAAACTCGTCCGTGAACTTGTAGTCACCCTTAATTGGATCACCGTCCGGAGTGCGTCCAGTGATCGCCGCTGTAACGCGAGGTTTAGTGACATAGTCGCAAATTCCGCATTCTTCCCATTCAGGATCTCCTGGTCGATAGCCAAGCGCTCGCAACTTCTCTTGTTCATCTGCACTGACCTCATTGTTTGTAATCATGATGGTCCTTCGACGGCCCCCATCTTGTTTATTTAGTCGCATTACTGCATGCGCGGTCGTCCCTGAGCCAGAAAAGAAGTCAAGCACAGTTGCATTGGGTTTGCTCTTGATAAAAAAGCGAAGCGCGTCCTCGACGGCATATAGTGACTTGGGATATGGAAAAGACCGCCTTGGCAGAGTCTCTTTCACAATTTCAGTTCCATATCGTTGAGCATCATGACTCTTAAAATTCCAATGAGTCGTGGGCATTTTGTCTTTTCCAGTCGGGTAATAAGCTATAACGCTCCCATTCTCGGCTCGACCCGAGATGATAGCTTTTCCGATTGCGAGATCTCGAACAATTCCTCCAGTGAGATAAGAGATGACATATCGTTGAGGTTCCTTTGGTTTTCGCTTTCCAGCTCGAAGGTGTCCTTCGGCCAGTCTCACTCGCGCTACGTCAGGTGTAATCCCCCAGTTCATTTCAGTGCCATCTGGACGAATTGGAAACACTGCTGTGCACCCTTCGACCTGAGGTGCGTTAGAAATATCCATATCCTCAGGAAGTGGCTCTCCGATACAGGCGATATTGCCCGAATCGTCGTTTACATAGATTGGATAAAACTGGTTTGGCCCGCATGCACCCTTGCCTTTCTTACCGCGAGCACCAGCTAAGCTTGAGCGCCGTAGGGTATCCCATACCACAGGAACATTCTCGACTTCTCGCTCCATGGGCAGCAACTTTGAATTCCCGAGTTGCACAAAATAAAGATATTCATCAGTTCTAGAGAAGTCAGCGGCTCGACCCGCCCCAGCTGGGTTAATTACTGTCGACACCATTTGAATGCGAGCTCCGGAGAAAAGCTGTTCTAGCAATAGACCAAGTCTCAAGAATTCTTTTTCGTCTATTGAACAAATCAAAACAGAATCTTCCGGATTTAACAGTTCTTTTGCCAAAAGCAGACGTTTTTCCATCATAGATAGCCATTTTGAATGCCTGTACTGGTCTTCGGCTTCCACGTAATCGTTGTTATATTTCCAATCTTTCGCGCCGGTATTATACGGAGGATCAATATAGACCGCGTCAATGGCATGACGATGTGAAAACGTGAGCATCTGCAATGCGTGGAAATTCTCAGCGTTAATAACCGCATGATATGGGTCCGAAACACTTCCATTTTCCACACGACCAGTTTCTACAAGCCCAGGGAAAATCGGGTCACGAAATTCCGCTACCGCGACGAGATCGTCGATAGCTTCACTGCGGGTTTCTGGCTCTCGGCCGAGCAGTTCTGTACTCCAGTCGCGACCGTTCGGCAAGACCTCTCCAAGTTCGGCAACTCCGGAGTCAATCGAAACTACTTGCCACAGCCTCTTGTCTGCTAAAGGAGTAACACTTCCACGCGGGGAGAGAATGTGCACTTTGGAACCGACCCGCACTTTTAGCGAAGGCAGCTCAACCGACTCTGGCTGATGACGTTCGAAAACGAGGCCGAAATTGCGCCGGTCCGCGAGATGTGCGATTTCCTTCTTGAGGTCTTGCCCCAGCTGCGGGTGCATTGTCGAAATCTGGGCGATTACCTCGTTTAGCCTGGACAAATACTTGCTCCGTCTGTGATTTATTAGCGTTTCATCCATTATGCGTTATCCAGACTTTGGAACAGGCACCGCATCGCCGGGATCAGCTCAGCGCTGCAACAACCTTCTGATGAGTTTGCCGAGCATTTGACGATTCAGCGAAGGCGCGTCTCAGGTTACCCAGTCGATTGACCTGCACATCGCCACTCAGGTGCGCAATTCCGCACCATCTGGGATACCGCCACAAAAGAATTCGACTAGTAGTGCATAGATGAGGAGGCCCTCTAGCCACCACTGTCATCAGCGATATGAAACTTCGGATACCCCAGAAATCTGAATACCCCACCCAGGTCTGGATGGTTGCTCACACCGACTGATCGAAGATTTTCAGATACTCTTAAGTTGCGTTAAGCCATAGAAAAGAACCGATACTTTGGGAGCACCCACCATGCCTCGCTTGTTCATCATCAACGCACCTTCAGCGAAGAACTCATCCGAAGACCGACGTAAGCTCAAAGATGTTGAGTTCGCGCTCAAGAATTCAACCTGGGGATCCCGAGTGCCATACACGAATCCCAAGAATGATGTCCGCGAAAAAGACATCCTCCTTGTCGGGTTAGGGTATTTCAATCCGGCAGGATCGACGAGTCCACGACAAGATGACAGCGCTCATGTCACAGCTGGTTTCCAAAAGTTCTTGATGTGCCGAGTGACATCGGATCCTCGCCAATCGAAGGCACCATTGTGGCCTGATGAGGTAAGCCAGAATTCCATCAACTACGTTACTCAGCTACCGTTTGAATTAATTGCCGACGGTGGTCAGCTTATGAATGCAGACTTCTCCAGCGAGTATGTCAACGCTGTCAAGGTTTCCCGCAATAGTTCCCTTCCAACGCTCGTCAACCTCTCTGATGCGGAAGCTAATCACATCGCCTCCGTTGTTGGCACAGAGAGCTGGGAGCACTTGATCGGACATCAGAAAGACACACCAGATATCGATGCCCTTTTCCCGCCAGAAGATGAGGATGCGAACGAGGATGACATCGAAACCTCAGCTGGACGTGAATCAGACCCAAAGGTGCGCCGGGCAATTGAACTTCGAGCAGTCCTACTCGCCCGCCAGTATTACGAGTCTCAAGGATGGACTGTTCGTGAGGAGGGCAAACCGTTCGACCTTGAATGCACAAGGGACAACGACTCACCCCTCCTCGTTGAAGTGAAGGGCAAGCGAGCAACCTCGCCCGGCAAAATCATCGTCACGCGCAACGAAATCAAGAGTGCACGGGGGAATCGTCAGGATCTGTTCATTGTCACGGCAATCTCAATCGAACGATCCGACGCAGATATCGTCGCGTCGGGCGGGGTGTGCAACCTCTTCAGTAACTGGACGCCACGGGACGAGGATCTCGAAGCCACCACGTTCGACTACACAATCCCGTGGAATAGCGCAGTCGAAGTTGACATCAACGAGCCATCGTAAGGCGAGTTGGACATAACTGCCTTTCTCCTGCCGAGGAGGACATGAAGCGGACAGCAGATAGACACCCACTAATTGTCCACCTCACACCCAACTTGAGCTGCACTTATGCGCCAATAGACAAGAAGGACAGCAATTTAGAGAAACACTCTTTCCTCCAAACTCTCCCATGGAAGGGAACCTCTAATCCCCTTTCTCCAAGACTTTTCGAGAAAAAGGTTGTCTTGCTTGTCCATTGAATGATTTTCCCAGCTCAGGAGGGGCAAGGGGTGGACACTTAGCAATTGTCCGCACCCGCTACCGAGAGTTGGATAATCCCTGTTCCAATGGATTTTTGAGTGGACACCCCTTAAGTGTCCCTAGATGTCCGCTCCCGATAAGTACTCAAAATCTGCCTCCGTCAAGGCGACCTCATCCAGATATTTTTTCCATTCGGCGCGAGTAAAGCCAGGAAACATTTCGTCGTAGATCTGCTCATCAGCCTCGCGCGAACGAAGACCCCAGTACGCGCTTACTTTCTTCCCCTCAATGATTGGACGACGTTTGCCTCCGCCGAGATCTTTGACTGCCTCTTCAATCTCGCTAAGCGAAATCCCCTTCAGATCCTGGTTCAAAGTACGCAGCGCGTCCCTCACTAACGTCGTAGGAACAACATCATCCCGGTTTGAAGTAAAGACATACTCCTCGGTTAACGCAGAACGCAACGGATTAGATGTCGCCATGAACTCGTCGATCTTGCTGACAATGCCCCTCGGGTACTCCGACTCTCTAAACTGAACCTTTTGAGAATCGAGGTAGCCTTTACGCAGCCACCTCAACATAGCCGCGATATTGACAGGCTGCACCATCCATGACTGGCCATGCCATCTGCGACTAATCTTCTGCATTTCGTGTGCGACATCCACATCATCAGCCTCAAACGGGATCACCAACAGTCGATCTCGCAAAGCCTCATCCGCTCCTGTGATTGTTGGCGCGTGATTGGTCTGCATCACCAGCGTGGTCCCATGGTGGGTTTCCGCCTGCATATACTTGTCCGCACTAGTCACCGGATCGTTGCCAGCAATCTCCTTCAATGCGGAGGCGTCACCCACTGTTCGCGAGCTCAACTCAGAAATGAACCCAATGGTCGAGCGGATCACCTGCACCTTTTCAGTGTTGGTCACTTCGCGAGAAGAAATCGCCTCTAGCGAGCCTGTGGCGCCATAATCACCCAGCCAATTGAGGAAAGCGTTCGCCAGAGTGCCCTTACCTCTGCCCTTTGCACCCCACCACACCAACAGCACGCGCTTGGGATTGTCTTTATACAGCGCATACCCCATCGCCATTTGCAACCACTGACGATACTCAGGATTCGGAATAACTACCTCTATGAGGTGATCAAAGTCGCTTTCGACACCTTGATTCAGTTGCTTCACGCCTTCAGTAAGTTGCTCAAAGGAGAAGCCCAACTGATTAGTGAGGAAATCTTTGCTAGTCCGACGCCGGACGCGGAAAACACCATCGGCCATCTCTAAAACATGCGTATTACCACGCAACGCACGAACACCTGGCTCAGCGTTAAACTCCGAAAAGTCCATCTTTCTCGGAATCGCAGCCAATGCCATTTTCGCCAGCCTCGTGATGTTGGTCGCGTTACCCATATAGGACTGCAGCATGTGTGCCTTCTTCATCGCAGCCTCGTAGTATTTGGCAGCATCCTCATCGTCAATATCGGGCACCGGGAGAGTCGCAGCCCATTTGCCGACGAGTTCGGGCACGACATCGTTATATAAGTTTACGAGATCACCTTCGCCTACCACCACACCCGCCACTGGGTCGTAAATGGCTTCGTCTTTTTTCCCATCAGGTTTCCGGATAATGCGGATGACCAATTCTGGTTTTGTCAGAGCGAGTAACTGCGCTGCTTGAAGATCCATGCCGCGCGTGAACTGAACGATATCTCCAACTGCTGCGATCGAAGTCTCGGAGGCCACGTAGACGACCTCTGCTCCGGAAAGGGTCGAGGCGTCGAGCCCCTTAAGCAACGCTGTCTTCTCAAGATACGTCTTCCGCCCCTTCTCAATCTCTGAGCGAACCTTATTCACCTCTCCAGTGATGGCACGCTGAAATTCGCCTTCCGTGGCATTGTGCGACTTAGGACGGTTGAAGAACTCACTACGTAAGATCTCGAGAGCCTTATTTAGGCCTGACTCACCTTCAAACACTGCGAGACGAATAGCCCAACGAGTCACTGCCACCATAGCGTCATGGCTATTATTGCTCTCCCAGATCTCCGAGGAGAATTTCTTCGGTTCGTCGCCGGTTAGCTCCGAGGTGAAGATGTCTCCGAGATCTCCGTCAAATTCAGGGGCGGAAGCCGTCAGCCACTGCATCGCCTTGCTGGTGCCGTATGACTCACCAGATTGAAGCTCAGGGTCACTGGCAATACCAGCGACCAGGTAATCAAACAGGGCGGAAGGCAGAGCCTGCGCCTTATCCAGTGAGAAGGTGGTCTCTTCGTCGCTGGTGCCTTTGTAGCACTTGTATTCCTTGCCATCCACGACGGAGCCGGGCGCGATCCCATATCTGTGACCCTTCTGGATAACGTCAACGTCAGCGCCACAGGAACGCTGGAATTTCTGTCCTGCTGTCACGGTGAAGTAGTAGTGACCGGAAGGATTATCGGAGTCTCTGCGAGAGACACGAATGGTCGAGTTGAGTACTTGGTCAGCGTCGAGTTTTAGCTCCCCACACACCCGCTTGAAGCTCTCATAGCCTTGCTTGCCGTCGTACTGGTCGATGTCGAGGATCAGTATCTCTTGCTCAGTTTCGGGAATCTGTTGCACTCTCACGCCGGTATTGCTGCCAGCGGGCGCGTCCTCCCAAAACTCCTTGATCTGCTCGAGGGTCAGGTCAGGGATGTTGCCGGTCGCATTCTTCACGGGCGGGTACTTTCGGCCTGCTGGTAGTGGAAACAGTGCTAGACCATTCTTAAGATGGGTAGTGACATCGGTCTCATTCTGTGCTAAAGTAGAGCTCATAGGTTATAGAACCTTCTTTCTGTGATTGTGTTGCTTGATTGACCCCTTCGTTTTGTGAGGCCCCCGGATCGTGCCGGGGGTTTTCGCTTGCTCTGGCCATCTGTCAAGACACCTGCTGCCGCTCACAGATAGCGTCGTCCAGATCGAACAAGTACTTTGCTAACGACCCGTTGGGAAACTCGTCTTGTGGGCGGTCCTGCTCGAGCAAGTATTTTTCAAACGAGCTCTTATCGAAAACCGGCATCAGGCGCTCACCTGCTCTTCACTCTGAGCGTCGAGCCACTGCTGAATGTGCTCAGGCTGGAAACGAATTTCCCGACCAATGCGGGTGATCTGCGGGCAACGGTTTTGTGAAATCCACTTATAAACGGTCTTAGGTTTTACCTGTACATAATCGGCAAACTGGGCCACGTTCAGCGGTCGAACCAAGCTGTTCATTCTCTTACCCCTTTCTTATCTTATAGGAATTGATGACACCTACTCTACCACTTTACTACCCCACGTCAAGGGTTTTTCTTGCAGTGGCGCATTGTTGCTGGTAAAATGGGCAATACTGACAGACCAAGCGGTCTATACGCTAAGCAAACTGCCAGTATTCATTTGAACGTTCAAATGCTTCACACCTGAAGTGATGACGTGCATGACAATTCACGATCCGGCCATAAGACTTTTCTGACAAAAGACCAGAACACCCTCATGGCCGGTTTTTCGTGCCCAGCTACTCCGTCGAGCAGTTATCGCGCCGGGGTTGACCTCATGGGCCAACAAGAAAATTCAACGCTGCAAATGAGCTATCTCTGCACGGCATCCGCTGGCGGAGTGACCGTCACCCACGACGTACCGCCAAGTACAGAGCCGGTCCCATAACCCCAGCCCTGGGAGCGGAGATAACGCTCGCTGGCTGCAACCTCATGCATCCCAGGGCCCAGCTCAAACTTAAGCTCTCCGTTGGGCTGCACCTGGGCCTGGTCGAGATAGCGAGCGTTAGGCAGAATCCGCTTCAGGGCATCCAGCGGAGTCGCTGCTGGCTTTGCTGCTGGCTTGGGGGCCTGCACATCGAATGCGACTAGCCGACTACCGTAGGCGCTGCGATCAACAAGACCGCTTGTTACATCTTCGACACGAAAGCCCGCCTTAGCGAGGATCTTCATCTGTCGCTGTAGCTCATATCTGTCAGCCTGCGATGCATCCGGGCGGATCGTTACCCGCATTGCGGAGCCCTGCATGTCATGGTTATCGAACAGCTGAGACGGCACAACGTCCTGGGCACTCAGAGCATTCATAGCCTGGGCGTAAACGGTGGCCTGCTGTGGCTCTGGCTTTGCCGTCCAGCGATCCGGCATGTTATAGACACCTTGGACAATTTGCGTGCTGCCATTATCGAGCTGGCGGTAGGTGATCTTGAGTCCCAGCTCTCTTGCATAGTCGCGGACCTTGGATGCGACATGCAGCGGAAATTGGGTAATTTCCGGCTCCGCCTTGGCTGCTGCTGCCTTGATAGCGTCGAAATCCACGCGGACCTGTTGAGCTTCCATGTCAACCGTGAAATGCTGCTCCGCTAGGGCCTTGACCTCTTGGCTCTTCATCGCGTCGAGGATCATATTTTCGATCTGTGTTTTGGTGTAGCGCATGTTCTACTTCATCTCCCTAATTAGCGTGTACGTCTCATACTGGTCGTGCTGCGGAAAGATCTCCCAGCCCTTTTCTCGCAACCGCTCAAAGTCGCGATACGTCTTAATAACCTCTTCCGGGTCTTCACCGCCGAGCGAGATCTCCGCGAATCCGTGCATGTCGATAGCGTCATTCCAGAGCTTGGAGCGATCCTCCCCCAGCTCCGCGCGGATAGCCTGAACCTTGGGCCCCGCGACAAACTGCACATCTCCACTGCCGTCGTTCAAGGGCACGAAATATGTTCCGAAATTGGAAATTACTTCTTCGGTTCCGTTCATGAACGCCTGCACAGCAGAGAGTCTGTAACGCACTTGACCCTCCAACTTGACGTGAGCTGGGCCTTTGCCATCTTTTCGCCACGAATACAGCGTCTGCTCCGTGACGTTGAGCAGGTCCGATACTTGTTTACATGTCAACATTTTATTGACTGTTGTACTGGTCACTTCTTACCTCCTATGTGATGTGGATTACTTCCAGGTGTATCGTACCATACCCCCTATTGACAGGCATTGATTAGTAATGTATGGCCTAAGTTTTCCCAGTTCGGGAACGTGCAAGAAATGAGAAAATCGACGCCAAAGATAACGTTTTAATAACGTTCATTGGCGTCGATTATGGGGCGGTTTTCGCGCGATGGCATTACATGGCTGCACCCATCGGGTACATGGCGGACTCAATTTCTGAGATCTTGAGACGAATTGGGCCACGACAACGGCCACCAATTCGGTATGCGGGGATCTGTTTTTGGGCAATCATCCGCCGTAGCAATTTATCTGAGACGGCAAAATGTTTGGATGCATGTTGCAGGGTCACATACGGTTCATTGTCGGCATGAGAAAAGCCAGTGGACATAGTTCACTCCTTCAAGTGAGCCGTCCTACTGGCTTAAATATTTTGGTCTCGTTTGACCGGGAATCTATTGGGTTATGCCCTCAAGATAGACAGAGCTGTACAGAATGTCAAGGCTTGCCGAAAAGTTTGTCTAGCGCGTCCTGTGGAATCGGTTCAACGGCCATCGCTCCCGCGTGTTGCATGGCCTGGCTGCCAGGGTAGACAGATCTCACGTCTTCTTGGCTCAGGTTGACGTTTTTAGGGTCGCTGTCAGTCCATCGCAACAGCCCCTTAATGTGCCCACACGAGACAGCTACCGGAACTGTCGGGTCACTCTCTAGCTGCCAGGCGTGCCCGTCATGGAAGGCTAGAGCCGGGATATTGTCGCCGGGCGCGCCTTCCACTTCGAGGATCACCACAAAACCGACAACACACCCACGCTTGCAACGGTACGTTGTTCGGGCGATCTTTCGGAGTTGCTTCTTATCCAGGGTCATATGAGTTTGTCCAATGCCTTAGCTGCCTGCACTTCGTATTCCTCTTCCGCGCGTACATACTCCATCAACTGCTCCACGGTCTCATGACCCATGAGCTGCCTAGCGTCTTCAAAAGGAATACCGGCCTTCTTAACAAGCATCGTGCCATAGAAGCGCCTGCAATCGTGGGGCGTGATCTCAGGCCTACCCGCTGCTTCTTTCGCGGTTGCAAAACGGCTTCTGAACGTCGTGTCCATCATCTGTTTTCCGGTCTCAGTGGTGATTACTAGCGCATCTTCTTCCGGGCCCATGTACTGCTTTGCGTGCGCGCGCAATTCCTTAGCGATCTTCGGCGGTAGCGTAACCGACCTGTTACCCGCGTCGGTCTTCGGCGTATCAATCGTAATCATCACCTGTTTCTTAGTCGCTTCGTCTTTCACCCGCTGCGCATTGCGAGAGATGTTGACGACAACCGCCCCCCGCCCGTTTAGCCCTTCGATATCGCTTCGGCGTAGTTCCAAAAGCTCTCCTAATCGGAGTCCAGCCCAGAGCATGAGTTGAACCCCAATCTTCAATCGTGGGGAGATGTTGGCTGCCAACAGTTTTGCTTGCGCGTCGCTAATCCTCTTGCGCTTGCGTAGATCTGGCTTCGGCAACTTCGTAGCGCCGGGAATCTTTACCGGGCTTTCCGAGATGTACTTCTTCGTTTCGACGGCAAAGCGGAACGCGGTAGACAGTCGCTTGTACGCCTGCACATTCGTGTTCTTCTGGCTCTTCCATGCGGGCACCGATTGAACCTGAGACCACCAATCGCGGATTCTGTCTTTATCGACTTCAACCACGGGCACATTAGCGAGAGAGTCAAAGCCTGGGAACGAATCGCACAGCACCCGCGCTTGTAGCTTTCGGGCGTGACTCTGTTTAGTGGACTCTTTCAGGTCGGCTTCACTCAGCCATTCTTCGCAGAGTTGCCGAACCGTCACCTTCGAGTTTTCTTTCTCCCTGGCTTCGGCTTCGGGATCTACCCAAGTTCCGTTGTCGATCTTTCGACGGACATCTGAGAGCCAGCCTTCGGCATCAATGATGGCTCCGAAAGTGTTCGGGGCTTTGTACACGATCCCGTCATGCTGGTAGCTCGCGAGGAACCGCCCGCTTGCTTCGCGGATGCGTCCCCATGATCTACGGGTGCGAGCCTTCTTCCTAGCCATGTTGCAATCTCCTAATTGCGCTACGCAATTACAACGCAATAACGCACGCTATTTTTGGGAATTTTCGGGCAATACCGTCCAATGCTCATGTTAGTGTTTTCGCTGGTAGAAAGAAGAAAACCCCTACTCACCGGGGGTGGTGAGTAAGGGTGACTGTGGGGCCAGCGGGGCTCGAACCCGCGACCAATGGATTATGAGTCCACGGCTCTAACCGACTGAGCTATAGCCCCCAGCTCACATGAGTATATCCACCCGGGTTTGTGGCAGAAAAATCGACCCCAAAATATCCGTTTACCTGCCGATTTGATTTCAATCAAGGCCCGCCTATATAGTTAGTTCTCGTTGCGAGGGCACCGCCCAGAACAACATATTCCTCCATAGCTCAGTTGGCAGAGCATGCGACTGTTAATCGCAGGGTCACTGGTTCGAGCCCAGTTGGAGGAGCAATTAAACCCGCTGCATGCAGCGGGTTTTTTCGTTTTCCCCACCGTGTGATGGTCCGAAATGCCACGTTTATGGCACGCATTGCGGGTGAAGAAAGAATTGGTTTGCCCTGTTTGCGTAACCGCGCGTCGACTAGAGCTCTACACCCGCACTCCATCACGGCATAGGGGCTCTCACGCCAGCATGAATCCCACACCGATCGCGTTACTTGCCATGTGGACGAGTATCGGAGCAAGAATTGTGCCAGTACGCCGATACAGCATGGTCATAACCAGGCTGTAGACAACAAACCCGGGTGCATGCCACAGCTGCGAGGGATCGCCGTGAACAAGCCATCCCACTCCCACGTGTTGGAAAGCGAAGCAGAGCGCGGTACCCACGTGCCCCACCGCCACATGAATACCGGAGAGCAGCCGGAATATACCGAAGCGGTAGAGCATTTCCTCAACTACTGGGCCAATTACGACGACGGCAAAACCCATTGCGAAAGGATGGTCCAGAAGCTGACCGCGAATAGACTCAGTGTTGGAATTGGTCGCTGCCCCGACGCTATTCGTTACTTGAAACCACAGCACCTCGAATGCGAAAGACACGAAGAGTCCAAGCAGGATGAACCCCCATAGTTTCCAACCACCCGAGCGAAGCCGCGAGACTGAGTTTCGAACAATCGCGGCAAGCGCTACTACCGCCATCAGGTATAGCAGTGGCCCAGGTACCACCGGCAATCCCAGGCCGTCGAGTGTTTGCCCCGCCATGTAGCACAAGCCAGCGCAAGCACTGACAAGGATTAACAAGCTTTTCGCTGGCTCAATCTCTCGTGCTTCGGACATACTTCCATACTGCCACCACCAGAGCGATGACCAATGCCCCCAAGAGCAGCGGAAGCTCGTTGCCAGCCATGAGTCCGTGCGCCCACTGCTGCGCCTCCAACTGCTTATCGACGGACATCAGCGCTGGCATACCTGTCAGCCCCTCCGTCTTGATGAACAGCAAGCCAATGAGGATGAAAAAGACTCCAGAGGCCATGGAGATCGTATTCAACGTCAGCCCCAAGAACTTCACGTCGCGGCCGCGGAGCCAACGGGCGTCGCCAAGCTGGCGCGAATCCCACGCCCAGGCGAGGAAAAACAGCGGCACCGTCATGCCCAACGCATACATTGCCATGATCAGGCCGCCGTAAAGAGAACTGGTGGAGAGCATTGCCGTGGTGAGTACAGCGCCGAGAAGCGGTCCAGCGCAGAATCCCGCGAATCCGTAGACGGCGCCGAGCGCGAACACCGCTAGCCACGAAGTGCCACGTACTCGATTATTCAGGCGTGACAGGAGTGGAATGTTGAAGCCACGGCCAAAGAAGGAAATCAGACCGAACAACACCATCGCCAGGCCACCGACCAGGATGAGGGTCGAGCGGTGGGACATCAACAGCTGTCCGAACCAGCCGACTCCGATTCCCAACGGAACCATCACCGCGCTCAGTCCGAGGAAGAAGGCAAGGGTGCGCGCAACGAGCTGCCGCTTGGAGCTGAACGCATAGGCAAAGAACGCCGGTAGCAACAATGCGGAACATGGACTGAGTAGCGAAAACACACCAGCTATGAACGCGCCGAACACTCCTACCGAAACCATGCATCTCACCATAGATCAAGTCACCCAGGTACAGTAGGTAACCACCAGTCCGCGATAACCGAAGGTGCTCGAAACACACATGATCCAGTTGATTGTTGGTGCAGCAGCCGGCTACGTCCTCGGAACCAAGGCAGGGCGTCGCCGCTTTGAACAGATCAAGAAGGGGTATGAGTTCGCAGTGAACTCCCCCGCCTCACAGGCAGCTATGACCGCCACCCGACGGGCGCTCGCTAACAAGCTCGATCCCGAGCCACGCATGAAGGAAGTTAAGAACCTGCGTCGCGAGGACGGCAGCAACGTCCTTGAGCCGGATCACGACTAATTATCGAAACGCCCGCGCTAGCAATTCCCGGCGAGCCTGCTCTAGCGCCAACAAGTCGGCGAACAGCGCGTTGTAGGCCTCTTCATCATCAGACGGTCGCATGCGCTGGAGCTGGCCCTTCAGCCGGGCAATTTGGTTGCCAACGCGGACTTCTTGTAGCCGAGACAAGACGCTGTCGGTGTATTTCTCCAGTTCCTCTTCTTCGCAGTTGATTTGCTCGACCGCCAGCTCGGACAGCAGCGATCGCCCCAGCAAATCGAGGTGTTCGGCGATGTTGGGCAGCCATTCGAAGCCCTGACTGGTGCCGGCAGCAGCGCCGCCGGTGGCCAGGATCGCTGCGTGTACCGCGCGGTAGGACTCCGCGGTGAAGCACTCGGTGGCGAGACCATCAAAGTAGTCACCGGCGAGCATCGGATACTGCAGCGCAAGTTTGAGAGTTTCCCGTTCAGGCCATAGGGATGGTTCCTTCGGATCCGGGAGGCCTGCCCGCGGGTCCGCAACTGGCTCGGCAGCGGCGCGGCCACGCGATGGCGACGCGGACTTCGGTTTACGCGTCTCTTCTGCAACCTTGCGCACGATCTCGGCTGGGTCCGCCCAACCGATCCAGCCGGCGAGCTGACGTGCGTACTCGTTGCGCAGGGTGGCATCCCGAATATCGGCGATGACCGGCACCGCCCGGCGCAGAGCCTGCAAGCGACCTTCCACGGTGTCCAAGTTGTACTCGGCGATCAGCGCGCGAATCACGAACTCGAACATTGGAATCCGGGAAGCAACCAGGTCCCGGACAGCGGCGTCACCACGGGCCAACCGCAGATCGCATGGGTCCATGCTCTCGGGGGCCACGGCCACGAAGGACTGTCCGGTGAATTTCTGGTCGCCTTCGAAGGCGCGCATGGCTGCCTTTTGCCCAGCTTCGTCGCCGTCGAAGGTATAGATGAGTTCGCCACGGAAGTAGCTGTCATCGAGCATGAGACGACGAAGCATCTGCAGGTGGTCTTCGCCGAAGGCAGTGCCACAGGAAGCAACGGCGGTGGTGACGCCAGCGGCGTGCATCGCCATCACGTCGGTGTAGCCTTCCACGACCACGGCCTGGTGCCCAGCAGCGATGTGCTTCTTCGCCTGATCCAGGCCGAACAGCACTTTCGACTTGTTGTACAACAAGGTATCGCGCGTGTTCATGTACTTGCCGAGCTTGTCGTCGTCGAAAAGCTTGCGAGCACCGAAACCGATCACGTCGCCAGAAGTGTTTTTGATCGGCCACAGCAGGCGGCGGTGGAACTGGTCGATGGGCCCGCGTTTGCCCATTTTGGACAGCCCCGCTGCCTCGAGTTCCTCAAAGGTAAAGCCCTTGCGCAGCATGTACTTGGTCATGGTGTCCCAGCCCGCCGGCGCGTAACCGCAACCAAACTGGTGGGCATGTTCGGCGGAAAAGCCCCGCTGGGTGAGGAAGTCGCGGGCTGGTGCCGCCTCGGGGGTTTCCAACTGGGCGCGGTAATACTCATGCGCGTGCCGGTTAGCCAAGATGAGTCGCTGCCGAGTGCCGGGCTCTTCCCTACGGCCTGATCCCCCGCCCTCGTAGTTGATCCGGTATCCGATTTTATCGGCGCAGATCTCGACGGCTTCCGGGAATGTAATGTGTTCCATCTTCATCAGGAAGGAGAACACGTCGCCACCCTCACCAGAGGAGAAGCAGTGGAAATATCCGCGGTTGGGGCGGACGTGAAAAGACGGAGTCTTTTCGTCCTTGAACGGTGACAGTCCCTTGAGCGAATCCGCACCTGCAGGCTTGAGCTGCACATATTCGCCGACGATCTCCTCAATGAGGGTTCGTTCGCGAATCGCTTCGATGTCGCTTTGGGGGATCCTGCCTTTGGCCATGACATACACCTTAGTTGCTATCTGACATGATGGTTCCTATGGCATCTCAACCTAAAGCCCTCGCCGGAGTGGGTGGCGTTCTTGTCGTACTGGCCGCCGCCTTCTTCGGGTTTGACCTGGGCCCGGGCCAGTCCAAGGACCCCCAGCCGACGACTGCAGCTACCGCGAAGCCGACGGCCCAGAATAAGCCGTCCGCGAAGAGCAAACCGAAGGACGGCCAGTGCCCCGTCGATACGCTCCCGAATCAGGTGGATCCGGTCATTGACGGCATTCTCGCTGGCCAGAAGCCGAAGTACCCGGAGAACGACGGCGTGCGCTTCGGTAACTACGAGGGCCGCCTGCCCAAACAGGACCGCAATTACTACCGCGAGTACACCGTGGACACCCCTGGCCTGAACCACCGCGGTGAGCGACGCATCATCGTCGGCGGCGGTTCCAAGACCGACCCCGACGTCTGGTACTACACCGACAATCACTACGAGAGTTTCTGCGAGATCCCCGATGCCGAATAGCACGCTACTTATCGACGCCCGCCGCGCGTCAACCCTTCCCGAGGCCTATGCCCTGATCGCCGGAAACCACCAGCCGACTCCACGGAATTTAGACGGTTTTGCCGACTACCTGCGAGAAGTCCAAGTGAAAGCCCTGGTGCTCAGGGGCTGCCGACTCCAGATTCGCGACTACACCTCGCTCGCTAATGTGTGCCGTGACCAGGGCGTGAAGATCTCTACCCTGGGCTGACAGTTACGAAAAGAACACCGACACCTCGGCCGAGTTCTTCGCCACTCTCTCCAGCCGAGTTTCCGTCATGGACGCGATCTGGTCAATGATCACGCGTTGGCGGGCAGCATCAGAGTCGGCCATGGCGTACCACGATTGGAACAGCGGATCTAGGGTGCCGGGAGCGCCCAGGCAGAGATAGTCATACACCCGATTGATGCGTTCACGCTGGCGGTCTTGGCGCGCCAAGTGCCCTGGATCGTCCATGACATAGAGGACTGCGATGGTCTTCAGCAGCTTGACTTCGTTGATCGCGGATTCCGGAACAATCAGATCACCGTACTGCCGACCAATTACTTCGTTACCAGCCCGCGTCGAAGCCACGGTGATGCCCACATACCGGCCGACCAGCTCGGATGTCATCGCTTTCAACGAGACGAGGGCAGACAGTGACGCATCGTATTCCGACGAAGCGCGAACGACGGCTAGTTGGCGTAGTCGGTCGGCGGCGTCGATAAGCGCCTCGGGCTCTCCACCAAAGGCGCGAGCACCTTTTTCGGCCAGGGCGGCGAGTTCGACCAAATCCCACAGGACGGACAAATCGATGCGACCGGAGACGATGCCGTCTTCGACATCGTGCACTGAATAGGCGATGTCATCGGACCAGTCCATCACCTGGGCTTCGATGGGTTTACGCAGGTCGTCGTGGCCGTCGCGCAGCCAGTCCAGCAGCTCCCGGTCTTCCTCGTAAGCACCATACTTTCGGGGATTGTGCTCGCGCGTCCACGGGTACTTACACGCGGCATCAAGGGAGGCGCGGGTGAGGTTGAGCCCCAGACTTTCCGTTCCCGACATGATCTTCGGTTCGAGACGACTGAGGATGCGCAGAGTTTGGGCATTGCCTTCAAATCCGCCGCACAGGTCGGCCAACTGATTGAGGGCGACCTCCCCGTTGTGCCCATAGGGCGGATGGCCGATGTCGTGCGAGAGCGCTGCGAGTTCACACAGGTCCTGATCGAGGCCGAGTCCCCCGCCGATGCCACGAGAAATCTGGGCGACTTCCAAAGAATGCGTCAGCCTGGTGCGCGGGGTATCGCCGTCGCGAGGACCAACAACCTGAGTTTTATCGGCGAGGCGTCGCAACGCCGCGGAGTGCAGCACTCGTGCGCGGTCACGGGAGAACGCGCCGCGGTGTTCGGGCTCGGAGCCAGGCATGGAGCTGCCCTTACTCGGCTCGACAAAGCGCCGCTCGACATCCGCCGCCGAGTATTCATACTGCGTAGTCACGGGTTCGATTGTGCCTGCTTTCCAGCACAATCAGTGCGCACCTCGCCGTGAGACAGGTAACCTTATGCAGTATGAACGGCCTTCGTAAATTCAGCGCTTTGTCCCTGTGCACCATCGGTCTCGGATTGGGCTGCGCCGGCCCCGCGTTTGCGGCCGAGCAGTTCGTCGCTCAGGCACCCGTGACTTACACCAAGACGGTGACGGATTCCGCCGACATCATCACGCCTGCGCAGGAGGCGGAGTTGGAGGCCAAAATCAAGCAGGTCCAGAAGGACACCCAGAAGAAGGTCTATGTGGTGTTCGCGAAGGACTTCGCCGGTATGACGGGTGATCAGTGGGCTACCC
Organism: Corynebacterium kalinowskii; assembly: GCF_009734385.1. Lineage (NCBI taxonomy): Bacteria > Bacillati > Actinomycetota > Actinomycetes > Mycobacteriales > Corynebacteriaceae > Corynebacterium > Corynebacterium kalinowskii. The sequence continues at coordinate 761,747 of NZ_CP046452.1, read as the reverse complement.
AGGCGCTCAAGAAGAATGAGGGCCCCAACGTGGTGGTCTTTGGTGTCTCCCCATCGACGAGAGACTACGGCATTTCCTACGGTGGCAGCTTTAGTTCTTCTGATCAGCAGCGCATTGACAAGGCCGCCTACGACAAGTTGGTGGATGAGGACTACAACGGCGCTGCCTTGGCGCTTGTCGACGCCGTTGATGCCAAAGCCAGCGGTGGCGGCGGCGCCATGGACAGCAGCGATATGGGCTGGTTGGGCGGTGGCGCTGCAGCTCTCGGTGGCCTAGGCATCGGCGCGTATGCGCTGAGTAAGCGCAAACGCAAGCAGACCAATACCGCCATGGTGGAGGACGCGCGCGCGATCGATCCGAAGAATGTGGGCGCGCTGCACTCCCTGCCCACTGAGGTATTGGAAGAACGAGCCCGTGAGGAACTGGTGAGCACCGACGAGTCGATTCGCCGTGGCCGCGAGGAACTGGATCTGGCGATCTCCGAATTCGGTGCGGAACGCGCCCGCCCGTTCACCAAGGCAATGAATAACTCCACGTCAACGCTGCAGCGCGCATTTGGGCTGAAGCAGAAGCTGGATGATTCGATTCCGGAGTCTGAGGCGGATCGACGCGCCATGCTGGTGGACATCATTTCTTCTTGTGGCCAGGCCGATGATGCTTTGGACAAGGAAGCTGCCGACTTTGCGGAAATGCGCAACCTGCTGATCAACGCCGATTCCAAGGTAGACGAGCTCACCCGCACGACTATTGACCTGCGTACTCGAATTCCTCGTTCGGTGGAGATTCTCGAGGGACTGAAAGGTCGCTATGATTCCACCGTCATCGCCGGTATTTCGGACAACGTCGAACTTGCTACCGCTGCGCTCGGCGAGGCGGAGAAATCCTTGGAGTCCGCACGCGCTGTAGTCCATCTCCCTGCCGGTGAACAGGGCCGACTCATCGAGGACATTCGACGGGCGGAAAACGCCACCCAGAAGGCAGACCAGCTCCTCTCCGGCATTGAGCACGCCGAGGAGAACATCGCTGTGGCCCGGGACCGCTTCCCTGCCCTGGTGCAGGAGGTTAACGCGGAGATCGCTGAAGCAGCTCAGCTCGAGCGTCAGGCAGCGAGCCAAGGTACGCAAGCCGATTGGGATGCGTTGCGGCGGGTGATTTCGGAGGCTCAGTCGGTGCTGCAAAGCTCCCAAAGTGCTGCGAACACCGACCCACTCGGGGCCTACAATGCCCTCGTTGAAGCTGACACGCACGTCGACGAGCAACTGGACAAGGTGCGCGCCTCCGCCGCTGATCAAGCGCGCACCCTTCAAGTCTTTGACAACACGCTGCGTTCAGCAAACAGCGCAATCCAGGCCGCCGAGGACTTGATTTCGACCCGAGGAAAGGTTGTCGGCGCGCAGGCACGCACGCAGCTTGCCGACGCCAAGAACCTCCAAGCCCAGGCACTAAATATTCGCACTTCCCGCACTCGCGAGGGCATCGAGTTTGCTCGTAAGTCCCTCACTGCCGCGCAGCGCGCCTCAAAATCGGCGCAAAACGACGTTGATGATTACCGCCGCAGGCACCAATCCAGTGGCGGATCCAACATGGGTGGCATCGTCACCGGCATGTTGATTAACGAAATGCTCAGTGGTGGCGGCGGCTGGGGCGGTGGCTTCGGCGGCGGCGGTGGCTTTGGTGGTGGCGGCGGTTTCGGTGGTGGCGGCGGCTTTGGAGGGGGCGGCGTCTCCGGCGGCAAGTTTTAGCCGGCTACACCCGTGGCCTGCGCACCGGAGAATCGACGAGGACGCAGGCCCAGCTCAGAAACACAGCATGCATATCCGGCAGTGTATCTGCTAGATCGGTGCCCACCATTTCGACTTTGCCGCTGATCATGGGGCGCACGTACGCCAGCGGACCCGACGCCCCTCTGATACAGCGTTCCTTCCGCCACACTGAGGTGCGTTCCAGGATGTAGGACGCGTTTCCGCAGGATGCGATCAGGGTACTGACGGTGAAGCCGCGTTGGCTCACCGTGAAGACTTCCCCATTAGTGGACGTCGCCCGAGCCCGGAAATGCAAGGGCCCGGGCGAACACTCGATCAGGAGCCTATCCCCGTCTACATCAATGACATCTGAGCGCACCGTCGCCAACAGCCGACCGGGCGAGTCAAACAACTCGTTTCCGATCCACGTCCAGCGAGGAGGCACGTCCGACATCGGTTCTCCGACTAGTTAAAGAAAACGAAAATGATGAACGGTGTCAGGATAAGCAGAATCAGCGTCAACATCCAGGTGGAAGAGACAAGTCGCTGCTCAAGGGCGATGCGGGACAGCCACGCGAGGAACACTTTCTGCTCCTCGCTGAGCTTGGCATCATCCTCGAATTCCACGGCTACATGGCGAACGCCACTGTTGGCACCGGTGAACTGACCGAGCTTCACGTCGTTTTCATCAATGATCCAGTCGGACTTTTGTTCATTGATGAAGTCGATGCTGCGCTCACCCACCTGTGCCACGAACCGCTTGGACTTCTTGAAGCCCTTTTCAGCCTCAGCCGACCAGGTCACCTCGCCATTGCTGGCGGAGGCGACGGTGTCATTCAAGGTGAAAGACCACTCTTGGCCGTCGATAAGCGCGGTTGAGCTGTCGTCTTTTATCTTGAAGTCGACGATCTTCTCACCATCTTCGGACAGGGAGATGACACCATTCTTGCGCTGGCCCCACTGCATCTCAGTCATGATTAGCAGCCCACGAGGCGTGCGGCGAGGTAAGCCTGCAGCTCGGAAACGGGAACGCGCTCCTGGCTCATGGTGTCGCGCTCGCGAACGGTGACAGCCTGGTCCTCGAGGGTGTCGAAGTCGACGGTGACACAGAACGGCGTACCGATCTCATCCTGACGGCGGTAACGACGACCGATCGCACCGGAGGTGTCGAAGTCGATGTTCCACAGCTGGCGGAGCTCCTTCGCGATCTCCTGCGCAGGGCCCGTCAGCTCTTCCTTCTTGGACAGCGGCAGCACCGCAACCTTGATTGGTGACAAGCGACGATCCAGCTTCAGAACCACGCGCTTATCGACGCCACCCTTGGCGTTAGGAGCCTCATCCTCGGTGTAGGCATCGATGAGGAATGCCATGAGGGAACGGGTCAGGCCGAAGGAAGGCTCGATCACATACGGATGGTACTTCTCGCCAGTGACCTGGTCGAAGTACTTCATGTCGTCCACGGAGTGCTCAGTGTGCTGGGACAGGTCGTAATCCGTGCGGTTGGCGACGCCCATGAGCTCGCCCCACTCGTTGCCACCGAAACCAAAGCGGTATTCGAAGTCGATGGTGCGATCGGAGTAGTGCGCGCGATCATCGGAAGGAACATCGAACTGACGAAGGTTCTCTGGATTGATGCCGAGGTCGATGAACCAGTTCCAGCACGCGTCGACCCATTCGTCGAACTTCGCTTCCACCTCAGATGGGTGTACGAAGTACTCGATCTCCATCTGTTCGAACTCGCGGGTACGGAAAATGAAGTTACCCGGGGTGATCTCGTTGCGGAAAGCCTTACCCATCTGGCCGATGCCGAATGGTGGCTTCATGCGAGCGGTGGTGGCAACGTTCTTGAAGTTGATGAAGATGCCCTGGGCAGTCTCCGGACGCAGGTAGGCCAAGCCTTCCTTGTCGTCTACCGCACCGAGGTAGGTCTTCATCAGACCGGAGAACATCTTTGGCTCGGTCCAGTTGCCTGGCTGGCCGGTTTCTGGGTCATTGATATCAGCCAGACCATTTGCTGGTGGGTGTCCGTGCTTTGCTTCATACGCTTCGATGAGGTGATCAGCGCGGTACCTCTTATGGGTGTGAAGTGACTCAACCAGTGGGTCGGTGAAGGTCTCAACGTGGCCGGAAGCTTCCCAGACCTGGCGGGGTAAAATGATGGAGGAATCCAGACCCACGACGTCATCGCGGCCTTGCACAAAGGTGCGCCACCACTGACGCTTGATGTTCTCCTTGAGCTCAACGCCAAGCGGACCGTAGTCCCAAGCAGAACGGGTACCGCCGTAAATCTCACCACATGGGTAGACCAAACCACGACGTTTTGCCAGGCTAACTACGGAATCGATTACTGAAGCCACGACACTCCTTGAGTGATCATCGTTCGCAGATCATCCGCCAGACCCTCGGTTCGCCATATTCCGGAGTGAACTGGCAATACCCGAGCCGCCCAGGGCTGCGACACAAAATAAGGTTTGACTCGACTGGCTGCCGAGCTTGACTTGTGCCCTCAAGTGTAACGAAGTGTGCCCAATGTCCCTCAACTAGGCCTTGACCAGCAGTTCCAAGGTGGGTTTAACTGGATACATAAGGCATTTTTTGCATATTTGACCTGGGCATAGTCAGGAAGTGAACCGCCGTGAACACGAAGGTCGAGACGCTCCTCGATCTTGATCGAGATTTCGCCGGAGCCGAAAAGATCATCCGCGCATTGGACTCGCAATTGAGGATGAAAATCCTCTACCTCCTCAAACCACAACCTCGTTGCGTTCATGAGTTAGTTGAGTACCTAGGCTCCAGCCAACCTCTGATCAGCCAGCATCTCAAAGTGCTGCGCAGCGCGGGGCTCGTCAGCAACGAACGTCGAGGCCGGGAAATGTACTATTCCCTCACTGAAATGGACGTTATCCCCATTTTGGAAGCTACGTTTGCGCGAGTTCGCGTATCTGACAGCGAAAAGTTGTAGACGTGGTAACTTAATTTTTGATAGGCACAATTGTTTAGGTCCGAAAGGCACTCGGTTCACGATGTCACCTCGAAGTGATTCACCAATACCCAAGCTTGGGCAACGAAGCACCCGCCAACGCGCAGCGGTCATCGAGGTCCTTCGTGATATCGATACCTTCTCTTCTGCCAAGGAAATCCACCAGGCGCTCACCGAACGCGAAGCGAAGGTGGGACTCACCACCGTTTACCGCACGCTTCAGTCGCTTGCCGATATCGACGCCGTGGATGTCCTCCACATGTCCGGTGGTGAAACGCTGTACCGCCACTGCGAATCCGACCACCATCACCACCACCTGGTGTGCACCAAATGTGGCACCACGGTAGAAATCGCCGGAAACGAAGTGGAAACGTGGGCCGACAAGGTTGCCAAAGACCACGGATTCCAGCTGGTGGGTCACACCGCCGAAATCTTCGGTCTGTGCAAAAACTGCGCAGCCTAAGTTACTGAAACTCCAAACACCCAGCCAAGACCATAGGTAATGGCTGCGGCTCCGAGTCCGATGGCCACTTGGCGCAACGCGCGCAAGAATGGCGGGGCTCCAGACAGCACACCGACCACGCCGCCTGTGATCATGAGCGCCAGTCCGACGAGCACGCACGCGATGACGGCAGCAACTGCAGTGGACAGCCCGAACAAGAACGGGATGATCGGAATCAGCGCGCCAGAGGCGAAGAACAGGAACGAAGAAATCGCGGCTGCCGTGCCACTTCCCACCACTTCCCCCTTGTCGTGGGTAGTGTCCAGCACAGCGGAGGCCGATGGGTGATGGATCGAGCGAATCACCAACTGTGCCCGTTTCTCTGCCTCGTCAATTGCTATGCCCCGGGCGCGGTACACCAGCGCCAATTCATTTGCGTCGACATCGAGGGCAGGGATCGCGGAGGTAGCGTCGGGATTCGGCTTGGAGGCGTCGAGAAGCTCGCGCTGAGATGACACCGAAACATACTCACCAGCACCCATGGACAGCGCACCAGCGAGCAAACCGGACACGCCGGTGAGCAGTACAAAGTGGTTGGAAACGCCGGATCCGACGATGCCCAGCACCAGTGCAAGATTGGACACCAGCCCGTCATTCATGCCAAAGACGGCGGCGCGAAAATTGCCCGACATTTGCTCGCGACCACGTTCGGCAAGACCTCGGACTACTTCGGCGTGGATGCGCTCGTCGGCATCCATTTGCTTCGTCGCATCGGCGTCGGTGGCATACGGGCTGCGGGATTCCGCAGACTGCATGAGTGCAAGGGCGAATACGGAACCGAAGTACCGGGCAAGAAAGCCATGCGCCACGGTGGAAAAGTCCGGGCGGGCCTTTTCATTGGCATGCTCACCGAGCAGCGAACGCCAATGATCTTGGTGACGGGACTCCGCCTCGGCCAGAGATAGGAGGATCTCCCGCTCTTCGCCCTCCTTGCGTTTGGCGATGTGCCGGTACACCGCAGCTTCAGCCCGTTCGTTGGCAAGGTAGCGCTGCCAACGCTTGATCTGCTGCTTATTAGGCACGCTACTTCACTCCTCCAAAGCGACGATCGCGCTGGGCGTACTCGAGGACTGCGTCGTACAGATCCTGCGGGGTGAAGTCTGGAAACAGCTTGTCCTGGTACACCATTTCGGCGTAGGCCGACTGCCAGATAAGGAAGTTGGAGGTGCGCTTCTCACCGGAAGGGCGCAGAAACAGGTCCACGTCCGGCATATCTGGCTCGTCCAAGAAGTTGGGGAAGGACTTCTCGGTAATGTCTTCGGGACGCAGCTGGCCTGCCGCTGCCCGGCGTGCGATCTCTCGAGTCGCGTCGACGATCTCAGCACGACCACCGTAGTTCACACACATGGCCAGTGTCATGCGAGTGTTGTCCTTCGTTAGTTCCTCGGCGGCCTCGAGCTCCTTGATCACCGCGCGCCATAGACGGGGACGGCGGCCCACCCAACGTACGCGCACGCCCTTCTCGTTCAGAGTGTCACGCTGACGGCGCAGTACATCGCGGTTGAAGCCCATAAGGAAGCGGACTTCATCAGTGCTGCGGCGCCAGTTCTCCGTAGAGAAGGCATAGGCAGACAGGTATGGGATTTCCATCTCGAGGCAGGCGTCAATGACATCCATGAGAACTGCCTCGCCGCGCTTATGGCCTTCGGTACGCTTCATCCCCCGCTGTTCGGCCCAGCGGCCGTTTCCATCCATCACTAGTGCGATGTGGTTGGGGCGAAACTCGTGCGGAATATTTGGTGCAGTCACTTGATCTATCTTAGTGGTTCCAGCCGGAGTCCACGAAGTTTAGCGACTTCACGCTGCGCTCCAGGTGCCACTGAAGATGAGCACGGGTCAGTTGATGAGCTGCCCCCAGTAGGTCAGAAAACTCAGCGTCGTGGGAGGCCGTCTCAACAGCATCCCAAGCATCATGCATAAACCACCACATCAGGCGCAACGCCTCAGTGGGGGGTGTGGCGCAGCCAGACAGGTGGCAATTTTCACACAACGCTCCCCCAGCTCCTGGGTGAAACGCGTAGTGTGGGCCCGGCGCACCGCAGTGGGCACAGTCAAACAGGCTGGGTGCCCATCCGGCAATATCCATAGCCTGCAGCAAGAAGGCATCCAACACCGCAGTGGGATGCGAGGCGTTTTGTATCCGGCGCAAGGCAGTCACAGTGAGCTCGAACAGTTCACCTTCGTGGTAGCTGAGCTGTTCGGCAGCCTCCAAAATTGCGCTGGCCGCGGTGTAATGCTCGTAGCTTTCGATAATGCCGGAGCCAAAGTACTCCACGGTGTCCGCGCCGGTGAGAGTATCCAGGTTCCGGCCGGGGTACAGCTGCACGTCGAGGAGCACGAAAGGTTGCACGCGGGATCCGAAGCGCGATTTCGCCCGCCGCACGCCCTTTGCGACGCCCCTGACCAGCCCACGTGGCGTGAGCAGCACCACGATTCGGTCGGCTTCCCCGAAGTCATAGGTGCGCACCACGAGGGCGCGCTCACGGTAGGACTGCATCTAGAATCCGAGGCGCCCCAAGGCCTTCGGGTCGGACTGCCAATCCTTCAGCACCTTGATGCGCAGGTCGAGGAACACTTTCTGGCCGATTAGCTTCATGATTTCCTGGCGAGAGTTGTGGATGATGCGTCCCATGCGGCGATTGTCTTTGCCCATGAGGATGGTCTTCTGTCCAGGGCGTTCCACATAAATGACGGCATGGATATCCAGCACGCCCTCACGTTCTTCGCTCGGCAGGATCTCGTCAATCTCCACTGCGACGGAGTGCGGCAGCTCCTCCTTGAGGCCGGAGAGCGCCGCTTCACGGATGAGTTCGGACATCCGCTTTTCGGTGTCGTCGTCGGTGATGTGATCGTCCGGATAGTACTTGGGTCCCTCAGGGAGTTGGGCGGCCATGACGTCGACGAGCACGTCGATCTGCTCGGACTCCTTGGCAGAGACCGGCACGACCTCGCACTCGCCACCGAGTAATTCATGCAAGGCCATGAGCTGAGCGCCGACTTCATCACGCTTGACCTTGTCAATCTTGGTCACTACGCCCATGACCGTGGTCTTGGGAGCAGCTTGGCGCACGGCATCGAGGATCCAGCGATCACCCGGGCCGATCTTCTCGTCGGCGGGGATGACCAAGCAAATCAGGTCAACGTCGGAGTAGGTTTCCTTGACCATTTCATTGAGACGCTCACCCAGCAAGGTGCGTGGTCGGTGCAGGCCCGGTGTGTCCACCACAATGATCTGCGCATTGTCTCGGTGTACGAGTCCGCGAATGGGATGGCGGGTGGTTTCCGGTTGGTTGGCAGTGATGGCGATCTTCTCGCCTACCAGCGCGTTGGTCAGGGTCGATTTACCGGTGTTCGGCCGGCCTACGAAGCTAACGAAGCCGGAGCGGAAGCCATCTTCGGTAAATCCAAGTTCTGTCATGAAACGAGTGTATCAACCACATCGACAATCGCCGATGTCACGCGCATGCGACCTCGACGATCTCGGCTGCCCTCGGTGGTCAATTTCAGTCCCGCGACCTCTACCTGGGCACCCGGCAGGGGAACTCGGCCGAGTTCGTAAGCAATGAGGCCACCGACAGTGTCAACTTGTTCGGAGAACTCCTCAAAGTCCACCTCCACGTCGAGTTCTTCATCGATGAGTTGAGCCAGGTCATCCAGAGAAAGTCGCGACACAACCCGGAATTGGTGCTCCCCAAGCCGCTCCACCGGGGCGACCTCGGTGTGGTCGTATTCGTCGGCAATCTCGCCGACAATTTCTTCCAGAATGTCCTCGATGGACACCAGGCCGGCGATGCCACCGTATTCGTCAACCAGCATGGCAATGTGATTGCGGTGCAGCTGCATGTCATGGAGCAGGCTATCCAGTGACTTAGAGTCCGGCACGAAAGTAGCGCCCCGCATCACCTCGTCCACTCGCACGGACTTGCCACCATCGGGCAGATGGTAGGTCTTTTGCACCAGATCTTTCAGGTACACCACGCCCACGATGTCATCAACGTTCTCGCCGATCACAGGAATACGAGAGTGGCCCGAGCGTACACACAGCGCAGTAGCTTGACCTGCGGTCTTATCCCGTTCGATCCAAATCATCTCCGGGCGCGGCACCATGACAGAACGCGCGGTGGTGGACGCAAGGTCGAAGACATTTTGGATCATCCGGCGCTCTTCGACTTCCACCACGCCATGTTCCTGCGCGATGTCCACCATTTCTCGCAGTTCGATTTCAGTGGCGTATGGGCCATCGCGGAAACCAGAGCCAGGCGCAAGTCGGTTACCCAACCAAATGAGCACCTTCGGGATTGGCCCCAACACGTAGGACATCGAGGTTAGAAATATCGACGAATTGAGCGAGACCGTATACGGATTCTGACGGCCAGCAGTGCGCGAAAACACACCGATGACGGCGAAAGTCACCAAGGTTAGCGCCACTACAGCCACGGTGATGGCCAACGGCCGGGAATCGAAAAACTCGATGCACAGTGTCACGGTGAAGACCGCGGCGACGGCGTCGAGAAGCGTGCGGAGCAGCACGAGCAGGTTAATGTGCTCGGCGCGCTTTGTCACAACCTTGAGCAGGGCTTCCGCGCCCGGTCGTTCCTCTTTGACCAGTTCTTCCACCCGCGCGCGCGAAATGGAAGAGACGGCTGATTCAACCGTCGTGAGTGCGCCCGAGATAACGAGCGCGAGGAGCAGCAGTATCGCGCTCGTCATCAGCCCAATTGCTCCCGATCTGCAGCACTTGGGAAGGCACCTGGGCCGCTCGGCTTAGGCTGATACGTGACGCCGCGCTTCTGGACATCCTCATACCAGTCAGCCAGCAGCTCATTTTGCAGAGAGAACATCTCTTGCTCCTCTGCTGGGGTGACATGGTCGTATCCGAGCAGATGCAAGCAGCCATGGACGGTGAGTAGGCACAGCTCGTGGCCCAAATCATGGCCCGCGCGCTCGGCCTGATCCTTGGCAAATTCTGGGCAGAGCACGATGTCTCCGAGCATGGCCGGCCCCATCGGAGCAGCATCGGGACGACCAGAGCCTGGGGTGAGCTCGTCCATGGGGAAGCTCATCACGTCGGTCGGACCTTCGAGGTCCAGCCAGCGCAGATGCAGGTCCGCGATCGTGTCCAAGTCGACGATGTGAATGCTCATCTCCGCAGCTGAATGCACATCCATGCGAGTCAGGGCGTAGGAGGCGACGTCAATGAGCATTTCCTCGTTGACTCCGTCGTAGCCCGATTCGTTGAAAACCTCGATGCTCATAGGAAGTCCTCTCCACGCTGTGCTTCGTAATCATCGTATGCGTCCACAATACGTCCAACCAATGAGTGCCGGACTACGTCTTCGCTGCGAAGTTCTGCGAAATGAACATCCTCCACCCCGCGAAGGATGTCACGCACCACGCGCAGGCCGGACTTTTGGCCACCCGGCAAGTCCACCTGCGTGGTATCGCCCGTGACCACCATCTTCGATCCGAAGCCGAGACGGGTCAAAAACATCTTCATCTGCGCCGGTGTCGTGTTCTGAGCCTCGTCCAGAATGATAAAAGAATCGCTCAAGGTGCGGCCACGCATGTACGCCAGCGGCGCAACCTCGACGATCCCGGACTCCATCAGCTTCGGGATCATCTCCGGTTCCACCATATCGCGCAGCGCATCATGCAGCGGACGCAGATAAGGGTCAATCTTTTCGTTCAAAGTGCCTGGTAGGAAGCCAAGCTTCTCCCCTGCTTCCACAGCAGGACGAGTCAGGATGATACGGCTGACTTGACGGGCGTGCAGCGCCTGCACTGCCTTTGCCATGGCCAGATAGGTCTTACCCGAACCGGCCGGACCGAGCCCAAACACGATCGTATTCTCATCAATCGCATCCACATACTGCTTTTGGCCCAGCGTCTTAGGCCGAATGACTTTGCCCTTGCGCGCGATAATGTCGGCAGCCAACACCTCCCGCACCGACTTCGGCGCGTCCTGGGTGACAATGCTAACTGCGTTTTTCACGGTATCGGTGCTGATCACATGACCGCGCCGAGCGATGGCCTGCAATTCATCCAGCACCTTCTTCACCCGCGCAACCTCGTGATCTGGACCGGTAAGGGTCATCTCGGTCCCACGAACAAAAATGTCCACCGGGATGAGGTTTTCCAGCACTCGCAAGTTGTCATCGGCGATGCCTAGGACCGTGCTCGCGTGGGTTTCATCCAACACGTAACCTTGCGTGATGATGTCTTCGCGCTTGTAGATCGCCAAATTATGCCTTTTCTTCGCGGACTGCCAATGCGTCACACTCTACCAACGTGCCAGCGCGCCATGCGCAGCCAGTGTCACGAGCCCGGCGCTCGCCGTACGTAGCACCTCCGGCCCGAGCAATGCGGTCACGGCTCCGGCTTCCTGGAATTTCACTACCTCGTCCGGCGCTAGACCGCCTTCGGGGCCCACGACGAACAGCACCTCGTTGTCGCCAAACTCCAGCGAGGTAAAGGGTACCGCGGACTCTTCGTGCAGTAGTACGGCCAGTCCGCCGCGAGCAGTCAGCTCCGCAATCCGCTCTATAACCGCGCCGGTTTCAGCCAACCCAGTGATTTCTGGAATGTGCATGCGACGGGACTGCTTCGATGCTGACACTGCCATTGACCGCCACTTCGCCACCGCCTTGTCGGCCTTTGCGCCCCACTTCGCGATCGACCGCGCTGCCTGCCACGGCACGATCACATCCACGCCACCTTGCGTCATGAGGTCCACCGCGAGTTCGGAGCGCTCCGATTTTGGCAGCGCCTGCACGATCGTCACCGCCGGGCGCGCCGGAAAAGACACGCGCTTATCGACGTCAAAGGTCACCGCACTCTTGGTGGTCGCGGTCGCGATCACTTCGATTCCGGAGCCGTGGCCGTCGATAAGCAGCATGCGCTCCCCGACCTCGATCCGCTTGACGGTGGCGGCGTGCTTACCTTCGGCCCCGTCAAGGACACCAGAATCCGCAGGCAGCTCGGGGCGACCTCCTGCGAGGACGGTGTCCAGATCGTAGACGAAGGTGGGCAGACTCATCGGCGGAAGCGGTTCTTCAATCGGCCGAAGACAGAGTCGTCCTCATCTTCGCTGTGGATCTCGGAGGAATCACTGCGGTGATCGCGCAGCTTTTCCAGGGTCTCGCGGGTGTGGCTATCCAGGTTGGTCGGGATCTGGACGTCCACGTGGGCGATGAGGTCACCGTGGGTAGCTTCGGCGCGCAGGATCGGCATGCCAGCGCCGGTGACGCGCAGTTGCTGTCCTGGCTGGGAACCCGCAGGCACCGTGATGGTCAGTGGCTTGCCGTCGAGGCTGTCGAGGGACAGCTCGGTGCCGAGGGCTGCGTCGAGCATTGGCACCTTGGCGGTGACGTGCAGGTTGTCACCTTCGCGAATGAACATTGGGTGCGGGGAGACGGAGATCTCGACGTACAGGTCGCCTGCTGGTCCGCCACCTGGGCCAACTTCGCCGCGACCGGCCATGCGAATGCGCATGCCGTCGGCAATACCCGCAGGGATGTTGACCGTGAGGTCCTTGCGTGCCTTGACGCGACCGTCGCCGGAGCACTTTTCACATGGATCGGTGATAACTTCACCGGTGCCGTGGCACACGTGGCACGGGCGGGTGGTCATGACGTTGCCGAGGAAGGAACGCTGCACTTCCTGGACCGAGCCCTGACCGTGGCAGTAGCCACAGGTGACGGGCTTGTCCTTGGACTTGCTGCCGGTACCGGTACACGAGTCGCACACGATGGCGGTGTCCACCGTGATTTCTTTCTTCGCGCCCAAGTAGGCCTCTTCGAGAGAAATGCGGGTGCGGAGGAGTGCGTCGGCGCCTGGCTGCACGCGGGAACGTGGTCCGCGCTGGCCGCCGCCTCCGAAGAAGGCCTCGAAGATGTCGCCGAAGCCGCCGGCAGGTCCAGCAGAAGTTGGGCCTTCCATAGGGTCGCCGCCCATGTCCACGATCCGGCGCTTCTCCGGGTCGGTCAGGACTTCATTAGCAAGGGAAATCTCGCGGAACTTCTCGGCAGCCTCTTCGGTGTCGTTGACATCCGGGTGGTACTTGCGAGCGAGCCGACGGTAGGCCTTCTTGATTTCCTGGTCAGTTGCCCCTTTTTCGACTCCAAGAATGCCGTAATAGTCGCGCGCCATTCACAAAACCCTTTCCATTAACTCTTAAGCACTCTGCTGACATACTGTGCAACGGCTGACACCTTCGAAATAGTTCCGGTGTAGTCCATATAGGTCGGCCCCACCACACCCAAGGCTCCGAACGTGGCATCCTCGTCACCGTATCCGGTGGACACAATCGACGCGGAGTGCAGCCCGTGATCCTGGTGCTCGGCACCGATACTGACGTTCACTTCGCCTTCTTGCACATGCGATAGCAGTTTCAAAACTACTACCTGTTCCTCTAGCGCTTCCAATACGGAGGTGCTAAGTGGAGAAATCCGCGACAAGTTGGAGGTACCTGCGAGGATCAAGCGATCGGACGGCGCCTCCACTAGGGTCTCGATCAGCACCGTGGCGCAGCGCAGCATCTCATCCTTCAGCTCGCCCGGGGTGTGCTCCACGAGGTCTGCCAGCGCCACGCTCGCATCAGCCATTGTCTTATCCGCCAGCGCGGTGTTGAGCAGGGCACGCAACGTGGAAACGTCCTCAATGGGGCGCATGAGCTCGACATTGCGTTGCTCGACTCGGCCGAGGTCCGTGATCATCACGAGCAGCAACCGCGTAGGAGACAAAGCCACGACCTCGCAGTGTTTCACCTTCGAGGTCTGCAGGCTCGGCAGCTGGATCACCGCAGCTTGGCGCGTCAGCTGCGCCAACAGCTGCACGGAACGTCGCAGCACGTCTTCCAGGTCCACGCCACCTTCCAGGAAGCTCAAAATCGCCTTACGCTCGGGGCTCGACAGCGGCTTGATGTCGTGAATCGAGTCCACGAACATCCGGTAGCCCTTCTCCGTCGGGATGCGCCCGGAGCTGGCGTGTTGTTGCGCAATGAGCCCTTCGGATTCCAAGGCGGCCATGTCGTTACGAATCGTCGCCGACGAGACCTGCAGGCGATGCCGCTCGACGAGGGCCTTAGACCCGACAGGCTCTTGAGATGCGATGTAATCCGCAACGATGGCATTGAGAACTTGTTGCCTTCGTGCTTTCGTTGAGGGAGCCATGCCGACTAGTTTAGCCTTCCTCAACCAGGAGGTCGGCGATGATGCCGTCGGCAAGCAGGCGCCCCTTGTCGGTCACCGCGAGCCGCTCCCCCGCGGTGAGCAGACCCGCGCGCACGTGCTTCTCGACGGCCATCGGCGCGTTCACCCACTCTGCCGGGATCCCCTCCTTGAGCCGGAGTCCCAGCATGACGCGCTCGGTGTGCTTGTCCGCTTCGGTAAGCACTTCGCGTTCCTGGATAGGCAGCTCGCCCTTGCTCAGGAGTTCGTTATAGCGCCGCGGGTGCTTAACGTTGAAGAATCGGGTGCCGCTGATGTGGGAATGCGCCCCGGGGCCAGCGCCCCACCAGTCGCCGTCGCGCCAGTACCCCAGGTTGTGCTGGCATTCGCCGCCAGGCTTTGCCCAGTTGGATACCTCGTACCAGTCGAATCCGTCGAGCATGCCATCGATGATGGCATAGCGGTCGGCGAGCACGTCTTCGTCTGGTGCGGGCAGCTCACCCTTGCGTACTTTGCGAGCCATCGCGGTGCCGTCTTCCACGATGAGCGAGTAGGCAGAGACGTGGTCGACATCCGCCGAGAGAATGGCTTCCACAGTGCGGCGCACGTCATCGTCGGTTTCGGTCGGGGTGCCGTAGATCATGTCGAGGTTCACGTGCTCGAAGCCAGCAGCGCGAGCCTCCCGTGCCGCCGCCACAGCGCGCCCCGGGGTGTGCTTACGCTCCAGGATCTGCAGCACGTGTGGCGCTGCGCTCTGCATGCCTAAGGAAATGCGGGTGAACCCGGCCTCTTTTAGTTCCGCAAAGAACTGTGCGCTCGTGCTTTCGGGATTGGATTCGGTGGTGATTTCCGCATGTGGGCTGAGCTCGAAGTTATCCCGGACTGCTTTGAGCAGGCGTGCGAGTCCCGCACTGCCCAGCATGGACGGGGTGCCGCCACCGACGAAAATGCTGTCCACTGTCCTGCCGTGCTCGGCGGCCAGGGCAAGTTCTACTTCAATGGCGTCCTGGTATGCCTCCGGCCCCATGCCGAGTTCGCCGGGAGTGTAGGTGTTGAAGTCGCAATAACCGCAGCGAGAGGCGCAAAACGGGACATGCAGATAGAGCCCGAAGGTCACGAAGCTCGACCCTTAGCTCGCTTTGCTGCGACTTTGGCGACGATGGCGTCGATACGCGCGCGCTCGAGCAGGAACTTCGGTGGGTTCGACCCCCACATGGTGCGGGTGTACTCCGGGTGCTGCGCAGCGACGGCATCCTGCCATGCCTCGATGGTGGTGTCGACGATGCGCTGGGTGCGAGAGAACACCACGGGCAGGCTGAGGGAATCGAGATCATCAGCGACGACGGCGGTCTGGTTCAGGATCCACTCATTGACCTGCTCAAGCCGGGCGAGGACTGCCTGGCTGCGCGCGTTCATCGCTGTTGTCATATCACGAATGAGCGCCGGAGCTTCCAACGGGAAAGCTGCGATGAGCTCGGACACAGACAATGCTTCCGGTGCCTGGGCATCGGACTCGCGCTTCGCGCGAACACTCACGGTACCGGAGCGCAGCCCCGAAGTGAGGGCCTGGCGCAGGCCGGCGAGTTCGGCAACGACGCGACGAGAGTCATTGCGAGCGTCCTCAACGATTTCCGTGAATTCGGCAAAGCAGTCTTCGACGAGTTCAACGTCCCAATCTGCGATTGCTTCCATGAGATGCTCGATGTATTCGACTACCTCATCGCCGATATCGTAGACTTCCTGGGTCAATTCACGATGGCGCAACTTAGCGTCAACTACGTGCACGTTCTAAGCTCCTTTTGATCATCGTGAATATGTCGAAGCCAACGATAGACACTCTCGCGAGCAAAAACGGTGTGCCCCGCCGAAGATTCGCTTAACGCGTATAAATGTGTGCGATTTCCTTGGCAAATCGCCGGGTGACCACGTTGCGCTTGACCTTCATCGTCGGCGTCAGCTCGTCCGCTTCCTCGCTCAGGTCGCGGTCGAGGATGTAGAACTTCTTGATAGCCTCCGTGTGAGACACGGTGTCATTGGCATGGTTAACCGCGTCCTGAATATCGGCCCGCAGCTGTGGGTTCAAGGCAAGCTCCGTGATCGTGGCCTTTTCCGGCAGGTTGTGCACGAGCTTCCAGCGCCGGAATGCATCCTCGTCCAGAGTGATCAACGCGCCGATGAACGGTTTACCGTCACCCACAACTAGCGCCTGGCTGATCATTGGGTGGGAACGCAGCAAGTCTTCCATTGGGCCAGGAGAGACATTCTTGCCACCGGCGGTGACGATGAGGTCCTTCTTGCGGCCCGAAATGATGAGGTATCCATCTTCGGTAATCTCGCCGAGGTCGCCGGTGTTAAACCAGCCGTCCTGAATGGCATCTGCAGTAGCTTCTGGGTTATTCCAGTACCCCTTGCAGAGCATGTTGCCCTTCAGCAGAATCTCACCGTCGTCGTTAATGCGTGCGGCCATGCCGCCGACCGGGCGGCCAACAGTACCGATGCGCTGCGGCTCGAAGTCTACGGCCGCTGCGGCACTGGTTTCGGTCAGGCCATAGCCTTCGTAGATCGGCACGCCGATACCACGGAAGAAGTGGAGGAGGTCATGGCTAATCGCCGAACCGCCAGAGATGCAGTACTTGACTTCTCCACCCATGGCCTCGCGAATCTTGGAGTACACCAACCTGTCAAACATCTTGTGCTTGAGCCGCAGGGAACGCGAAGGTCCGTCGGCATCCAGGGAACGCGAATACTCCATGGCAACCTTTTCGGCTTCCAAGAAAACCGCTGCGGCCACCGGACTCTTGTCTGCGGCGTTCGCCGCCGCAGCATTGCGAACCTTTTCAAAGACGCGTGGCACGCCGAGCAGCAAATTAGGACGAGAACGCTGCAGTTCCACAGTCAGCGAGCGGAAATCCGACCAGTGGGATTGCGTGGCGCCACCGACGACGCAGGCCAAGTACACCGCACGAGCCAAAACGTGCGCCAACGGCAGGAACGTCAGTACTCGCGTGCCAGGCACCGCGATACCGCCGATTGGGTGGGCCAGCAGCCCGCGCACTTCAGAGACCCAGTTGGCGTGGGTAAGGTAGCAGCCCTTCGGGCGACCGGTGGTGCCAGAGGTGTACACCAGAGAGGCGAGTTCGTCTGCCTTGGCGTTGTTGATCCGGGCGTCCACTTCTTCGTTACTAATGCCGCGGCCTTCGAACTTAAGGGTCGCGATAGCTGAGGCGTTGATTTCCAGCACGCGGCGCAGCTGTGATGGTGAGCCGACTAGTTGTGGGCTGCCATCTGCTTGCAAAACCAGGTGGCTCATTAGTTCAGTGTGTTCGCGCTTTTCCGTGACGGCGAATACTGCACCGGAGTCTTCAATGATCCATTGGACCTGAGACTGGGAAGAGGAACCGTAGATGGGCACCGAGGATGCGCCAGCGGCCCAGATGGCAAAGTCCATCAGCGACCATTCGTATCGCGTTTCCGAGAACAAGATGACACGGTCACCCGCTTGTACCCCATTTGCGATGAGCCCTTTGGCAACTTCATAAACTTCATCGACGAACTCTTTCGCCGTGACGTTGACCCACTCATAGTTCTGCGGGCGGGTAAACATCACGCCATGCGGACGCGCCTTAGCCTGCGCCAATAACAATTTGACGACCGTATCGCTGGGGTCCAATTCGTAGGTGGCGGGGCTTTGGTATTCCTGCATAGTGGTCCTTTTCATGAGGTTTCGTTCATGTTCACGCTACACTTTTCCACTTACTACCGGGCATATGACGCGGTGAGATGGCAAGATGAATTCTTGTGAGCTACTTCGAATCTCTTAAGGAATTGGCGGATCTGCACGGTATCGCCACGAGCTACTGGTCATCCAATGGCGAGTTCATTGAAGTCTCGGAAGACACCTTGCTCAAGACATTGCACGCATTGGACGTCGATGTTGACCCGAATCAGGACAGCATCGGCGCTGCCATCATGGATTTCCACAACGAAGCAGCAACCCGCCCCTTGCCTCCAACGGTGGTCATGACCGCGGGTTCGGACTACATCGTCAACGTCCATGTTCACGATGGCGCACCAGCCCGAGTCACCGTCTACCTCGAAAACGGCACGACCTTTGAGGCGGAGCAGCGCGAAAACTGGACCCCACCGCGCGATGTCGAGGGTGTCATGTGGGGCGAGGCCTCCTTCGCTATTCCGGGCGACACCCCGCTGGGCTGGCATGAAATCACGTTGGTCTCGAACCAAATGAAGGCGACCGCAACGCTCGTCGTCACACCTGCCCGCTTGTCGACGAACACTGGCAAGGTAGCCGGTGTGATGAGCCAGATGTACTCGGTGCGTTCTAAGAGCTCGTGGGGCATGGGCGATTTCAATGACCTTGGAACTACTGCCGAGGTCGTCGCAAAGCATGCTGACGCCGACTTCCTGCTGATTAACCCGCTGCATGCTGCAGAACCATTCCCGCCAGTGGAAGATTCGCCTTACCTGCCGACCACACGCCGGTTCATCAACCCGATTTACATCCGCATTGAGGACATTCCGGAACTTTCCGGTTTGGATAAGGATTTGCTCGAAGATATCCGCGAGATGGCTGTTGAGTTCCAGGAACTCAACACCACCGACACTATGATCGAGCGCAACCCGATCTTCATGGCCAAGCTGCAGGTGCTGCACGAGATTTTCCACGTTGTTCGCTCGCCTGAGCGCCAGAAGGCTTTTGAGGATTACTGCGCCCTGGAAGGCCGTGGACTGGACGATTTCGCCCGCTGGTGCGCTGCCCGCGAACATCGCGAGAAGCCCGAGGAGGCCAATCACAGCGTCACGCCTTCTGTCGAGGAGACCGCGAACTTCTACCGCTGGATGCAGTGGATTTGTGATGAACAACTCGGCAATGCTCAGGCACGCGCCAAGGCTGCCGGCATGAAGATTGGACTGATGGCCGACCTTGCCGTTGGTGTCCACCCTGGTGGCGCCGATGCCGAGAACCTGGCCTCCGTACTTGCCCCGGCAGCCTCCGTTGGTGCGCCTGCCGACGGCTACAACCAGCAGGGCCAGGACTGGTCCCAGCCGCCATGGCACCCAAAGAAGCTGGCCCGCGCGGGTTATAAGCCGTGGCGTGACATGCTCCGCACCGTGCTGCGTCATTCCGGTGGTATCCGCATTGACCACGTGCTCGGCCTGTTCCGCCTGTGGTGGATTCCGCGCATGCAGTCGCCATTGACCGGCACCTACGTGTACTACGATCACGACGCTTTGGTCGGCATCCTCGCCCTGGAAGCCGAGCGTGCCGGCGCCGTAGTTATCGGCGAAGACCTCGGCACCTTTGAGCCTTGGGTGCAGGAAGTCCTGGCTAACCGCGGCATCATGGGCGTGTCCATCCTGTGGTTCGAGAACAATGGCGACACCCCAAAGCCTGCTGCCGAATACCGCGAAATGGCGCTGTCTTCCGTAACCACCCACGACCTGCCACCAACGATGGGTTACATCCAGGGTTCCCACATTGCGCTGCGCGAGCGCCTTGGGGTGCTCACGCGCGATGCTGAGTTAGAAGAAGCAGAAGACGTGGCCTGGCAGAATCGTGTGTTCAGCATGGTGCGCCCAGGCGAGGACTTCGGTGACAAGCGCTTCGATGGGGACTATGTAGAGCTCATGGCGGATATGCACCGCTTCGTGGCATCCACTCCTTCCTTGCTCACCTGTACCTCTTTGGTAGACATGGTCGGCGACATCCGCGCCCAGAACCAGCCGGGCACGACGCGCGACATGTACCCGAACTGGTGCGTTCCGCTGTGCGACTCCGAAGGTACGCCGGTGCTCATCGACGACCTTTCCGAGCATCCAATGTTCAAGAAGATTGCGGAAGCCGGGCGTCGACCCACCACGGAACACCATTAAGAAATTCGACGTGTGCTTTGTCCCAGGTGTCGTCCACCTTTCTATGGTGGTGTCGGCACAGGGGTGCAAGGTTGTCGATACTCGTCTGCCCGCCTTGTGACCACGGAATCACATGGTGGACATCACACCAGGCGATCGGTGCATCACATCCCGGATAGACGCAACACTCATCCCGCGCAAATAGTGCGATGCGTTGGAGAAAATTCGCCGATCTTGCGCCGGTCCCCAGATGTTTGACGGCGCCGTGTTCGTCCACAACTACGATGTAGTCAGTGATTGAGTCGCCACTGAGGTAGCCAACCTCGAAAAGCGTGAGATCAATTCCGACATTCGTGGAGAGCTTGGACTGCCAACTCATTTCATCAGTTTCGGTCACGCGCACGACAAGCGAACAATGCCCGGTGGTGGACTGACGCTTCGCAGAAGCCCATTTGATTACCTCTGCCAGCGCGTCGGCTTGCCGTTGGTCCATGCTGCGCTGATCGCCGTCATGTGCTGTGGAGTTAAAGGCTTCAGCCAAAAGTGCTGCAAAAAGCGCAGCCACAGGACGCGGCAAATAACCATTGAAATAACAACCCCCATCTTCATCCGGGCGCGAGAGCCGGAACCTTCGTTTATGGGCGCCACCGTCATCCCCGGCTCGGGTGGCATTATCTTCGCCCACTAGTTTTCGCACATAGCGCCTGGTAACTTGCGGTGAGGATTTCTTGGCCACTTCTACGCCCTTGGCGTAAATCTCATCTCGCCGACCCGGGTGTGTCAGCTTTTCCAGTGGCGACAGAATCGAATCTTGGTGGGCTACCCCAACGTCTTCATCCCATCGATAAGAAGCACGCCGTTCCAGAATGCGCGCGTAGCTGAGGTCAAGGCCCACGTCTTGTAGCTCGGCTACACTTCGCCCGACCGCAAGCTCAGTTTCGATGCGCGCAACCTTTTCCTTCAAAATTAGCAATTCGCTAAATTTTTCGAATACTCCCGCTGGCCCGAGAAAATAAAGTTCAAGCTGACAAATTAGCTGTTCCATTCCAAACCCCCGCCGTGAACGTTACCCTAATTATATCAACCCAGAATTAGAACACAATAGCTAATAACGCTTCGTTAGCGACGAAAAAAGATCCCCGTCTTGAAGACGGGGAAGAATCTAGAAGTAGCTAACGAGCCAGGCTATAACTACCAGCGCCAGCAACAGATACAGCGCCAGCTTCACACGAGACTGCGGGTATTTATTTTTCATTTTTTCCTTCGAACCATTGGTAGGTCTTCGCCCCAGCAATGTCGATGAGCCGGAGGAAGAAGAACGCGAGGACTCCGCAGAGCACCACAGCGACGGCCACCACTATTGGGGCCTGGATCCAGAGCGGTGCCGAGGTAATGAAGTCCATGATGCGATTAGCTTACACCTTGCTACCGCCAAGCCCACGACGACGCAGCAACGGCGTGATATCGCGTTCGCGGCCCCGCAGCTCGGTGAACGCTGCCGTGTAGTCGCGGGATGCACCTCGGGAGAGCACCAGGTCACGGAACCGCTGCCCCGCCACGCGCAGGTCATCCTGGGTGGAGAACCAGTCGAAGCCGTCGGCATCGAGGACCTCTGCCCACAGATAAGAGTAGTACCCTGCGGAGTAGCCACCACCGAAAATGTGGTTGAAGTAGCTGGTCTGGTAGCGGGCTTTCAGATGTTCCACGTCCAGGCCAGCTGCAACCAACGCAGCCGCCTCGAACGCCTCAATATCAGTGATCTCCGAAACTTCAGCAACGGACAAACTGTGCCACGCCAGATCGATGATCGACGCAGCCAAGTACTCCGCAGTAGCGAATCCCTGACCGAACTGCTTGGCGGCGTCGATGGCGTCGATAAGCTGCTGCGGCAGGTCCGGTGCGTAATTCGCCAAAACTTCAGGGTGGAATGCCCAGTTCTCGTTGATCTGCGAGGGGAATTCGACGTAGTCGCGTGGTACGGAGGTTCCCGAGAAGGATGGGTAGCGGACATCGGAAAGCAGGCCGTGCAGGGCGTGGCCGAACTCGTGGAAGACGGTGGTGAGTTCATCGAGCGTCAGGTAGGCCTCCCCAGACACGGGGCGGGTGATGCCCATAACGTTCACAATCACCGGTTTCGTGCCCAGCAGGTGGCTCTGGTCGACGAAGGAGCTCATCCACGCGCCACCGCGTTTCGACGGCCGTCCAAAGTAATCCGTCAGCAACAAGCCGATCCCGGTGCCGTCTTCCTCCTTAACCTCCCACACATCCACTCCTGGCGCGTACCCTTCCAAGTCTGGGCGCGGTTCCACAGTGATTCCGTACAGCAGGTTGGCGGCGTAGAACACACCATCGCGAACCACGCGGGAGAGCGGGAAGTACTGGCGGAGTTCGTCCTCATTGAGGGAGTAGTCGCGGGCGCGGACCTTGGACTCCCAGTAGGGCCAGTCAGCGCCGGTGATCTCGGTACCAGCAGCCTCGGCGAGCAGCTTGTACTCCCCCATCGCATTCGCCGAAGCCGCAGGAGCAAGACCCGACATCAGGCCCTGAACTGCAGCTACATCGTCGGCAGTCTCTTCCTCGATCACAAACTCGGCGTGGCTCGCGTAGCCCAACAGCGCAGCGCGCTCGGCGCGCAGGCGGGCCATTTCCAGGGCTACCTCTCCATTTAGGCGACCGCGCTGCTGCGAGGCTTCGTACAGTTTCGACCGGGATGCGGGCAGATCTAGAACCGATTGCTCCGACTGCACCGTCGGCAGCTCCAGTGGCACCACATAGCCTTCCCGGCCAATCTCACGCGCGTACGCAGCGGCTGCCTCGATGCGCGCATCGCTGAAGCCTTCCAGCTCAAAGCGCTCGAAAGACACTGCCAGCTCTTTGGTATCTGCGAGGAGGTTGTTGCGGAACTTCTCGGCCAGCGCGGACAATGATGCGTCAATCGAGGTCAGGCGCTGCTTGTCGGAATCAGAGAGCGCTGCACCCCGACGTCGGAAAGCGCGCAGCGTGTGGTCCAGCAAGCGCTGGCTTTCCTCATCCTCGGGGGCCGTCAAGGATTGCAGACGCTGGTACAGCGCTTCGTTCTGGTAGATCGCAGACGAGTGCGCCGACAGTTTTGGCAGGACCTCGGCGGAGATCGCATTGAACTCGTCCGAGGAATCAGTACCGGAAAGGTTGAAGAAGACATTGGCCACACGAGCCAACGCCTGGCCCGACGCCTCAAACGCTTCCATCGTGTTTTCCCAGCTTGAATCTTCCGGGTTCTTCACAATGGCTGCGATTTCCGCATCATGATCATCCAGCGCCGCCAAAAAGGCCGGAACGTAGTGTTCGACCGTTATCGAAGCAAACGGTGGGAGCTGATAGTCGAGCGGTGAGGGGTCGAGCAGCGGGTTCATTTACATTCCATTTCCGGTACGAATCAAGCCAGCGCGGGTCGGCGGAGCGGTGTAAGTCTCCGCAGACGCACGATCAAAGTCACGCTGCCAATCGTAGGGAGCCTCGCCGTTGAGCAATGCACCGGGTGACAACCAGTCGAAAATGTCCTCGTACGGACGCGCCTGGGTTGGGTCAATGCGGCGCACAATGTGGGCCGGGCCGAGGTCACGGAAATCCGTCAAACCCATGGCAGAGAGAATGCGCATCGCAGACTTCAGCGTATTGGCCTGGTAATTCTTCACGCGCTCGGCCTTGTCATCGATGTCCAGACCGCGGTAGAAACGCGGGTTTTGCGTAGCGACGCCCGCAGGACACTCATTCGTGTGGCAGGCCTTTGCCTGGATGCAGCCCACCGCCATCATCATGCCGCGCGCGGAGTTGGTGAAGTCAGCACCGATTGCCAGACGACGGATGATGTCCGCACCACCGACGATCTTGCCGGCTGCGCCGATCGCAATGTGCTGGCGGAGGTTACAACCGACCAAAGCGTTATGCATAATGATCAGGCCTTCGGACAGTGGCGTACCCACGCGGTCCAGGAACTCCAGTGGCGCCGCACCTGTGCCACCTTCGGCACCGTCCACGGTGATGAAGTCCGGCATAATGCCGGTCTCCACCATGGCCTTACACATGCACAGCACCTCGTGTCGGGTACCAACACACAGCTTGAAGCCAATCGGTTTACCACCCGAGAGTTCACGCAGCTGCTGGATGAAGTGCATCATTTCGATCGGGTTGCTAAATGCCGAGTGCGATGCCGGAGACAGGCAGTCCTCGCCCACCGGAATGCCACGGATCTCGGAAAGCTCCTCAGTCACCTTCTCACCGGGCAGCATGCCACCCATACCGGGCTTCGCACCCTGGCTGAGCTTGATCAGGATGGCCTTGACCTGTGGCTTCTTTGCCTTCTCGGCGAACCGCTCCGGGCTGAACGTGCCGTCATCATTGCGACAACCGAAATAGCCGGAGCCGATTTCCCAGACCAGGTCAGCGCCGTATTCGAGGTGGTACGGGGTCAGACCGCCTTCGCCGGTTTCATGAACGAAGCCGCCCATCGCTGCGCCCTTGTTCATCGCCAGAACTGCAGTTTTGGACAAAGACCCGTAGGACATCGAGGAGATATTGAACAGCGGGATGTCAAACGGCTGGGAGCACTGCGGGCCACCGATGCGGACCTTTGGCGCTTCCGTCAGGATTGGGGCAGGATTCGCAGAGTGCAGAATGTGGTCGCGGCCAGGCTTGAGCAAATCCCGCTCGGTGCCAAAGGCCTCTTCTGCGCCAAGATTCTTGGCCTGCTGGTAGACCATCGTGCGGGTTTCGCGGTCGAAAGGTGCACCGTCGGTGTCAGATTCCACGAAGTACTGCTGAACCGGGTCCCGCAAGGATTCAGCGATCCAGCGCGCTCGACCGACAACGGGGAAATTGCGTCGAATAGAGTGCTTGGGCTGGAAAAAGTCGAATACTGCCAACGCCGAAGTGCCAGCAGCTAATGCGATCGCGCCTACTTGAAGTTTCTTCACGAATCATGCTCCCTAAATCTTTTGGATTGTACTCACCATCATAGTGATGTACACGACACCGTTGTTGAGATTTGCCTACGCTGGAAAGTATGACTGAACCGATCTCCACCACCCCACTGATCGACGACCAAGGTTTTGTTGTTGAACCAACTGCCGATAGCTACCGCACCCCGGCACCTGCGCCCGGCGAAGAACCATGGGAGCGCCCGCAACCCGAGTGGTACAAGCAAGCCGTGTTCTACGAGGTGCTGGTGCGCGCTTTCGCCGATGCCAATAACGACGGCGTCGGCGACCTAGCAGGCTTGACGAGCAAGCTGGACTACCTGCAATGGCTTGGTGTTGATTGCCTGTGGATTCCGCCGTTTTATGATTCCCCGTTGAAGGACGGCGGCTACGATATCCGTAACTTCCGCGAGATCTTGCCGGAGTTCGGCACGGTGGATGACTTTGTTGAGCTCATTGACCAAGCTCACCAACGCGGCATCCGTGTCATTACTGACCTCGTAATGAACCACACTTCGGATCAGCACCCGTGGTTCGTAGAGTCACGTCGCGACCCGAACGGCCCCTACGGCGACTTTTATGTCTGGAGCGATACCGACGAGCTCTACCAAGACGCCCGGATCATTTTCATTGACACCGAAGAATCCAACTGGACCTACGATCCGGTGCGCGGACAGTACTACTGGCACCGTTTCTTTAGCCACCAGCCGGACCTTAACTATGACAACCCAGCAGTTCAGGACGCAATGCTCGACGCAATGCGCTTCTGGCTCGACCTTGGTCTAGACGGTTTCCGCCTTGATGCGGTGCCTTACCTGTTTGAACGCGAGGACACGAACGGCGAAAACCTGCCGGAAACCCACGAATTCCTGAAGCTGTGCCGCCAGGTAGTGGAACAGGAATACCCGGGCCGCGTGCTGCTCGCTGAAGCAAACCAGTGGCCACGCGACGTGGTGGAGTACTTCGGCGAACCAGAGCTCGGCGATGAGTGCCACATGGCCTTCCACTTTCCGCTCATGCCGCGCCTATTCATGGCGGTGCGCAAAGAATCTCGTACCCCCATCTCCAATATCATCCGGGACACCCCACCGATTCCGAAGACTGCACAGTGGGGCATCTTCCTGCGTAATCACGACGAGCTCACCCTCGAGATGGTGACCGATGACGAACGCACCTTCATGTACTCGCAGTATGCGAAGGAGCCTCGCATGCGCGCGAACGTCGGCATTCGGCGTCGTCTAGCGACTTTGCTGGAAGGCGACCGCAACCAGCTCGAGCTGTTCCATGCCATGTTGCTGTCTCTCCCGGGTTCACCGGTGCTGTACTACGGCGACGAAATCGGTATGGGCGACAACATCTGGCTGCACGACCGCGACGGCGTGCGCACCCCGATGCAGTGGAGCGATGACCGCAACGGCGGCTTTTCCAAGGCGGACCCGGAGCGCCTGTACTTACCGGCGATCCAGAACGCGCAGTACGGCTACGCAGCGGTGAACGTACAGACCCAGATGAATCAAGAGAATTCGCTCCTCAAGTGGACGCGCTCCTTGATTCACGTGCGCAAGCACTACGAGGCGTTTGGTCTGGGCACCTTTCGCGAGGTGGAGTCCGAGAACAACGCTGTTTTCTGTTATCTGCGCGAATACGACGGCCAGGTTATCTTGTGCGTGAATAACCTTTCTAAGCGCCCGCAAGCCGTTTCACTCGATTTGTCTGAGTTTGTGCGCGTTGTGCCTCGCGAGCTCACCGGCGGCGCAAGCTTCCCAGAGATTGGTGATCGCGAATGGACCGTCACTCTCGCACCGCACGGCTTCTTCTGGTTCGATCTCACCCGTTAGGACACCATGTACGAAAGCATCGCTAACCAGCGGTTCTTCCGCTCCAAGCAAGCTGGAATCACCGAACTGAAACAACTAGCCACCGCCGACGTGGGTAACGCCACCTGGGCGCTTGTCGACGTCGATGGCGACCTCTACCAGCTGATCCTGTCCGGGCAACAGGATGTCTTAGATTCCCCAGAGGTGCTCGCCCACATCCAGGAGTGCTTCGATCGCGAGGAAGCTTTTGGACTGGGCGAGCTCGAAGTTCTGTCGCGACCGGTGATCCCCGCCGAGCCCCAAGTATCGGTGTCGACCGCTGAACAATCCAATTCTTCGTTGATTTTCCGAGGTGAGAAGCCTGCGATCGCGAAGCTGTTTCGCATGCTGGAACCGGGGATCAACCCGGATGTGGAGCTGCTCACGGGACTGGCTGGGCAAAAGTGCTCGTACGTTCCGGCGCTGCGCGCCTACTCCACTGTGGAGTGGGACGGCGAAACCTACGTGACCGCCATGGTCCAAGATTTCGCGGAAGGCTGCGAAGAAGGGTGGGCGCGAGCCACCGCCACCGCTGAGCCGTTTACCGAGGATGCGGCCATGATCGGCGAAGCGCTGCGCCACATCCACCACGATCTGGCGCAAGCCTTCGGCTCGGATGTCGTGCCAGCAGCGCAGGTCATCGATGGTCTCAAACGACGCATGGAATCCCTCATCTGCCAGGCTGAAGTGTTGGAAGAGTTCCGCCCTGCCATCACCGCAGTCTACGAGGAAGCCAGCGCAGGCGAGACAACCATCCAGCGTATTCACGGCGATGCTCACCTGGGACAAATCCTGCGAAGTTCCGACCGCTACTTGTTCATCGATTTCGAGGGCGAACCAGCCCGGCCACTCAGCGAGCGTCGGGGCAAGTTCTCCCCGCTCCAAGACGTGGCTGGTCTGGTGCGCTCCTTCGACTACGCCGCGCACTTCGGTGGCAGGATCGCCGACCCAGAAACGTGGGCGAAAGAATCCACCGACGTCTTTCTCGCAGCATACCGAGCCCAAGACAGCGCCCTGCTCCGCGCTCTCATCCTGGACAAGGCCCTCTATGAAGTGGTGTACGAAGCCAACAATCGCCCCGACTGGCTCCACATCCCGCTGGAGGCAGTCAAGCGCCTAGTGGGCTAACCCAGGAGCGCTGCGCGCAGCTGCTCGTGCGATAGTTGCTCTACCATCCACGGACTGAACGCAAACGGAGCGCTCTGGACTGCCGAAATCAACGCCGCCGGATCTACCCACTCGTAGGAATCCACCTCGCGATCAAACGGAGCCACCTCACTACCCGGCGCGAGTTTCGCCTGGAACACCGGGCAAATTTCCCATTCGACGATGCCGGAGGAATCGGTGGCCCGGTAGGAGAAGTCGGGAAGGACGGGGCGGACGTCGATAAGCGAGCCCGCTGGCAGGCCGAGCTCGGTGGTGGCGCGGCGCTGAATGGCGTCTTCAAAGCTCTCGCCTGGGGCGGGGTGTCCACACATGGAGTTCGTCCAAATGCCCGGCCAGGTGAGCTTGTGGAGTGAGCGCCGGGTGATCAGCAGGTGCCCTTCACTGTTGCGAACGTAGCAAGAAAAGGCCAAGTGAAGTGGGGTGTCGGTCGTGTGCACGGAAGCTTTTGGCGCCGTCCCGGTCGGCGTTCCGTCCTGAGCAACGAGGACAACCAATTCAGGGCTCACAGTCATAGCTATCCACCGTAGCTGGTGACGGCTGGGTTTGTGGCAATCGGCATGAGATTATGGAGGGTATGACACATCGCGCGACTCCACTCGAGAAATTCAACCGGATGGCTGTCCGCTCGGCGAGTACCGTGATCGCTTGCTATTCCACCAGTTTTTCGCTGGCCAGCACGCTGCTCGGCCCTGAAACACGCACCCACATCCGCAATCTGTACGCGGTGGTGCGGATCGCGGATGAAATCGTCGATGGCGTGGCCGCTGAAGCGGGGCTGAGCGGCGAGGACATCGCGGAGGTTTTGAACCGTTTTGAGGCAGACACCTGCACTGCGATAGAAAAGCAGTTCTCGCCGAATCCCGCGCTCCACGCCTTTGCTAAGACAGCACGCACCTGTCGGATTGATCCCGAGCACCTGCGAGCTTTCTTCGCATCGATGCGCGCCGATCTCACCCCTGGTGTGCACACGCCGTCGTCCCGTGAGGAATACGTCTTTGGTTCCGCCGAAGTCATTGGCCTGATGTGCCTGAGCATTTTCACCTTCAAGCAGCCACTAAATGACCGGGCGCAAGGCACGTGCTCGGTCGCGGCGCGGCACCTGGGCAAGGCGTTTCAGCTCATCAATTTCCTGCGCGACTATCACACCGACGATACCGCGCTCGGTCGGCACTACCTTGATCTCACCGAAGCATCCAAGGCGGAGCTCATCGCGGAGATCCGGGAGGATTTGAAGATCGCGCTGCTCGGCATCCCTGTGCTGCCGCTTACCGCCCGCTCTGGCGTTTACGCCTCGTACTTGCTTTTCCAAGACCTCACCGACCGCCTCGAAGCGGCAACGCTTGCCGAGATTCAAGCCGAGCGCGTCCGCGTCCCCGCCGCCCGCAAGTCCTACCTGGCCGCCCGCGCAGTGGCCCTCGCACCTCGAATGAAGGAGAACTGATGCACGCCGTCATCATCGGTGGTGGCATCGCTGGCCTTGCCACCGCGGCATTGCTTGCCGACGCCGGAGCTACCGTCACACTCATCGAAAAGAACTCCCAGCTCGGCGGCCGCGCTGGAAAGCTCGAGGTAGCTGGTTTTACTTTTGACACGGGTCCCAGCTGGTATCTCATGCCGGAGGCCTTCGATCGTTTCTTCGCCAGCCTTGGCACCAGCACTGCGGAGCAGCTTGATCTGGTGGATCTCTCCCCTGCTTACCGGGTTTTCCCCGAAGATCTCCCAGCTTTTGATATCACGACCGGCCAGGTTCCCGAGTTGTTCGAATCCTTCGAACCAGGTGCCGGGGCCAAGACAGTTAAGTACCTGGAAAAGGCATCATTTACGTACCGGGTGGCCGTGGATACATTTTTGTACACCACGTTCAGCTCGCTCGCCCCGTTCTTGACCAAGCCAGTACTAGGTAACATCGCCCTGCTCACCCAGCTTCTGACCCTCAATTTGCACCAGTGGGTCGCACGGGATTTTGCAGATCAGCGGATCCGTCAAGTGCTGGAGTACCCAGCGGTATTCCTCTCCAGCGCGCCGAAGCGCACCCCGGCGATGTATCACTTGTTGTCGCACACGGACCTCGTGGAGGGCGTGCGCTACCCGATGGGTGGCTTCTCCGAACTTATTTCCGCGATCGCTCGACTGGCCCGAGACAAGGGGGCCGAGACTCACACCGACTGCGAGGCGGTCAGCATCACAACCTCGGGTAAGCAGGTCACCGGCGTGCGCGTGCGCGAGGGTGCGCAGCTGCGCCATCTTCCCGCTGATGTCGTCGTTTCCGCGGCAGATCTCGAGCACACTGAATCGCTCTTGCCCTCGGCCCTTCGCACAGTGAAATGGAAGCGCAAAGATCCCGGCATTAGCTGCATCGTCGCGCTGCTCGGTGTGCGGGGAGATTTGCCTGAACTCACCCACCACCAATTGCTCCTCAGCAACGACTGGGATGTTGACTTCGATGCCATCGCATCCGGCGAGCTCGGCTCCTATTCCCGATCCATCTACGTGTGTAAGGCCTCAGCGACCGATCCTGGTTGCGCGCCCGAAGGCCACTCCAATGTGTTCGTGCTCATCCCGGTACCGGCGCGCGAGGACTACGGTTACGGCGGCGATCCCCGCGTCGAGCAGATCATTGATGAGGTCGTTGCGCTTATCGACGACCGCACCGGAACAACCATCGCCGACAACATCGTCGCTCGTCGCAGCATTGGCCCAAGCGACTTCCACGCCGATTTCCACGCCTGGCGCGGCAATGCGATCGGCTTAGCCCACACGTTGCAGCAGTCGGCGTTTCTGCGCGGCAGCAACTCCTCAGCCAAAGTGGACGGATTATTGTTTGCCGGTGCGACCACGGTCCCCGGCGTGGGGTTGCCGATGTGCCTGATCAGCGCGGAGAACGTACTGACTCGGTTAAGGGAGCAAGGCCTTATAGGTTGAGGTAGCCCTTAAAGACGGCATTGCCGATCTTTAGCTCAGCGTTGCTGAGGTTCCACGGCGAGGTGTTGAAGGTGTAAGAGACGATGGTGGTGGCTAGGGCGCCGAGCGGGGCGTCGAGGCCCTGGTCTTCTACTTGCATCAAGTTGACGGGGCCGCCACTTTTGAGTGTGAGCGTTGGTTCGCCCACGGCCGATTGTGGCACGGCAAATTCTTCGTTGAGATTCTTCATTTCGATGAGGAACTGAGCGCCACCGGTAGTGCCTTGCTTCACCGACATGATGCGCCACTGCACCCCTAGGCCTTCGTCTTTCACCGGCTCGGTGGGATCCTTCGCCACGATCGGCTCGACCTGCTTCGGCTGGAATTGAGGCTCCGGGGTCTTGGTCACTTCTACCTTCTCCCCATCGCCGCTCGCAGAGGCTGGCTTACCGTTGATTTTCTCTCCCACTGCGGCACACCCTGAAACAGTGAGCGACAGTGCGACGACGAGCGCGATAGCAGGGGCGTGAAGTTTCATGAATCAACCTAGCGGGTATCAACGGGCAGTTTCCCGGTACTTATGGATATTGTAGCTAGGTCACCATCTACTTTGATTGGAAAGCTGTGCGATCTTTAGCTCGAATTTTGCGAACCACCTCCGCTCTGTGGCCATTTTATGTGGGCGTGATCGTCTCCTCGGTAGTGGTCGCAGCGCTTTCTCTCGTTACTCCATTTGTTCTACGCAGCGCAACGGACACGATCGTCTCCGCAGTCAGCGGTGAGGTCACCGCAGATAGTGTGACCCGGACCATCATCTTCCTTGCGGTTGCCTTGTTCGTCGCCGAGCTTGCCAACACGACGATTCACAACATCGGCGGTTACATCGGCGATGTCATGTCCGCTCGCATGCGACAAATCCTGTCAACGCGCTACTTTGCCAAGCTACTCAGCCTGCCCCAGGGCTATTTCGACAACCAGGTCACCGGCACGATCATTGCTCGCCTCGACCGATCGATCACCTCGATTACGCAGTTCCTGCAGTCGTTCTCGAACAACTTTTTCCCTATGCTCATCACCACAGTTGCGGTGCTGGGAATTACCGGCTGGTACTACTGGCCACTTGCGTTGCTCCTGGCAGTGATCTTCCCGCTGTACATGTGGCTGACCACCCTGACTTCTAAGAAGTGGCAGCGGATTGAGGGCACGAAGAACAAAGATATTGATGCTGCAGGCGGACGCTTCGCAGAGGTGGTGGGCCAGGTCAAGGTGGTCAAGTCCTTCGTTTCGGAGCTGCGCGAGTTGGGCAGCTTTGGACGTCGATACGGCAATACCGTCACCCTCACCCGCGAGCAGTCCCGTTACTGGCACTTCATGGACTTTGCGCGTGGCGGGGCCATGAACTTCATCTTTTTCGGTATTTACCTCTTGCTGTTCTATCGCACCTTGCACGGCTTCTTCTCGCTCGGCGACCTGGTTCTGCTCCTACAGCTGATTAATATGGCCAAGCAGCCAGTGTTCATGATGAGTTTCCTGGTGGATTCGGCGCAGCGCGCGGTGGCCGGTTCCAAGGATTACTTCGAAGTCATGGAGCAGCTGCCGGAACATACCGCGAACCACCAGCTCATTGAGGCTGCCAGCACATCGGATACTCCGGAATTGCATCCGGAGCAGGCGACTCCGCTGCGCCCGGTCCCGGATAAGCCGGTCATCGCTTTCGAGGGCGTGAGCTTCGGATACACCGACGAACAGGTCATTCACGATGTCACCTTCGCCGCGCAGGCGGGCGAGCGCATTGCGCTCGTCGGTGAGTCTGGCGGCGGTAAATCGACCCTGGTCAATTTGCTGCTCGGACTCTATCGGCCGAGCGCCGGCCGAATGCTTGTGTGCGGCCGAGATGTGGACGAGCTGGACAATGCAACGCTCCGATCCTCTGTGGGCGTGGTGTTCCAGGAGGCGGCCTTGTTCTCGGGTACGGTGCGCGAGAACATCGCTTATGGCCGTCCCGGAGCGACGGAAGAAGAGATCATCGCCGCAGCCAAGCGCGCGAATGCCCACGGCTTCATCACCAAGTTCACCGACGGCTATGACACGGTGATCGGCGAGCGTGGCCTGCGTCTGTCCGGTGGACAGAAGCAGCGTGTCGCCGTGGCCCGCGCGATCTTGAAGGACGCCCCGGTGTTGGTACTCGATGAGGCCACCTCGGCCCTGGATACCAAGGCTGAGCAGGCCGTACAGAAGGGTCTGGACGAGCTGATGGTGGGCCGCACCACCATGATCATCGCGCACCGCCTCTCGACCATCGCGACCGTAGACAAGATCATCACGCTTGTCGACGGCCACGTCGACGAAATCGGATCCCCTGCCGAACTCGCGACCACCGGTGGCGTTTATGCGGAGCTTTTGGAACTAACGTCGAACAATTCGGTGGAAAACCGCAGGAAACTCCAAAAGTTCGGTCTCGAATCCTAGATTTTTTCCCATTTAGTGAGACAACGGGTTAGGATTGGGACACCGCATCATTGAACACTTTGCAGATATGGCGCAGCTACCACCCCTTGCTGCAAGATCATCAGCGAAAGAACAGGATTCTTTGAAAGGTTTCTCATGACCACTGCCGACTCTAATGCAGCTCCGTTGAGCTCGAAGTCGCGCACCACTATCGTCATCGCGACCAGCTTGATGCTGTTTTCGATGTTCTTCGGCGCCGGCAACTTGATTTTCCCGCCAATGCTCGGTGTCGAGTCCGGCGACAAGTTCTGGCCAGCCATCATTGGCTTCTGTCTCGCCGGCGTAGCCCTACCCGTTATCGGCGTGGTGGCTATCGCTCTGACGGGTAACAACGTGCAAGACCTGGCTAAGCGAGGCGGCGCGCTGTTCGGAATCCTCTTCCCAGTGCTGGTGTACTTGTCTATTGGCTGCTTCTACGCGCTGCCACGTACCGGCGTCGTGAGCTTCGAAACGGCCATCGTCCCGATCACGGGTGCCGACGGCCTCGCCGCCAACGCCATCTTCTCCATTATCTTCTTCGGTGTCTCTTTGCTGCTCGCCCTTAACCCTGCGGGCCTGGTTGACGCACTCGGCAAAGCACTGACCCCACTGCTGCTCATCCTCCTAGTTCTGCTGGTCGTACTGTCCATGCTGAACCTGAACGGCACCCCAGGCGCTGTGACCGAAGACTACGCTTCCGCTCCGATGGCACATGGCTTGGTCGTTGGCTACCTCACCATGGACTCCCTGGCCGCGCTGGCCTTCGGCATCGTCGTCGTCAACGCGCTGCGCTACAAGGGCTTCCCTGAGGGCAACGTCCTCGTCCGTGGCGTGTCCATGGCTGCCGTCATCGCCGGCGGTCTGCTCGCAGTGATCTACGTCGGCCTGGGTCTGATCGGTCAGGTGATTCCGGAGCCAACGAAGTACGAAAACGGCGCTGCCCTGCTGTCCGACGCTGCGAAGCTCACCATGGGCGAGCCAGGCATGATCGTCTTCGGCGCCATCGTCTTGCTTGCCTGCATCACGACGTCCGTCGGCCTCATCGGCGCAACCTCCGAGTTCTTCAACCACCTCGTGCCATCTATTTCCTACCGCGTATGGGCAGTCATTTTCACCGTCATCGCGACGCTGCTGTCCATTCTGGGTCTGGATGCCGTGCTGGCCATTGCTGGCCCAATCATCGGCTTCCTCTACCCACCAGCAATCGCACTGATCTTCCTGACTCTGGCCGAGCCACTTTTCGGTCGCCGCGTGAACACCGTGTTCAAGCTGGCTCTCCCAGTCGCCATCATCTGGGCCGCACTGATGAGCTTCAACACCCTGGGCTGGGGTTCCGACGTGATCGAACCGATCATCGGCTGGTCCCCAATGCACAAGATTGATCTCGGCTGGGTCGTCCCAGTTCTGATCGCCACCGTCATCGGTGCTGTTATCGACTTCACTCGTCCGAAGGAAGAGATCGTCTTCCGTGAGGACGTCGAGCCTGAGCTCCCTACGCTCTAGTTTGAACCGAAAAACCCTCGCTGCCCAGCGAGGGTTTTTTCTATGTCCAGTTACGTGGTGGAGTGGTTTCGATCACGGTGTGTCCATCACCGACGGCGCTGGGGCCACTATCGTCTGGATCATCGTCAATATCGCCCACCACGCCGAGGTCACCGGCAATAACCACGTCTCCGGCGATGATGATGCGTCCTTCTTCGTCATAGTCGTAGTGGAGCGTAGGCAGCTCGTTGCCTTCCTCGTCATAGCCAGGAGCTGGCAGCGCCTCATGAGCTTCCAGCTTTTCTGGGGTGTCGGTCTTCTCCCACTTGCGGGTGAGAACTCGGCGACGCGCAGCAGCATCATCACCCATTCCCTTAATGAGGGAATACATCATCACGAACTGCATCAAGAAAAACGGCAGTGCGACGATGATCACTACTTCCTGCAATGTGGCGATACCTGTCTCCGGGGAGACGAGCAGCAGTGCAGCCGCTACCGAGCCGATGAGCACGGCCCACAGCACGCGGTACGACGTCGGCGACTGGTTCTCTTCGCCAGTGCACATCATGTCGGTGACCATCGCCGCAGAGTCGATCGAGGTGATGAAGAAGATGATGACGATCAACAAAGCCAACGGGGCGACGATCGACGTCAGCGGGTAGGCCTCCAGGAACTTGAATAGCGCAGCTGGGACGTCGCCTTCCACGACAACAGGGGTTGTCAGGAAGCCAGGATCGGCGAACTCGAGTTCAAGGCCAGCGCGGCCAAAGATAGCAAACCAGATGATGGCGAAGATCGTCGGCAAGGCCAGCACACCGGCAATGAACTCGCGCACCGTGCGGCCACGCGAAATACGCGCCACGAACAGGCCGACGAATGGCGACCAACAAATGGTCCACGCCCAATAGAACACGGTCCACTTGCCCTGCCAACCAGGGTTCTGATCAAAGGAATCCGTCCAGAACATCATTTCCGGAAGCTCTTCGGCGTAAATGCCGAAGGCCTCCACGGAAGCACGCAGCAGCGTCAGCGTCGGCCCCGCGATCAGGACGAATACGAGGAACAGCACTGCCATGCCGATGTTGAGGTTCGACAGAATCTTGATGCCCTTATCCAAGCCAGAGGCCACAGACAAACATGCCGCGATCGTGATCACCAGCAAAATGGACAGCTGTACCCAGCTGATCTCCGGCACACCATACAGCTTGTGCAGACCGGCATTGATCTGGAGTGCGCCGAGGCCAACCGAGACGGCGATGCCGAATACGGTGCCGACGACGGCGAGGGCGTCGATAAGCTTGCCCGGCGTGGAGTAGATGCGCGCGCCGAGCAGTGGCGCGAACACGGAGGATAGGCGCGGCGGCAATTTACGCTTGTAGATGAAGTAGCCGAGGGCGAGGCCTGGCAGCACCATAATCACCCACATGTGAATGCCGAAGTGATAGTAGGTGAAGGCCATCGCCTGGCGGGCCGCCTCCTGCGTTTGAGAATCGACGTTGTTCTGCGGCACGTTGTAATAGTGATTGATCGGCTCGGCCACGCCCCAGAACATCAGGACGGCGCCAGTGCCGCCAGCGAAGAGCATTGCGAACCAAACCGGCAGGGAGTGTTCGGGCTCGTCGTCATCATCGCCGAGCTTGACTCGGCCGAAGCGGGAAACGAACACAGCGATCAGGAACAACAGGGCTAGCGAGACACCACCGATGTACATCCAGCCCAAATTGGTGAGCAAGCTACCGGCGATCGCAGTGAACGCCTCCTGTGCACGCTTTCCAAAAGCGATCGTGGCAACCACGAACACCAGGATGAAACCGGTTGCCGCCAAAAAGATCAGCGGATCTGTCTTGAGCCCCAGAAACGCTCGCTCCCGCGGGTTTTCTGGTGTGGTCTCATTGACCACCTTGATGGAATCCATGAAGAGTCTTCCTATGTGAATTTCGGACTGTATCAAAAATCGAGGTTATTACTCGATCGCTGCACAGTCCGTACTCATCCATAAGAACAACACAAGCCGTGACTCAACGGTTACGCGACAGTTATTTAGACAGAACCTATTTTTTCGACTGTCACCGACGGAAAAACTTGGAGAATTCGGTCCGCTACCTCGTACGTCTGCAAGTTCGGCCATTGAGGAAATTCCACAATATATCCGTCGAGCTTGTGATTCCCGCTCCGCGCGGTGGCAGCTGTGAGTCGCTCCGGGACATGCGCCGGAAACAGCGCCAAATACGACGCGCCATCCTTAGTGAAAACCTGCAGACAATCGAGATCTCGCAGCGCGAAATCAACACCCGTGCGAGGCAAGGTCACCTGCTCCCCCACCTTGAGCACCGTACGCCGCTTGCGTATCAGGTATCCGAGAAAGCTGAACACTGCGACCACGATGCCGCCAGCAGGAGCCGCCACCCCAAGCCCATAAAGCAGGCGAAGGGTTTCATTGGAAGTGGCTTCGAGCGACCGGTACAGGAACCATGTCAGCGGGGCGAGCACCAGGATCAGCAGGCCCAGGGCGCGGGCAGCGGGAGAACGCAGGAGGGCGCCGAAATCTGAAGTCACTCGGATGGGTTCCACGGGTGCCTAGTCTAACTTAAGGCGCAAGTTAGGGATACGGAGGATGCGCCATATAATGTTGCGTGTTAACCAACCCCTTCCTGTGAGATCGGTATAACATGCGCAAGTTACGCACCGTCCTCGCCACAGTCACTCTCAGCGCCGTTTTGGCACTGTGCGGGTGCTCGGCGGGTAGCACCGCCACTCGGGTCGGCAGGATCGCCGATGCGAACGCGGTAGTCGTCGCCACCTTCGGCCCGCCTGCTTCCCTCGACTTCACCCGGACAGCCGGCGCAGCAATCCCCGGCGCGCTCATGAAGAACGTCTACGAGGGCTTGGTGCAGATCGACGAACAAGGCGATGTCCAACCACTACTCGCCACCAGCTGGGAGCGCAGTGCCGACGGCCAGGAGTACGTCTTTCATCTGCGCGAGGGTGTCCACTTCTCCAACGGCGACCTCTTTACCGCCGACACCGCCAAGTTCTCCATCGATCGTGTCAGCTCTGACGCGTGGACCAATGGGCTGAAGTCCCAAATGTCCGTGGTGGAGAGCACTGAAGCAGTGGACCCGCACACTCTGAAAGTGCACCTGAAGCGCCCGAGCAACCAGTGGTTGTGGGCTATGGGCACCTTTGTGGGCGCGATGATGACTCCTGCGGGCGTCGAAAAGCTTGCTGAGGAGCCCATCGGTACCGGCCCTTATGAGCTGGAGCACTGGGCGGTTGGGCAGTCGCTCACTTTTTCTGCTCGTGAAGATTATTGGGGCGAGCGCCCCGCCAATGACACCGCCGCGATCCGCTACTTCTCTGACGCAGTAGGCGCAACCAACGCTTTGCAGTCCGGTGATGTGGATGTGGTCTGGGCCATGCAGAGCCCCGAGCTGTTGGATGTCCTGCGCGCCCGTGGCGACTACCAGGTCCAGGTGGGCACGACGAACGGCGAGGTGTTGCTGTCGATGAACAATCAGCGCGCCCCGTTCAACGATGTGCGAGTGCGCCAGGCCGTAATGCACGCGATTGATCGGCAAGCGGTGATCGATACGGCGTGGGATGGCTACGGCGTGGATACCGGCGGAGTTCCGGTGCCACCAACTGACCCGTGGTTTGAAAAGTCGGAGCAGTATCCGTTCGATCCGGATAAGGCTCGCGAGCTGCTCGCTGAGGCGGGCATCAACGAGGACAACAACGACGTGGTGTTTACCGTGCCATCGCTGCCCTATGCTTCGGCGATTTCTGAGCTGGTGGTGTCCCAATTGAAGGATATCGGTTTGGATGTGACCATCCAGTCGGTGGAATTCCCCGCGGTCTGGCTGTCTCAGGTGCTGAAGGGCAAGGATTACGACATGTCTCTGATCGCCCACGTCGAACCGCGCGATCTGACCACCTTGTTCAGCAAGGGCTATTACTTAGGCTTTGACGATCCGGCCACTGCAGAGCTCTTTGCTCGCGCTGACACAGGTTCCGCCGAAGAGTATCCACAGCTCATGAACCAGGCCGTAGACAACATCATGGCCAACGCCGCAGCCGATACTCTGTTCAACTTCCCGAACATTGTTGTCGCGCGACAGGGCATCACCGGCATAGAACCAGACGTGCGAACTGACGGCATCGCCCTCGCAGGATTGGGGAAGCAACCATGACCTTGAGACTCGCTCGCTTCGCGGTGCGCTACCTCACCACGTTCTTCATCGCTAGCATCATTGTCTTCCTGCTGCTGCGGGTGGTTCCTGGCGATCCTGCCGAGGTTGCGCTCGGTGTGACAGCCACCGCGGAGGCCGTGGCGGCCAAGCGTACCCAGTTGGGACTCGATCAGCCGCTGATCAATCAGTACCTCAGCTGGATGGGCGGGATCTTCCGTGGCGATTTCGGCCGGTCGCTCACCTCCGGTGCAGAGATTTCCCCGTTGGTGTGGGATCGCATGCAGGTCTCGCTCATTCTGGTGCTCACCGCAATGTTGCTTTCCCTCATCATCGCCATCCCGCTCGGCACGTGGGCCGCGCTGCGCGCCCGTTCGTGGGACGGCGTTGTCATTACTGCGGCGTCGCAACTGGGCATCGCCATCCCGTCATTCCTAGCTGCGATTCTCGCGGTATCCATCTTCTCGGTGCGGCTCGGCTGGTTCCCCGCCAATGGGTGGATCCCGCCGGGATATTCCTTCACCGGTTTCCTGTCCCGCCTGATTCTTCCCGCAGGTGCGCTAGCCGCGGTTCAAGGCGCAATCATGACGCGTTACGTGCGCAGCGCCGTGCTGGACATCTTAAAGGACGACTTCCTGCGCACTGCCCGTGCGAAGGGCTTGACCACGCTGCAAGCGCTGCGCCGACACGGGCTCCGCAACGCCGCCCTACCGGTGGCCACTGTCGCGGGCCTGCAGCTGACCTCGCTGGTGGTGGGTGCCGTGGTGATCGAGCGGGTCTTTGCCATCCCGGGGCTGGGCTCCATGCTTCTCGACGCCGTCGTCGGCCGCGATATCACCACAGTCCAAACCATCGTGATGCTGCTCGTGCTGTTTACCCTGCTGGTGAACCTTGCCGTGGACATTGCGCACACGATCATCGATCCGCGAACGAGGGCGCAATGAAACTCAATCTTTCCGGCAAGATCGGCCTGGTCATTGTTTCCTCGGTGGTGCTCGCTGCCTTGGTCTCCTTCTTCTGGACTCCTTACGATCCGATCCACGCCATGCCTGCGGATCGGTTGCAGGGCTCAAGCCTGAAGCACCTGATGGGCACGGATCGCTATGGCCGCGATGTGTTTTCGCAGATGATGGCCGGCTCGCAGATCGCGTTGCTGGTCGGCGTGGTTGCTACGGGTATCGGCGCGGCGATTGGCACCCCGCTCGGCATTATCTCTGGGATGACGCGCGGCTGGGTGGACAGCGTTGTGATGCGCATGTCCGATGTCCTGCTAGCCTTCCCAGCCCTGCTGTTGGCGATCATCACCGGCGCTATTTGGGGTTCGTCTACAGTCACGGCCATGGCCGCCATCGGCGTTGCTTCCATCCCAGCGTTCACCCGCATCACCCGCACGGGCACGATCCAGGTCATGAGCAAAGACTTCATCCTCGCCGCCCGCGACGCGAGCGTGCCGAGCTGGCTCATCGCGTTGCGCCACGTGCTGCCGAATATCGCCGGGATGCTGATCGTGCAGGCCTCCGTTTCGTTTGCCCTCGCCATCCTCGCCGAGGCTGCCCTATCGTTCCTGGGACTAGGCACTCCGCCGCCAGATCCATCATGGGGCAGGCTCTTGCAAAATGCCCAGAGCTCCCTGGCCAGCGCGCCAATGCTTGCGGTGTGGCCGGGCGCAACTATTGCGGTCACCGTGCTGGGCTTTAACTTGTTGGGCGATAGCCTGCGCGACCTCCTCGATCCGAAGTCCCGCCGATCCGTAAAGGTGGAATCCCTATGATCAGCGTGAATAACCTGTGTGTCACCACCGCCTCCGGTGCGCAATTGCTCCACAGTGTGTCCTTCGAAATAGCTGCCGGCGAGCGCGTTGGACTCATCGGCGAGTCCGGTTCCGGAAAATCCCTCACAGCATTGGCCATTATGGGCCTGCTTGACGGCAACCTCACGGCAACGGGCAGCGTCGAGTTCGATGGGCGTGAACTGCTCGGCGCTTCCGAAAAAGAGCTGGCCCGGCTGCGGGGCCACAAGATTTCCATGATCTTCCAGGAGCCGATGACCGCGCTCAATCCCCTGATGACGGTTGGGGCGCAGATCGCCGAGGTCATGACGGTGCACTCGATGGCGTCGAAAAGCGAGGCAAAGGCGGCCACCACTGACCTGCTCGCAGATGTCGGTCTCGCACCGGAGATGGCGCGGCGCTACCCGCACCAGATGTCCGGTGGGCAGCGCCAGCGGGTGCTCATTGCGATGGCGCTGGCGGGCGGCCCGGATCTGCTGCTGTGTGACGAGCCGACCACTGCGCTGGATGTGACGGTGCAGCGTCAGATCGTGGAGCTCATCATTGAGCTGGCCGAAAAACACGGCGCGGCTTTGCTGTTTATCACGCACGACCTCGGGTTGGTGAGCACGGTCAGCGAGCGGGTGTTGGTGATGCGGGATGGGCATATCGTGGAGGACGGCCCCACCGATCTCATGCTTAGCCGTCCGCAGCACGCCTATACCCGCGGGTTGCTGGCGGCCTCGGATCTGGACGCACGCGACGAAAATGGCCACCTGTATACCGTGCGTTCGGCCGCGCAGGAGAGCTACCAGCCGGGCGTTGCCTTAGCGACGCCGCATCGTCCCGAGCCCGGCGAGGAAATCGTGCGCGTCACCGATGTCAGTCGTGTGTACAAGCGCCGCTCACTGTTTGGTTCTTCGGAAACTCTGGCTGCCTCCGAAGTTTCGCTCACGCTGCGCAAGGGGCAGCGGCTGGGGATCGTGGGTGGCTCGGGCTCTGGAAAGTCGACGATTCTGCGGATCATTGCGGGATTGGATAAGCCAACGTCCGGTTCAGTCGAAGTCACGGGTCGGACCCAGATGGTATTTCAGGATCCGTTTTCTTCGTTGGATCCGCGGATGACGATCGCCGATTCGGTGTCCGAGCCGCTGCGTGGTGTGTCTCGGGCGGATCGTCTCGCGCGCGTACGGACAGTGCTGGATGAGGTGGGCATACCGGAATCAGCACTGAGCCGGTATCCGCATGAGTTCTCTGGCGGTCAGCGCCAGCGCATTTCCATCGCCCGGGCCATCACGGTGCGCCCGGATATCTTGCTCGCGGACGAACCGGTCTCCGCCCTGGATGTCTCCGTGCGCGCCATGGTGCTCAACATCCTGGAGGATTTGGTGGGCGCGCACGGAATGTCGCTCATTTTCGTCTCACACGATTTGTCGGTCGTTCGACAGGTGTGTTCCGACGTGGTCGTGATGAATCAGGGACGTGTGATTGAACGTGGCCCAGTCGAGCAGGTCTATGGGAACCCGCAGGAGGAATACACCCGAACGCTGCTGGCGGCTATCCCGCGGCTAGCTTTCGTAGATGGTCGGTAGGAGGAAGTCTGCGTCGAGAAGGTGTTCCTCCTCGACCTCAAAAATGGACGTGAGCCGTTCGAATTCTGCCTGCTGCGCGGCGGGTAATGCGAAAAACTCCATGAAACCTATCTCCTGATGGATACGAGGTGGCGGGCTCTTTCCACCAGGTTAGGCTACTTTTAGACTACAGGTGCTTCGACACGCTCCGCTGCTGCAACGGTCGGGGTCGTAGCGCCCGAACGTCGCATGAAGAAAGCGATGATTGCTCCCATGACGTTGTGGACAACGGTCGCTACAGCGCCCGGGAGAGCTGCTTCCGGCGAGAAGAATTGGCCTGCCATGCCTGTGGCAAGTCCGGAGTTCTGAGTTCCCACTTCGATCGCGGTAGTCCGGCAAGCGGCAACATTTTCCTTGAATAGCTTGGCAGCCAAGTAGCCGAGTGCGTAGCCAAGCAGGTTGTGCAGGAGCACAGCCACAAACAACATCAGGCCTGCAGAAGCAAGCTTTTCAGAGCTCTTGGCCACCGAGGGGCACACCACGGCACCGATTGCGACGATGGACAACCACGGCAGGATCGGGATAACCTTCTCCACCAGTTTTGGTACCAAGAGGTGGATGACCAGGCCGCCGATGACGGGTACGAGCACCGTTTTGACCAGGCCCATGGCCAGCCCACCAGCATTGACGTCGGTGTCTGCGCCCGCGAGCAACAGCATGAGCAGTGGCGTCATGATAGGCGACAGGAGCGTGGAGATAGAGGTCATGGCCACTGACAGCGCCACGTCTCCCTTCGCCAGGTACGCGATGACATTGGACGCGGTACCGCCGGGGACGGAACCGAGCAACAGCAGGCCGATGGCAAGCTCAGGCCCCAAGCCGAGCAGCTTGGCGACGGCCACGGCGCCCAAAGGCATCACTACGAACTGAGCAACCACTCCAATGAAAATTGGGATCGGTCGACGCGCCACCTCCTGAAAGTCAGGAATGGTGAGGGTAAGGCCCATGGAAAACATGATGATCATCAGCATCGTAGTTACATGGGGAGCCAATGGCGTGAACGCACTCGGAAAGAAGAATGCGGCAACGGCGGCGATGAGAATGACCGCGGGGAAAGCCGCGACGGCAAACGCCGCGGATTTGTCTTCTTTCGTGGGCAGGTGGGCGGTCTGGCTCATTACGGGCTCCAAATCTCACTAAGCGGATATTGGGTCCCACTCTATGAAATCTTTTCGGGTGATGCAAGCCACACCCCCACTCAGTGATCGGACACCATGTTGTCGAGCTCCCGCACAATTTTCGCCCCGTCTACGCGCAGCCCATCGTGCTGATATTGATTCGTCACCAGGGTGCGGGCATCGCGATACATGGCTGCGGTGTTCATCGAGTAGGAAAATGGCACGAACACATCGTCCACGTAGACCGCCGCTGCCACGACGGCGGGGACGGCGGACAGCGCCGAAATGTCGTAGAGCGAAGGGAAATCGGTGCGTTCGGCCAGTTCCTGGGCCTGAGTTTTCAAGCCATGTAGGGCCGGGTCCTCGTCAAATTGCCACGGGAAAATGTGCTCGCCGGTGAGATAAAACGGCCCAGTCTCGTTTGGATCTGCGCCCTCTTCAAATCCGGCCATCTCCTCCCGGATCCGGTGGGCAGACCAACGGGTCGCCTCGCCGGGACCTGCATAAATTGCCTCGTGCATAGCCGCATACAAGGGGCCTCCAGCAAAGGAGACCCGCTGCCCCACATCGAGCAAGAAGTCCGAGCGCAGGCGTTTTTCGCCCCACACCGTGTGGAATGGCTCCTCCAACAGATAGCCCAACGTATCGAAGCCACTTCCCCGCCCCAGCTCAATGCCGATGGTGCGGAAGCGCCGGGAACTGAGCCGCTCTCCGGTCAGCAACGTCTCCTCCGATTGGTCCAGGTGATGACAGATCTCCCGAATCCGGGACTCAGCCCACG
This sequence comes from Corynebacterium kalinowskii, assembly GCF_009734385.1. Taxonomy (NCBI): domain Bacteria; kingdom Bacillati; phylum Actinomycetota; class Actinomycetes; order Mycobacteriales; family Corynebacteriaceae; genus Corynebacterium; species Corynebacterium kalinowskii. The sequence goes on along the minus strand of NZ_CP046452.1, from coordinate 717,152 downwards.
GAAACTGCTGGTAGAACTGCTCATGACGGCGCCGCAGGGCGGAGTAGGTGGCGCGATAAATGTCGTCGATAGGCGTGCCCACGGCAGGCAGCCCGCCGGTCAGATATGCGCGTTCGATGCGGTCGGGGAACATCGAGCAGTAGGTGGTGATGCAGAAACCGCCAAAGCTCTGGCCGAGCAGCGACCAACGCTCGAGTCCGAGCATTTCCCGGAAGGCTTCCGCATCCCGGCAAATATTGTCAGCACGCAGCTGGGCAAGTTGATCGGCGGACCACCCGGACGAGGCGTCTACGCGGGTCGAGCGGCCGGTACCGCGCTGGTCAAGTAGCAGCAGCCGGTACTTTTCCAGCATCGGCGCCATCCAACCGTCGATACCAGTCGGTCGAGGCGCTGGAAATCCCGGACCGCCCTGGAGGTACACCAGCATAGGCAGGTCGGCGCCACCGTCGGGCTGAATTTCGCGGGCGTACACCGTGATGGTCTCCCCTTCCGGTCGGGAGTAATCCAGGGGAACCTCAAGGGTGTGCTCGATGAAGGTGTGTCCGAAGCGACGGTATGAATTCATATCTCCACCTTATCGGGCACAATACTGAGTATGACTGCAGTGCAGAAGTTCGCGCCGGGGCTCGTCCTCGCGGTGGTGGGGGCGGTGATTGCGTATGTCCTCGATCTGGGGGTCAAGGCGCTCACTGGCGTTTCGACGCTCATCCTGGTCGCCATCATTGTCGGAATGATTCTCGGCAACGCGCGTCCGCTTTCCGACCGCTGGCGCCCGGGACTCACACTCGCTTCCAAGCAGGTTCTGCGTCTCGGCGTAGCTCTACTCGGCTTCTCGATTTCCCTCTCGACGCTCGCCGACCTGGGGCTGGTCTCACTAGCAACTATCGTCGCCATCGTGGTCGGTGGTACTGCGCTGACCTTTGCCCTCACCCGCTGGTCGTCGCTCTCCCGCGAACATGTGTTGATGATCGGCGCCGGGTGCACCATCTGCGGAGCTGCGGCGATCAGCGCGGTGGAAAGCGTGCTTCCCAAACGTAAGGCGGAAGAGTTCGCCTCAGCGATTGCCGTCATCGTCGTGCTCGGCACGGCGATGATCGCCGTTGGCCCGCTGGTAGCTGTGGCGTTTGGGCTCACCCCGGAACAAGCAGGTCTTTTCATCGGCGGTTCCACTCACGAGGTTGGCCAAGTGGTGGCTGCCGGAATGATCTCCGGCGTGGTCGAAATGGCCGTTGCAGTGAAACTGGGCCGGGTACTGCTGCTAGCACCGGTGGTGGCACTGATCGGGATGGGCGGGTCCGCCAAACCCAACGCCAAGACGCTCTTTCCGCTCTTCATCCAAGGTTTTCTACTCGCAGTGTTGCTGCGAACTTTCCTCCCGATTCCCGAGGAGCTGCTGAGCCTGCTCGCTGAACTCAAAACGTGGCTGTTCGCGGCTGCCATGTTTGCGCTCGGCACCACGGTGACCGCGCAGACGCTCGCAAAATCCGGGCTGCGCCCCTTCCTAGTGGGTCTAACGGTCACGGCTGGAGTCATCGGCATAGCAAGCCTGGGCACCCTGCTGATTTGAACACCGTTTAAGATGGGTGCATGAGTCTTTATTCGGTCAAGATGCGGGCCTCGGCCGGTGGCCGACACACTTCCGGCGCGGAGCGCATCGTTACTGTCGCACAGCTCCCGGCTACCACCCAGGCTCTCACCAATCGCGCACTGAGCCACCCCAACGGCGTGCCAGATTTCCTCAACGTCTCGGTCACCGAGATCATCGGTGACATTGTGCAGGTTCCGGCACTGGAGGTCGTGGAAGTAGCGTCGCAAAGCGTGGCAGAAACCCACACCTACCTGCAACAATTCTTCGCCGACCACAAGCTGAACCCCCTCGCGCTGGAGCTGCTATTTTCGGTGACAGGACTGCGAGGAGCCATGCTTATCGACGCCCGCACCGGCGCGAACCTGTCCCCCGACCCGGACCGCGGGGTGCGGGTCAGCGCCATGGATCATGCTGATTCGGCCGCGGCGGAGTCGAAGCAGTACTTTGCGGAAGCGATGGCGCTGGCAGCGAAGGTTGCCGCGCACCCCAATATCCTGGCTGAGCTCTGTATTTCTGACGATCCGGCGTACACCACCGGCTACATCGCCTTCGAGGGCACGTACTACCGGCTGCGCAATTGTAAAGCACCGGGAGAAAAACTCGGCACGCGGGTATTTCTCTACGACGGGCCCGCCGCTGAGGTGGCGGAGACCATCGACTACTTGGAAAACACGCCAGTGCTGGTGATGCCGCGATGAAACTCACTGAACTTGCCCGCACCCGAAACGATGAATGGTCTGCTGCAGGGCTGCTCCGCCAACCGGGAACATTCAGCACAGCGCAGCACCCCGTGGCACGCATTGACGGCCGGGACTTTGTGCTGTTTTCTTCCTCCAACTACTTGAGCCTCGGCACGCACCCGTTAGTGATTGCAGCAGCTCAAGAGGCTCTGGAGACCTTTGGTGCGGGCTCGGGCGGCTCGCGGCTGACCACTGGAACCACCGACCTCCACGTGGCTGCCGAACAGTCTTTTGCGCATTTCGTTGGCAGTGAGGACGCGGTGTTCTTTGCCACCGGCTACCAAGCGAATCTGTCGACGATCGCCACCCTCGGCGGAATGTGCGACTCCTTGACCATCTTCTCCGATTCCCTCAACCACGCCAGCATCATCGATGGCTGCCGCATCTCCCGAGTGCCCCTGGAGGTGTTTCCACACGGGGACACCGTCGCTCTCGAAAGCCTGCTAGAAAGCCGGAAAACAGAGCATGCCCTCGTCATCACCGACGGGCTGTTCTCGATGGACGGCGACATTGCGGCGCTCACCGAGTTACAGGAGGTCTGCGCTCGACACAACGCCTGGCTCATGGTCGACGATGCCCACGCCATCGGCACTCTCGGCGCGCACGGCCGCGGCTCCGCCGAACACCACGGCGCCCCGCTTCCGGACATCCTCATCGGCACCGCCAGCAAAGCCCTCGGTGCGGAGGGCGGCTTTGTGTGCTGCAGCCACGACTTCGCGACGCTGCTGCGCAATCGCGCCCGCTCCTACGTGTTCTCCACCGCGACTCCAGCCAGTGCCCCCGCCGCGATCCTCGCCGCGCTGGGACTTGTCGACGCCCAACTCCCCCGCCTACGCCAGAACATCGCTCACTTGCGCAGCGCCCTCGGGTTGCCCGATTCCCCATCTCCGATCATCCCGATCCTGGTCGGCGACGAAACTGAGGCCGTACGCAGATCGGCCCAGCTCAAAGAGCTGGGCCTGTGGGTTCCGGCGATCCGCTACCCTACTGTGAAACGGGGCGAGGCGATCCTCCGGGTGACCGTGATGGCCGATCACTCGGAGGAGCAGATAGATCTGTTAGTCAGCGCTCTTCAGCGCGTAAGTGGTGAGCAGGTTTCCAACTGAGGACACCTTCGCGTCGAGCAGTTCGAGGCGGGTGGGCTGGTCGATGCCGTCGAAAAGTCGCTTGCCTGGGCCGCCGGAGGCTGGGTGGATGGTCAGGTGCAGCTTGTCGAGGAGCCCGGCGAGCAGGAGCTGACGGATGACAGAGATGCCGAAGACGGTGATGCCGCCGCCCTCCGTGGTCTTGAGTTCGCGGACGAACTCGATGAGTTCGCCCTCGATGAGCTCCGAGTTTTCCCAGCTGAGCGGGGCCTCAAGCGTGGTGGAGGCTACGAACTTGCGCATCGGGTTGATGATCGGCCCGAAGTCATCCGTGACGCCGGGCCAATACTGGGACCATTCGCGGTAGATTTGTGCCCCCATGATGCCGGTGTCGATCCCGGACATCGCGGAGGTCATCATCTCGGCCTCGTCGGGGCCAAAGCAGTCGAATTGGAACAGGTTCGGGCTTTCGACATTGCCGTCGACGGAGCTGAACAGGTGGGCGTTTACGGTGCGCATGCCTACTTTTGTACCGTAATTTGCCAGCCGGCATTGCCTGCACGACGGAACTCGGTGACTTGGTAGCCTTCGTCGGCGGCCCACTGTGGGATGGTTTCGGTGGCCTGCGTGCAGTCGAAATCGATGACTAAGCGGTCACCCGGTTCGAGGTTGGCCATGGCTGCACGGGCATCAACCAGTGGGAATGGGCACACCGCGCCCAGAGTATCGAGTGCGTAGGTCTGCTCTGCGATCTGGCGCAGGCCCTGCTTCGCTTCGGTACGGACCTTGAGGGCGACCGGGGATACTGCGAATGAATGAAAGCTCGTTTCCTCGGCTACCTGCTGTGGCTGGGCAGCAACTTCCTGAGTCGGCTTGAGCCACAGCTTGGCAGCGATGCCCACACCGACTGCGGTGAACAGCAGTGCGACCCAGCCCTGGTAACTGAACAGGCTGGTCTGAACCATGCCGTTGCCCACGGTGCATCCCCCGGCCCACGAGGCGCCAACGCCCATCATTACGCCGCCGATGACTGAGCGCTGCGCTTGAACGGCATCCGGGAGTCGCACGCGGAATTCGCCCGTGGCCTTAGCAGCCAGGTAAGAGCCGAGCAGAATGCCGACGACCAGCAACGTACCCCAGTTGAGGAACTTCAGATTGCCGGTGGCTGCATAGGAAAACACGTCAGCAGTCGGCGTCGTGATGCCCAGACCCGAGTTGCGTCCAGCCGCAGCAGACAGTGGCCACGCAATGACACCAAGGATGCCAATCAGGGCGCCCGCGGTGTAAAGGTGCAGCGGACGCCGCCATACTGGTTCGTTCAGCGTGGCTTTAGGGCCGCGCAGTGCGTCACACTGCAGGAAGAAGTTGACGGCGTATACCGTAAACGCTGCCAGACCCAGGGCAAACCACCAGGAAGAGACACCGAGCGTTTCGGGAATGGTGCGCATGTTTACTGTGCGCTCGCCCAGGAAGTCATTGACAGGCTTCAGAGCACCCCGTTTCATCGCAGCGGCGCTGACGCCATAAAAGATAAGCGCTAGCCATGAGCCAACCAGGCCCTCGCCCGAGCGGTACCAGGTACCAGAGGCGCAACCACCGGCCAGCACGATTCCGAGACCAAAGAGCAGGCTGCCAGCGATGACGGCGAGCGGAGCGAAGTCATCGACCTTTGGTGAGATGACCCCGGCCGTCGTTAAGCCAGCAATACCCACCGCGTGGATCGAGATGACGACGAATAGTGCGACAATGCTACGCCAGGACCTCAGAGTAAAGATGTCTCGCAGCATGCCCGTGACACAGAACCTGCCACGTTGCATCACAGCGCCGAGGACGACGCCCATGAGTAATCCGGTCACGATCATTGAACTTCCTTCCACTAAAACTAAGTTGTCTAACAAACATAGACCCATTAGAACCCTATTGTCTAGTACAGGTAGACATATCTGTCTATTTATTGACATGAGACAACCTCCGAGTCGCAACCAATCTGAGAACAGGGTTAAATGAGGAACGCCGGATTTTCGACTGGGAAGGAATATGTGTGAGCAACAATCAGCCGGATGGGACGGAACAACTTCCACCCGCCCCGAATCCCTGGCAACTGCTCACAGCCTTCAACACCCCCGGTCCGCGCTGGCCCGGCGCGTTACGCGCAGCCCTCGCCATGCTCATCCCAGGTTCCATCGCCTTACTACTCGGCCTGGATCACGAGGTTGTGCTGATCACCGCAGGTTCTTGCACCGTTATTTACGGTGAGGGACATCCGTTCCGCACCCGCATTCGCGTCCTGCTGATAGCGGCGACACTGATCATTTTCGGCACTGGAACCGGCGCGCTGGTCGGCCAAACTGTGTGGGGACACATCAATGCCGGCGATACACACTGGTGGTTGTTACTGACGGTCATCTTCTCCTGCGCCATCGCGGGCGTACTGCTATTCGCTTCAAATGCGCTGCGCCTGCCACCGCCAGGGCCGTTCTTTATTGTGATGGTGAGCTCCGCTTCAACCATGACTCCACGCCTGGGCGTAGAACCATGGGAAGTTTCTATGTGGTCGAGCCTTGGCGCACTGAGCGGTCTACTGATTGGCATGGCGCCAGCCCTATACAACCGCCAAAAGCCGGAGCTGGATGCCGTCAACGTACTGGAAAGTGCGATCGTCGCGCTCAAGGAGCACGGTGGGGTGAGTGTCGGGCGGCGCCACCAGGCAGAGTCCGCTCTGGCCAACGCATGGTTTGCGCTTGCCGACGCCCAAGTAATCCGAGGCGGTCGAATCATCGATCCCTCCCGATCCGAGCTCGTCAATCGCACCCTCGCCGCCCAGCAGGAGTTGGTGAAGGTTTCCCGGGGCCAGCTCACCGGAGCGACCGCGGGCGACAACCCGACCTATGTGGACACCACCCGCCTGACCATCCCGCATACGCGCCCCTCGGTGCGTTTCCGGCTGTACCGTTCGATGTCGTGGCACAGCCACGCTACGGTGACCACCGTCCGGATTCTCACCGCCTCCCTAATCGCATCAGTGGTGGGCATTGCATTGGGCTTCGACCGTCCGGACTGGGCAATCGTGTCCGCCGTCATGATGCTGCAGATGGGCCCGGATGTTGTAGCTGGCACGATTCGCGGCGTGCACCGCCTGATCGGTTCGATCATCGGCATCGGTCTTTTCGCTCTCATTCACTGGCTCGATCCCAACCCCCTCGGCTTGCTGCTCTTCCTGGCAATGACGCAGTTCTTCGCTGAGATCTTTGTGGTTCGCAATTACGCCATCACGGTCATCTTCACCACCCCGCTTGCCCTCCTCATGGGCGGCGCCACCCATGGCGAGCTCGGCCCGGTGGTGGTCTCGCGTATCGCAGAAACCACTATCGCGACCATCTTTGCAGTGCTTGCGTTGTGGTACGTCCTGCGTGGCGCTGATCAAAAGCGCCACAAGGAACTAACCGAGCGTTGCTTCAGCGCAATGGGCAATCTCCTCGGCGCCCTGACCTTTAAAACTCCAGCGCAAGCCTTGGCTTTTCGACGCGACCTGCAACACGAACTCCTCGGCGAACGTGGCACCATCCAGTCCCTCGCAGCTAACCATCGCCCCGTCGCCGCCGAAAGGTGGGACCGCCACTTGAGGATCCAAGTCGCTGGCTACGAACTGCTGGACTACTGCACCCACAGCGCGGACCGACAACTGTCGATGCCTGAAGTTGAAAGCCTGGCGACCCTCGTTCGTGAATGCAACGAGGTTGTTAGTCCAGAAACTCGTTAATCGCAGCGACCACGGCGTCCGGGTTTTCGAAGACAATCCCGTGGCCTCCTGGTAAGAATTCCACGTGCGAGTCCTCGATCAACTGACTCAGTTCGCGCTGATGGTGTGGCGGAACCATGGCGTCTTGCGCGCAGGACAACACGAGGGTCTCCGCGGTGATGGACTGTGCGAGGTCGCGGATATCGATGTCCCGGTTCAATCGCATCTGGGCATCCCCCGCGTCGGTCAGCCGAACACTATTTTTGGTGGTCGCTAGCTGCGCCGGGGTCATCCCAGCCAGAAACTCTGGCCCGAACACGCTGAGCGCAATAAACTCCCGCAATGCCGCTTCATCGCTATCCCGGAGCCGGAACCACAGGTCACTTCGCAACTTTTGGTGCGCATCGGTGCGCGCCCAGCCGCCCAACAGCACCAGCTGTCCGACGGAGTTTGGGTGTTCACCCGCATAGGCGGCTGCCACCACTGCGCCAAGCGAGTACCCGATGATGTGAGGTGTCCGTAGACCCAGCCCACCAATGAGTGCCTCGACTTGGTCGGTAAGACCACTGAGCTGTAGGTCCGTCTCCACCTGCAGATCGAGCCCGATGACCCGCCGATCCCGGGCAAGCTCCGGGAAGATGAGACCGAAGTGGGAGGCCGTGGAACCGAACGTTCCGTGTAGGAGCACAACCACGTCATCGCAGCTGCCCGATGGATCAGAATCGAAATACCGACGCGCGAAAGCAGCATTGAAGAAATCGAGGGCGCGCAGTTTAGGCATGCCCACAAGCTTATTCGCCAAATAGATCCGCGGAACGAACCACTGCACCTCGCGCTTTAAACTCCTGACGCGCTTCCTCGAGCAATTCGGGCTCAGCAAGTGCATCGATAGCAACCTGTCCCAGACCGATCGATGAGTCAAGGATTGCAGTCGCCGCCGCCTCCGACGCTGCTGCCTGCTCCATTCCTGGAGTGTGCAGGGCAACACCTACGGGGGCGATCTTCACCATCGGGTGCATACCTGGCACAACTTGGGACACATTCCCGAAGTCGGTAGATGCGGCCAAAGTATCCGGGATGACTCCGGAGGGCAACGGGGTTCGGCCTCGGCGTGCTTGGGTGCGCTGCCAGCGCCTCACCAGTGTTTCGTTGTTGCGAACGGGCAGCGTCGCAGGGTGCACGTCCCAGTTCTTAGTCACCTTTACACCCGCCATGAGAGCGGCCCCATCAATGATGTCGTCCACGCGTTGCGATAGATCCAACATCGTGTCGGTATGCAACGAGCGAACGTAGATACTCATAGTCGCAGTGTCGGGAATGATCGAAGCCCGCTCCCCGCCCTCGCTGATGATGGCATGCAGACGATCTGAATGTGGCATCTGCTGACGCAACAAACCTAGCCCTTGGTACGCCAGCGTTGCAGCGTCGAGTGCGTTTCTCCCCATAAACGGCTCGGAGGACGCATGCGCAGAAACACCATGGAAAGTGACAGACAGATTACGCCGCCCGACCCAAACGTGGCTTCCGATGTCGTAGGAAAACGGGTGGATCATGATGGCCGCATCTACGCTGTCGAAGACACCGGCGCGGATCAAATACTCCTTGCCGGAGTGACCTTCTTCCGCTGGCGTGCCGATGAAAGCTACTCGACCTGGCAAACCGGATTCTTCGAGCGCCACCGCAGCAGCGAGGAAACCGCCAATACCGCACGCTGCGATGACATTGTGCCCGCAGGCATGACCAATACCTGGCAGCGCATCATATTCGCTGAGGACTGCGATGGTGGGATGCTGCTCAGGGTCAAAATTCTCCGACATCGCCTCCGTGTACAGCGCCGTCTCTACGCCACCGATGCCACGTTGAACGCCGAAATCATGGCGTTCGAGTAGCTTCGCAATTTCTGCTGCCGAACGATGCTCTTCGAAAGCGACTTCTGGATGCGCGTGTAGATCCAGTGACAGGTCGACCAGTTCGTCGTGCACGTCCTCCGCTTGCTGGGCCACTATGGACCACAATCGCTCCTGGTCTGAGTAGTCATCCGCGTGGGTCGGGATCGAAGGGACAGCCGCGATATCCGAAGCTACTTGGTTACTGATGTGGTCAAGGTATGCAGTGGACGGGGTGAGATTACGACACATTACGCACCTACTTCTGCATCATGATGTCGGCACCTGGACCCAGTGGCAGGTCGAGAGCGTACCAACCGAACAAGATCAGAACCCAGGCAATCCAGAAAGGAACCACGAACGGAATCAGTCGAGACATCAGGGTTCCCAGACCCGCCTCCGGCTCATAGCGACGCAATAGGCCGAGCACCACAATCATGTATGGATTCAGCGGGGTCATCACCTGAGTCGCGGAATCTCCAACACGGAAGGCTGCTTGTACAAACGCCGGCTCGTAGCCGAGCAGTGCGAACATCGGCACGAACACCGCAGCCATTAGCGTCCACATTGCGGAACCGGAAATAATAAGCAAGTTGAGACAGGAGGCGAGGACGATGAACGCGAGGATCGCCCCGAAGCCCGTCAAGTGCATCGATTCAAGCAGAGCCGCACCTTTTACTGCCGTGTAAGTGCCGATGCCTGTCCAAGAAAACAGGGCTACGAACTGGCCGAGGATGAACGCAAGCACCAGGAAGTCAACCATATCCTTCATGGCCAGCCCCATCATCTTCACTAAGTCTGGCATTCCCTTAATCGTGCGGAGGACTGCGCCGTACACCACCCCCATCACCATGAAGTAAGCGAAGACAATGAAGACGATTGAATCCAGCAAAGGAGACTTTGGCAGGAAGGAACCGGCGTCGTTACGCCACGGAGACGCAGGAACCAGCACTGAGGCGAGGATCACCACGGACAGCACCACCGCTGCTCCGAGGGATGCCCATAGCGCTTTGAGTTCTTTTGGCGTGAGCTGAGGGGAAAGCTCATTGCCACTTTCGTCACGATCCCCGCGGTCCTGCGCATCGTCTTCACTCACAGCTTCTTCGGTAGGAACGCCGAGGCGCACCATGCGTGGCTCGAGGACCTTATCCGTGATGGCACCAGCCAACACACCCAGGATCAAGGCGGAGAAGAAGTTGAAGTAAAAGTTCGACACCGGGTTCACTTCGGTGGCCGCAGTGCCCGGCAGTGTGGTCATTACAGCGTTGGTAATTCCAGCAAAAAGTGCATCCAGGCTGGTTGGAAAGAAAGAAGTGGAGTAACCCGCGCCTACTGAGGCAAATCCGCCAAGCAGACCGGCCACCGGATGACGCCCAGCCGCCTTGAACACCATAGCAGCCAGTGGAGGCACAACCACCCATGCCGAGTCAGCCATGACAGACGCGGAAACACCTACCACACCTACTGCATAGGGCAGAGTCCATCTTTTTGCGGAGGCAAAGAGCTTACGCACCAACGCGCTAAGCATGCCCGAACGCTCAGCCACGCCCACTGCGAGCAAGATCGGCAGCACGGTAAGCAGCGGAGGAAAACCAATGTAGTTCTGCCCCAGGTTAGTAGTCAGCCAGGTCATGCCTGTAGCGGTAAACAGTCCATTGATCCGCAGCTCGTCTTTGCCTGGCACCAGGACGCTGACACCCATCAAGTGCATGATTGTGGAAGCGACACCGGTGATCAAAAATAGGATGAGGAACAGCGTAAATGGTTCCGGAAGCTTGTTTCCCACTACCTCGATCGTGCCGAGGATTTTATCCCAGCGAGAAGTGGCGGACTTTCTCTGCACAGCCGTGTTCGTCATACTTCTTGCCAGTCCTGTTCCCTAATAGACTTCACATTCCCATATGTGATCCACCACACTATTAAATTTCAGGCGACGATTCCGACAAAAGCACGATTTGAAACCGATTTGAGACCAAGTCCAAAGCGCCAGCCCCAGCAGTTCAGCCCACGATGAACCTCACAAACAGTTGGACCTCAAACCAGGGATCGCCCCTCAACGCAAACCCGGAGCCAGCGGCCTAAATCGAGCGCTTAATACTCTCCATCTTCTTCCCGCGCGCCAGTTCATCCACCACTTTGTCCATGTATCGAATCTTCTGCATCAGTGAATCCTCGATCTCCTCTACCCGATAGCCACAAATAACTCCCGTGATGCGGGACGCGGCTGGGTTGAGGCCGGGGATGGCGTCGAAAAGCTCCTGCAAACTCATCGAACTGGTCGCCGCCGCGTCCAGGCCCGCCTGGTCGTAGCCGGTGAGCCAGCACAGGACTTCATCCAGCTCAGCCTTGGTTTTTCCTTTCCGTTCAACTTTCTTCAGGTAGAGCGGATAGATGTCCGCAAACGGCATGGCGAAGGCTTTTTCATGGTTCATGCGACCCAGCATATCCCGGCCCCAAAAGCAGCCCGGATAGCTTCGCAAACGATATCTTCTCCAGTTTCCGCCCCAGTACAGTTCATGTAAGCTGGCTCACAAATACTGTTTGCAAAATATGCAAACTGGGTAGCGAACTGATAGAAACGGTGAATGCCTGAAAGCGGGTACCCGAAAGGAACACCTCTAAGACCCTTAGAAGGAGCCATATGTCAGTGGAAAAAGTAGACGTCGTCGTTGTTGGTGGCGGACAGTCTGGAATCGCCGCGAGCGAGCACCTCACCGCGAAAAACATCAGCCACGTGGTGTTGGAAAAGAATCGCTTGGCGGAGCAGTGGCGCAGCGGGCGGTGGGATTCATTGGTCACCAATGGCCCAGCATGGCACGACCGTTTTCCACTACAAACTCACGGGGTGGCCGACGACGACTTCGTCCCGAAGGACGGTGTCGCCGATTACCTCGAGACCTACGCCCGCGCGCACGGTGGCGATTTCCGGGAAGGCGTTGAAGTCCTATCCGTCACCCGCAATGCACATCGCCCGGGTTTTTACGTCGCCACCACTGCAGGCGACTTCGAATGTGACTACGTCATCGCTGCCACCGGCGCCTTCCAGGTTCCCGTGATTCCCTCCGTCGTACCGGATGCTTCGGGTATCAACCAGATCCACTCAGACAGCTACCGCAACCCCGCCGACCTGCCCGAGGGTGGCGTGCTGGTGGTCGGTTCCGGCTCATCCGGGGTGCAGATTGCGGACGAGCTTCGCGACGCCGGTCGCAACGTTTACCTAGCTGTCGGAGACCACGACCGCCCGCCACGACGCTACCGAGATCGCGACATCATCTGGTGGATGGGAGCTTTGCATCGCTGGGACGCCCCGGAATTCGAAGAGGGTGGCAAGCCTGTTGCCATGGCCATGTCCGGCGCCAAGGGTGGGCTGACGGTCGATTTCCGCGAATTGTCTCACCGCGGAGTGCACCTGGTGGGTAAGGCCCAGTCTTTCGCCGACGGTGTCATGCACTTTGCGGACGATCTTGCCCGCAACCTGCACGAAGGCGATCGTCGCTACCTGGAGCTGTTGCGCGAGGCCGACCAGTACGCCGCACTGAACAACCTGGATCTCCCCGAGGAGCCAGAGGCACACATCATCGCGGAGGATCCGGAAGCGATCACTAACCCGCCTCGCACCTTGGACTTCGCAGCTGAAGGCGTCACCACCATCATTTGGGCTACGGGCTTCGCACGCAAATACGACTGGCTTCAGGTGGAGGGCGCTGTCTCTCCGGAAGGCAACCCATTGCACCACCGTGGCATCGGCGCAGCGCATGGCATTTACTTCGTCGGACTGCCGTGGCAGAGCCGACGCGCCTCCAGTTTCATCTACGGCTGCTGGCACGACGCCCAGTTCGTGGTGAACTCGATCGCTTCGAAGCAGTTCTACCACTCGTACCGAACATAGGTAGCCTGGTGCCATGATTGAGGAATTCGAGGCGATCGGCCTACACATCCCGGACCAGCACAAGTTAGCTCGGAATATTGCTCGACGCGATGTCCCCGCAGTTCGTACGGCCCCGGGACTCGACACCCTCGGTTGTTTCACCGAATCCAGCGGTGCTCGGGTGCTCGTCGCCGAAAAAGGCGATGCGGTTGAACTGTGGCCGGCGCTGCGTTCGGAGGCGGCTCCCCGGATTGCCAACATCACGCTGGTGACGCCTTTTGTCGCCCTTGTCGACGTATTCGATGACCAACTAGCACTCACCCACCGGTTGGTTGCCGGCGTAGAAGATCCGTTCCGCTTCGAGATCGGAGAAACCGCCGGGGTTAAGGAAGCCCGCTTCTCAGCCATCGCAGTAGATGTCACCAGTTTCTCGTCTGAAGACGGGTACTCCGGCCCGGTGCCATTCGGCGCCTCATTTATCTCTGCGCCCGACCTGTTCGCCTTGGCGGAGGGCAGCGTCGAGCAGCAGGATCTCACCCCATACGTGACCATGGGTGTCACCGCGCCGGAACTTGAAGAACGCACCAACGAATTGAACGGGGCAACCACCTACATTGGCACAGTCTCGGAAAACCTACCAGTCACTTTTGCACTCCCGGCTTCCCTAGAGACGGCCCCGGGTCAGTGGTTGTGGGGCGCGTGGAAACTCATGGTCTCGCTCGGCTCCTGGGACTAGGACAACGTCTCGCCAGTGTTGTCCTCGACCTGATCAAGCAGGTCATTTTCTACGTACAGCGCGTACAGCAGGGTGGCAACGCGCCCACGGACTTCTTCATGCGGGAGATCCCACAGCTCTTGAGCGAACGGCGTTGACAGCCACCGCCCATTGCATCGGTAAATGAGGGCCAGCTCTTCGGCTACCGCGATCATGCCTTCCCGCAGCGCGTGGAGGCGGAGGTGATCGCCCGCCAACGCCTCCGCTTCCTCGGGGCTATAGCCCAGCAACACGCACCGTTCGAATCCTGCCATCGAGATCTCAGAACCGCTAACGAATCCGAATTCGAAGATGACGTACATCAGGAATTCGAGCATATTGTCCGAAAAGGGAAGCTTGCGGATGAACTGCGCCCAATCAGCAGGCAGAAAATTCACTGCCAACTCCCGGTGGATGACGGTGTCTAGGTCGGCGGAGTCGGTGCAATCAATCAAACTAAGCGTGGTCATGTCTGTAAGTTAGCGTCACTACTGGACACGAATCCCGCCACTTCGAACAGGTTCGCTAAAGCGCAACCACCCGGTCAGCTACCGAATCCACTAGAGCATGCTCATGCGAGATGAACAGCACTCCTACCCCACTGTCGGCGATATCCCGCAACACTGCGGCGATCCGCTTCTTCTTCGCCGGATCTAGCGCTGACGTCGGCTCATCACACAGCAAGTAGCGGGGCCGTTGCGCCAGCGCCCGCGCGATACACGCCCGTTGCAATTGCCCGTCGCTCACCTCGTCCGGCTTTCTTCCCAACAGCTCAATCGGGAGCAACGCCCGCTCGGCGCAAGAAACAGCATCCACGTCAGCACCCGCGATCCGCTGCGGCTCTGTAATGATGCGCTCCAGCGACCACCGGGGGTTGCAGGCTGCACGCGGGTCCTGCCCGATGAGCGCGATGTCGGTGCGCCGGTGGCTGCGAGCGTAGGAAAGAGGTTGGCCGTCGATAAGCACGCGTCCCGAATCGGGCCGGATGGCGCCACTGAGCACCCGCGCGAGGGTGGTTTTGCCGACGCCGGAGGGGCCGACGAGGCCTAAAAGCTCCCCCTGCGCGAGCTGCACCGAGACTTCTGAAAGCCGTGCGTGCGGCACGCTGATTGATTCCGCGACGAGCCCCCTAGCCATGTCGCACCTTCTCCAGCACCGTCACTTGGTCTGCGATGGCGGTCGCCGCCGCAACGTCGTGGCTGACGAGGAGGACACCAATCCCGGAATCAGCGAGCTCGCGAAGTGTCGCCAGCAACGCCGAACGCAGCTCAGGATCCAGCGCGCTCGTTGGTTCGTCCGCGATGAGGTAAGCCGGGTTGTTCGCCAGCGCCCCAGCCAGGCCGGCACGCTGCACCATCCCGCCCGAAAGCTGGTGCGGGAACAGCTTTGCGACGCCCGGTTCCAGCCGTACCCGATCCAGCAGCGCTGCAACGTTGTCCTTCCCGCACACTTCAGCCAGTTGCGGCCCAATCCGTCGCACCGGGGTGAACGCTTGGGGCAGAAATCCGACGGCAGCCGGGCGCGATACCCGACCGCTCATCGACGCACCTGCTGGAATGATGCCGAGCAGAGCCTTGGCCAGGGTCGTCTTGCCTGCCCCGGAGTCTCCGATGAGCAAGTGGATGGTGCCAGGCTCGACGCGCAAGGAGACACGGTCGAGCAGTACTTGTTCCCCCACCTTGATGGTGAGATTCTCTGCTTTCAGTGCGCCTGTGCCGGTAGGAATGTGCTCCGGCGGCTCGGCTGCACGCTTTCGTGGGATGAGGCTGACTCCGGCCAAGGTGGTGGCCAGCAGCGCGAGCCCGGGGAACACCAGTGTCCACCAGGCACCCTGGGTGATATCCGCCCGCGCGAGATCAAGTAGGGTGCCCAGCGAGGGGTCATCGGGTTGCATGCCAAGGCCGAGGAAAGACAGCGCCGACTCGTGCCAGATGGCATGCGGAGCGATCATCGCCAGGGCGATAACGATTTGTCCCGCGGCCGCGGGTGCAAGGTGGTGGCGCAGCACCCACCAGTGGCTGGCTCCTGCCCCGTAGGCAGCTTCCACGTAGGCCGAGGTCCGCGCCGCCAGGACGGCCGAGCGCACGACTCGCGCCACGGTGGTCCAGTGCGTTAGAGCAATGGCCAGCACTAATGCCGTCAGCGAACCCTTGAACAACGCCACGATGACCACGGACAGAATCAAGTGTGGGATGGCGCCGACGGCGTCGCTCAGGCGCATGAGGATGCGGTCCATCAGGCCGCCGACAGTGGCAGACACCAGTCCGAGGGCAGCGCCGATGAACGCAGCAATGGCCGCAGAGAACGCGCCCACCAGCAGCGATGCCCGCAGCGACTCGGCGGTGCGGATAAATAGGTCGTAGCCGAAGTGATCGGTGCCGAACACATGCTGAGCGCTCGGTGGTTGTAGCGCGGTGGCGAAGGAGGCTGCGCCGTCGGCGAAGAACAAAGGAACCAATAGCGCATAGCCGATGAGCACCCCGAAGATCCACCTAGACATCGCTCACCCGCGGATCCAGCAAGAGATAGGCGATGTCGGACAACAGTGAACCGAGCATCACCAATACGGTGGTGGCCGCGGTGACAAAGGCCAACAAGGGAAAATCGGTAGCCACGGCCGCTTCCACGGTCGCCTGGGCAAGACCTGGCCAGGAAAATACCGACTCCACAATCACCGCCCCGACCACGAGCTCACCGAGCCGCGCGCCCACCACGGTCACCAGGGGCAGCAACGAAACCGGCAGCACGTGGCGCAACACCACCTGCGATTCGGGCACACCCCGCAAGCGCGCGCTGAGCACCGCCGGAGAACTGGCAGCCTCTCTGGTTGCTTCGACCGTTGCCAACAGTGGCCAGGATGCCAAAGACAGCGCAAGCACCATCCCCGGCGCGACCACGTACGGCCCAACCCCGGCTAGCGTCGGTGCCACACCAGGCGGGGCAGCGCCTCCCAGCGGAATGGCGTGCAGCGCCACTCCGAAGACCGCGATGACGCCAAGCGCGTAGACGAAGGAGGGCGTGGCTGCCAGCAGCACGCCGAATCCATCCATCCCGCGGGCAATTAGTCCACGAGGTTTTCGCGCCGCCCACAGCGCGAGCGCCACCACCGCCACCAGCATCAAAGCGAGCCCGAACCCGGAGAGCAGCGCCGTCCACGGCAACCGTTCCGCGACGACGTCCGCAACCGGTTTGCGATAGATACGGGAATAGCCGAGATCCCCTTGGAACACGGCCGACCACCAGTTCAAAAACTGCTGCCACCACGGCCGATCCAGCCCGAGCGAAACGGCCAGCTCGGCACGTTCGGCTTCGGTGTACTGTCCGTATCGCGCGCCGAGCTGGTACGCCAAGGGATCGAGGGGCGATGCGGCGCTCAGCCCGAAGATGGCAAAGGTCACGCCGAACACGGTTGCGGCAATCGCCAACAGTCGCAGAGCTATCATTCGCCCCAGGCCAGCCAGATTGGGGCGCGATGTCACCGCTTCCACTCCGCGAGGTTCCACCATGGTCCCCACGTCGCGCCATGGATATGCGGCTCGAGCATGAGATCCGGCTTCACCCAGGAATTGGGGCGAGAAAGGTACACGTGATCCACCGTTCCCACCATGATCAGCGATGGGTTAGCGACGTATTTTTCCTGCGCAGCACGCCACAGGCTGTCCCGAGTCGTGACATCGACCTGGCCGCGCGCGCTGTCCACCAGAGCATCGAGTTCCGGCGAACCGTAGTTGCCAGGGTTGTCATAGGGGCTCGTGGTTAAGGTGCGCGTGTGCAGCTGATTGTAGGCAGACATGCTGACGTCGTAAGGCATCTCGCCCCCGCCCAACACGACCGCAATTTCAGTCATCCGCGGAGTGATGTCGTCCCAGGTGCCAGCTTTGGGCTCTACCGAGATGCCGAGTTCTCGCATTTGAGCGGCGAATTGCACGGCCAGATCACGGCGGCCCGAATCCTGCCCCGGGTAGTACAGCTCAAGGGAGAAACGGGTGCCGTCGGCGCCGCGGTGCAGGCCTGCCTCATCGAGCAGCGCGTTTGCCTTGTTGGCGTCGAATTCGAACGTCGCCTCGGGATTGTGCGCCGCCCCATAGAAGTCGGGGATGGGGGTGGCGGCAGCGGATCCGTAGCCGGCGAAGGGGCCGTCGATAAGCGCCTGCCGGTTTGTGCCGATGTTGAGCGCGCAACGCACGCGGGGGTCGCGTAGCTCTTTCGTGGCGGGGAGGGAGATGGCTCGCCAATCTGCGCCCTTTGCGACGTCCACCCGCACCTTCGCATTGTCCAGGTATTTCGTGGCGTGCAACGACGGGATCACCGCGCCGTGAAAGTCACCATTGATGACGCGTTGGGCGCGCGCCGAGTCATCTCCCGTGGCGGTGATGACCAACTCTTTGATCGGTACTTCCCCACCCCAGTACTTCGGGTTCGCGGTAAAGATGGTGTCGTCGCCGCGACGCTCGGAGAACTTGTACGCGCCGGTGCCGACGGGGTCGGCGTTGAGCTCCACCAGGCCTTGCTTTTCTGAAGGGGTGATCGGGTAGGTCAGTCGGTCGGAAAATTCACTCAGTGGGAACGCTAAGCGGAAAACGACGGTGTGCGCGTCTGGTGCCTCGATGCTGGTGATTGCTTCATAAGAACTAGCGACTTCCGAGCCAGCAGAAATATCCTGTGCGGTGCGATAGCTCGCCACCACGTCCGACGAGTCCAGTGCGGTGCCGTCAGTGAACTGAATATCTTTTTTCAGCTGAACGGTCCACTCCGTGGCGTCGGCGTTGTGGGTAGGCAGCTGCGCAGCGAGCGCCGGGGCGAAGTGTGGCAGCCGCCCTTGCTCGCCGGGTTCGGGGCGAAGGAGCCCATCGTAAATCGGGCTGACCCCGGTCTGGCCGTAGCCAGTGGCGGGGTGAAAACCAGAGCCGGGGTGATCATCGGAGAGCACCAGCCTGGTGGGATAGGCATCCTCCGCCGCCAAAGCGCCGGGATCCCCGCACGAGGCGAGTGTCAGACCAACGAGGGCAAGGATGACCAACGAGGCTTTCATATCTTCCATGTGTACCCCAGCTGAACTGCATTTTCAAACACTCAATTGAATATTTGATCATGCATGAATGGGTGACCTGCGCCCCAAGCAAAGCAAAGGCGAGCAGGATCACACGGAGGCTAGCCGTTCAGCACGCAATTAGCGATCAACTGATCCAACGCGCGAACATCCACACCCCGACCAACTTGAATCTTGATGCGTCCAAAACGGGTCCACATCTCGCTCTCGGCGTTGACATCCATCGTCCCCGCCTTCTCGGTCGACCACAGATCAACCGCCTTGAATGGAATCGAGTACGCCTCGGTCTTGCGACCAGTCATGCCCTGCACGTCCCGCAGTATCAGGCGCTTGTTGGTAAACACGGCGGTATCGCGCAGCGTGGCAAAGGCAGCCATCGGCTGCTCCCCTACCGCCATCATGTCTGCGATCTCTTGCGGGATGTCGATCGTACGCTGCAGGGTCAGGTGGGCCAGGTAATGAGGTTCCATGCCTGGAAGATAACCGAAGAAGCTTTGCCTCGCTAGCCTTGTGGTTTGTCCGCGAGGTGCTTATACAGCCCGATCATTTCCTCCGCTTGGGACTGCACTGTCCACTGTCCGGCCAGTTCCCGGGAGCGGGTAGCTGCCCGCTCCCGCCACGCCGGGTTCTCCAGGCTGTCGATCATGCGAAGAATCACCGCTGCGAAGGAGATTGGGCTCGGGTTGGCGAACTCGCCGTTGACTCCCGGCTCAATCACCAGATCAAGTTCGCTGTCGACTGCGACGATGGGAAGCCCCGCCAGCGCCGCTTCGTGGAGCACGAGTGCTTGGGTGTCGGTTTGCGAGGGAAAGGCGAAAAGGTCAGCCATCGCGTAGTAGGAGCCCAGTTCCGCCCGTGGCTTTTCGCCGGGCAGAAGTAGGTTGTGCCGTTCGCGCATGCGGGTGATGCGACGTGCGAGCTTGGGGTTTTGTTCCCAGTTGCCGACGATGAGGAGCTGGGCGTCGGGACGGATTTCGGTGACGAGCTCGAAGGCGTCGAGAAGCAGGACGAAACCCTTTTCGGGGGCGATGCGCCCGGCGTACATGATCAGCGGACCGTCCCCGCATTCGATGGGCTGCTCGCCGACTGGGAGCGGGTCGACGCCATTGGGGAGGCAGCGGACCGTCGCCGTCGGGGCAAGCATGAGGGCGCGATTCACGGTTTTGGGCGATGGCGCGGTAACCAGGTCGGCTTCGGTGAGCATTTTGCGCATGAGGCCGAGCAAGGAGGCGTTTTCGCCGAGTTCGAGACGGGCCTGCCGGATGTCATGGGCTGCGTAGACTTCGGAGTTATTCATGCGCGCAAAGAGGCGGACCACGCCCCTGAGCAGGGGCAACACCGCTGGGTAATGCTCGGCGTAAGCGTCGAAGTCAGTGTGCCACGTGACCAGGAGCGGAATGTCCAGGCGGATGGCTGCCCAGAGCCCAAGCACGCCGATTGGCCCGAAGCCATGCACGTGAATGACATCGGGCCGGTTCTTCGCCAGCTTCTTGATCATCTTCTTAAAACCCCGCCCCGATGCCACCCGGACCGGCATCTTCGGAACGAACACCGACGGCAGCCGGATTTCTTCCCTGCTCGGGTTCTCCTTGTGCGGATTCGGCCCCTTGGACTGGGGCGCAACCACGACCACCTCGTGACCGCGCGCCAGCAAATCTCCTTCGAGCTGCTGCACAGCCACGAGCAGGCCATTACGCGCGGGACCGTAATTGTCAACGAACTGGGCAACCTTCATTGCTTCGAATCTAGTACGCCTTCGGGTTCCCGTCCTGTTGGAGCAGGCGCTTGCCGACGGTCATCGGCCAGTTTTCCTCATTCCCAGGACCTACATCCCCAGCACATCCTTGAGCTCAGCGGCAATGCGATCGAGCCGTGTTCGTGCCTCGGCTCGCGGTACCTCCGCTTCGCCCACTGGCAACACCACTTCCAGGTAGCACTTCAGTTTCGGTTCGGTGCCGGAAGGTCGGACGATCACCCGATCATTTGCTGCGGTGCGGAAGTACAGGCCTTCGGTCACACCGCTTGGGTGCTCCCCCTTGGCCATATCAAGAAACTCAACTACTTCAGAACCTGCCAAAGATGCCGGTGGATGAGCCCTGAGCGCGGCCATTCCCGACGAGATGAGCGATAGGTCGGCCACCCGGAAGGTCAGTGGCGCAGTCATGTACAAGCCATGAACGCGGGCTAGCTCATCAAGCTCGTCCCACAAGGTACGACCGGATGCCTTGAGCGATGCGGCCATGCTGGCCACCAGCACGGAGGCAGTAATGCCGTCCTTGTCGGCAACGAACTCCGGGTCGCAGCAGTAACCGATGGCTTCTTCGTATCCGAAGGCGAGCGCTGGGGTGCGTGCAATCCATTTAAATCCAGTGAGCGTGGCGGAGTGTGCGAGGCCATGAGCAGCAGCAATCTGAGATAGCAGCCGGGAGGACACAATCGAGTTGGCGAAGGAACCCGTCGCGCCACGAGAAGCGATATAAGAGCCGAGCAATGCGCCGAGCTCGTCGCCGGAAAGTTGCTGCCAGCCGCCGTCGATAGGCGCCGCCACCGCGCAGCGGTCGGCATCCGGGTCATAGGCGATGATGATGTCAGCGTTAATCGACGTAGCGTGTGCCTTGGCTAGGTCCAGCGCACCCTTTTCCTCCGGGTTCGGGAAGGAGACGGTGGGAAAGTCTGGGTCGGGTTCGGCCTGCTCGGGGACCATCGACACCGTGAAACCAAGCGAGCTCAATATCGAAGAACCGAGTGCGCCGCCCACGCCGTGCATGGCGGTTAGAGCAACAGTGAGCGATCGATCCGGGCCTGCCAGTTCTGCAGCGCGGGCGTTGTAGTCGGCACGCGGGTCAACCTGTTCAATTCCAGTGGTAGACAGCTCGATTTCATCGGCAAAGGGCGCTTCAGCAAAGCAGGCAGCGATTTCTGCATCTGCCGGAGAGACCAGCTGCACGCCTTCCGCCGCGCCGGTAGCTACCCGGCCACCGAGGTAGACCTTGTAGCCGTTGTCTGCAGGCGGGTTGTGCGATGCGGTGACCATGATGCCGGCGTCGGCACCGTACTTCTTTACCGAAAACGCGGTGAGCGGCGTCGGGTTCTGCGCTGGCAGCACGAGGGCACGACCACCCAGTGCGGAAACGACTCCGGCGGCTGCCTTTTGGAATTCTGCGGAGCCGTGGCGGGCATCGCAGCCGATAACGACCACGGGATCCGCGTCGATCTGTCGGCGCAGCCACGTCACCAATCCCCAGGTCACGCGGGTAATCACAGCAACATTCAGACGGGACTCTCCTGGCCCGACCTCGGCCCGCAAACCAGCGGTGCCAAAGGATAGCGGCCCTTGGAAAAGCGGCTCCAACGCAGCGGTATCGCCAGCTTCCACTAGCCCGAGAACGTACTCCCGGTCGGCAGCACTCGGATCATGCTCTGCCCATTGCCGAGCTACCTCGAGAACAGTCATGAAAGCTCCCCCAAGATCGCTGCCGATGCAGACAGGCCCAACCTGGTGGCACCAGCCTTGATCATCTCCTGCGCTGCTTCGGCAGTGCGGATACCACCAGAAGCCTTGACGCCGAGACGACCGCCGACGGTCTGCGCCATGAGGGACACGGCGTGCACCGATGCCCCACCTGCTGGGTGGAAGCCGGTGGAGGTCTTGACGAAGTCGGCTCCAGACGCTTCGGCGGCGCGACAGGATTCGATGATTTGGTCGTCGTTAAGCGCTGCGGATTCGATGATGACCTTCAGCACCCCGGGGACCGCGGCGCGGACCTCAGCGATCTCGGCCTCCAGCTCAGACCAGCGACCATCCTTGGCCAGGGCGATGTTGATGACCATGTCGATCTCTTCGGCGCCGTCGCGAACCGCTTGAGCAGCTTCGAAAGCCTTTACCGACGGGTGCACAGCGCCGGATGGGAAGCCGACCACGGTGGCTATGTGCAGCCCTTCTGGTACGGATACCGGTAGCTGGGAAGGCGAAATGCAGACAGAATAGGTGCCAAGGCGCGCGGCTTCGGAGACCAGTTCAGCTACATCAGCGGCAGTGGCCTCTGGCTTGAGCAGGGTGTGGTCGATCATGCGGGCAACAGTGGTCTTATCGGACATAGGAGGTCTCCTTGGTGAGCAGGTAGCGGTCGGCGAAGAAGTAGATGATGGCGCCGGCGATGCCGACGAAGGCGAGGAACCACAGGACGGTGGCGTAGAGCTGGCCGTCCGAGGTGGATGCGCCGGACAGGCCCGCGAACCAGGTCACGCCCATGTCCTGCAACTTTGCGGAATAGGCGATGCCCAGCGGGATCGCAATGTTGATGGTCAGGTTGTAGAAGCCAATGGCAATACCGGACTTGGCCGGGGTGATGTTTTGCAGCGCTGTCTTAACCAGCGGGGCGTACATGAGCGCGAAACCGGAGGCGAAGAGGACGATGGCCAGGATCAGAACCCCTACGTGAGACTCGATAAACACGGCAGAAATAATCAGCGCGGAGATGATCATGCCGAGGGCGGTGAAGATGGCGGCGCGGGAGGACAGCACCTTGCCGATCAGACCCGAAAAGATACCCACCAGAACGGCGCAGACATAACCCGGAACCATGAGCAGTGCGGACTTGTCTTGGGACAGGCCGTGCAACGTGGAACCTGCGAACGGCAGGAGGAAAATGAAACCGAGCTGCGTGGAGTAGATGATGAGAACCAGCACCAGTGCCCAGACGTAGCGTCCGTTGCGGAAGAATTCCGGTGCCACGACAGCGCCCCGGTGGGAGGCAACGTGCCAGGCAAACAGTGCCACACCCAACACAGTAGGGATCAGCCACAGCCAGTTGAACGCCTGCATGTACATGGTCAGGCTGGCCGCGAATACGGCGATGAGCAGCAGGCCGAACACATCGAGGTGGCCTTCTACTGCTTCATCTTCCGGCACCATTTTGTGAATTACTGGCGCAGCCAGGAGCAGCACCAGTGGCACGAGGAACATGGCAGTCCAGGAGATATAGGTGGCGATGTAGCCAGAGGTCAGCGCGCCGACCAGCAAGCCCATTTGGAAAGCTGCGGTGGAAAAACCCAAGTAGGTTTTCTGGTCTTTTTCCGACAGATGCTTGGTGACGTAAATAACGTACAGCGTTTCCGCGGCGGCAAGTCCAGCGGTTTGGATGAGTCGACCAGCCAGGACCAAGGCCCACACGCTGGAGCCAAAGAAGCCGATGATGGAACCCACCGTGATCAGGGCGATGCCCGTCAGCATGAGCTTGCGGATGGAAATGGAGTCTGCGAGGGCGGCGTAGAACACGGCGCCGATGCCGATGATCACGCCGGCCAGAGATGCCTGGAGGCTGGCGGTGTTGTCCGAGATGCCCAGGCCCGATGCGATGGGGCCGGTCATCGTCTTAAAGCCGTTGTCAACGATCAGGCAGAAGACGAAGGAGAACAGGAGGACGGGGACAGCCGCCTTGGGGTTGACCTGGGTTTTCATTCGAGGCCTGCCAGTGGAAGAGCGATCTCCATCATGGCGGTGAACGCAGTCTGGCGCTCAGCTGCGGTGGTCTTTTCGCCGGTGATGATGTTGTCGGAGGCGGTGAACAAGCCGAGGGCGTCGATACCGTGGCGGGCAGCGATGGCGTAGAGGGCAGCCGATTCCATTTCGACGCCGAGCACACCCATGCGAGACCAGCGTGCGTTGGCGGTGTCATCGTCGTGGTAGAAGATGTCGGAGGACAAGATGTTGCCCACGTGGTAGCGGGCGCCCTTGGCTTCTGCCTGGTCGATGGCAGCCTTGAGTAGCTTCCACGAAGCTGTCGGGGCCCACGTACCTGGAATGTTGTACTGGTCCATGAAGTTGGAGTCAGTAGAAGCGGCCATCGCGAAGATGATGTCGTACAGGTTCACGTGCTTTTGCAGGGACCCACAAGAACCGATGCGGATGATGCGCTCCACCTCGAAGAACTTCACCAACTCGGAAGCGTAGATGCCGATGGATGGGATGCCCATGCCAGAACCCATGACGGACACTTCGTGCCCTTGATAGGTTCCGGTAAAACCGAGCATGTTGCGGACCTCATTGAACTGGACCACGTTGTCCAGGTAGGTCTCCGCGATGAACTTGGCGCGCAGCGGGTCTCCCGGCATCAGCACGGTCTTAGCGATCGGCGCACCATTGGGATTGATGTGCGGGGTATTGATGGTGGACATTGGATGCCTCCAAATCGATAGGGATCAACTAAGCCCCACCCTACCGCGCCCCAGAACATTTGACAATGACATGTTTTACAAATGTTCAACGAAAGTGGGTTAGCCCACAATCCGCTCCGCCGTGGCGTGATCAATCACCAAATGCGTGGCCATACCCATCTCAAGCGCCACCTTAATAGCAGTCGCCTTTTCCAGCCCGCCGGCCACAAGAACGCGAATCGGCCGGGCGCGGAGGTCCGCCACTGAGATTCCGACGGTTCGGGCGTCGATAAGCGCATCGGCGGTGTTGCCGGACGCATCGTAGAACCGGGAGCACACGTCCCCCACCGCCGAATCCAGCAGCGATTGTGTCTCCGCCCCACTGAGCACCCCGAGGTTGAGCAGCAGGCTTTCCCGATGGACATCGCCCGCCGTGAACACCGCGATGTCGGCGCTCGCCCCGGCGCGCATGATCCCGGCAATGTGACGATCCGCTTCCACCAGCTGCTTCGCCTCCACACTGTCCAAGATCACAGGCAACGGGAGCATGTGCATGTCCGCGTTAAACGCGCGGGCAAACCGGGTGAGAGTCTCCACATCCTTGGTGTTGCGTTCCGAATGCGAGTGCCCGCCCTTGAGCTGAATAACCTGCACCCCACTGAGGTTCCGCGTGCGCAAGTGCTCGGCCACGGAAAACATGGTATTCCCCCAGGAAATACCCACTTTCATATCGTCGCGCACCAGCTCCTCCAGCAACGACGCCCCCGCCGCCCCCAGATCGGCGAGCAATCCCGCCGCATCGCCCGTAACCGGGCGCACCACCCGCGCATCGACCAGACCGAACCTGGCCTTGAGCTTATCGACGACCTCGTCCGCGCCCTCCCTCGGATCATGCAAACTGATCACCACGAAGCCCATGTCGCGCGCATGTTGGAGAAGTTTGGAGACAGTGGGGCGGGAAACACCCAGTTCGGTGGCAACCTCGGCTTGGCTGAGTCCCGACAGATAGTACAGCTTGGCAGCATCGATCGACTGCGCGTCCCGAGAATCCAACATGAGCCCTAGTATAGGCGCGTCACGTACGGCCCCCAGTGCACATAATCCGACCTTTTCTGGGGTTTGCAGATATGGTCATAACTATGGCAAAACAGGCAGAGGATCGGCTGTGCCGGGTGCGGGAGCGCTTGATCAATTCGGCGATCGCCTTAGCTCCGACCCCGAATTTCTCCGAGCTGACGTTGGATGACATTGCCCATGCTTATGGCATTACTTCAGCGGAGGCGAGAAATTGCTTTGCCAATGCTGACGAATTGGTCAATGCCACTCGCGACTATTTGTCTGCCACTTTGCCCCAGAACATCGATTTCCCTACTGCCCCAGATTTTGCGGGTGCAGTCAAGGAATTGGTGATGGACTATGCCAAGTGCGCTCGGTCGAACACGCAGTTTTACCGGGCTATGTACAGCCTGTTACCGGCGGCTCCCATCGCAACCTCGGACAATCCGAACCCGGTGGCGGCCTTAGTCTCCAGAGTTATCGAGCAATTTGCCCCGGACGCTCCAGAATGGCTCCGGATGACCCGCACCTTTGCCATTTTCGCGTGCATGCACGGCTACACCCACCTGTGCACGGTGGGTTCGTTACGCCATCTCAGCACATCAGCCAAAGACTTTTTGGCGGATGCGCTAGGGCAGCATCTAGTTTCGGGGATTCATGATTCCCTGGAAACCTGCCGGTCTCTCAGCGTCGCTCCGTATGAATTTTTCGAACTCGTAGACGCAGTCTCCACTGAGCCCGCCAAGGATCTTCCCCGCGGCACTGATGCCGAGCGCCTCGCCGCATTGTTCCGCAGCTCCGTGGAAGTTATTGCCCACCAAGGCCGTCGGCTTTTACCGTAGAGGTGGCTGCGGCACGATCTGGCATCGAATTACACGATGCCAGGATGATGTTAAATCCCGACATCCCGGAATCAATGCAGCTAGAGCACTACATCGATTCGTGGGCTGTCGAGATCCTGCGCAAGTACCGGGCAACAGTGAGTGACGATGCCCCAAAGCCTCAACGAGCCAAAGCTCATGCTTTTGGCTACGTGGCCTGCGCTTTGTCAGACCCCATGAGCTTTGAAGCGTATATCGAAGTGGCCTCTAGCTCGGTGGTCACGACCTCATTCGAAAATGTCGATAGCTACTTTGAGCAGGGTCAAAGCTTCCAACTCTGGGTGTCAGAGGTACGCGATTGCATAAGAGCAGGCGGCGGCCCACCGTCGCCATGGTTGCTCTTTGAAAACTCCGTCATACTGTGGTGCATGGGACACGGGCTCGCCCACGGCATGTCCAAGGGTCCGCTGCGATTCTTCCCTGAGGATCTGAAACGTGATCTGCTCGGACCAATCATTGATATGTCCTTCAGTAGCCTGTATCGACGCCTAGGTTTGAGCTTCGACGGTTTTGAAGATCGGCCGGTCATAAGACCTCCTGGCTAAGCACAGCCCGCATTGCTTGATCTGCGAGTTCTTCGCCGGCACCGTCGTAGAGGTAGACGGCCACATCGGCGCCATCGTCAAGCAGCTCATGCGTGTGAGCACGAACTTGGCTGGTGCTGGCCACCACGATGGTGGGATTGGTTTCACGGATCGTGCGTAGCACTTGAATCGCATCGAAGTGCGCCGGGATTGCAAGCACGATCAGACGCGGGGTGTACTCGAGTTGGATGCGTTGCCACAGTTCGAAATCGGTGACGTCACCTGAGATTATGTTGTGCCCGGAGCCGCGGAGGCGTTCGATGCGTTCTTCGTCGAAGTCGATGCCGTAGACGCGGAGGCCATACTCGTCGCGGAGGCGGTGGTAAACACCAAGGCCAACACGGCCCATGCCGAATACCAGTGCGTCTGCATTGGCGACGCGCACCGGTCGCTCGTCTGGCGCGAGGCGACTTTCGGGTAGCTCCGAGACCCAGTGCAAGATGAAGTGGAGCAGCTTTTCTTCTTTGTCAGCCACGATGGAACCCACGATGAAACTGCCGGCAACGGCGATCGCCATGATCGATGTCCAGCTCGGCCCCAGCACTCCCCGCTCCACTGCCACCGCGATGACGATGAGTCCGAACTCGGAATAATTGGCCAAGGTCAGACCCGAAAGCACGCTGGTACGCCGGTTCATTCCCACGCGGTGAATGATCACGATGAAGATCGCGGCCTTTGCAATCAACGCGAGGATCAGGATTCCAGCAATGAGGAATCCACCAAAGTTCGGAAGGCCGCCGAGCCCAATTTGCAGGAAGAAACCGACGAGCAGCAGCTCGCGCACGCTTACCAGCGCGCTCGAGAAGCGATCCGCCACCGGGTGCCCTGACAGCAGAATGCCGGCCAGTAGCGAACCTAGAGAGCCGGACAGCCCAGCGAGCTCACAGAAGGAGTACGCACCCACCGCGATACCGATACCCGTGAGCACCAGAAGTTCAGTGCGGAACATGCGATCCGGCATGCGCGTCACCAGTGGTCGCAGCAACAGAACTAGCGGCAGCGCCAACGCCCAAATCTCCGGACGCCTCCCCGACGATGCCACCAGCACCCCGACCGCGATGATGTCCTGCAGCACCAGGACACCAATGGCAATACGCCCCACCGCGGATCCGCTTCGGCTTTGCTCCTCCAGCTGAGACATCACGAAGACGGTGGAAGAAAAAGACGTAGCGATGCCGATGAAGATCAGCGACGTGAGACTAAGTCCCGTCAGCTCCCGTAGCGGCAGCAGACTGGCGATGCCGAAAATAACCGCGAAGATCACGGTGTTCGCCACCGCGTGCCCCGTCGCCGAACCGATGACGCGTGGCCCTGCGATATCGCGGGGGTTGAGCTTGAGACCAATAGTGAACAGCAGCGTGGTCACGCCCAGCTCAGCCATATTGTCCACGAAGGGGATGCTCTCCAGGCCGATGGCGCTGATGGCGAACCCTGCACCCAAAAAGCCGATCAACGGCGGCAGTCGCAGCACGGAGGCAACGAACCCGCCGATGATGGCGAAAAGTAAGGCTGTCAGGTACAGGGAATCCACAGGATAAACATACTCGGTCGGGCTCCGGGTGCGCACGCTTATCGACGCGCATAGGTGGCACGACAACTACACAGCACGGATTGCACGCGCTCAAACCGACAACAAATGATAAGATTCTAGAGATTACCTTATAGGGAAACAAGGTGTGAATATGCGTCGACTTGCTCTGCTATCTCTTGCCGCCGTACTCGCGGGCTGCTCGCCCCAAGAGCCCTTAGTTCCGCCTTCCGAGCCCACAGCCCAGCCCAGCGCCATCACAGAAGCCCCCGCCGCATTGCCGGAAAACAAGTTCAGTACGCTTGCTGACGCATACGGCAAAGTACTCGATAACCCAGGTTCCTTCGAGTTCAACAAGACGGATAGATTTCAGCCCACCGGCACGTTTTCCTATGCACTCGCTGAGGTGACTGGCGACGATTCCCCCGAACTATTGGTGAAAGAAGACGCGAAAGACTACTACGCGCCGGTGACGGTCTTTAGTCAGCCGGAAGGTCAGGCACTGTTCAATACGCGCGAAGTCCTAATCTGGGGCGCAGGATCTGCGGGCGGTGGTCGCGCAGACATCGCCACGTCTGGATCCGGTAACGGCTTGTACCAATACACCGGCCAATCCGTGTCTGACGTATGGGATTCCGAGCACTTCGTGGTAAGCGAAGGCAAGATAGTGCCTGGCAAGGGTAAGTCCAAGGTTCCGTTTTCGTCTCGCTTTGACAGCGAACACCTTCCGGTCACCTGGATCCCCACCACCGATCGCCAACCGCTGGAACAACTGCGTGCCGGTTCCGTAATGCCGCCGCAGCAGCCAGCACCGGGTGCAGCAGCTGCGGCGGTCGTCGAAAAGTGCGGGACTGTGGGCGAAAAGGCAGTTTTCACTGGAACCACTCAAACATCTTGCAAGTTTGCGAAGGCAGTGGCGTTAGCCGCAATGGGCAAGGCAGGTTCGTTCGCCGTGCAAGTGGCCAGCCCAGTCACCGGTCAAAACTATGACATGAGTTGTTCTGAAGTCGGCGGCGACATGGTGTGCACCGGCGGCAACAGTGCAACCGTCATCATTCGCCCCGCCGGTCCTGGCGATGCCCAGGCCAGCGCCTACGAGTATGCGTTTGAAGGAACGGTGGTAGTCAAGGGGCCGAGCGAGGTCGATAACGGCTACGGTGTTCCTAACGGCGAACGATCCGACAGCGAGTACCTCATCCTTGTGCTTGACGCACCTCAGGTGGTGACTGCCCCAAAGGCAGGCAGCACGGCAACGAAATCAATTTCGGCGATTGGGCTCGGCAAGAAAGAATACATATCGAGTTGGCTACCCGACACCTCTGGCCCCTGGCGCCAGTACGTGGGCAAGCGTATCCGCCTGCACGCCAACTCAAACAGTATGTACTTCCAGTCCGACGCATCCTTGCCTATGGGTATGCCACGCATAGGAAGCAAGGACAACTACGAGGTTGAGGTACTCAATTAGACGAACATCGTGGTCTCCAAAATGAAGATCAGCATTGATACTCTTGCCGTTCCATACTCCGGTTTTTATCAACGCTCTTCAATTGTCTGGCCCCAATGGTTAACATTTTCCTCAGCCCACCGATGTTAATATCAGGTAAACACTATGGCCCTAATGATGGAGGACTGCTGGCGTGCGTAAGAAAGTTGTGGGAGTAGCGGTAGTTTCCGCGTTAGCACTTTTGAATTCGGCAACACCGGCATTCGGGCAGTCCTCGTCGAGCTCGGATTTCCAGCCTGGTGGCGTTGTAGGAAGCTCTGCGATCACTGCACTATCCAGCTATCCGCAAGACATTGAGCACGCATTCTACGAGAACCTCTTTTCCTCGCCGATCATTTCCCAGGCCGCGGGAAACGCCATGCTCAGCTCCATTTCCGCGGTGGGATCAGCAGAAAAGACTGACCTCGGAGGCGTGGAAATTCGGCCCACCCCACCGACGGTCGAGGGCATCACTGAGGCTGCGCTGATCAGTAAGACCCCGGAAGAGAAGGCGGAGCGCTGGGTCGTGGCGAGCCCCGCCCTCAAGCGTGAGATTGAAGTCTTGGTGAAGCCGCAGAAGGACGCGTCGACAAGCGCGCCCGTGCTTTACCTGCTGGACGGCGTGAACGCGGATGCCATCGGTGACTTCCTGTACCAGGGCAACCTCTCCCCTATTGATGACAACGTGACCATCGTGATGCCAACTGGCGCGCGCGGATCGCTGTGGGTCGATTGGGAGAAGGAAGATCCCGTGCTGGGGCGGCACATGTGGGAAACGTTCCTAACCAAGGAGCTGCCTGGAGTCATTGAAAATGATGCGTCCGTGAACTTCAACGGCAAGCGCGCCATCGGTGGCATTTCCATGGGAGCAAGTGGCGCGGTGATGATCGCGAATCGCAACCTGGGCATGTACCAGGGAATTCTGGGCATTTCCGGCTGCTATTCCACGATGAGCACCATCGGCCGCCACATCACCTACCTGAACATCCATTCGCGTGGTGGCGAACTAGATAACCTGTGGGGCGCGTTCGGATCGAAGGGCTGGCGCAGCCACGATGTACCTTCTGATCCACGTGGCTTGTCCGGCACCCGGATGTACCTGTCCGCGGGCAGTGGCGTTGTGGATCCCGACCAACGAGATAAGTGGCTGAATCAACCAGCGCCGATGGCATCAAACGTCCTCGAGGCCGGCGTGCGCACCTGCACCCAAGAACTCGATACGGCTTTGACGATTCATGGTGTGACTGGGAATTCCAAGATCGTGTACACCGACTACGGTTCCCACGAGTGGGCCAACTTCAACCAGCACTTCGGCCCGGGCTGGGAGTACATTCGCGGGGCGCTTTACTAAAGATTCTTCAACCCACACCTAGACAGCTTAGTCTAGGTGTGTTAGTTTTTAAACAGGATCACGAAGCCTGGCCCCAAGCCCTATACCTGGCCAGCTGGCAACCGCCGAATCGCTAAGAAGAACGGTGCCCGTAAAGGAAGATCCGCCTCTGCCCAATCCGAGCGGAGGAACTGCGATTTATCTGGAGTCTTTCCATGCACTGCAACATGTTCGCTGCCGGCCATAACGCGTATCTAGGAATGGTGAATGCCAGCCTCAAAAGCGACGACGCGCTGCTTCCGTTCCGCGTGACGCTTATCGACGGCCAATTGTTCCAAGCCACCATCGACGAAGGCGCACCTCTTTGGTTTTGGCTACACCATCCTGAATCAGTTGCCGATCTCTTCGATGGACAGCGAAACTACGACTGGGCCTACGATCCCAGGTACGGCCTGGTCCGGCCCATGCTACGTCGAAAGCGGTTCAAGGTTTTCAACCCGGTCATGGTGCCGGTTGGCAAGATTCGGCGTCTGGCAGAGCTTCGAGCGATAGGTCCGTGTAGTTAGGTAAAGAGTCCGGGTCGTCTCCTCCCCACGAGATTCGGATCGAATTTATCACTTAAGACCCGGCACGCTTGGACTCGGTTAATGAGGAAGGTACGCCAGTCCGCTTTCGCAAGATCCCAAGCGACAAAGTGGCGCTCGGTGTCGAAGCTCGGATTGTCAAAGGGGTAGATGCGTCGCTGAGTACGGTTGAAGTTGGCGTCCTGGTAAACCATCTCCAAGACACGTTGCTCTGCGATCGCCTTGTTCACTGCTTCACGGACCTCTTCTACGCTTTCGGCCCAAGTGCTTTGGGTGAAGAAGTCGGCCGTGAATGGGTCGTCGGGAAGCACGCGCATCACTCTGCCCACGTAGAAGCCACCGGGGAGGAAATCCCGCACTCGGTCGGCAACGTCGCGGGAGACCAGAATTGCGGTGTCCTTCCCATCGATTTCGGTGCAGAGACTGACCACGTTGCTACCCTTGGGCCACACTGATTCCAGTTCGATGCTTTTGATTTGCGCGGCAACGAACCGCTCTTCGCCGTAAGTGGTGGGTTCGATGGGCAGATCGAACTCGACCGCGTCCGGAAGATAGCCGAAGGTGCCTTCGGTGGCAACGAGTAGGCCTCCCCAGAATTCGTCCTCATCGTCCTCGCCATCTTCCCAATATGGGATCAGACCAGGGATTACGCGTAGTTGTTTCGCTGGCACGTTGATGCTCACGGCCTGGTCGCCCGAGAAATTGATGCCAAAAACACCTTGGTCCGGGTCACTTCGGTAGCAACTGAAATCAGGGCCGCCAGGGGCGACGATCAGGTTGTTTTCCATCGCTTCCCAAGCCTCGACGAACGTTGCTGGCTCAAAGCCCACGAGACTTGCCGGGGAGCTTTGGTAATTCAGGGTGGCCACGCCGTTTACGGTCTCTGTCGGTGTTGGCGATGGGAGCGCGAAGTTGCCCGTACGCTCGGCGAAGGACTCATCTTGTTCATTGAAAATGGTGGCCGTGACGACACCGAAGAACGTGCATATATCGCCTACTTCGCCGATGCAGTCATCTTTGGATACGCACACTCGCACTTCAACGTCCTGCGAATCAACCACTCGCAGTTCAAAGAAGCCAAGGTAGTCACATTTCCTGCTGATCTTTCCGGTGAACGTGACGTCGGGGCCACGCTGTTCACCCAAAGAAGTCAGTTCAGTTCCGGGAGTCATGGCAAGCGCAAGGATCGCCATTTCTGCGTCGAAGCAGTCGGAGCTTTCCCGCCACAGTGCTTGACCTGCAGTGTAGGCCCTCAACTTGAGCGGCTGGCGTTGGCTCTTAACAATCGTTAGCCGGTCGGTTGTAACCCCGACATCGAACCGCTCCTCCCCAGCGACGGGACTAGACGCAAGGCCGACTTCAACCTGCCCGTCCCGAAACGTCACCACCGTCCAGTTTTTGCCAATGTGGTACCCCCAATAGGACTCTTCGATCCACTTTTCTGGCTGGGAGTGACGGTAGGCAGCTTCAATCTCTCTTGAGCCTAGGCCCAGCGCTTTGCTCCAGCTTGGAATGTTCAATTTGTTCATACCTGAACGGTAGAACGCGGGGTGGACAGCTGAGGTTGTGGCTAGAACAGGGGTTCGTAATTGACGATTTCAATCATGGTTTGGTTTTCGGTTTTCGAACTATGGAATGCCGAAATCACTTAGCAATGGACTCTTCCAGGCCCAGAGAATTCCTCAATAGAGAAACGAGGGTTCATTTAAAAGACTGAAACAATCAGAAGCTCAAAAGAACATCAAGCTTCTCATCGTCACATTGAAAATAGATTGACCCGTCTCGAATTACATTTCCTCTAGGCGCCCTGTAGCTGGCCGAGGCCATGCTTTGCATACCAATTCAAGAATTCGCTGAGTTCGTTGTCTAATATCGTCAATTGTCCAGGAATCTTGATGACGATCGACAATCTCCTTGTTTAAGGCAAGCAAACTGTATTGGCCGATGAGCGATCGCTTCCCCTGCCCTGGCATTTGACCACCGGGAGAGTTTTCTGCCGTCGCGGCATCTGTCCACGGACGATTAGACAAGGACCCATTGAGCTTTCCGGTAGTCAGGGTGAGATTTCCCAACAGATCCACAACCCTGTCTACATCAGTGTCATCCATCGCCTTAATTGACGGTTCATTCGCCCAGTGCTGATGCCATTTTTGCGGCATGATGTGCTCGATCTGCAGATCCTGAGGCAAACTCACGTTTTCGTGTCGCTCCGATCTCAGCTGTTTTTCTACTCCTTCAAAGATGACGCGCAATCGCGACTGCTTAATTTGGCCATAAACCCGCAAATCTGGAGCATTCCTTAGGAGTTCTTCATCAGTTGGCCAGGACCTCACGTCTGAAGTCTGTTGAGAAAGGTAAGACACGACGGCATCACCCGCTGCATTACCGCTAACAGTGCTTAGCTCTTTCAACAGGGCAATCACCATACGATTAACATCTTTTGTGCTTCCCCTTAATAGCGTACGGCGAATAACCCAGCTTTCAATTGCTTGATACGCAATGACAATTTGAGATTGAGGAACTTTGTAGCTTGGCGAACTCAAGCGCAAAATGATTGGCATGAAGGTAGTCAAATCAAAACTCTCAATTACCAACTGATAAAAGCGCGATTCGAGCGAACTAGATTCTGAATTCACTAACTTTTGATAGAGGATTGCGTCTCCCGTCATTTCGGCTAGCAAGTCCTCTGCACCTTCAATAGTCGACATAGCTTGCTCTGCGTAGTTACGGAAGGCTGAGAATAGGTCGCGTGTAGCAACTTCTGAGCAAGTACGCATCACCAACCAGTAGTTTAAAAATGCATCAATTCTAGGGCGCATAAGGCGACCTTGTCGGATTTCTTCACGCCACCATTCATCTTCAAACAGCATCCAGTAGTTGTCCGCCCATTTTTCAGTGTCTGCTCTTAAAACTTCACCTCTGTAGAAAATATGGTTCTTGACCAGATCTGCCTTGAGCAGTGGCGTACCACGATCGTTCAACGTCTCAAAAATCAGCTGATCGTCATCGCTTCCGTCAAGGTCAATGCTGACAATTATTAAGCGAGTTTCAATGACATCTACTAGCGCTTTTACCTTGGCAGTCACCAGTCCTTCGTCTTCGGAACTAAACAACCAATTTGCAATCTTCTGCTTGAAAAACTGAGCTGCTTGAGAAATCCGGTGGTCCTCAAACTTCGGTTCTTGACCACCTTGAAGCATGTTCTTGAAAGCTTCACGATCTCCCCTCGACGGACTGAGCTTGAACTGCTCATCGGTGCCCTGAAAGCTCCTCCGTTTATTGGTAGTCAACTCTCTGATCGCGTCAGCTTCATCTAAGAACCGATCATCGGCCTCCAAAACCTGGCATGCGGCATTGAGAACCAGCTGGAGTGTCGTGAGGCGCTGTTGTCCGTCGACAACTTCAAATCGGGTGACGTCCCCCGTTCGTGCCGGTTTTGCTTTGAGAACAATGGCCCCTAAGAAATGGCCGACTTCGAGTTCATCTTCTTCGCTTTCGAGAACAATTCCTGCAAGTTGTTCAATGTCGTTCCACAATGGTTCCCATTGGTTCTCTTCATCCCAGACATATGGGCGCTGATAACGCGGAATCTCGAAGTGAACGGTGCCATCAAATAGCGTTCGCGGGAAAAGAGTTTTTGATTTCATACTTCAAGAATAATGACTTTCCCATTATTTAGAAGCACAGATGATGCAAAATGGTTGCTACAAAACCGATGATGAGTTGTTAGCCCCCAGATTGCTTTTTCACCTGCTAGTACAAGGGGTTTCGCATCAACGACCTCAGCAGGAAACCCCGTAGTAGAACCGAATCGAGTTCACTTTCGACGAGCTCCCAGACCGCTTTTGGATTCTAAAGCTCCCACATCACCCCGCCCCCGGAAAACAGATCCGGGGGCGAGGTGTGAAAATGATCAAGCGTTTTCCGTAGTCATCATCCAAGCTCTATGGCCAGGAAGCTACGCACTACGGATGTGACAACGCTCTTACCGCAACCTGACCGGTCAATCCGTCTACCAAGCCTTGCCGTCGCCAATTAGAAACGAGCCAGTTTGGCTTAAGCACGGAGGGTTCGTAACTTTTCACAACCAAGTCAAAGGTCGTCAGCAGCTTTAGCTTGCGCATCACAACTGGGGCGATAATTTGCCTGGCACGATAGACCAGGTCTTCGTTGACCGCTGCACCTGTATCGGTATCGGGCTGATCCCATTGATCACACGTCGTAACATGCTGCGTCACTGGATCTACGAGTACCTGAATAATCCCAATGCTTTCACCATCGTTGGCG
Organism: Corynebacterium kalinowskii; assembly: GCF_009734385.1. Taxonomy (NCBI): domain Bacteria; kingdom Bacillati; phylum Actinomycetota; class Actinomycetes; order Mycobacteriales; family Corynebacteriaceae; genus Corynebacterium; species Corynebacterium kalinowskii. The sequence continues at coordinate 680,553 of NZ_CP046452.1, read as the reverse complement.
CTGGAAAGCGCTCGCCTCTTCACAACTTGGAATGTGATTCCAACATATTCGTGGTGGACGAGCTCCCATTTATCACCCAGCTCTACGCTCTGCCACACGGCTTTCGCTTCATCCAACGACACAGCGGGTTGAATCGTCACAGTCATGATTTCTCCTCCGTGTGCTGTGGGAATTCACGCGCTAATTGCATCGCTTTCGGGTCATCGTTTCGAGCCTTGACGGGAGTTAGGCTAGCAGTTGCCGAGATTGCTTCGAGTACTCGTGGGCTAACAGGATGAGACTTCTGAGTTAGCAACGAACCGACGATCATCGCAGTTGTCGAAGCAATAATTCCGGCGACCATCGGATCAGTAGATAATTGGTCAGCAAGCCCGGAAACATCCCACCCCACTGCGACCGTTGAACCGACGATCATCGATGCCAATGCTCCGACTGCATTCGCTTTCTTCCACCACACCGCGCACACATAGGCTGGCACAAAGGCACTTCCGAGAATGGTCGTCGCAAACAACGCCAGCCCCAGGACGGTAGGTGGCTGCCAAATCGCTAACACGAAGCCTCCGAACGCCAGGAGCAAAACCATGCCACGCGAGATCCACACCATCTGCCGCTCGGTCATGTCTTTAATGACAAAACGTCCAAAGATGTCTTGGGCTGCAATCGTCGAAGCCTGAAGCAGCAGAGCATCGGCGGTAGACATGATTGCTGCCATCACAGCCGCCATAACAATGCCCACGGCGAAGTTGGGCAGCACAAGTTTCGCCACTTCAAAGACTGCTTGCTCAGAATCAGCCAATCCTGGAAGCAGCAGGATCGACATCGTTCCGATGATGTAAGGGGCAGGAATGAACAAAATATTGAACAACATGGAGTACACACCAGCGGCTCGCGCCACAGATGGCTTCTTCATCGCCATGTGCGAAACGACGACGTGCGGCCATCCCAGGTAACCGATTGAAAACACCAAGACAGCACCGAGGATCAGACCCCATTCCCCCCTGTACTGCAGGTCGGCGCCCCACATGGTCAACAGGTTTTGGTTCTGCTCTCCCACCGCAGTATTGCCCTTTGTCAGTCCGCCTACCGCTTGCAATGTCGCAATCAGAATCCAGATCATGCCAATGAGCATCACAATGGCCTGCACAAAGTCTGTGTAGGCCACAGCGAGGTAGCCACCCAAGAAGGTGTACAAGACGATGACGCCAATTGCGATGGCTAACGCGTACTTGAAGTCCAACCCAGTGACGGATGCCAACCCAGATCCGCCGGCAATGAACTGTGACAGGACGTATAGGAAAAGCCCACCCAAGGCAATCGGCGCAGCCACGAGCCGGATCCACTTCGATTCATACCTGTCCTCGAGGTACTCGATTGAGCTTACCGACCCCAGTATCTGGGAGAGTTTACGCATTCGGCGACCGAGCACCGACAAGTTCAAAATGCCTCCACCCAGGTCACCCAGCGCGTACCACATACCGAAGTAGCCTTGGGTATGTCCGAGGGATCCCGCCCCCAAGAACATGTAGCCAGACATTGAAGACGATTGAAGTCGCAACGCGGTAACTGCAGGCCCGAGGGATCGACCACCCAAGAGGTACTCCTCCGTGCCGCCTGATGACTTCTTTACGGTCCACACACCGATAAGAGCCATTGCAACAAAGTAAATCACCAAAAACACAATTGCGATATTCATGATCTCACCTCTTCATCGCCTTTCGCCCAGTCTCTACTGACATACAGAAAACCAAGCGTGTAGACCAGCCAACCAGCCGGAATCACTGTGAGAAAGAAGACTGTTTCACCCGGTAGCCCGAACATCAAACCTCCAAAGAATCGTGATGTGATTCAGTTAACTAAAACACCACTTTGCGACTCTGACCATAATCAAATTGTCCATAGCTGGGGTTTACGGTTGACAGATTGTCCATCTCGACAGCGTCGAAGTGACATTGGGGGGAGTCCAGGAAGCGTAACCAACGCCTAGTCGCTCGTAAACCCCTCGACAAACCGTCTTGCCATCTACAGAGTTCAAGACACATTGACATGGAAAAGCGCTGGCCAAAATGACAGCATCGTCACAAGCGGAAAATTAATGTGAGCCAATTCACTAAAGTCTGCCTGGCTGTTGGAACCGACTCTTCTAGGAAGGATCTCCCGTAATGACGGAAACGACACAAACTAACTTCTTCCGTGATCTTAAAAATTCGTACTCTTTCGGCGCGACTGAAGGAGGTGGAGTTGACCGACAAGCTGGAACTGAAGACCACGCCAGCATTCGACGGTGGTTCATCCAGCGCTGCACTGAAGAAGGAATGCGCATCGATATTGATGCCGTCGGCAATATTTACGCCACGTTTGAATGGGTATCTCCCCATGCAGCTTCCATTTACGTGGGTTCCCACCTCGACAGCCAACCGAGGGGTGGCCGGTTTGACGGCACTTATGGGGTCGTAGCTGGTCTCCATGCCGCAATTGCGCTCAACAGTAAGGTCAGAGCCGGTCAATTGATTCCTCGCTACAACCTGACTGTGACCGATTGGTTCAACGAAGAAGGGGCCCGATTCACGCCTTCCATAATGGGAAGCTCGGTTATGGCAGGGATTTTGCCGTTACAAGATGCTTTGAACTCGACGGATCCCAATGGAGTGTCCGTCCGGGAAGCTTTGGAGGCTACCGGATTTAACGGGACTGCGTCCCCGCCAAAGATCCACGCTTACAGTGAGATCCATATCGAACAAGGACGCAAACTCGACCGAGCTAACACAAAAATCGGTTTGGTTACCGGCAGCTGGTTCACCCAAAAACTTGAGGTACAAATACTGGGAGAACAATCGCATACCGGTGCAACACTGATGGAAGACCGTAGGGACGCACTCCCCGCTGCAGCGGAAGTGATTCTGCTGGCCGAAGAGCTTCCCCGTAAATTCCCTGCCGAGTCAATTGTTACGTCGATCGGAAAGATACACGTCGAGCCGAACTCGCCTATCGTTGTCTCTCGCGAGGTAAACCTCACGATCGATCTACGATCCGCTTCGAAGGAGCAAGTCCTGAAATCGAGAGACTTGTTGCTGCGTAGCTTCGCTGACATCGCGACACGGCGTGGCATTGAGATCATCGCCGCGGACTTTGATGTCCGAGAAACTCAGCTATTCCCTCAGCTAGGCATCGACATCGCCGAATCAACAACAGCAGACCTTCATGTTCCTTCGCTTCGGTTGGAAACAATGGCAGGGCACGACGCGATCGCAATGAATCGCATCGTCCCTGCTCTGTTGCTATTCGTGCCTTCCGAAAACGGTGTGTCCCATTGCGAAAAGGAATTCACGGCGGATGCAGACCTGGAAATCGGTTTGCTCGTTCTTGAAAATACTGTGCAACGGCTCCTCTTGGGAGCCCTCGAAGGAGAAGAAGGCTAAATGCATCTCACACCTCAACACTGGATTCTTGCCTTGCCAACTTTGGCCCTTGTCACTACCCCATTGTTCCCATTCAATAGCGGCCCAAGCAGCCTATTGGGCATTCCGATCATCGTACTATGGGTTGCTTTTTGGGCAGTCTTTACGACGCTCGTCCTCGCTTTCTTATACCGCACGGAACCTGAACTGGGAGATGGCTTATCAACTACGGAAAGGAGCACACCATGATAATCGCGGCAATCATCGGCATCGCCCTTATGGCTGGCCTCGGGCTTCTAGGACGACGGCAATCCATGGATACTCACTCCGGCTGGTCAATTGGAGACCGCGGGATGAGTTCTATTACCACGTTCTTTTTGCAGGCTGGAGCAATTTTCACCAGCTTCACATTTTTGGGGATGTCTGGCCTCACTATCCTGGGCGGTATCTCTGCTACTTACCTCCCTGCATATCTTGTCCTCGGCTACATCGGAATGTTTCTCATCGGTCCAATAGTTTGGAAGTTGGGTAGCGTCTTTGATTACCACACCAATGCGGACATGGTGGGTCATCAATTCAAAAGCAATTTCCTCACGAAGGTAGTTGCGATAATTTCCGTAGTCTTCTTCATGCCAATCGTTCAGGTCCAAATCGTCGGTCTCGGCACTATGGTCTCCTTTGCCACGGGTGATAAATCCGTCGGTATATGGAGCATGATCGGGTCCACTGTTTTGATTCTGTTGTTCGTCGCGTGGGCAGGGTTGAGGGGTGTCTCGATGACGGCATACTTCAAGGACGTGGCGATGGTCGTCGCCCTAGTGGTCATCTTGATCGGCGTCATTGCGCACTACGGCAGCAATGGTGGTATGTCCAGCGCCATTTCCGAGATGGAAAGCCTTTTCATCATCGAGTCTGGTACTAAAACCTATGGCACAGTCTGGTTCATTACGAGTGTCATTGTCAGTGGCATCGGTTTGGGCGCAATGACGTTGCCGGAGAGCTGGCCAGCCGTTCTCGCCGCAGACAGTTCTAAAGCGGTGTCTAAGAACCATGTCATGCTCCCGCTTTACTCATTGTCTACGCTCATCCCAATTCTCATTGGTTTTTACGCTGTCAAGAACCTCAGCATCGAAAAGGGCGAAGAGAACTCCGCGATCCTCTCTATTGCAGCTGAATCTCTTCCTTCTTGGCTCATGGGTTTTGTCCTGATCGCTGGCATTTCCTGTGCCATCGTTCCCGCGGCGCACTGCGTCATCTCCATCGCTACCTTGATCTCGTCGAACCTCGTATCGGACTCCATCACAAGTGACCGGCGGTTGCTCGTCGGCAAGGGCGCATCTGCGGCAATCCTGTTGCTTTCACTCCTCCTCGCTGTTTCCCGCCCTGACCTCATGGCGAACCTATATTTGTTGACTTACGCCGGACTGGTACAGCTCGCCCCAGCAAATATCCTGGCCTGCACCAAAACTGAACGCGTCAACGCCAAAGGAATCATGATGGGAATGTTCACTGGAGTACTCATCGTGTTGGCATTTACGATTACCGGATACACATTATGGGGCATGAACAGCGGAATCGTTGCAATCGTAGTGAATGTGCTGGTCATCTTTGTGGTGTCTGCGATGACAGGCAAAGTGGAGCGACCTCAACTGGTTGAAGCAAAAGTACGGACCCCGATTCGGCCGATTTCGCCGGGTACGCCGGGAACCGCAGTACGAGTTCCAAAACGGTTCTAGGAGATTGAGAATGTCCTACTCACATCTTGATGTTTCTCAATTACTGGATGTTTATCGGTCGGGAGTCGCTAACCCAACTGAAGTCGTCAGTTCGTTGATCGACCGGATTAATCATTTGGATCCCCAGCTCAATGCGATCACGGAGCTGCTGGACGATGCTACTTCCCAAGCCACGGCAGCGACTGAAGCTTGGCAAACCGGCGCCACTGAGGGAAAACCACTGCTTGGTGTCCCTGTCCTTGTCAAAGAAAAACACCGAATTCGCGGCAAAGTAGTTGATCAGGCAGTTCCTGCGACGGGTGTCGAAAGCTCAGAAGATCACCCGATCGTTGCCCGGCTCCGTCAGGCAGGTGCCATAGTTCTTGGCAGGACCACCAATCCAGAATTTTGCGCAGCAACGTTCACTGATTCCATAGCGCATGGGCCGACCAAAAATCCGTGGAATACCACCTGCAGCCCCGGTGGTTCATCCGGCGGTTCCGGCGCTGCCCTCGCGGCTGGGTTCGCTCCCTTAGCTACCGGCTCAGACATTGGTGGTTCTACACGAATTCCCGCAAGCTTGTGCGGAGTAGTGGGATACAAAGCGCCATACGGAGTGGTACCCGGAGATCATCCATCCACAATGGACTGGTATCGGAGTGATTCCGCGATGGCGCGCACCGTCTCAGACACTCTACTCATGCACAACATCATTGCAGGTCAGCATCGCAACGACCCACATAGCCTGCCGCAGCGCCCAATTGTTCCGACGAGGGCAACTGGCAAGAGAATTGGCATTTCATTTGTCCTTGGCGACTACAACGTCTGCGGCGTTCAAATCAATGCCTTGGAAGAACTGCAAAGCCAACTCGAGCAAGACGGATTCCACACCACAGTAGTGAATCCCCATTGGAGTACCGAAGAATTAATCACCACTTCCCTAGCTCACTTTGGACACATACTCGCCCCTACGATGGCGAACGCAATTGAAGAAAGCAACGCAACAGTTTCCGACTATGTTGTTGAGTTCATCTCCGCCGCTATGGAGCACGCACGAAGGATTCCCCTATTCAAAACCTTTGAAATGGAAACCCGGATCCGTCGTGAAATCCTAAACACGATGAACGATGTTGACGTGTTGATTACGCCTACGACGTGTAAGGAGTCCTATCAAGCAGAAGCTATCTCAGATTCTTTCGACCACGACGGAATGTTCTATTGGAAGGACTACCTGACCATAGCATTCAATATCGCGAATCGCCATCCTGTACTGAGTGTCCCCTCGGGTGTCTCGCCGGATGGTTTCCCACTAGGCGTCCAAATCGTTGGACAGCCTTATGACGAGGGATCGGTCTTTGACATAGGAATGCACCTTGAAGGCAACCGCCCGTGGGATCACCCGTTTACTCGATAATCTGCACAACTCGTGTCGCAATGGAGAGAGCGAAGGCTGAATCAGGATCGGAAAGGCTGATCCCCAATTTCTTTTCGATGCTCTCTATTCGGTTGTAGAGCGCAGATCGGGAGATGTGAAGTTGTTCCGCCGCCACTGTCCTGGAAGATGGCTCGGCCAAAACTGCCTTTAACGTGGTGAAGTACTCAGTTCCGTTTTCTCGATCTGCGTCAATGAGTTGTCCGATACGGCTCTGACAGAACTCTTGAACCCTCACGTCGTTTCTCAGCTTCAGCATTAAACCGTCAAGTTGATTCCTCTCGATGCCGAAGACATCAATGCTTTGAGGCCCTTTGCCTGGGATCTTTCTGGACAGCCTCATCTTGGTGATGGCTGCATCGATATTCCACATTTCTCGTGTGAATGAGGCAAGATCCGCGGACGTGACATTGTCTAAGACGACGACAATCTTTCCGGCCACCGACATCGAGAAGGCAAGCCGATCAGCCACCAATTTCCCGAACTCAGCTGGGTTGGTACCGTCGCGACACACGTATACCACCAACCATTCATTCTTCTGGCTAGTAACTTCTGCGACGAGTGGCCGATTTATCGCCGATATTTTCCGAAGTTGCTCCCGAATGACGGGAGTTTCGATCTTCCGTTCAGAGGCCAGTGAAACCCTGCACACCACATAGTTCTCACCTGCCACGGGCAGGCCACGATTTTCAAGCACTTTCTTCGGGTCAGCGTCCTGAGCAAGAAGCGCGTCGAGAATGTTCGCTTCAACCACATCAGACCAGCCATGGGAATCCGTAGAACTCAACCGTTCAACGGTTAGCGCAACCGCAGCTTGACGAAGAATGAAGCGTCCTGTCGCCGGGTTTTGTGTTTTGCCGCAGTAGAGCAAGCGGCCCCAGTGAACTCCTCGCGCCTCAATGTCAATGAAAAACCACACATTCCCGGCGATCTCCCGACTCTTCTCAGGGGTTTGTGTCTGCAGCTGAACCTGCCAATCGTCCAGGAGGCTCTTGTCTTCGAGGCCCAGCGAATAGGAAACAATCCGGTGCATCGGGTCTTCTAGAACGACGGGACATTTGAGGAATTTCGCCGTCTGATCGATGACTTGATTAACGCTCGCCTGCTCCTGGTTGAGGAGCGCAAACTTTCGAGAAACCTCATTCATCGCATTCGACTTTTCAACTGCTCGGTGAAGCAGCTCGTGGTGCACTGCTTCGGTGATTTCGACGAAATGGATCTCATGCTGGGTCGTAATCAGTGGCAATTCGAGTTCGACGCACCGTCTCAAGATTGCGCGCGGTGTTTCAGTCCAGTGCTGGCCAAGCTCTAAAAGCAAGCAAGTTGCGCCCGCCTCCCAGATTGCAGTGACCACCTCATCGAGCGATTCGTTGGTTTCTCCCCAGCCCACTCCAGTAGCGAGCACGAGTTCTCCGCCGCGGAGCAGTTGCGCGGAGCGGAACGATTCCACGATATGGACCCACTTGATCTGTCGCTGGATCAGTCGGGGTTCACCGATAAATCGAGCGCCCGCATCTGCAAGCGTCGGAAGTTTCAGCAGCCAATCGATGCTGAGTCCAACGTTTTCCGTCGGCTTCGGGGACACAGAGGTTGCCGCAAAATTCGACACCGCAATCACCTTCCAATCCCTCATGGACACAATGTCCACCCTGCTGTGACTTAGGCGACATTTTGCCATAGATATTGAGCGTCCGGACTGTGATTATCAAAGTTAATCAGACAGTGCCACTCTGTCCGATCCGCGAAATCTACGTCCCTTTAAGGAGTGCCATGAATTCCCTAGTCCCAAATATCGTTTCGGGCAACAAGGTTGAGCCTCAAGATTCCCTGATTGATGTGTTGAACCCTTCAACTGGCGAAGCATTCGGGCAGTTGTGTCGTGCGGACCGCCAGGCGGTTTCCGATGCGATTTCCGCAGCCGACGATGCGTTTGGCCAGTGGCGCCAGACGTCACTGGCCAAACGCACAGAGGTCATGTTTAACCTGCGACAGATCATTCGCAGTAGGTCTGATGAGCTCGCAGCAGTCATTACACGCGAACACGGCAAGACGCTTGACGACGCCGCAGGTGAGATCGCACGTGGCTTAGAAAATGTGGAGTTCTGTGCTGGCCTGTTGAACCACATGAAGGGCGAATTTCTGGAGCAGGCCGCCACTGGCATCGATGTGAAGCAGATCAAGCAACCAGTAGGTGTCGTTTCGTGTGTGACCCCGTTCAATTTTCCAGCCATGGTGCCCCTGTGGATGATCACTACAGCAATCGCTGCAGGAAATGCAGTAATTCTAAAGCCGAGTGAACACACCCCTTACGCTGCGAACTGGATCGTGGAAGCCTTCCATGAAGCGGGCTTGCCACCTGGAGTATTGAATGTGGTTCATGGTGGTAAAGAAGTCGTGGATCAGCTCATTGAAGATCCTCGTGTGAAGGCGATTTCCTTCGTCGGGTCCACCCCGGTAGCGAAGTCGATTTACGCCAATGCGGCACAGAACGGTAAGCGAGTACAGGCACTCGGCGGCGCTAAGAACCACATGATCGTGATGCCGGATGCTGATCTAGAAGCCGCTGCAGACTGTGCTATTTCTGCTGGTTTTGGATCTGCAGGTGAGCGTTGTATGGCTATCAGTGTCGTGGTAGCAGTGGGCAACATTGCGGACGAGTTGGTGGAGAAGATTGCATCCCGCATCGGGAAGCTGAAGACCGGGGCAGGCGCAGATAGCGCTTCCGATATGGGGCCGGTGATCACCGCAGAGGCGAAGAGCCGTATCACTGGACTCATTCAATCTGCCGATGATGACGGTGCGGCGCTCGTCTGCGATGGCCGACAAGCTGATCTGCCAGATCAGGGCTTCTTCGTTGGACCAACGCTCATCGACAACGTCACTCCGACGATGGAAGTGTACAAACAAGAGATCTTTGGGCCAGTTCTGTGTGTTGTCCGAGTCGATTCCTTTGATGAGGCTGTCGAGTTGATCAACAGCAACCGATTTGCCAACGGCACCGCGGTGTTCACCCGGGATGGGCAGACCGCCCGAGAGTTCGAGTTCCGCATCGAAGTCGGCATGGTTGGCATCAACGTGCCGATCCCAGTCCCGATCGGCGCTTTCTCTTTCGGAGGTTGGAAGGATTCCCTCTTCGGCGACACTCACATGTATGGCCCAGAGTCTTTCAACTTTTACACGCGTCGCAAAGTAGTTACTACCAAGTGGCCAAATGCCAACGAGACGCAAATCAGCCTCGGCTTCCCAACGAATTAGGAGTATCCCGTGTCTACTTTTGAACAAGCAGTACAAGCAGACCGAGCACATGTGTTTCATTCCTGGTCCGCACAGGACCATGTGTCTCCTCTTCCGATCGCCGGTGGATCCGGTGCCCATTTCTGGGATCCCAATGGAAAGAAGTACCTAGATTTTTCCTCTCAGCTGGTCAATCTAAATCTAGGTCACCAGCACCCGCGCCTGATTGAGTCGATCAAGCGCCAAGCAGAAACTGTCGCGACTGTCGCTCCTGCTTTCGCTAACGACACCCGCTCGGAGCTGGCACGGCTCATTTGCGACGCCGCTCCACAAGGGTTCGAGCATGTCTTTTTCACCAACGGTGGCGCGGATGCGAACGAAAATGCTGTGCGAATGGCGAGACTGCACACTGGGCGTCGAAAAGTGCTGTCCGCTTATCGTTCGTATCACGGAGCTACTTCTACTGCGATCAGCTTGACTGGCGACCCCCGCCGTTGGGCGAACGAACCTAGCGACAGTTCTGTCGTCCACTTCATCGGACCGTACCCTTATCGTTCTGCGTTCTACGCCGAGTCCCCGGAACAAGAAACCGAGCGCGCACTTGCCCACCTGCGGGCCACCATTGAGTTGGAGGGGCCGGACACAATCTCTGCAATCATCCTGGAAACGATTGTGGGCACGAACGGTATCCTAATCCCGCCTCCGGGTTTCCTCCCTGGCGTCCGCAAGCTTTGCGACGAATTTGGCATTCTCTACATTGCTGACGAAGTCATGGCTGGTTTCGGAAGAACCGGCAAGATGTTTGCCTTTGAGCACTTCGATGTTGTGCCGGACCTCATCACGTTCGCAAAGGGCGTGAACAGCGGCTATGTTCCACTCGGCGGTGTGGTAATCAGCGACCCGATCTACCAAACCTTCACCAACCGCGTGTTCCCAGGCGGGCTTACCTATTCCGGCCACCCATTGGCGTGCGCCCCTGGCGTAGAAACATTCAAGATTTTCGAAGAAGAACGAGTTTTGGAGCACGTGAACGAACTGGCCGACGCTGTGATTAGGCCACGCCTCGAAGAATTCGCATCAAGGAACCCGCTCGTTGGCGAAGTGAGAGGCTTGGGCTTCTTCTGGGCGATCGAGCTCGTGTCTTCCAAGGAAACCAAAGATCCACTCGTCCCGTTTAACGCTTCAGGACCGGCAGCAAAGCCAATGACAGATTTCACCGTCGCCTGTAAAGAAAAGGGACTGTGGCCGTTCACCCACTTTAACCGTGTTCATATCACTCCTCCTCTGGTCACAACCAAGGAAGAACTGGAACGTGGTTTGGACATCACGTTCGAAGTGTTGGACGACTTGGCATCTAAGTTGTCGTAGGGCGAGGACTTCGGCCGCGGAGGAGCCCATCAATGATGAGGTTCCTCCGCGGTCTTCACACAAAGCGCCCCTCGGAGACCGAACCCTAAAACCCCATCACCCGCTGAAATTCCAACCCGACTTCGTCCCCGATTGACACCCGCTCTGAAGTGAAAGCTCTAAACGTCAGCCCCTCGGAAAGCACGGTTATCGAGTACCCGGTGCGCTCGAAAAGCACGGATTGAACTATGCCCCGACGTGAACCAACAGCAGATAGAACCACATCCGCAGGCATCACTGCTTCCCCAGAGGGAAGTACCGTGGCGTCCCCCATGAACGAAGCTACTAAGGCGGAAGCAGGTCTGGTTAAGATCTCCTGCGGCGATCCGATCTGTTGAACCTCGCCATCGGAAAGCACCACTACCCTATCGGCCAGTGCCAATGCTTCCGAACGGTCGTGGGTGACGTGCACAGTGGTCAGGCCCTGCCGCCGAACCAAAGCCAAGATGTCGCGTCGCAAAGCATCACGCAGCGGCTCGTCCAATGCGGACAGTGCTTCGTCGAGAAGCAGCACGCGCGGGTTGGCCACCACCGCACGGGCCAATGCCACGCGCTGTCGCTGGCCGCCGGACAGGCTCGCCGGCGAGCGCTTTTCGAATCCGTCCAACCCGACCAAGGACAGGGCCTCAGAGACTGCCTCGGCGCTGAATGCTCCGGTGCGACGCAACGGATACGCCACGTTCTCGAACACGTTCATGTGCGGCCACACCGCGTGCTGCTGAAACACCATGCCGAGGCCGCGCTTTTCCGGTGGCACGCCGTCCATCGCAGCACCAGCGATTGATAGCGCCCCGGAGGATGGCGAGATGAAGCCGGCGATGGTGCGCAGGAGCGTCGTTTTGCCGGAACCGGAGGGGCCGACCAGGCAGATGAACTCGCCGGGCGCGACGTCGAGCGAAATATCGGACAGCCCCACCGTGCCATCTGGGAATGTCACGGACACGTCAGTCAATGAGATCAAGAGACCTTCTCCCTCAAAGTTAAGCCCAGGGCAAGCACACCAATGAGCACAAACAGCAACGACAGTGCGCTGGCTTGGTTGTAGTCGCCAGCCATCTGGAGGTTGAACACTTGGACGCCGAGCGTCGTGGTCCCCGGCGCAACCAGCAGAACCGAAATAGTCAGCTCACGCACTGCGGTAACCAGCACCAACACTGCCCCAGAGAGCGCTGCGGGCAGTGCCATCCGGCCGGTGGTGTCCAGCAAAGAACGTAATTGGGAGGCTCCGGAGATCCGGGCAGCCTCCTCCACCGCCAACGGTGTTTGCTGCAATGGAGCGCGCACCGCTTGCAGCACCAGCGCGGTGAACGCGCAGACGTACGCGCCGAGAATTATCCAGCGTGTGTTGTACGTGCCGGTGTATCGGCCCAGGATCAGCCAGCCCACGCCAATGATGAGTCCGGGCAGCGCCGTCGGCAGCAAAATCACCAGGCTCATCGCCGTGTTCGACCAGTGCCTCGTCCGCGTGACCAGAATGCCGGCGAGCCAGCCCAGCACGCCGCACAGCACAGCCGCACCGCAGGCCAGGAGCGCCGAATTGCTAAAGCCTTCGATCACCCGCGGGTTGCCCAGCGCCAGCTCGAAGTTGTCCAAGGAAATCGTTGACCAGGTAAAAGGCACGCCCGGCGCAGGCAGCAGGGATCGGTATCCGAGTCCCACCAGCGGCGCGAGTGTGACCACTAGGCCGAGTAACCAGGCCAGGGCCGTCGTTAAGCCACGTGCTCGCCCGAGTGGGTAGCGCTGGGTTGCGCCGTCCCCAACGCTTGTCGACGCCCACAGCGACACCACATAATCGCAGATCACTGCCGCAATGCCGAGCAACAGCAGTACAACGCCGACCGTGGATACCACCTGGAGCGGGTTAGTCACGGTGCCGGAATCCATGAAGCGGTAGATCATGGTGGCGAGTGTCTCGAAGCGTTCTGGGGAGCCGAGAATCGCGGGGATGCCGAAGTCGGCAAGGTTCGCTACCGCCGTCAGCGTGAAGACACTGAGGATCGCGGAGCGCAGCAGTGGCAGCGTCACGGTGCGCATCGCGGTCCACGTGCTGGCCCCGGAGATGCGGGCGGCGTGTTCCATGTCGCCGGGAATGTGCTTGAGAGCGCTTGCGATCACCATGTACACCACTGGATAGGAGTGCAGGATCATCAGGACCACTACCCCATCGGGCCCGTAGACGTTCCAGATTTCGCGGTCGAACCAGCTGTTCACGCCCTGCCGCGGGCCGAACAGCTGCATCCACGCGATCGCCCCGATGAAGGGCGGCACCAACAGCGGGCTCAGCACCAACAATCGGAGGGCTTTGGCGCCGCGGATGTCGGTGCGTTCCAGCATGAGTGCCGCCAGCGTGCCGACGACCACTGCCCCCACACTCGCTAGGACAGTGGTGTACGCAGAGTTCCACGTGGCCGTGCCGATTCCTTGTTCCAGCAGGACCGGGATTTGATTCCCGCCCATTGCTAGGGAAACCACTAGGCCGAGTGGCGCGAGAAAGAGTCCAATGAGGATGAGCCAGAGGCCCATCCTCATAAGTCGAACGGAAGTCACTTCATTGCGTCCTGGAATGCAGCCGTGGCAGCCTTCTTGTCAGCGGTGATCTTTTCCATGTCCTGCTTCATCAATTTGATGTCCTTCAGGGCTGGGGCGTCCTTCGGGGAACCGGCATCCTCGCGAACCGGCAGGTAGTTCTGCTTCACGGCAAGTTCCTGGCCTTCTTTGGAGATCAGGTATTCGAGGTACTTGGTCGCGGCATCCTGGTTAGCGGAATCCTTGAAGATGCCCGCTGGCTCAGTGATGTACGGTGCGCCCTCAGTTGGGTAAGCCACAGCGATAGGCGAACCCTTCACTGCGAGATCGCGGACCAGGTAGTCCACCACGATGCCAACTGGGCGGGAACCGCTAGCGATCTCCTGGGAAGCCGGACCATTGGACTTTGCGATCATCGGCTTGTTCTCACCAAGCTTCTTGATCCACTCCTCACCCAGAGCAGGATCATTCTTCCAGGCAGCGGCGTTGAACGCAGCGGCACCAGAGACCGCTGGGTCCGGGAGGACCAGCTTGTCCAGGTACTTCGGATCGGTCAGGTCAGCCCACGACTTCGGTGCATCAGTGATGTCCTTGGTGTTGTAGGCGATCACGGTAGGGATGAAACGGGTGCCCACATAGAAGCCGTTGGGATCCTTGGCTTCGCTCTTTACTGACTTGGTGTCCAGCTTCTCAAGCTTGGCGAGGTCGCCTGCCTTCGCATAGGTCTCGAAAGTTGGGGCGTCGGCAGCCCACAGGATGTCGGCTCCAACCTTGCCGGTCTTCTTCTCGGATTCGATGCGCGCATTCAGATCGCCAGTGCCGGCACGGAACACCTCAACCTGGATGTTCGGGTTCTTCGCCATGAATGCCTTGTTGATCTCATCCACCTTGGCCTCTGGCTCGGAGGTGTAGACCGTGATCTTGGCCTTTTCAGTGTTTGCTTTGGTTTCCGTGCTCTTTTCAGCAGCAGGTTCAGCGCAGGCAGTGAGCAAGGCAGCGGAAGCAGTTAGGGCGACGATGGGCTTGATCAAGTTCATTGCGAAGATCTCCGTTTCACATAAGGCTGTTGCAATTGATGCGAATCCTGATCTTTGTATGGGTAGCCTAAGTTCGCAGGCTGAGGGTGAAGGTTGGGGGTAGGGATTAGCGAATCGCTTCCTTCAACCGGCTTTGCAGCTCAGGATCAGTCGCGAAGAGATAGAGTCCGTGAACTCCACGAGTTAACAAGACGTTCAACTGATTCTGGAGGAGTAGCTCCGCAAAAGACTGCTTTGAACCATCAGCCAGTGTGCGCTTATTCCGAACATTTGGATTCTGACTTGAAGCAGGGTCGAAATTCACCTTTCCATCGCGGTATTTCACAGATGGCCCAATGATTACGCCCGCATAGTTCAAATCGAAACCTTGGATAGTAAAGGTCGATCCCACTTCATTGATTGTTTGTGGTTTTTCAGCCCAGCTAGCATCCTTTTCAACCGAACCACGCGGAAATACGAACTTCTGCTGGTTATTCCACGGTAGTACGAAGTCTCCAATTTGAACCATCCAGGGCTCTCCGCTTTCAGGTTTACTGCCACTGGAGAACTTCCAGTCGTACGTGGCCAACAGCCTAGATAAGCCTTGCTCCACACTGGAGGCTTTCTCCGAGATTGCGTTATGGAGGTCGCTCGGATCGTCAAAAACTCGAATCTCATAACCTTCATCGGACGGAATCGGATCAATGGTTCCCTCGTGGACGAATTTCCTGATCCATTCCGTTGTTTCCTCAGATGCCAGCATTCGCATCTGCATCTGCAGTTCAATTCGACTATTTGCACGTTCATGCATCCATGCGAGTTCTTGAGGTTCCCAGATCTGGTTAGCTGCCAATATCTGATCCGGATCAAACACCGCGACAACTACTTTGGCTCTATCAAGAACATCCTTTAGATGATTTTTCCCTCGATATGACTGCTTACCTTGAGTCCATAGCAGATGTGCTTCATCGATAAGAACCACATCGACAGGGTCATTCGGGTCATGATTATTAATGAACGATGTCGGCTTAAAAACTCGCGGAGCTTTCGAGCTTGAAAGGCCTAGTTTCTCAGCTACTTGCTCGTACACCTTGACCTGTTCGTCGTGGTTAACTAACAAATAGGTGTTGAGCTTGGTTCGGCCGAGTTGGGCTTCTACTTCCGGCAAATCTTGGGCTAAATCATAAAATAGGCTGCTTAGCAGCACAGTTTTTCCTGTACCTGCGGCTCCTGAAACCAAGATCAAACGCGGATCTTCAGCCATCTTGAACTGTTCAATTACTGATTCAATGATCTCGTATTTCGCATCAAGCTGTTCCGCGGTCAGCGTGTGGAAAGGCGAAGCTTTGAATAGCGCTGACTCGCGGATGATCTTCTCAGTCGGGAAGAGTTCGCTATCCAGCTTATGAAGCTTGTTCCAAATCTGATGGAATGACTCTTCAAGGTGTTCCTTCGTAAAGTACTCACCTTGTGCGTTGGTACGTGCATTCTCGGCGAACACCGAATTCTCATCCGCTGATTTGACGGCAGCGTTGCTAGGTAAATACTGCATCAGTCTGTTTTCGACGTCCAAAGTAAGTGACTTGTTAAACAGAGAATGCCCAATGATGTAAAGCTCGGTGCCATCTGCTGATTTGAAGGCACGCCAAGCCTCCCTGCGGGAATGGCGTGCGCTGGTATCCCCTTCGAGATGCTGTTTTGTTCTTTGGATGATCGAGTTTGTTTCCCCGACATAAACTCGATATCCGCCATCCTCTCTCATCGAGATCACGTACACGGTCGGATACTCGAGCAAGTATTTGCGGAGATCACCTGTTACTTTCTCAATATCCTTCAAGGCTTCGGCGTCGTAGGAAATCTTTTCGACAAACGCTCTGCGAGCGGGTAGTGGGGTCTTCGCCATCTGTTTAGAGCCTGTCATACTTTGTCGACGTTCCGGTGCTCTTCTCCAACGGATAACGCGACTCATTGAGAGCAACTTTTTCAAGGATGGCTTCAGTTAGGTCGATATTTGTCACCTGCGCGAGCAATATGCAATAGCTAACTACGTCTGCGAGTTCACCTTTGATTTCCTCAAGATCAAACTCATTACTCCATTGGAAGCACTCTAAGAGTTCAGCAGCCTCGATCGCTATAGACTTCGACAAGTTCTCTGGGGTGTGAAATTGTCCCCAGTCCCTTGCCTTCGAGAAACTCAAGAGCGCATCGGTTGCCCGCTGAGCGATTGCCATCTTTAGTCCTTCCTCGCGTTTAAAGGTCATCATAGTTGAAGCTTCATCTGAGATATCTGCCCAACTTAGGGCTAAACTCCACCCTTATGGCAAGCAACCTTCCCAATCAGTGGCTCCAGCAAGCCACCCAAGCGCTCCGCATGTGGGGTCCGCGCGAATGGGCAACAACTGTACTGGCCTCAGTAGGTACCGCAGTTTTGATTGGTCTACCAACGGTCCTTATTCCAAATTCCTGGTTCCACCGCGATGTACCTCCGACCTGGTGGAGCTATCCAGTGTGGATTCTCACTGCGATTGCGTCCGGAATGCTGGTGGCAACCTATCTCAAAGCGCCGGAGACACAGACCAAAGAGGACTCCAGCACGCTGGGATTTCTTGGCACTTTCTTGACATGGTTCGCTGTCGGTTGCCCCGTCTGCAACAAGATCGCCCTAGTATTGCTGGGATACTCGGGGGCTCTCACCTACTTCGCTCCGGTGCAGCCGCTTCTAGGGATTGGGGCGCTGTTGCTTTTGTCCATTGCACTGATCGCGCGTCTAAAGGGACAGATAGCCTGCCCTGTGAAAGTCTGAACCAACTTATCGAAAATGGCCAGCACCGGGCAATCTCAGAACCTGCCGTCGATAAGCCGACCTGTCCTAAATCAGACGAACAGATCCATCCTCAATGACGAGCGCTTGCCCGTCGCGTAGAAGCTGCAATGGATACTGCTCGCCGTATTTGGCAACGATCTCGGCAATGACGGTAATCGGGTAGGAAGCGATTGTTCCGGAAGCGTGTGGAACCACGCAGATGTCCACCAGATTGAGCCCGGTGAAGTCCTTAAGGTCAGGAGCTTTGTCCGGTGAGTCCATAAGCGAGATCGGTTCGATCGAAGGCCCCACAAGGACTGATCCGGCGCTAGTCCCGATGTACGTCAGCCCACTCTTGACCTTTTCTTGGAGGATCTCAAACGCACCCGTGCTTCGCAGAACGTACAGCAGGTCAAAGGTTTCTCCACCTGCTACATAAACTGCGTCAACCTCGGACAAAACCTTGTCGAATTCTTCAAGCGGTGTGCTCGCCACCGGCAGGTCGATCACTTCAAACCCCTGCTCCACAAGGGTATTTCGCTCGGTCATTACCCAAGGCGCATCCCCGTAGCTGCGTGCAGCATCGCCGATGTAGGCCACCTTTCCTGAAACATACTCAGGTAGACGGGAGTGCAGGAAAGAAGTGAGGATGAGTTTCATGATTCCGAGGTTACAGAAAACAATAAACCGGCCCCAGGAATCCCCGGAACCGGACGTCGAACTGCGGCTTCCTGACAAACTAGAATCTCCCAGATATCGCTCACTTACAAAGTGTTCCATCGATCAGGAGTAGTCAAATCTCGCACGACTCACCTCGTGAATCAAGTTTGTATCCAAATTGGTGACGTCCGAAGCCCCCCCTGATGAGTTTTGGCTACCTAGAACGGACTTGCACCAACGGCAACGCGACCACGGTGAACACAACGAGGATTTCAGAAGCCTTGATTGGCTGACGGAAGTTGTTCTGCGAAATACTTGCAGGGTAATCACGCTCGTCCACGCCTAACTCCTCAAACAACCGTGCAAAGCGACTCTCCAGTGTCAAGCTGGTGCACGACCTCAGTGCGCTACAAGAACGAATAAGTATGGAGCCTTAACGGCCGTTAGACACCCAAGACGATGCACCATACTGCGTCGGTGTCCACCCGTAACCGACATTTTGACCCGAGTCGCGCGTCACAACAACGACCACCGCTGGGCACTGATCCTGCGCGCCCGCGACCAGAGCAGCAGTAGCGATGCTAGTCAGCGTACTTGTCGATGCCACCAACACAGCCAACCCTCGTTTCAACATCGTCATAACTCCACGCTCACCTTTGTTGAGGACCTCTAGGGTTGGGCCCCAATAGTTGGGTACCTCCTCAAAAGACTGAGAATATCGCACTTGGTGACACCTTGAAGTACAAATGTTGCCGGTGGGATTCGTAAGTATAAATGTGTCTAGATACCTGAAGCTATTGCACAACAGGCTTATCTTTCAGCAGTTTTGATTATCAGGATTTGCTCGCATGTTCTTGGACCACCCCAAATCCGACCCTGGACAGGTTTTGCAAAAACGATTCCGACAAACGACCAGTTTCTCGAACACAGTCTTTCGATAAAATTCGTGTCGACGATTATTCCTTGAAGCACTCAGAACTTTTGCAGCTACGAACCGCAAAGATTCTTACCGCAATGCTGACCAGATTTAGACTAAGATCTTTGCAATACCTGCAAATCAGGACTTCTGTAGCTTTGAAACCCATTTGACTTATACAGACATTCTTAAGAAAATCTAAAATGATGCATTTAGACAAGGATCACAAATCAAATAAAGACTTTTCTAATTAAATTTCCAAATACTGCGAGAAGCGAGTTCTTTAATTTCCCTTTCCCTTGATCGAGCAGCCCTGTGGTCCCAGACTTTCGCTTCTATTTGCTTGAGGAGTACCGAATCAGCAGGGTTTACAAACCTACACAATTCGTCAGCCTTGTCAACAAAATCCTTAGGCAACGAACTATTGATTCCGGCAGGTAGCAGCATCAGATTACCGATGTTGAATACCCAGCTATTCCGAGGTGTAATTTCAGATCTACCAGCTTGCCCCTCTATATGTTCAATAGAAGGTTGCTGCTTTAGGTCTATCTTAGTTTCTGGCAGAATAGATTCTACGCGAGACAAAATATAGCGGATTTTAGCCGCATCTTTTCGTTTTGTATTTGAATATACTAACCCACTTATTCCAGATTCAAATTGGATATCTGTAGGCAAATACTTCTTCGCTTCCGTCACGAATTGCTCCCTCGCCATCGCCAGTTCGTTTCCGTTCCTCGCGAGATCTACAGCGACTGCAGCACGTCGATACAGCTTTCTTTGTTGCGCGGTAGAAGTTTTCCGAGCTATCGACCATCTAAACTGAAATACCTCAATATCCCTTAAGAACGACTTGACAAGTTTGGCGCTAAATCCATTTCGACCTTCTAGGTAGGCACGAAAAATAGCAAGCAACAGCATGATTGGCTGGCTTGCAGAGGTAACCAGAATTCCATAAAGGGGTTGAGTTATGTCATAGTACTTATCTGCACGCCATTCATTTTGATCTACAATTGACCTCCAAGCTTCTGGACTACCCCCGCTTGCCAGGATCTCACCCAAGATGGATATTATTTTTGCAGATTTTTCTATATCTTCAATTAAGCTAACGGACGTTTCCTCTTTCGAGGATTGAGTTTCGACATAAGTTTGAATAGATCTACGAATATGGTCATTCGCTATAATTTCCAAATTCTGGCTTGAATCTAGCGAATGTGAATTCCAATAGTCGTAGAAGAAGCGTTTTGCATCCATTCCCTCCAACTGAGACTCTTCAATGAAGGAAGAAAAACTGGACCAACGCCGTTCAGACTGTTCGCCAGCATCAATGGGAATGTGTTCAAGTAGCTGATTCTTGACCAGATCTGCGACTGTGAGACTTTGGCCACGGTCATTCAAAGTTTCAAAAATTTTAAAGGCACTCTTTCGATCTTGACCAGAAACATAGACCACTTCCGCACTTAAAAGGGAATCCCGAATCTTGTCAAGCTCAATCAATGAACCGTCCAGACCCGCAGCGTCTAGCCGCTGATCAATTTTGCTCTCAAAAATTTCCAGAGCGGAAGACTCGAGACTTTGCTTTTCTCGCCTCATCCGACCATAATCCCTCTTTTTCCGAAACACTTGATCAATCAAACGTTCTCTGGCATTTGGATCTACATGCTCAATTCTAAAGTGTGGATCTCCGTTTTTATCGTCATATTCGATAAAACTGTTAATTCCAGTAAGTCGGCTTTCGTTGCCGAGCTTTTGATAAGAATTACGCAAAGCACATAATAGAATCAACGAAGTTGTTAACCTCTGCTGTCCGTCAATAACTTCTCGACGACCATTGCCAGGTTCACATACCACCATGCTGCCAAGAAAGTGTCCCTTGACATTCTTCTCTAAATCATTCCAAAATTGAACGACATTTTCTTCATCCCATGCATATTGTCGCTGATAACGCGGAATAGTATGGTGATTTAGGGTTATTATTTCTTCCAGTGATCTCGTATGCGCTTCAAATTGCATAATGTTCCTCTTCTGATTACTACTGGGCCATCAGTTAGCAGCATATCTCAAGTCTTTACTTTTCGGCTTAATATTCAAATATGCATTTACATCATAAGTTCAAACTTCGACGGTCGCGACTTAGCATCTTTGGGTTTGAATGGCATGGACGTCGCTAGGCATGTTTTGTGGGGCTGTCAATCCGTTGATCTCTTGCGGTTGGCCGTCTGACAGCCTGGAAAAGAATGCTGCCATGAGTCGGTACTTGCTAACTACGTCGTTATGAAAGCCGTAGACGGCTGAAATGTTCCCGTTCGGCCGGAAAGGGTATTTCATCGCATTTTCAGGAGATTGATTCCAACCAAGTCAACGAACTATTCGTTTTCCACACGGATGCCGAATGTATGGAACGCTGAATGGCCCAGACCCTGCGTGGCGTCGCCCCCCCCCTGGAGGCCTAGGCATGCGAGCTACGAAATTGAAGTCTTCCGATAAATCTCATCCCTATTAGTAAATTTGGAAAACAAGCAGTCCGTATCAATGTTTGTAAGCCCTTCAGACTTGGCTCAATCAATTCAATTGTGCATCGACTTTCTCAGGCGGTTCACGTCTATCACATTATTGAGATAGATCGTTTTACTCTAAAACTCCGGCCTCAAAGTTAACTAGGTGCTAGTTCCGCTTTTACTGCACTCGTTCTTCTTTGAGCTGGTTAGCAAACTACCCTTCATCCGTACTCAGCGCCGCAACGAACGCTTCCTGTGGCACGGAGACAGAACCGATGTTCTTCATGCGCTTCTTGCCTTCCTTCTGCTTTTCCAGCAGTTTGCGCTTACGGGAGACGTCACCGCCGTAACACTTGGCAAGCACGTCCTTGCGCAGCGCACGGATGTTCTCACGCGCAATGACCTTGGAACCAATTGCAGCCTGCACCGGCACCTCGAACTGCTGGCGCGGGATAAGCTCTTTGAGCTTCACGGTCATCTTGTTGCCGTACCACTGCGCGTTGTCGCGGTGCACGATGGCGGAGAAGGCATCGACAGGCTCGCCCTGCAGCAGAATATCCACCTTGACCAGGTCAGCCTGCTGCTCCCCTGCGTCCTCGTAGTTGAGGGAAGCGTACCCGCGGGTGCGGGACTTGAGCATGTCAAAGAAGTCGAAGATGATTTCGCCGAGCGGCATGGTGTAGCGCAGCTCCACGCGATCCTCGGAAAGGTAGTCCATGCCACCCATTTCGCCACGCTTTTGCTGGCACAGCTCCATCGTGGTGCCCACGAACTCGGCCGGCACGATGACGGTGGTTTTCACGATCGGCTCCCACACCTCGCGGAGCTTGCCACCCGGCCAGTCCGAAGGGTTGTGCACCATCATCTCTTCGCCGTCTTCGGCAACAACACGGTAGGACACGGAAGGAGCCGTGGAGATCAGATCCAGGTCAAACTCGCGCTGCAGGCGGTCGCGGGTGATTTCCATGTGCAGCAGGCCGAGGAAGCCGAGACGGAAACCAAAGCCCAGAGCTACAGAAGTCTCTGGTTCCCAGGTGAGGGCGGCGTCGTTGAGCTGCAGTTTTTCCAGCGCATCGCGCAGGTCCGGGTACTGCGCCTGGGAGATTGGGAACAGGCCCGAGTAGACCATCGGCTTCGGCTCGGCGTAGCCCTGCAGAGCTTCTTCCGCACCGCCGTTAGCCCAGGTCACGGTGTCGCCGACCTTGGACTGGCGCACGTCCTTCACGCCGGTGATCAGGTAACCTACTTCGCCTGGGCCAAGGCCCTTGGTCTTCTTCGGTGTTGGGGAGACAACGCCGATTTCCAGCAGCTCGTGGGTGGCGCCGGTGGACATCATCTTGATCTTCTGGCGTGGCTCGAGCTTGCCGTCGATCATACGAATGTAGGTGACCACGCCGCGGTAGGTGTCGTAGACGGAGTCGAAAATCATGGCGCGCGCAGGAGCGTCTGCGTCGTGCTCGGACTTCGGTGCGGGGATCAGTTCACACACCTTGTCCAGCAGCTCAGGAACGCCAACGCCGGTCTTACCGGAGACGCGCAGCACGTCTTCTGGCTCGCAGCCAACGATGTTGGCGATCTCCAGCGCGTACTTCTCGGGATCAGCGGCTGGGAGGTCGATCTTGTTCAGGACCGGGATGATCTCGAGGTCGTTCTCCATGGCCAAATAGAGATTCGCCAGGGTCTGGGCTTCGATGCCTTGGGCGGCGTCGACAAGCAAAATGGCGCCCTCACAGGCCTCCAGCGCGCGGGAGACTTCGTAGGTGAAGTCGACGTGGCCCGGGGTGTCGATCAGGTGCATGATGATCTGCTCACCGGCGTGCTTACCGGTGGTTGGGCTCCACGGGATGCGGACGTTTTGAGCCTTGATGGTGATGCCACGCTCGCGCTCGATGTCCATGTTGTCCAAGTACTGGTCGCGCATATCGCGCGCCTCAATAACGCCGGACAGGCCGAGGATACGGTCGGCCAGCGTGGACTTGCCATGGTCAATGTGCGCGATGATGCAGAAGTTACGAATCTGCTTCGGATCCGTGAACGTGGTTTCCGCAAAATTCTTAAGACTCAAAGTGGGCCCTTTCCTATATAACGCTAGGAACATTACCAGAGGTGGGGATGCCCCCAAGACAGCCTGGCTGCGGGGCTGTTTTCCTGGCGTTAGACCTTAAAGATCAGCACACTCCCCTAGGCACGATCACCGGAGAATCTGAGGAAGGATCCTCCCAGATCTCCGCCTCCAGACCGTAGACGGCAGCGAGGTTCTTCGACGTCAACACCTCGGCGGGAGTCCCGGACGATACCAGGGCGCCGTCCTTCATCAGCACTAGTCGGTCCGAATAGGCGCCGGCGAGCATGAGGTCATGCAGCACCATGATCACGGTTTTCCCGGCGCGGGCCTGCTCACGAGCCAGGGAAAGCACCGCGATGGCGTGCGCGGGGTCCAAATACGTGGTCGGCTCATCCAGCAAGATCACCGGGGTGTCCTGCGCGAGCACCATCGCGAACCACACGCGCTGGCGCTGGCCGCCGGAAAGATCGGCAACGTACGTCGAGCCCAGCGAGGTCACTCCAGTGACATCCAAAGCCTCTTCGATCGCGTGCTTGTCTGCAGTAGAAAGCCCACCGAACAGCCCGCGGTGCGGATGCCTGCCGCGCTCCACCAGCTCGGACACTGTAATCCCCGGCGGAGCGATCGGCTGCTGCGCCAGCATGCCGACTAATTTCGCGGCCTCCCGGGGCGCCAAAGCGTGCAATTCCGAAGAACCCACCTGCACGGATCCGGAACGTGGGCTCAGCACGCGGGAAAGAGTCTTGAGGAACGTGGACTTGCCACAACCGTTGGGGCCGAGCAGCGTGGTCACGGTGCCGGGCTGAGCCGAGAGCGAAACGCCCCGGACAATGTCCGGCCCCGAGGCATACCCCGCGACGATATCTTGAGCTACGAGCTCCACGACGACCTCCTTGATACAACCAAATACACCAACATCACGCCACCGATCGCCGAGGTCAGCAAACCCACGGGAGCGGACACCGGCAATAGCACAGCCACCACGGCGCACACCAACAACAACGTGGCACCCCAGATGGCAGACAGCAACACCCCGCCACCCATCATGCGGGCCAGCTGCGGCGCGACCAGTGCCACGAAGGCCAGCGGCCCCACCACGGAGACCACCACGGCAACGATGCCGGTCGCAGCGATCACCAGCAGCAGCCGGACACGGGTAACCGGCACGCCGAGGGAAATGGCCGTGGCATCATCGTGGGCGAGGATCGGCAAGGATCGCTGCTGCGAGAGCCCCAACACCAGGAACGGCAACAAGCCAAGCAGCAGTGGCACCACCACCGGCCACCGGGCAAAACTGGTGGACCCGGCCAACCACACCTGCGCCTCGGTGGCGCGCATCAAGTCCGCGCGCAGCAGCAGATAAGACACCGCAGCCTGGGAAAACAGGGCCAGCGCTACGCCGATGAGGATCAGCTGGTGCACCGATCGACGCGCTCCCAACACGAGCAACAACAGCAAACACACGACCGCTCCCACCAGCGCCAACCCGGCGCGCTCCCAGAAGGAGGACACCGGGAATGCCACTACTGCGACGGCGGCGCCGCCGCTGATGCCCAGCATGTCTGGGGAGGCTAAGGGATTGCGGGCAAGCGTAGAGGTCCAGGCACCGGCCGTCGCTAAGCTTGCGCCCACGACGGCGGTGACGATCGCCACCGGCAGGCGCAGATCCCACACCACCTGGACCGCGCGGGCGGAGCCACCACCGGTGAGGGCGGCGAGCACGTCGAGGGGTGCGAGCGGGACGGCGCCGAGGCACAGCAGTGCGAAATAGGCGAGGATGCCAACGAGGCTGACGCGGATCATCGGCGGATCAACCAAATCATCAGGGGCGCGCCGATCACGGCGAGCACGACGGAAAACTCCACTTCACCGGGGTGCATGAGGAGGCGGCCGATGATATCGGCAAGCAGGGCGAGCGTGGCACCTACGAGCATGACGGGCACCAGACGGCGCCGGACAGATGCCCCGGGCACCATGTGCGGAGCTGCGAGCCCCAGGAAAGCAACCGGGCCCACCACTGCCGTGGCGGTACCGGCGGCGATGACCAGAGCCGAGACCACGAGGGACAAGGTCCGCGGCACCGAGATGCCCAACGCAGCTGCGGAATCGGCGCCCATACCTAGGATGTCCAAGTCGCGAGAGACCACAAACGCAATGACGGCAGCAATGAGCAGGCCGATCAGCGCCACCCAGACATGCCCGTAACCGCGCCCGATGGTGGAGCCGACCGACCAGGAGCGCATGTCATTGAACACGTCCTGCGACTGCAGCGCGAGCAGCATTGTCAGCGCCATGAGGGTCGCGTTGACGCCCACGCCCACCAGAATCAGGGTCAGCGGATCGGACACCGTGCGCGCCACCGCCAGGACTAACAGGGTGGCAAGCAATGCCCCTACCAGGGCGAACGCGCCCTGCAGCCACAATGCGGTTACTCCTAATAAGGAGCCCACGGCAACGAGGAAACGCGCGCCAGCGGTAATGCCGACGATGCCAGGGTCGGCAAGCGGGTTGCGGGTCCACGTCTGGGTGAGCAGCCCCGCCAGCGCCAGCGAGGCGCCGACGAACATAGCGACCAGACCGCGGGGCACACGCATGCCAAAGACAATGTGGTGGACGGATGGATCGAGGAGTTCAGGAAGAGGAATGTGGCGCGAGCCCACCGCCAAGGAGACGACGAACAGCGCCAGCAGCCCGAGGAAACTAGCTGAGCTTTTCAAGAGCCCAAGGGATCGACACCGGGTTCGGGGTGCTCATCGCGTTGCCAACGTCCTGAGAGACGAACTTGGTCTTCGGCAGCAGCGCAGCGAAGGCAGGATCGGTCTTCAGCGGCTCGGCAGAACCCTGGTAGTCGAGAACATAAAGGACATCCACCTGCTCAAGGGTACTAAAGTTCTCCGGTGCGACGTCGACGTAGAAGGAGCCCGGATTGCCCTGGATCTCCTTCGGGATGGTCAGGCCCATGGATTCGATGAACTGGCCGCGGCCATCCAGTGAGGTGTAGAGACCCAGCTTGCCGGCGTATGGCATCACGATCGCAGCCTTCTTACCCTGCAGCTCAGGGTGCTTCGCGCGGTAATCCGCAAAAGCCTGCTCGGTGTCCTTGATCAGCTTTTCACCTTCGGCAGACTTGCCCACGGCACCAGCAATCGTGGTCACCTGCTTGTCCCATGGGATCTGCCAGTTTTCAAAACCGGTCGGCTTCAGGGTGACCGGCGCGATCTTCTCCAGGGAAGCCTTCGCCTGGTCATCCACGGCCTGGTTCACCGCGATGATCTGGGACGGGTTCGCGGCGGTCACCTGCTCCAAGATCTGAGAGGTAAAGCCCTGTGCCGTGTTGTAGATCGGGGTGATCTCCTTGCCCTTGGCTAGGTCCTCAGCCCATGGCTCCAAGCCGTTTGCCGCGACAGAACCCTCCGGGGAGAATGGGGCGACTGCAACTGGGGTGACACCCAGAGCCAGCAGGGTGTCGGCGTCGCCGAGACCGAGGGCAGCCACGCGAGTCTCGTTTGCCGGGACGGTATCCACATCAGCGCGGGAGCATCCGGTCAGCAGCAGCGCGGTGAGTGAGGCAACGGCCAAAAATCCACGACGGTTCATAAGTTTTTTCCAATCATTTTAGGCAACCCTAACTTCAATGGGCTAAGGTTAGCCTAACTGAAGTTGACACAGCAAGAAAGGGCCCCGGCATGGCACATTCACTACTGAGCTGCACGGTAGCCTCTGTTGTCGACCCTTGCCCTAACCTGCGCCGCATCACCTTGTACTCCCCTAGCTTCGTCGACTACCAAATCACCGGGCCCGACGAATTCTTCGGCCTAGTAATGCCGCAGCCAGGGCAGCAATTCGTACCCTTCGAGTGCCAGGACGTGAACGTGCGAGCTGCCGTCGCGGCGCTCCCCACTGAGATTCGCCCGAATTTGCGCTGGTACACCGTTCGCCGCGTGGATCCAGCGCGCGGCCTGCTCTCCTTCGACGTCGTACTCCACGCGGCCGGCCCGGGCTCCACCTGGGTCGCCACCGCCCAGCCCGGCGACACCTGCGGCTTCTGGACCGCCCAATCCCTCTGGCAGCCCACCACCGACACCCAGGTCCTGGTCGCCGACGCCACCGGCACACCCGCGCTCTTGTCCATCCTCGACCGCCTGCCGTCCCCGGCGCTCGCGCGCTGCAGCGTCGCAGTCTGCACGCCCTCGCTTCACGACGTCGAACTCCCCGCCCTCACCACGTACGCACCGCGACTCGCCAATTTCGCTGTCACGGAAGCTGCCCCCGGCAACGCGCCACTGGTGATGGAAGAAACACTGTCCTCATGGCCGCTCACAGACACGGCTAAGTTGTGGGCCTCGGGTGAAGACCGCCTCGTCAAAGCCGCTCGGCGCTACGGCATCCACCACCTGGGCATGTCTGCGAAGGACATCACCTTTGTGCCATTTTGGTATGAGGGAAAGCCACGCCCCTGAGCCACGTTTTGCGGTAGTGTAAACAACCATGACCGAGGTTTCACGCGCTGCCCAACTCAGGGATTTTGGTTCTCGAATGAGGACTTTTGCCCAGCGGCGTCGCGAAGCAAAACGCGCTCGGCTTGATGCCGGACTAGCCCGTCTCGGCAGTCGTCTCGGACTCGACGGCAGCTCCTGCGAGGTCGCCAGCGAACGGGTCGAGGCAGTCTGCGATGTGCACCCAACTTCCGAAATGGTCCGCAACATCTACTACGCGCCGGACATGGACGGCCACGCCGAACCGGGCGAAGTGGTCTGGATCCGCCTCGCCACCGAAGAAGGTGAGGAGCCCCGCGACCGCGCCATCCTGGTGGTCGGACACGGCAACGAAACTATCCTCGGCCTCCTGATTTCCCCGAACACCGACCACGAGGACGAAGAAGGCTGGCTCGACATCGGCTCGGGAAGCTGGGACTCCTCCGGCGCGCCGTGCTGGCTGTGCCTGAATAAGCTCATCGAGGTACCAGAGCTGGCCATCCGCCGCGAGGGCGCCATCGTTCCGAGGCGGCGCTTCGAGCGCATCGCCGGAAAGCTGCGCGGCGACTACGGCTGGGGCTAATTTGGTCGGTTACGCACCAAAATGCTAGGGTTTACGCGTTATTCACTTTTCACCAGTGTGAACACACAGGCGGTCAGGACCTTGGGTCCGCTTGCACGCTAGGTATCTAGTGGAAACATCAGTATCAGTTTCCTACATTCAAGAGGTAAATTTCAGATGGCAAACATCAAGTCTCAGATCAAGCGCATCAAGACGAACGAAAAGGCTCGTCAGCGCAACCAGGCAGTCCGCTCCGCAGTCCGCACCGAGATCCGCAAGTTCCGTGCAGCTGTTGAGGCCGGCGACAAGGCAGCAGCCGAGCTTCAGCTCCGCGCAGCTGGCCGCTCCCTGGACAAGGCAGTAACCAAGGGCGTCTTCCACCGCAACAACGCGGCTAACAAGAAGTCTTCCATGGCACAGGCCCTGAACAAGATGGCTTAATAAGCTACGAAATATCGCCCCTGACCTGGACTCTTAGAGTCTGGATCAGGGGCTATTTTTGTTGACCGTGGAAGAGTGCGCCTACCCAATTGAGTGCGCGAGCATCTCCTCCCATTCCACAACCTTCTTGCGTTCACGTCCTTCCTGCGAACCGAGCTCTCGTTCTGCAGCGTCAAGCGCGTGCCAACCGTCCCAGCTGGTGGTCCGGATCCCCTTCCCGCGGAGCATATCAAGGACATCAGCAAAATTGGTTCGCCCCAAAAGTCCAGCCTCGTGATCGGCAAAAAGCATGTCCACCGTTTCCTTCGCGTCGGACTTGGTATTGCCGATGAGCCCGACAGGCCCGCGCTTGATCCAGCCGGTGGCATAGAAGCCCGGGATACTCTCGCCGGATTCAGTCAACACATGGCTGCCGTCGTTGGGAATCACATGATCCGTTTCCGAGAACGGAACGCCCGGGATCCCCACGGAGCGATAGCCGACGGCGCGGTAGACGGCCCCCACCGGCCAATCGGTGAACTTCCCGGTCCCGCGCACTCCCCCGTTCCCGTCCAGCTCTTGGCGTTCGGTGCGCACGCCAACCACATGCCCGTCGTCCGACGACAACACCGAGACGGGCTGCTCAAACAGGTGGATATGCAGGGTGTTTTCGGCTTCTTTGGGCTCGCGAATGGCGTAGTTCTCTAAAATCTGGCAGACCAGATCCACGGACTTTGAAGCCGAGCGAGCTTCGAGGGAAGCCTCGTCGTAGTCAATGTCCTCCGGCGAAACCACCACATTCACGTTCGGGGAATGATCGAGTTCCTTCAGCTCCTGCGGGGTGAACTTGGTTTGAGCTGGCCCGCGTCGACCAAAGACGTGAACTTCGCGGACCTTACTGCCCGAAAGGACGTTGTACACGTTGTCTGGAATCTCGGTAACGCGCAGCTCTTCCCCGGTTTTCGCGAGGATCCGCGCCACGTCGAGTCCCACGTTTCCGACACCGATCACCGCCACCGATTCAGTGGAAAGATCCCAATCCCGAGAGAACAGCGGATTGCCATCGTAGAAGCCGACGAACTCGGCGGCGCCGTAGGACTCCGGAAGGTCGATGCCTGGGATGTCCAGGGGGCGGTCGTCGACGGCACCGGTGGAGAAGACGATGGCGTCGTAAAGCTCCGCTAGTTCAGCAACCGTGATGTCGCGCCCCACGGTGACATTGCCGATCAGGCGAATCTCCGGCTTGTCCAGCACCTTATGGAGCGAGGCGATGATGCCTTTGATGCGCGGATGGTCGGGGGCAACGCCATAGCGGATGAGCCCGAACGGGGCGGGCATGCGCTCAAAAAGGTCAACAATGGCGCCGCCTCGAACAAGGAGATCAGAGGCGTAGATCCCGGCGGGGCCGGCGCCGATGACGGCGATTTTCGGTGGATGAGACAAGACTTTTCCTTTCCAAAATATGAACTGAGCTGTCTACAAGGAAATCAAACTTCCCGCCTTAACGCAAACAACACACCCATTTGCCTGCATTTTCCAGCGGAAACAGAAAAACCTAACCAAACCACTTGCAATAGACTGGACTGTCTGCCATTGTGAATAAATAACAGACAAAGGAGTTCACATGACCCAGGCAAAGCGATCAAACGGCCAATGGTTGATCGACGGCACAGCGCCGCTGAACCATCCCGAAGAAGTCAAACAAGCGGACCCAGGACTTTCCGTCAAGCAGCGCATCATCGATATCTATTCCAAGCAGGGCTACGATTCGATCGACGAGGACGACCTCGCCCCGCGCATGAAATGGGTAGGCATTTACACGCAGCGCCGCCAAGATCTCGGTGGCGAACTCACCGGCCAGCTGAGTGATACCGAGCTTTCCGACAAGTTCTTCATGATGCGCATCCGCTTCGACGGCGGTATCGCCACCCCGGAGCAATTCCGAACCGTGGGAGAAATTAGCCAGGAGTTTGCCCGCTCCACCGCGGACTTCACCGACCGCCAGAACATCCAGCTGCACTGGATCCAAATCGAAAACGTCCCCGAGATCTGGGACCGCTTGGACAGCGTAGGACTATCCACCCTCCTGGGCTGCGGCGACGTTCCCCGCATCATCCTCGGCTCGCCAGTCGCAGGCATCGCTGCTGATGAAATCATCGATGCCACCCCAGCGATTAAGAAGATCCAGGAGGAACTGCTGCCGAACCCGGAGTTCCATAACCTGCCCCGCAAATTCAAGTCCGCGATCAGCGGCAGCCCGCGCCAGGATGTCACCCACGAGATCCAGGACCTCGCGTTCGTCGGCGTCACCCACCCGGAGCACGGTCCCGGTTTCGACGTGTTCGTCGGCGGCGGCCTCTCCACTAACCCGATGATCGCGCAGCGTCTCGGCGTCTGGGTCCCACTCGCCGATGTCCCCGATGTGTGGGCCAGCGTGGTCCGCATCTTCCGCGACTACGGCTACCGTCGGCTGCGCGGTCGCGCGCGCCTAAAGTTCCTGGTAGCGGAGTGGGGCATTGAGAAGTTCCGGTCGGTGCTCGAGGAGTACCTCGGTCATGCGCTTATCGACGGCCCCGCCGCCCCCATCGCCCCGGCCTATCGAGACCACCTCGGTGTGCACCCACAACAAGATGGCAAGTTCTACGTCGGGGTGAAGCCGACGGTCGGCCACACCACGGGCGAACAATTGGTGGCCATCGCCGAGGTCGCTGAACGCCACGGGGTTTCCAGAATCCGCACGACAGTGGACAAGGAGTTGCTGTTCCTGGACGTTACTGACCCGGAGGCGCTCCAACGCGATCTTGACGCCATCGGCTTGTACTCCAATCCCAGCGAGTTCCGCCGCGGCATCGTCTCCTGCACCGGCCTGGAGTTTTGCAAGTTGGCTCATGCCACCACCAAGGCCCGCGCGATCGGGCTGGTCGATGAGTTGGAGGAGCGCATCGGCGACCTCGATGTACCGATCAAGATCTCGCTGAACGGCTGCCCGAATTCCTGCGCCCGTACCCAGGTCGCGGATATCGGATTCAAGGGCCAGACGGTCACCGATGCCGACGGTAACCGCGTCGAAGGTTTCCAAGTCCACCTGGGCGGTGCACTCGGCCTCGACCCCGGTTTTGGTCGAAAGGTGCGCGCCCACAAAGTCCTTGCCACGGAAGTCGGCGACTATGTCTTCCGCCTGGTCAACAACTTCAAGGAACAACGAACCGAAGGCGAACAGTTCCGCGATTGGGTATTGCGCGCAGATGAGGAGGTCTTGCGATGAGCCTGCGCCGAACCCCAAACCCGAATCGCAATCACCCCGTCCACTGCCCGTACTGCGCCGGCACTGCCCTCTTCCCCAACGAGGAAACGGAATTCGCCTGGAAGTGCCACGACTGCCTGCGCATCTTCGAGGCCAAATTCTATGGCCAAGACGATCCTTTCACCCGCCCGTCCCTGGCACCTTCCACGTCAGAGGCCTACCAACTGAGCTTGGAGAAACACCATGTTGTTCTATGAACGCCAGGAATACCGGGACCCCGCTGTGTCCCCGGACGCTGAGCTACCGAGTCCGTTGCCGGAAGCAGACAAAGCTCGCAACCAACAACTAGTAGACAAGTTCCAAAACCAGCTCTACAACGCCACTGCCGAAACAATCCTGGACTGGGCCAACGAGCACACCCCGGAAGCTGCAGTCACGCTGAGCATGGAAAACACCGTGCTCGCGGAGCTCGCCCACCGGCATCTTCCACGGGCCGACCTGCTGTTTCTAGACACCGAGTACCACTTCCCGGAGACGTATGAGGTGGCCGATGGCGTCGATAAGCGCTACCCGGCGCGGCTGGTGCGAGCAACGGCGGTTCTCAACAGAGAAGAGCAGGACAGCACCTACGGCCGGAACCTTTACCTGACGAACCCGGAGGCGTGCTGTCGCATGCGCAAGGTTGAGCCGCTGCAACGGGCACTCGCGAAGTATGGCGCGTGGGTGACCGGCATCCGGCGTATCGACGCGCCGACCCGAGCCACGGCCGAAGCGATTGAGCTGGATAAAGCTGGGCGGCTCAAAATCTCCCCGCTAGTGACCTGGTCGCTGGAGGAGACGCTCGAATACGAAAGACACAACGGTCTGATTAGACACCCCTTGATCGACAAGGGGTACCCCTCCATCGGTTGCGCGACTTGCACCCTGCCCGTCGCCCCGGGCGAAGATCCACGAAGCGGCCGCTGGGCCGGCCAAGCCAAGACAGAATGCGGACTGCACACATGACACTCTCCCCACACCTTAAAGACCTAGAAAACGAATCGATCCACATCCTGCGTGAAGTCGCTGGGCAATTCGACAAAGTTGCGCTGCTGTTCTCTGGCGGCAAAGACTCCGTCGTGGTGTTTGAGCTCGCCCGGCGAGCGTTTGCGCCGGCGGCCGTACCCTTCGAGCTACTGCACGTGGACACCGGCCACAACTTCCCAGAAGTTCTCGAATTCCGCGATGCACTCGTGGAACGCACCGGCGCGCGCCTGCATGTTGCCCACGTCCAAGACTGGATCGACCGCGGCGACCTGGTCGAACGCCCCGACGGCACGCGCAATCCTCTCCAAACCGTGCCATTGGTGGAGACCATCGAAGAGCGCGGTTACGACGCCGTCCTCGGCGGCGCCCGTCGCGATGAGGAACGCGCCCGTGCGAAGGAACGCATCTTTTCCGTGCGTGATTCCTTTGGTGGCTGGGATCCGCGCCGCCAGCGCCCTGAACTGTGGAATCTGTACAACGGCGGCCACCTACCGGGAGAGAATATTCGCGTCTTCCCCATCTCCAACTGGACCGAAGCCGACATTTGGGAGTACATCGGCGCACGTGAGATCGAGTTGCCGCCGATCTACTTCGCACACCAGCGCGAGGTATTCGAGCGCGACGGCATGTGGCTCACCCCAGGTCAATGGGGTGGCCAGGACGCTGACGTGGTGACCAAGCAGGTCCGTTACCGCACCGTCGGCGACATGTCTTGCACCGGTGCCGTGCTCTCCTCCGCGACCACCATCGACGAGGTCATCGAGGAAATCTCGACTTCCCGACTCACTGAGCGTGGTGCCACCCGCGCCGACGACCGAATCTCCGAATCCGCCATGGAAGACCGCAAGAAGGAAGGCTACTTCTGATGACCACCACTACTACCGCGGTTCTCCAGGACCGCGAAACGCTGCGACTATGCACCGCAGGCTCCGTCGATGACGGCAAATCCACCTTCGTCGGTCGCCTCCTGCATGACACCAAGTCTGTCCTCGCCGACCAGTTGGCCTCCGTGGAACGCACGTCCGCCGACCGTGGCTTCGATGGCCTTGATCTTTCCCTCCTGGTGGACGGACTGCGCGCCGAACGGGAACAGGGCATCACCATCGATGTTGCGTACCGCTACTTCGCCACCGATAAGCGCACGTTCATCCTCGCCGACACGCCGGGCCACGTGCAGTACACCCGCAACACCGTCACCGGCGTCTCCACCTCGCAGGTGGTCGTGCTGCTTGTCGACGCCCGAAACGGCATTCTCCCCCAGACCATCAAGCACCTCAAGGTCGCCGCTCTCATGGGCGTTCGGACCGTCATCCTAGCGGTCAACAAGATCGACTTGGTCTCCTTCGACCAGAACGTCTTCGAGGCCATTGCCTCCCAGTTCATCGATCTGGCCGTTGAACTCGGTATCAGCGACCCCAATGTGGTCCCAGTTTCCGCACTGCTCGGTGACAACGTGGTGGAGCCTTCCGACAACACCCCGTGGTACCACGGCCCAACTGTCCTCGAGCTGCTGGAGACAATCCCCGTGGGCGCGGGACGAGCCACCAATTTGGGATTCCGCTTCCCCGTCCAATACGTCATCCGCGAGCACACCAGCGATTATCGGGGCTACGCTGGTCGCATTACGGCGGGACGAGTAAACGTAGGCGACATCGTCTACCTCGGTGGCGGGCTCTCCAGCACCGTCGCCGGAATCGACACCGCGGAGGGACCTGCGTCGTCCGCAGAAACTGGTGATTCCGTCACACTTCTCCTCGCTGATAATATCGATCTCGCACGCGGTGATCTCATCGCTGGAACCGATCGCCCTGCCGAATCCCGCACCTTCGATGTCACACTCGTTGGCCTCCATGAGCAGCCACTGCGCGAAGGCGAGACCATCAAGATCCGCTACGGTTCCGCCCTGGTCCGTGGCCGCATCGCTACCCTGGAAAACCCGCTGGAGCTCAACGACATCTCCGATGCCCGCGTCGAGTTGGCCTCCCCGCTTCCTGTCGAGGCGTATGCCGCTCGGGGAGCCGTGGGCAACCTTTTGGTCGTCGATAAGGCAAGCGGCGATACCCGCGCGGCGGGCTTGGTGCGATGACCGACATCCTCCTCGCCCATGGGTCGCGACACCCGCGCGCGGCCGAGGGCTTGGAGGAACTGCGCGCCGCGGTGACCTTCCGCACCGGCCGCCCTACTCGGGTGGCTTACCTTGACCTGCAGCAACCGCTCCTTGCGGACGTCGCGCGCCCCGGGGATACCGTGGTCCCCCTCCTGTTCACCGATGCCTTCCACACCCGACACGACGTCCCGGCCGCCACCGCGGGCTTGGGTGTCCGGGTCACCGCGCCCCTCGGGCTTGGCGACGACATTGCCGCCGTCCTACGTCCCCGTGTGCAACCAGGAGCAGTTCTGTACGCCGTCGGTTCCTCCATGCCCGGCGCGAATCAGGACGTAGCCCGGCTGGCGGCGCAGTTAGGGACGGACGTGGCGTTTGCGACCTGTTCGCCCCGATATTCTTCCGGATCCGGGCCGGTCATCCCACTTTTTGTCACTTATGGGTTGCTCCTGGACCGCGTACCTGGGGCCCAGCCTTTGGCCGCCGAGCTGGCTCCCGTGGTGGCGCACCGAATTCTTCACCGTTAGGACTACCGCTGATGAACAAGCTCTTGATTGTCGCCGTTGCTGGCGCGCTCGCCCAACTCGTGGACGGCGCCCTCGGTATGGGATTCGGGATTACGGCCACCACCTGCATGATGACCATTGCTGCCCTCGGTCCTGCTCAAGCCTCCGCGATCGTGCACGCCGCGGAACTCGGAACCACTCTCGCCTCTGGGGCTTCGCATTGGAAGTTCGGCAATGTCCAGTGGGGCACGGCTCTCCGCCTAGGCGTTCCCGGAGCGCTTGGCGCCTTTCTCGGCGCTAGCGTCTTGTCACGTATCTCGCTAGCGGCCGCGGCTCCCGTCACCGCCGGGATTTTGACCTTCGTGGGTGCCTTGTTGGTGTGGCGATTTTCCCGGGGCCGAGTGCAGCGGACTATCCGCATGGTCTCCCCACGGTTCTTGGGCACGCTTGGCTTCTTCGCAGGTTTTCTCGATTCCTCTGGTGGCGGTGGCTGGGGTCCACTTACTTCAACCACACTGCTGGGCGCCACGTCCCAAGAGCCACGCAAAATTATTGGAACGGTCAACACCTCTGAGTTCCTGGTCACCGCTGCTGCCAGCATCGGCTTCGCTTTGGGACTGTGGCCGACCATCGTTGCCCATGTCTGGTCGGTACTCGCCCTGCTACTGGGCGGGGTGCTCGCGGCTCCGCTCGGTGCTTACCTGGTCAGTCGGCTCAATCCGTCCTTGCTCGGCGGTTTCGTGGGCACGACCCTGATGACCACCAATGCCCTCAAGGTATTCCCGCATTGGGTAGCGGCCCTCTTGTTTCTGAGTGGCGCTGCGCTGTCAGTCCTTGGCTACCTGCGCGCGCAGGCCACGCTGAAAGCGGCACCAGAGGATGTGCGCCAGAAGTGGCTCAACAGGATGAGCTAGCGGAGAAATGTTGGCGCCTACCTCCGGATCTACACTGCGTGAAGCCCCTCGTAGACCATCCAACCGCCCACGGCGAGGAAGAGGACACCTGCGATGATGTCGATCCACGGACCGGCTGCAACGAGGCGTTTGCGGACCACGGAGGCGGACACGACAAACACCAGCAGTGAGAAGCCGATGAATGTGCACAGCACGAGGGCGACGATGATTTCCAGGGATGTCAGCCACGTGGGGTCCGTAGGCATGAACGGCGCCATGATGGAGGCGAAGAACAGCACGGCCTTGGGATTGGCCAGGTTGGTCATGAGGCCGAGCCGGTAGTTTTTCCCCATGCTGCCGAGGAGCTGATCGGTGGGAATTTCTGCCAAAACAACACGGTTGACGCGTTGCTCCCACCCGGAACGGACCATGGAAAATCCCATGTAGAGCAGCCAGGATCCGCCGAGCAGTTGCACCCAGCCCAGCAAAGCGGGGTTAGTTACAAAGAGCGCAGCTGTACCCAGAACCGTCAGGGTGACCCAGACCAGGATGCCGGTGGCGATTCCGGCCACCGCTGCCAAAGCATGACGGCGCGAGCGAGCCGCCAGCCGCAGCAGCAAGAAGAAGTCAGGGCCGGGCGTATACATCCCGGCGAGGTTCAGGGCAATGATGGTTCCGAGCTGGGCGAGGGTCATGCGCGAGACATTCCAGAAATAGGCACGCCGAACAGTTTAACGACTCGCCAATTCTGACACCTGTCGGACCGCGTTTTCGACGGAAAAGTCGATGTCACCGCCCCGGCCACGCACCTGTGCTTCCAAATCGGCCATGAGGATGACCGCGTCGGAGACTGCGTCCCCATTCCAGCGTCGCGATACCTGCAGGATCGACTTCACCTTGAAGGGCGGCACACCCAGGGTCTTGGCCAGTTCGAACTCGTTCGCGCGGCCACGGATGCCGTAGCTGCGGGCAATCGCCATCACGGAGTTGGACAAAGCCGCGGCGATCAGCACCGGTGGAACGCCGAGTTGCAACGCGCGCCGGGTGGAGGCCACAGCCCGCGCGGTACTTCCGGAGCAGGCCAGATCAGCGATATCGAAACCACTGACTTCTGCCACACCTTCGTGGTAAGCGCGCACAGCCTCGACCGTGACATGTGCGTTCGTGTCGGCGACCAGCTGAGACACAGCCGAGGCGAGTTCGCGCAGGTCGGAGCCGACGCCTTCCAGCAGTGCGTGGACGACGTCGGGTGTGGGGCGCACGCCGAGGTTGCGGAATTCGTTGGTCACAAAGCCCTGGCGATCCCGAGCATTCAGTTTGTTGGCCTCGTGCACGGTGGCCAGCTTCTTCAGCGGTGTCAGCGCAGACTTATTGCGTCCTTTCCCGCTATGCCTGATGATCACGGTGATCCCCGGCGCGACATCCTTGCAAGCATCAACCAGCAGGTCGATCGGTTCTTTGCCCGCCTCCGCGGCATCGGTAAAAATGAGCGCACGAGTGTCGGAGAACAGCGAGGGGCTGAACATGTCCACGAGTTCGTACGGGGTCAGCTGTCCGGCGCGCATGTAGGTGACCTGCAATTGCTCGCCCGCTGGCAGGTCGACGCGCAGCTGCTCGAGCAGCTGCTTGCTGATGCGTTCCGCCAGGAAGTCTTCTTCACCAAGGATGAGGTGCACGGGGCTAGTCACGTGTTTCATGGTAGCTAGAAGTGTCCTCGCTCGGCGCGCTGGGTGCCATCCACGTACACCGTCACCGGCCCATCGCGGTTCGGATAGAGGATGGGGACACCGCCCCGGGTCACATGCGGCCGCTTGCTCGGACGCCCCGGCTTATCGACGACCACCGCCGTCACCCCAGCTGGCGCCTCAAACTCCGGTGGCAGCTCCGACACGTGCAGCACATCCCCGAGCTGCGCGGGCTCCGGACCGCCTGGCCTGGGCACTAGGAAAACCAACCCCAGGAGCAGCCAACGCGCATGTCCGGCGTGGATGAGCCACAGGAGCCAGCCGGCAAGCACGATCGTCCAGGTCACGGGTAAGTCGGGGCTGGGGGTGTCGGCAAGCGTGCGGGCGACGGTGGCGATCCACCAGGCGAAGGGTTCGGCAAGGTGGAGTACGGGTGGCCAAGCCACGCCGATGAGGCCGAGAATCGTGACCGGGGCGACCGCGGGGGCGGCGAGCAGGTTGGCGGGGATGCTGGCCAGGAGGATGTGGCCGCTCATCGCAGCCACCAGTGGCATGGTGACGAGCTCCGCGGCGATCGCGACGGCCAAGGCCCGTTTGAGTATGTCGGGGCCAGGTAGCCGAGCGAGGGCCCGATAAATCAGGGGCGAGAGTGCAACGAGTCCTGCGGTGGCGGCCACGGAGAGCGCGAAGCCGAAGGATGAGGCGAGGTTGGAATCGTAAAGCAGCAGACCGATCACTGCGACGCACAGGCCGTGCGCGGGTTCCACCTGCGCCGACCCCAGCACCGCGAGCAGGCCCACGATTCCCATCACGCTGGCCCGCAGCACCGACGGCTCGAAGCCGACCACCGCGACGAAAACCCCCAGTGTGACGGCGGCGACCGCCACCTGGATGCGAGGCCCTAAGGTACAGGCCTTGGCAAGCAGGACGGCGGCGACCGTGAGGATCGTGATGTTGGATCCAGACACCGCAGTTAAGTGGCTGAGCCCGGTGTCCAGGTACATCTGCTTTTCCACGGTGTCCTGAGCTGAGGTATCGCCGAGCACCATGCCCGGCACCAGTCCTTCCGAAGCTGGCCCGAGGATCTGCGCACACGACTGCCGGAAGTCTTCCTTGACCTGCAATGCCCAGGCGGTAAATCCCTCTGGTGGCCGTAGTGTTTGGATGCTGCGCAGCTGGAGCACCACAGGTGAGACTTCCGGATTGTCATTGGCTGAGGCGGTGGCCGTCACCAAAACTTCGCTGCCCACAGGTGGTGGCGGCTCCGCAGCAAACGCGCGCACCGGCACTCCCCCAACATCTAGTTGCAACGCCCAGCCGCCCGTCCGAGTCTGCGTTGGGGTGGACGCGACACTCGCGTGAATCGAGAACGGAAAGCTCTCAGGGGCTCTGAGCAGCCGCAGCCAAGCGGTTGCCACGCCGGCACCGGCCAGGGAGGTGGCCGTAAGCGACTCCCCAAGAAAACGCACGGCTGCAGCCGCTGCGATTGCGACCAAGACGAGACCGGCCCACGGCTGCCTCGTGATCAACGTGACCAACACCGCCGCCCACGTCAGGAGCGCCGCCGGGACCAAGCGCAGCTCCCTCACAAGGTCACTTCCGGAGCGATCGCCGCGAACTTTGCCGGGCCAATCCCTTTGACCTCCTGCAACTGCTCGATCGCGCTAAAGCCGCCAATCTTGTCCCGATGGGCAATGATCGCCTGCGCCGTCTTCTGCCCCACCCCATCTAGCTGCTCCAAGTCAGCAGCCGTGGCCGAGTTGAGAGAAACTTTGCCACTGGTGGCTCCGGGGCTAACCGGAGCCACGCCTACCTTTGGCACCACGATCTGTTTGCCATCGGCCACCTTCTCCGCCAAGTTCAGCGCGACCATATCGGCCTCCGGGAGTGGCCCAGCCGCCGCCACCGCGTCATGCACTCGAGCATTCGGTGTGAGCGTCACCAGCCCCGGCGCGGACACTTCGCCCACGACGCTGACCACGGCGATACTCGGAGTGGGGACACTCGTTGCCGGAGTGAAGGTGTGGGAGGGGGCTGGGGCGTCGTTAAGCACTGCCCAACCTGCCAAGCCAAGCACGCAGAGCACGGCGACCCACATGCCTTGCTTCGGGTCGATTTTTAGGCGTGGTTCGGGGTATTTGACGGCGAGCAGGTCCTCTTCGCCGGTCGGGCGAGTGAGGTCTTTGAGTCGGGTCGTGAGGTCCATGGCGCTAGAAGATAGCGCGTTTGAGGAAAATCGGTTGCAGCAGAAACGCTACACCTGTGGATGGTCCTCATCTTGTGGATAAACCACCGCGACGGCGAGCGCGCCGGGGCCCACGTGGGTGCCGATCGCGTCATCCAGATCGGTCATTAGATAAGTGGAACCCTCGTCGAGCACCGCCTGCATCGTCCGAAGCAGCCCGTTCGCAGCCTCACGAGCCTCCGTCTGCTGAATCGCCACAAACACAGGCTTTCCGCCCGCGTGCTCAGCAATCATTTCCACCAGCTTGATAAACGCCTTGGTCTGGGTGCGAGTTTTCGCCGCCAGTTCTACCTTGCCCTCGCGCAGCATCATGATCGGACGCGTCGCCAGCGCCGAAGACATCAGCGCAGTCGCAGGCGAAAGCCGACCGGATTTGCGCAGGTCATCGATTCGATGCAGGTACAAGTACAGTTCGGATCGCTCGAGGGTATCGATCGCAGCCTGATAGCAGGTCTCGAGATCCTCCCCCTCCTTCGCGAGTTTCGCCGCAGCCATCGCAGCTGCACCGATCGCCATGCCTGCCGAATTCGTGTCCACCACGTGCACCGTGCCGTCGAATACGCCCGCAGCGGTCACCGCATTGGTCCAGGTCGACGACAATTCCTTCGACAGATGCAGCGCCAACACGCCATCGTCCCCACCGCGCT
The DNA here is from genome assembly GCF_009734385.1 of Corynebacterium kalinowskii. Taxonomy (NCBI): domain Bacteria; kingdom Bacillati; phylum Actinomycetota; class Actinomycetes; order Mycobacteriales; family Corynebacteriaceae; genus Corynebacterium; species Corynebacterium kalinowskii. Next base: position 639,082 of record NZ_CP046452.1, on the reverse strand, counting down.
CCAGCTGCCGAGCGTAGGCAGCCGTCAGTTCCAGAGCCGTGAGTCCAGCGGTGGATGTCGCCCCGCCACGGCTCATCACGTGCAGCGGGAGCACCGTGATTTCCAAATCCTCCGCAAGGTCCTTTGGCAGGCCCGCCGAAGAATCCGTCACAATCCGAACCGGCATGCTAACCCACGCTCATGTTCCAGCCATCCAAGTACCACTGCGCGTCCTTGGTGTTGTCCCGTGTGAATCGAGCCTGTGGGATCACCGGATCCCCCTCCCCGTCCGCATCCGGGCTGCCCTGGAAATACCTCGGACGCGCCGTCAGCTGCGCCCAACACGTGTTCTTCAGCCCCGAGAAAATCGGGTACTGCTCCGGAGCGAGCTCCAGCAACGACGATGTCAGCGCGGCAATCGTTCCGCCATGCGCCACGACCAGCACGGTCGAATCATCCCACTGGTGGTAGTCGGCCATCAGCTCGTCGATAACCGCCCGCGCACGCGCAGCCACCTCCAGCCGCGACTCGCCCTCCGGCGGTGCCCAGCCAGCGTCGTGACGCCACAGTGCCCGCGCACCCGGATGCTGCGAATCGACTTCCGCGTGGCTCATGCCCTGCCACTGCCCAAGGTGCGTCTCTCGCAGGCGCTTATCGACGCCCACCTCAACGCCCACCTTGTTAGCCACGGCCTTCGCAGTTTCATGCGCCCGCATCAGGTCGCTGGACACAATCCGCCCGATCCCGGCCTCGGCGAGGAACTCGGCGGCCTGATCAGCTTGCTTGATGCCGACCTCGGACAGCTCCGTGTCCATTTGCCCCTGCATACGGCGAGTGGCGTTATAGAACGTCTCGCCGTGGCGCATGAGGATAAGGCGGCGGGTCACAGTTCGTCCGCATCTGGTTCTTGCTCAGCGAGCGGAATATCATCGATAGACTGCGCTTCACGCTCGTTGACCTCAGTCTCCCAGGCCTTCGGACGCTGAGGCGTCTCGATGCCCTCGATCTCAATCAATTCGCAATCGCGCCACAGACGATCCAAGCCATAGAACTCGCGCTCCTGAGTCCGGAAGATGTGCACAACAAACTCGCCGTAGTCGAGCAAGGCCCAGCGGCCTTCGCGAGCACCCTCACGACGAATCGGCTCGATACCGTTCTCAGTGAGCTTGTCCTCGATTTCCTCAACGATCGAAGTCACCTGACGCTCATTGCTCGCCGAAGCGATCAGAAACACATCAGTAATGGTGAGGACCTCGGAAACGTCAATAACGGCGATTTCCTCAGCCAACTTGTCATCAGCGGCCAAAGCAGCAATGGTCGCGTAACGAATTGAATCTTGAGAAGCAGTCACGAAAATCCTTCGGTAGTAGTTAGCTACCTAGTTTTCCACGATTAGGGGCATTAAGGCTAGTTGGAGGATTTTGAGGCGGCTGGGTTTTGATGAAATTTTGTTTGGATGGCGTGGGGAGGTGGGTAAACCTCACCGCTGATTTTAGGTTTACCCATTATTAGGCTGTTTGGCAGTCCAAATGGTGGGTAAACCTCGCAGTAGCTGGCAGGTTTACCCACTGAACCCAACGCACTGGGTAAACCTTTCGACGGCCACAAGGTTTACCCACCAATTCGCCCATCCGCACGTCCAAATGATGGGTAAACCTCACCCACCGAATCAGATTTACCCATCACAATCGATCACCTCATGAGCCCGATTACATCTGAGCTTTCCAAACGGCTTTTTGGATTCGCCGCCGGAGCTGCTCGGGGAATGCCAGTTCGGGAGCAGTGACTGTGATTACTTGCCAACCTCGGTCTTCGAGCTTCTTACGGATCGCGAAGTCCTTGTTTCTGCGTTCACGGTTGTAGTGGTCCTCGCCGTCATAGTAAACAGCGACTTTGAGTCCTTTCCACGTCAAATCGATGAATGTGAACGGGATTTCTGAGCGCGGAGTGTCGTAGACAGCCTTCTGTAGTTGCAGGTTAGGAGCTAGATCCCCTGCTATGAGGCGAAGTGAGGTCTCTTGGGGCGAATCGGCCCCACTGACGCTTTGTTTCGCCAGCTTCAACAACGAAGTCTTGGAAAAGCGTTGAGTGGAGGCATCAGCGAGTTGATTCCACGACACTTTACATTTCCGACGCGCTGCATCAATTAATTGAACCGCACGTACTTCCCACGGTTCGAAGCCCTCGATGGGAGGCACCCACCAGGTGATGCGCCCTTGTTTGAGTTGGATCAGGGCATCTATGACGCACACTGCTGGAGAAGCTACGGCGAGTTTTGGGAAAACTGGATCCTTCCCAAACTCGTAAGCAACCTTGGAACGGCACAAGCGAATGATGTCTGACGACACGAATCCAATGGAATTGGGGCTATGCACTATGACCGGAAAGACTTCCGACCAATAGGGGATCCCGTGATAATTCAAGCCAGCAAATCCGCCGATCACCAGCTTGCCAAAAGCCAGGTGTTCGCAGCGGGCGCGCGCCACTGCGTTAACGCTGGAATCAGCTGGCAGATAGGCGCCCGGCCGAACTCTCACAAGTCCTCGAGAGATACGAACGCTTGGAACAGGAACAGAGTCAAAAGTAAATGTCTTCACATTTACTTAGACTGATGAACTGCCCTCAATGGTTGCATAGAGCCCGGTTTTGTTGATGAATTGTACGACTCCGTCGGGAACGAGGTACCAGACCGGGCGGCCAGTGGCAGCGCGGGCGCGGCAGTCTGTCGAGGAGATCGCCATCGCGGGAATCTCGAGCAAAGTCACGCGACCTTTGTGGATGGCGGGATCGATGTCGGAAGTGAGCTCATAGCCAGGCCTGGTAACACCCACAAAGTGAGCAAGTTCAAACATGGCTGGCCAGTCGCGCCAGGTCACGATCTGTGCGAGGGCATCCGCACCAGTAATGAAGTACAGCTCAGCGTCGGGATAGAGCTCACGCAGATCCTGCAGCGTGTCGATGGTGTAGGTCGGCCCCTCGCGTTCAATGTCGACGCGTGAGACTCGGAAGGAAGGATTAGACGCGGTGGCGATGACCGTCATCAGGTAGCGGTCCTCTGCGGAGGACACATTGCGACCAGCCTTTTGCCATGGCTGGCCGGTAGGCACGTAGATGACAAGGTCGAGGTTGTAGCGGGATGCTACCTCTGAACCTGCTACTAAGTGGCCATTGTGGATGGGGTCGAAGGTGCCACCCATGATTCCGATTCGTCGCGGAGCTGCGGTCATGTGTCCACAGCCTACTAGAGGCTAGCCAGCAGAGTGGATAAGTCCCGCGAATTCACGTGCGACGAAGTCACGGTCGCCTGGGAATGGAGTGTTGCCGATAAAGTACTGATTGTGGCCCCATGGGTTTTCGACTTCGCCCTTAGCCACCTTGACCGCGTTGAAGTCACACCAGACATCGCCCTGCACGCAGTATTCGATGCGTCGGTCGTTCGAGCGGATGCGGGAGCCGTTGCCCGGAGTCTTGGCCAGGACGCCGTCGCCGGACAGGCCGCTACCAACGCGGTGTGGGTCGGCAGCGGAGGTGTACGGGGAGCCCATGTACAGGGCACCAGCTAGACGGCCTTCGCCGGCCAGCTTCTTCTCCAGGTCAGTGATCACAGTCGCGCCCTGAGAGAAGCCCACGAGCAGGTACTTGGAGTTGCAGCCGGTGGCTGCGTCATGGGCCCGGACGGTAGCTTCGGCGCCGACGCGACCGACGGTAATGGAGTTGAGGAATGCCTTAGCTCGCGGCATGACTCGGTCAGTGAATTCGCCCAGCGCCTCAGAGACATTGGTCGGCTGGCGGAAGTCCTGCTCTGGGAAGTTGGCTGGGTAGGCACGCTCATCAATACCCACGACCTGAACGTTCGTGAACAAGGAGGTACCGGTGTCGCGCTGGTGAACATTCTCGGCGTAGTTCAGGAAGGTGCGAATGGTGGAGCCTTCCCGGCCGTTGGAGACCCAGTGGGAGGCACCATAGCGGGTTGGTTGCCACTCGTAACCACCATTTTGACCGGAGCCACGGGCTGCGAGCACCACGACAGCTGGGCAGCGATCCTGAGCAACGGCAGTCGGAGCTGCGACGACACTCGCCAACGCAGCCAATGCCACTGTCAACGACTTCGTAATTTTACCCAGCTTCGTCATGTCTCCCCTTATTGTCGGTGCTCAAACGAACCGATTGTTACACACCCTATAACCGAAAGAAACCCAAGGTGAAACGCGTGTGACGAGTGGGAGAAATGGGGCAAAAATGACCTAAGGGCGCACCTGTCCAGTGCCCTGGAGGATCCACTTGGTGGTGGTTAGCTCCGGCAATGCCATCGGCCCGCGAGCGTGCAGCTTTTGCGTAGAGATGCCAATCTCGGCGCCCATGCCGTACTGCTCGCCGTCGGTAAAGGCCGTGGATGCGTTGATCATGACCGCAGCAGCGTCGACGGAGTCGGCAAATCGCTGCGCCGTCACGATGTTGTTGGTGGCAATGGCTTCGGTGTGGCCGGTGGAATAGCGCGCGATGTGTTCGATGGCGCCGTCAATGCCGTCGACAAGCGCGGCGGCGATGTCCATGCTGAGGTACTCGTCGGCGAAGTCCTCCTCGGTCGCCGCAACATCGGCGCCTAGCTTCTCGACGTCCCCATGCACGCGCACCCCTGCCCCCTGCAAGGCTTCGATGATGCGCCGTGGTTCTGGGAGGGCGGAGTCGATGAGGACGGTCTCGGCGGTGTTGCACACGCTCGGGCGACGGGTCTTCGAGTTGAGCAGGATGTTGATGCCGAGATCGATGTCAGCATCGCGGTCGATGTAGACGTGGCAATTGCCAGTGCCTGTTTCGATGGTCGGCACTGTGGCTCCCAAGACAACGGCATTGATCAGGCCCGCGCCGCCACGAGGGATAACGACATCCACCAAGCCGCGGGCGGTGATGAGGTCCTTGACACTGTCGTGCGTGTCGCATGGCAGGAGTTGGACAGCTTCGGCTGGCACGTCATGCTCAACCAGTACGTTTTGTAGGATCCCTACCAGCGCAGCGTTAGAATTCCGGGCGGACTTGGACCCGCGCAGGAGCGCGACATTGCCGGATTTCAGTGCAAGGCCAAACGCGTCGACAGTCACGTTGGGGCGGGCTTCGTACACCATGCCCATGACGCCAAGTGGAACGCGAATCTGCTTCATCTGAATGCCATTTGGCATGGTGGAGCCACGCAGCACCTCGCCCACTGGATCCGTGAGGGAGGCGACCTGGATCAATCCACCGGCGATACCTTCGATGCGAGCCTCGTCCAGCGAAAGACGATCGATGAGTGACTCAGCCATTCCCGCGGCCCGACCGGCTGCAATATCAGCCTGGTTAGCAGCGAGAATGTCGGCGGAGCGCTCGATCAATCGAGTGGCCGCCGCATGGAGAATCTCATTCTTGCGCCCCGAGGTCAGCCGAGCAACCTCCGGGGCAACAGCCTTTGCAGCACGAGCCTTGGCGAGAACTTCTTCGCGTTCAGTCATGCTGCACTAGTTTAGCCGACAGCGTTGCCGATCAGGGTGCCAATTACACCCGCGAGGGCGATCAAGCCAGCGGTGAATGCCACAGCGTAAGGAGCCAACTGTGGCTGGGTGAAGCCCTGCTGCAACTTGTTAACGTCGAGGACAGGGTTAGGGCCGAAAGTAGCAGCAGCAGCGCCCAGGCCAGCCAGTCCGATGGCAACGGAGGAGCCGATCATGGCTGGTTCCTGAGAAGAACCGGACTCCTGAGCAAATGCAGGGGTGGAACCAAGGGTCAGAGAGGTTGCTACTCCAACTGCGACAACGAGCTTAGAAAAAGACTTCACGATGATCCTTTCAATAATTGAATATAGGTCCTCTCTAGTTTAAGCACGGGTGGCGAAGTTTGACAGGTAATCAGCATGAACAACTGGTCGCTTCATGCCTTCTGGCAGCTCGTGCGAGTGCTTTCCGATCATCGGACGAAGGGTTCGGGAGTCGTATGCCACTTCACCTCGACCGATAATCTCCCCTTCCGGCCCGATGATGTCCACGATCTCACCGGAGTGGAAGTCACCCTCGATCTCCGTGATGCCGACTGCCAAGAGTGACGTGCCGCCAGAAGTCACCGCTTGCACTGCACCGGCATCCAGCTTCAACGTACCCGCCGTATCCGCGGCATACAGCACCCAAAACTTCCATGCGCTGAGCGCATTCTCCTTTGGGTGGAAAACCGTGCCCACGTCGGCCCGATCCAAGGCCGGCCCAATGTTGTCCGCACTCGTCAGCAGCACCGGGATGCCACCACGGCTCGCCAACCGAGCTGCAGACAACTTGGTGGCCATGCCGCCCGTTCCTACGCTGCCGCCGCCACCGGCGATCACTCCCTTGAGGTCGTTACCGTCCCTAATTTCGGACATGAATCGAGCGGTAGGGTCGACGGGGTTCTTGTCATAGAGGCCATCGACGTCGCTAAGCAAAATGAGTGCGTCCGCGCTGATCAGGTTGGCGACGATCGCAGCGAGCCGGTCATTATCGCCGAAGCGCACCTCGGAGGTGGCCACGGTGTCATTTTCGTTGATGATCGGCACGCTGCGCAGCTGGCGCAGTCGATCGATCGTGTTTTGGGCATTGCGCGCGCGGTCACGCTGACCGGCATCACTCGCGGTGAGCAACACCTGACCAACGGAGCGACCATAGCGGGCAAAACTTATGCCCCACTGATGTGCCAGATACACCTGCCCCACGGCGGCGGCCGCCTGTTTAGTGGGGAGATCAGCCGGGCGATGCGCGAGGCCCAGCGGGGCCATGCCGGCAGCAATAGCACCGGAGCTCACCACGATGACATCAGTATTGCGGGCCATGCGGGCTTGCAGCGCATCGACGATGCGATCGATCTTTGCCACATCGACCGTGTGATCGGCAGCGGTGAGCGAGCTCGAGCCAATCTTGACGACGATCTTCTTTGCCTGCGCGATCTGCCCGCGGAGCTCAGATTCGTGGCCGAACGCCGGGCCACTTGCTTCGGCGCTCGGGAACTCGACCGGGCGAGCGATAGCATCGGTAAACGGCGCGTGGGGCAATTGTTGCATGAGAGCAAATATAGTCGGTCAGGAAGTGAGGGTACCCCCACACCACCTAATAAAAACCGAACTAGCCCTGCCAACGCTCGCGGTCGGCCTCTTCCCCATCGCCATAATCGAACTCGTCGATGAGGCCACGGCGTGCCTGGGAAGCACGCTTACGCTCGGCAGCAGAAATACGCTCGGAACGCTCCAGGCGAACGTCGGTACCACGGCCTGTCATGAGGGAATCGGCACCTGCCGCCGTCATTGGCTCCCACTCGAAGGTCACGTCACCGATGGTCACCTGCGCACCTTCGACGGCACCTGCCTTGAACAGGGCATCTTCCACGCCGGCGCGTGCCAAGCGGTCTGCGAGGTAGCCGACAGCCTCGTCGTTTTCGAAGTCCGTTTGGCGGATCCAGCGCTCCGGCTTTTCGCCACGCACGATGTAAGCTCCCTCGTATTCAGGGTCCTTCTCCACCACGAAACCGAGCTTGTTCTTCACGGCATCAACTGCTGCCGGGCGAATGATCGTGCGGACCTCAGCCTTAGCCTTCGGGTTTGCCTTGCGGTGCTGCTGTACGATCTCCAAAAGCTTGTACTTGAGCGGGTCCAGCCCCTGGTGCGCGGCGGCGGAAATGATGAAGACCGGCCAGCCGAACTTCTCCTCGATTTCCGCTTTCAGGAACTCGGCCAACTCCATAGCTTCCGGAACGTCGGTCTTATTCAACACGACGATGCGCGGACGATCCTTCAAGTCTCCCAGACCAACGTCGTGGGACAGCGCTGATTCGTAGAGCGCAAGTTCGTTTTCCAGCGCCTCAATGTCGGAGATCGGGTCGCGACCGGGCTCCATCGTGGCGGTATCAATAATGTGCGCGAGTACTGCCGTACGTTCGATATGGCGCAGGAAGTCCAGGCCCAGGCCCTTGCCCTCGGAAGCTCCCGGAATGAGGCCCGGTACATCTGCGATGGTGAAGGATTCGTTGCCTACGTCCACCACGCCCAGGTTCGGAGCCAACGTGGTAAATGGGTAATCGCCGATCTTTGGCTTTGCCGCGGAGATCACGGAGATCAGGGACGACTTACCGGCGGAAGGAAAACCAAGCAAACCAACATCGGCCATGGATTTCAGTTCCAGGACAACGTCATGCTGTTCGCCCTTCTCTCCCAGCAAAGCAAATCCCGGTGCCTTGCGGGAACGGCTAGCCAGCGACGCATTGCCCAAACCACCATGACCGCCCTCAGCCGCGATGTAGCGCATGCCGACAGCAGTAAGGTCGGCCATGACCTCGCCCTTGTCATTTAGCACGACGGTACCTGCGGGCACCTCCAGCACGAGGTCCTCGCCACGCGCACCATTGCGGTGATCGCCAGCACCATTCGTGCCACGCTGGGCCTTGATGTGCGGGCGGTAGTGCAAATCCAACAGCGTGTGTACCTGGGAACTTGCCTCCAACACGATGTCGCCACCGTGTCCGCCGTTGCCGCCATCTGGCCCGCCAAGAGGCTTGAACTTCTCGCGGTGAACAGAGGCACACCCATTACCGCCGTCGCCAGCCTGAAGGTGCAAGACCACGCGGTCAACAAAACGGTTCATGGGGATTCCTCAAATTTCTAGCTAGTCTGTGCTGCTCGCCTGCTTATCGACGCCCACAGCAGTCATACGCCCGAGCCTAGCAGCTTCATAAAGAGCTTAATTGTAGCCGTTGGACCCGCTATTTCGTAATGGCGTTTTACTGAAGACTCGGCCGCTCCCTCTAGCAATGCAATTTTATGTGCAGTAGGTTTCAATTAATAGCTTCGTTCCATTGCTAGCGAAGGGTGCGCCTTGAAGAATTCCAACGTCATCTTTTCTGCTCTAGGCATTGGTTGCGCCGTGACGCTGCTTGGCGGGATATTGCTAGTCGGGGGAATCTTTGTAGGTGGCGTGCATCTGTGGGAATCGCTGTTCTACTCGGAGCCACTCACTGACCAGGAAAATGCGAAAATATCCGAAGTGCAGTCATCATTAGTCGATGTTGCTGGGCACGGAGCGGTCGTTTCCATAACTACAGACAACAAAATGCACAGCTCTCCCGAGCTCAAAGTGCATATTTCCATTGCAGAAAGCGTGACGGCCGCAGAAGCAGAAGCCATCGCTTCCCGTAGCAACGCACTGCTCCTAGAGCAGATTCCTAACGATTGGGAAGTGCGGGACCGGATTTCTTATGCCGCTATGGATGGCCTAAAAGTTGATCTATATCAAACACGGGCTGTCATCCTCCCGGATCAGTTCACACTCGCTGCTGCCGCTCCCGAAGGGACAGATTGGGTCAAGCTCAATGGTCTCGTTCGTGAGGTGGAGTGGCATAGCTTTGCCACCGACTCTTGTAGCGAACCATTTGTCGTCGCAAAGCAAGCGATCTCGACGGTGGCTGAAGAAAAACTCGAATCCACTGTGTCGATCGAAGTCCGCACATGCGAAGGTCGCACCACTGAGGGCGACCATGCGTTCCGTATTATTGCGCGACCAGAAGATGCGGGCCAGCAAATCGATCGGCTGCTCGAGCTACAACCAAAACTCATGGATAGAAAGATAGATTCCATGGCGATCACAGCAGACAGCACCCTGGTGTTACTGGAACAGGGCTTTCGGCAGAAAGAGCCCGGCCGGGCAGAGGACTACCAGGACTTGTGGCCATATGGGCAGGTCGTCATGGCCCAATCCAACATACTGGTCAGTGGCGGAAAGCCGAACGACAAATAGCGGGCAGCAAAAAGCCCGCACCCCAAAGGGAATGCGGGCTTCAATGCCAACGTTAGAGCTTAAGCTTCGACAGCTTCAGCTGGAACGATATTCACCGTGCGACGGTTGCGCTTGGTGGAGAACTGGACTGCGCCAGCCTTCAGTGCGAACAGGGAGTCGTCGCCACCGCGGCCAACGTTCTCGCCTGGGTGGAACTTGGTTCCGCGCTGACGGATGAGGATCTCGCCGGCCTTGACCTGCTGACCACCGAAGCGCTTAACGCCAAGGCGCTTAGCCTCAGAATCACGACCGTTAGAGGTCGAGGATGCACCCTTCTTATGTGCCATTTGGTTTCCCTCCTTCAGGAAAGCTAAAAGCCTGCCGGCTTACTTGATACCCGTTACCTTGACAACGGTCAGTGGCTGACGGTGGCCCTGACGCTTCTTGTAACCAGTCTTGTTCTTGTACTTCAAAATCTTGATCTTCGGGCCCTTGGTGTGCTCGACGATCTCAGCATTAACGCTGACCTTCGAAAGCTTTTCAGCATCGGTGGTTACAGTTGCGCCATCGACGAGCAGAACCGGGGTGAGAGCCACGGACGAACCTGGCTCACCCTCGATCTTCTCGACCTTGACGAGGTCACCTTCGGCAACCTTGTACTGCTTTCCGCCGGTCTTGACGATCGCATACATAGGAGGGCTACCCCTTTATCTAGAACTCGGCTCGGACGCAGGATTGCGCCCGAATGGACAAATGATTTTCTTGGCGTTTACGGCGATTTACCTACCTGTAAACAGCGACTGTCAAAGACTACCCGGTAAACGCCCAAGAATACAAACCGCGTGGTTGCTAGCCTCGGTTACGGCGAACAGCGCGTCGACGACCCTGAGACTGCTGTGGCTGCTGGGATTCAGCTGGCTCTTCCGCCACCTTCTTCACCACGCGACGGCGCGAGCGCTGTGGCCTCTCCGCCTTTTCCTGCTGCTCCGCCTTATCGGCGGCCGGAGTTTCCTCCACCCTAGCAGCAACGCGCTTGACTACTCGGCGACGTCCCCGGCGAGGCGCGCCAGTCTCTGACACAGCCTCAGGCGCAACGTCAGGCTTTGACTCAGGCGCAGGTGCCGACTCTGGCGCTGGCTCCGGTTTTGGTTCTGGCGCGAAGTCTGCCTTACGTGGCGGGAAGTCCGACTTGGAGTTGCCCCGGGTTGCGCGACGACGGCGTGGCGAGTTGTTGAACTCTTCCAGCGCCTGCTCGTAGGAGGCACCTGATGGTTCCTCTGGATCCTGCTCGTCAGCGACCTCTACTGCTGCCGCCGCGATCTTCTCGATCTCGGAGACGGCCGAGTCCTCGTCCGGTTCTACCGAAACGACTGCTGCGGCCAGCTCCTCGATCGATGGCGATTCCTCGTGCTCTTCTTCATGAGCATCCTCGCGGTGCAAGGCCTTGATAGCTGGGTGTTCCTTAGGTTCGCGCTTCTTTTCAGCAGCCTTGGCTGCCTTCTTTCCGTAGATCGGACGGTCCTCGTCCTGATCAATCGGATCGGTGTGCAGGATGATGCCACGCCCCTGGCAGCACTCACACTCGGTAGAGAAAGTCTCGAGCAGACCAGTGCCCAACTTCTTACGGGTGACCTGGACAAGGCCGAGCGATGTCACTTCGGAAACCTGGTGGCGAGTGCGGTCGCGACCCAGCGTTTCGGTAAGACGACGCAAAACTAGGTCCTGGTTCTCCGGTAGCACCATGTCGATGAAGTCAATGACGATCATCCCGCCCATGTCGCGCAGGCGCATCTG